>NZ_LNQC01000040.1 GCF_001651855.1 Sinorhizobium americanum | reverse complement strand
TGAGATGCCCCTCCATCCGACCCGATCATGAAGCGGTTGCGCGCCGACTTCGCAGAGAAGCCAGACTCCTGACGGGCACCCGACGCCGCGCCTTGTAGGCGCGGAGAGGATGTCCTTTGCTTGACAGACCCAGCCCAAAAAGAGAAGCCCCGCCGAAGCAGGGCTCTCAAAATCGCGAAGAGTAGCTGAAGCTTAGTTCAGACGTCCCTTGACCTCGCCGAGCGCCTTCTGGAAGAGGGCGTCCTGAGCGCTGGCGTCCGTCTTCGTCGCAAGCACTTTCTCGGCCGCGCTGATCGCGAGATCGACGGCTGCCGCGCGAACCGCGTTGATTGCGTCGCTTTCGGCCTGCTTGATCTTCTGTTCGGAAAGGGCCGTACGGCGGGTGACGTAGTCCTCGGTCTTCTGCCTGGCTTCCGCCGTCAGCATCTCGGCCTCGCGCTGGGCGGCAGCGACGATGCTGGCGGCTTCCGCCTCGGCATCCTTGCGCTTGCGCTGGTATTCGGCAACCAGGCTCTGGGCCTCCTCGCGCAGGCGCTTGGCTTCCGCCAGTTCGTTGCCGATCTTGTCGGCACGGGCATCGAGCGCTTCGGCGATCTTGCCCGGAACCTTGAGATAGGCGATGAGAGCGAAGAAGAGGATCAGGCCGACGAGGGCGTAGAAAGTCGCATCAAGTGCCATTGTTCTCTGCCCCTCAGTTGTCGGCCGACGCCTTGACCGCCGCAGCGATCTCGGTCTTCGTGACGTTGCCGCCAATCAATTGTTTGACGACGGCCGTGGCCGTCTCCTCGGCGATAGCACCGACATCGGCAAGCGCCTTGGACTTGATCTCGGCGATGCGCGCTTCGGCAGCGGTGATCTTCTTTGCAAGCTCGGCCTCGACGGCGGCGCGGTCCGCATTGGCCTTGCTCTTGGCCTCTTCGCGGGCCGTGTCGGCAATCGAGTGACCCTTAGCCTTGGCATTCGCCAATTCCTGCTCGTACGAAGCGATCGCGGCATCGGCCTCGCCCTTCAGGCGGGTGGCTTCGTCGAGATCCTGGGCAATGCGGTCATGGCGCTTTTCGAGAATCCCGCCGATGCGCGGAATGATGACCTTCGACATCAGGAGATAGAAAAGCCCGAAGGTGATCGCCAGCCAGAGCAGCTGCGAAGCGAAATGGTTTGAATCGAAGGGCGGGAACACGCCGGAACCATGCTCGCCTTCGTGGGCCACACCCGTTTCGGTGTGCACCTCACCGGCCGCAGGGGCATCGTGTGCTTCGGCGCCTTCAGTGGTGGTTGACTGCTGGGCATAGGCCGCGGTCACAAACATGCTCACCTCCAAGGTGCACTTAAAGATATGCGCGGCCGCGAACCCGAGGGATCGCGGCCGGAACTTCGGCCGTTATTAGACGGCGAAGAGGAGGAGCAGGGCTACGAGCAGCGAGAAGATGCCCAGAGCTTCCGTAACGGCGAAGCCGAATACGAGGCGGCCGAACTGGCCGTCAGCAGCCGACGGATTGCGCAGAGCGCCGGCCAGATAGTTGCCGAAGATGTTGCCGAGGCCGAGAGCCGTGCCGGCCATACCAAGGCATGCAAGACCTGCACCCAAGAACTTTGCTGCTTCCGCGTCCATGATTGACTCCTTCGAATGGTGTTGCGGCTTAGGATTTGCGCCCCCGGCGGCTGAAGCCGACCGGAAGCGAGCGACTGTTATTCCTTAGTGGCTTCCCGGGTGGACAGCGTCGTTGAGGTACATGCAGGTCAGTACCGCAAAGACATAGGCCTGGAGGAAGGCGACGAGGAACTCAAGACCGGTGAGAGCGACGGTCATGATGAGCGGCAGGATCGCGCCACCAACACCGAGCGCACCAAAGGCGCTGAGCGAGGCGACGAAACCTGCGAAGACCTTCAGCGTGATATGGCCGGCCAGCATGTTGGCGAAGAGACGGACCGAGAGGCTGATGGGACGGGAAAGGAACGAGATGACTTCGATCGACACCACCAGCGGCAGCAGCGCGCCCGGCACGCCATGCGGCACGAAAAGCTTCAGGAAGCCAAGGCCGTGCTTGTAGAAGCCGTAGAGGAGGACCGTGCCGATCACGAAGACGGCGAGAGCGAAGGTCACGATGATCTGGCTGGTGACGGTGAAGAAATACGGGAACATGCCGAGCAGGTTCGCCGTCAGAATGAACATGAACAGCGAGAAGACCATCGGGAAGAACTTCATCCCATGGCTGCCCGCCCCTTCGCGAAGCATCGAGGCGATGAACTCGTAGGACAGTTCAGAGACCGACTGCATGCGCGTCGGGATGACTCCGCGCTGAGAAGTCGTCAGGTAGAGAAAGCCCGCGGCAGCACCGACGGTCGCCACCATGAACAGCGACGCATTGGTGAAGGAAAAGTCAATTCCGCCAATCTCGATCGGGACAATCTTGTTGATCAGGAACTGGTGGGTCGGATCGTTTGACACCGCGCTTCTCTTTCGTTCTGCCCGCCCGCAAGCGGAAACCGTGTTTTCCGGACGGCGCCTCAGGCGCCGTCACCGTCCTTCTTGCTATTCCCAGAACCACCTCCGCGCTGGTCGGGTGTCGCCACCAGACCGGCAGAACGCAGCACATTCAAAACACCGGCACAGAAACCGAGAAGCAGGAGGACGATCATGCCCCACGGCCCTGTACCCGCAAAATGGTCCAAAAGATAGCCCAGGAACGCCCCGACCACGATGCCGGCGATGAACTCGCTCGAGAGCTTCATCGCTGCTGCGTAGCCCTTGCGGCTCTCCGCGCTTCGAACCTCCGCCTCATCCGAAACATCCACGCGCTTCGACGCGATGTCCTCGCCAAGGCGCTTCAGCCGCGCTTCCAGACTTTCTTCCGGCTTCTCCGTCACATGGCTCCCCTTTGCAGCCCCACGCGGTCGAACGCGATCTCGGTCATACAAACGGCCGGTGCTCAAGCCACGGTTCGGCCCCATTTGAAGTCGCGCGCAACATAGTTTTAGGCACCCGCATAGTCAAGGCATGCGGGGGTATTGAGCGTGGACAATATTCACGTTTAATTTCAAATACTTAATGGAATTTTGCGACACCTGCGACAATGCTGCACCGGAAATCGTCCTGGCTTGTCGGAGCTTGTGTTCGCGATGCAGGCGGGAGTTGTGCGGAATCCTGCCGCCGATCAACTCCAGCCGCCGCCATAGGTTCGATAAAAGATGTGCAGGCCGATCTGCCCGACTCGCTTCATGGTCTTCGCCCAGGCGGGCTTCACATAGGTGGCATGGTAGTGCGTCGCAGAGCCGACTTCCGGGAGCCAGATCTTTCCGGCGGTGACCGCCATCGCAACCTCCTTCGCGGTCTTCCAATGCGAACGCGAATAGATGAGGTCACGGATCATGTCGCAGGCAAAGGAGAACTGGCAGCGATTGCGCCAGGCCTTGTTCTGATAAACGACGCCGCAAATCGTCTTCGGGTAGGTCGGATTGCGCACCCGGTTGAGAATCACCTGGGCAACCGCCGCCTGGCCCTTCACCGATTCGCTGCGTGCCTCGAAATAGATGCCTTCGGCAAGGCAGGTCTGCTCCTCCTTGCTGAACACCGTCGCCGGCAACGCCGTCGCTGCCCAGGCATGATCGTCGGGGGAGATGTCCGGAATGAAACGTCCGCCGTTCTTGTCTTCGCGAAGGATCGAATCGAAAGGGGATTCGCGCGCATAGTCCGGCTCCGGCCGGACGTAGGCAGTGGCGAGGACGTCGGCGTCGCGGTTGGTCACGAGTTTGGCAAGCATGGGCGAAACGCCCGGGTCCGGCCGCGGCGGCTTCCTGCGGTAGAAGGCAGTGGCGATCTCGATCTCCTTGCCTTTGATATTCGGCTTGGCGAAAGCCATCTTCTCCGCCCCGTCGAAATCGGGCTCCATCAGGAAGCTCGTGCGCTTGAGGATCGAGCCGGCGCTGAAGTCCTTTGGCGGCGTTACCGGCGTGACAGCGACGATGCGGCCCTTCTTCAGCTTGCGGGTGACGCGGTCCTCATCGGGAGTTCCCCCTTGATGCTTCGATTCGGCCGTCAGGGCGACGCGTCTGCCATCGGAAAGCGTCATGCCGGCGCCGCCGTCGAGCCCTCCGGTCGTGATCGGATCGGCAAACACCATGTCGACGTCGTGAACCGATCCGGCCGGCGACCGGGTGAGATACATGCGCCAACGCTCCCCGCCTCGGTTGATGCCGGAGAGAAATGTGGCGAGATCGGAATAGGCAGCGACCGACGGAAAGCCGAGGAAAATGGCGAGGCCGATGATGGCCGGGGCGCGCCAGGCCGAGAAGGACAGGCGAAACTTGCGACGCGACTGCTTACTCCTACGCATCATACCGCTCCACACAACTCTTACTCGCGCACGCGTTCTCGCAAGCCGGCTCTGGTTTGGGCCGGCCTGAAGATGCCATGCAGGGACGCTAAGATCTTGAAGCGTCCGGACGGTTGTCCGGGGTCGCTTCGTTCGAGCCTCGAAAATGAAGCATTAACCTTGATGTTTGGTTAATGTCGGCGCGTCGAACGAAGGCTCGTCAGATGATCACGTGCGAGCCAAGTTCGACGACGCGGTTGGTCGGCAGGCGGAAATAGTCGGAAGGATCGATTGCGGCGTTTGCGAGCGCGATGAAGAGGCGATCCTGCCAGTGCGGCATGCCGGACTGAGCGTCGGGCACGAGCTTGCGGCGGCCGAGATAGAATGAGGTCGACATGATGTCGAACTTCAGGCCGGACTTGCGAAACAGGCCGAGCGCCTGGGAAACGTTCTGCGTTTCCATGTAGCCGAATCTCATCTCGAGCTGGGTGAAGCGTTCCGACAGCGGCAGGACGCTGACGCGCTCTTCCTTGGGCACCTTCGGAGTGTTGGCGGTGCGGATCGTCAGGATGAAGTTCTGCTGGTGTAGGACGTGATTATGCTTGATGTTGTGCAGGAGGGCGGCGGGCGTCGCATCCGGGTCGCTCGTCAGGAAGATCGCCGTGCCCGGAACGGCGACCGGCCCGTGTTCGCTCTTGCGTTCGATCGATTTGATGAAGCTCGCCAGCGGAATGTCGATATGGCGGGTCTTGTTGTGGAGGATCTCCGTGCCGCGCTTCCAGGTCCACATGACGATGATGAAGGTCGCCGCGATCAGGATCGGCACATAGCCGCCGTCATGGATCTTCAGCATGTTCGCGCCGAGGAAGACGAGTTCCAGCGTGAGGAGCGGCAGCAAAGCGGCGGCGGCCCACCAGCCAGACCAATTCCAGCGCGCACGCAGGAACTCGAAGGCGAGCATCGTCGTCACGACCATGGCGCCGGTAACGGAAATCCCGTAGGCGGTCGCAAGCGACTCCGAGGAGCCGAAGACGAATACGAGTGCCATGACGCCGAACATCAGCAGCGTGTTGACGTTGGGCAAATAGATCTGGCCGGTATGGGTTTCGGACGTATGGAAAATCGCCATGCGCGGCAGGAAACCGAGATGGATCGCCTGCCGCGTCAGCGAGAAGGCGCCGGTGATCACCGCCTGGCTGGCGATGATGGTCGCCGCCGTCGCAAGAACGACGACGGGAAGCAGCGCCCATTTCGGGAACATCAGGAAGAACGGGTCGGACATGGCATCCGGATGCTCGAGCACGAAGGCGCCCTGGCCGAGATAGTTCAGGGTCAATGCCGGAAAAACAATGGTGAACCACGCCCATTGGATCGGCCGACGGCCGAAATGGCCGAGATCGGCGTATAGCGCTTCCGCTCCCGTCACCGTCAGGAACACGGCGCCCAGCACAATGACGCCGATATAGCCTTCGTTGAGCAAGAACGTTACAGCATAGAATGGATTGAAGGCCGCAAAGATCGACAGATCGTCGGCAATGTGCACGAGGCCGATCCCGCCCATGACAAGGAACCAGACGAGCGTGATCGGCCCGAAGAAATTCGAGACGGCCGCTGTGCCCTTCGACTGTACGGCGAAAAGAAGCAGCAGAATGACCACGGCAATGGGAACGACATAGTCCGAAAGCGCCGGCGTCACCAGTTTCAGGCCCTCGACGGCGGAGAGAACCGAGAGCGCCGGCGTGATCATCGCGTCGCCGATGAAGAGCGCCGCTCCCGCGACACCCATGAAGAACAAAAGCGGCGCGTGGCCATTGGCCGTCTTCATTAAAAGGGCGAGCAGCGAGAGGGTGCCGCCCTCACCCTGGTTGTCGGCCCGCAGCAGGAAGAGCACATATTTGATCGTCACAATGATCGTCAGCGACCAGATCATCATCGAGATCAGGCCGATGATCTCCGCATCCGTGACGCCGTCATGGGCGACCGGGCGCAGCGCTTCGCGGAAGGCATAGAGCGGGCTCGTGCCGATGTCGCCATAGACGACGCCGATGGAGCCAAGCCCAAGCGCGAGCAGGCGGCGCATGTTCTCGGATCCGTGTACGGCAGGGGCAGACGACTGAGACATGGTGTCCAACAGGCTCCTTAGAGCCAGCCTTTCCAGCGAAAGAAGAAAAACGGGATCACGGCCGAGAGCACCATGGCCGCGAGCGCCCAGGGATAGCCGAACTGCCATTCGAGTTCAGGCATCACGCGAAAGTTCATGCCATAGACCGAAGCAACCAGCGTCGGGGGCAGGAGGACGACCGAAGCGATCGAGAAGATCTTGATGATGGCATTCTGCTCTACATTGATGAGACCGAGCGACGCATCGAGCAGAAAGGTAATGTTTCCCGAGATGAAGGCCGCGTGTTCGGAAAGCGACTGAATATCCCTGGAGATCGAGCGGCAAAGCTCGCGGCTGTCCTTGTCCTCCTGCACTTCCGGCACGGTGTAGAGGAAGGTGAGCAGCCGCGACAGGGAAGCGAGGCTATCGCGCGTCTTCGCAACCAGCCTGTGGTGGCCCGCAACATCGCGCAGGCGAGCTTCGAGAAATTGCGGCGGCCGGCGCCGGCCCGCAGCCCTGTCGCCGAACACCTCGATCGACAGGTCATCGATCTTGACGACGGCCTGCTCGAGAATTTCCGACGTCCGGTCGGTGATCGTTTCCAGCAGCCGGGTCAGCAGCACCACGCCGTTGCGGCAGCCGTTGGGAATCCGATGCAAGCCCGCCTTGAAGAGGCCGAAGGCGCGCGGCTCGGCATAGCGGATCGTCACCAGTCTGCCTCCGGAAAGGACGAAGCCGACATCCGTCAAGCCGGGAATCTGGGTTTCGCTGCGATAGACCAGCGAGGCTGTCATGAAGACGGCGCCCCCTTCGACATAAAGGCGGCTCGACGGCTCTATGCCTTTGAGGTCGTCGCGCGTCGGAATGGAAATTCCGAGCAGCCCCTCCATCATATGTTCTTCGGCCCTGGTGGGTTCGACGAGGTCGATCCAGACGATCTCCGGGCGCAGGGCGGCTGGGGGTTCGGCCGTCGTAAGGGCGACGGCTTCGCCATTGACGCAATAGCCTGAGATCATGCAGCCGCCTTTTGAGTGGGACCGACAGAGACGAGGAATGAGGAATGGAAACGATCAGCCGCCACGGGATTTCCACAATGCCGATTCATCTGATGCAGACTTCCGCCCCCACGACATCTCCCCTTGGTTGTCGTCCGGGCCGAAATCTCCGGCGAGGGACGGTGAGCGCCTGCCTCTTGCGCGAGCGGCAAGCCATATGGCGCAACGCTCGGGTAAAATCAATGCTTTTTGCTGCATACCGACCTCGGCGGCACGTCACGTCTCGTTTCGAAAGGTGCCGGACCCTACTTTATATTTTCCGTAAGCGGTATGCTCCCGCGAAGGAAAATCACGGGGCTGGCTCGAAGTTGCCGCATCGAGGCTATTCGAAGACGATGTTCGGCATTGCGCGGCTTTGATTCGCCTGCCCGGCCGAGAGCTGTTCCCAGACCCGCTCGGCGATGCTGCGATAAATCCGCGCCGCCTCGCCACCAGGATCGGACACCACCAAGGGTGTGCCTGCATCCGAAGTTTCCCGGATTTCCATGGTGAGCGGGACTTCGCCGAGGAAGGGCACGCCGATGCGCTCGGCCTCCTTGCGGGCGCCGCCATGGCCGAAAATGTCGTAGCGCTTTCCGGTGTCGGGAGCGACGAAATAGCTCATGTTCTCGACGATTCCGAGCACCGGCACCTCGACCTTGCGGAACATGGTGATCCCCTTGCGCGCATCGGCGAGCGCCAGATCCTGAGGCGTCGAGACGATGACCGCGCCGGCGAGCGGCACTTGTTGGGCCATCGTCAACTGCGCATCGCCGGTGCCGGGCGGCATATCGACGACGAGCACGTCGAGTTCGCCCCAGGCCACCTCACGCAGCATCTGCAGGAGAGCGGATTGGATCATCGGTCCGCGCCAGATCATCGCGACCTCCTCGTCGACGAGGAATCCCATCGACATCACCGGCAGTCCGTAATTCTCCATCGGCCGAATGAGCCGCCCCTCGATCTGCTGCGGCCGGCCGGAAATCTTCAGCAGGCGCGGCATCGACGGACCATAGATATCGGCGTCGAGCAGCCCGACTTTGAAACCGTTCGCCTTAAGCGCCAGGGCCAGATTTACCGAGGTCGTAGACTTGCCAACGCCGCCTTTGCCGGAGGCAACCGCAATGATGGCGCCGACGCCCGGAATACCTGCCTTCGCCGGCGGGCCGCCGTGCGGCCGCGGAGCATGCGCGTGCCCGGAGGGCGGTGCCGGCCGCTGTACCGGGGCGGCCTGAGCCGCCGCCTTGCGGTCGGCAGTCAGCGCGACCATGGCTGCCTTCACGCCCGGCATCTCCCGGACGACCCGTTCTGCAGCGGCGCGCATCGGCTCGAGCTCCTTCGCTCGGTCCGCCGGCACGGTGATCGAAAAATAGGCCTTGCCGTCGGAGATGAACACATCGGAGACCAGACCCAGGTCGACGATGTTGCCCTCCATGTCCGGGCCGCGCACGCTCCGCAGCCTTTCAAGCACCATTTCCCTGGTTACGTCCGGCATCTCGCCCTCTTCTCTCTGCCGCGTCGGCCATTCCCCGCCTCTTGGACGGGACACTGCTGCCAACGCTTTGAATGCGATTTCCCTCAAATCGAGTCCGATCCGAGGATCCTGTGCAGTAGATAATCGAGCCTGGGCACTTCGCCAATGTTGGAATTGAGAAAATGAAGGCCGCCAGCCGACCGACCGTGTCCGTATATCCGGGATCACGGGCGGTTGGCGGCGGCCCTTTTCGCGACCTTCTTGGGCGCTGTTCTTTTTTAGTCCCCTCTGTGGACTGGCAATGAACAAGCAGAAAACGTGCCAATTCAAACGGCGAGGTATGATACTGATGATTTCACGGGAAAGAGGCCAAGCGGCGCGAGACGCAGGCCGAAGCTCCGCTTAATTCCTGAGCATGTGTGCATTTTGGGCACAACACGTGACTGCAATCGAGCAACTGCAACGGCAGGACGGGGCTAGCTGATATAGCCCTTCTTCATCGCCTTCACGACCGCCTGCGTGCGGTTGACGGCATCGAGCTTCTTCGTCACGTGATTGAGGTAGTGATTGACGGTGTGCTCGGAGAGGCCGAGGATCCCGGCGATTTCAGCACTGGTCTTACCGGCTGCGGTCCAGCTCAAACACTGGATTTCCCGCTCCGACAGGGTCGTGCCGCTGTTCTTCCAGACCGAACCGATCTCGGCGAGGCGGTTATAGACGTGGATCGCGATCATCTGCAGTTCCATCGCGGCCGTCATCGGCAGATCTGCCGCCGGGCCCATGAGAATGACCGCGCCGCGGCCGCCCTCGGCATCATGGACCGGGAAATAGTTGGCCTGAAAGATACCGTTCTCGCGCAGCATCCCGATGTAGTCCCCGGCAGACGCCGGCTTGCCGCCCTCGCTCTCCCAGTCTTCAAGGGTGATTTGGAACGGCGTCGTCGTCTCCCGCAACCGACGAACGCCCGTGCTGAAACGCAGCATCGACAGGCTGTCATACTTGTTGAGAAGCTCAGCCGGCATGTTGGAAATGACGGTGGCGGCGGAAAGCCGCTCCATGTCGACCGGCGGGATCGAGCAGATGAGGAACGTCTTGAAGCCGAAAATATGCGTAATCCGCCGCATGTAGCGGATGATATCGAACTGAGTCTCCAGCCTTGCGATCTCAGACGCGAAATCACCGCCCCGGGGTAGATCGACGTCAGTCATCCCGGTCGTCATCGTATCTTGCATTCGCGCGTTCCATGACATTCATCAAGTATCAAATAGCCTGAGCCGCGCATGATTGCCAACAGGTGATCGGCAATGGTCTCCCTTCGCCGCCAAAAGGCTGTGTATTACGTTTCGCGCGGCGGGACGCACAAGGGGCCCGAGCGAGGCTTGTTCTGCTAATTGATGAGGCCGGCCCGCATCGCCTTGGCGACCGTCTGCACACGATTGACCGAATCGAGCTTGCGGGTCGCGCGGTTCAGATAGTGGTTCACCGTGTATTCGGAAAGCGCCATGATTCGGGCCATCTCGACGGTCGTCTTTCCGGCCGCAGCCCAGCGCAGACATTCGATCTCGCGTCGGGAGAGGCTGCCCGGCCGGCGCCGGTCGCGCGTTCTGATCTCGGAAAGCCGGCTATAGAGCAGCCCTGCCCAGAAATTGAGTGCCTGCATTTCGTCGCTCGATACCACCTCCCGGTCTCCGCCAAAGGCAATGGCAGCGCGACCTCCCTTCGCGTCGTGGACGGGAAGATACAGACCGCGCGGCATGCCGGCCTGCTCGAAGACACTGACGGCGGCTTCGCCCTTCCCGTCCATGCGTCTGCGCGCCAGGAGATGCGCATCATAGGTGAAGGGGATGGTGCTCCGGCGCAACCGCTGGATCACCGGACTTCCCTCGATCAGGCCGGCACTGTCATAGCGTCGCAGGAATTCTGCCGGCCACGACGTCAGCAGCGCCTGGGCAGCAAGGCTGTGACAACCAGAGTCCGGAATGGCCAACACGATGAAGCCGCGGAATCCGAAAGCGTCCGAAATCTGGTCCAGAGCGCGCTTGACATCGTCTTCATTGCCGAGCGCGGCATCGATCGAGCGGCCATCCGGAAGGACCAGTGAATTAATGTCCGCGTTGAAATCCATCATTGTTCCGCTGGCCTCCCACAGCCTACACGCTCGTTGGCGAGTCCGGCCGGTTCACCGTCACAAACCGCTCTTAGCGCTTCCGCTAAGGACCACATCCCGCGCGAGACTGCAACCAGTCGTGGAGGCGAGACTAGAAAGTTGAAGCTAGCGATCTACAGTCGCCTCGTCCAGTCGAAACTTCTAATTTACCGTAAAGCAATGCTTAGCGGCCGCCTCGGCCGGGTCCCAGCCGGATTCGGGCCTCCTCCTCGACCTTCGCGGCGGCGTTGCGCACATCCGCGGCCCAGGCCGCCAATTGCGTCATGGTGACGCGATAGGAAGGGCCGGTTACCGAAATTCCGGCTACCAGTTCGTGCTCCGGAACGACGATCGGCGCCGCCACGCAACAGATTTCGGCTTCATGCTCCTCGCGGTCGAAGGCATGGCCTTCGCGGCGAATCTCTTCAATTTCCGCAAGCAACGAAGCGGCCGAGCAATGCGTGCGCTGGGTGAACGGGACAAACTGCATCCTTGCCGTGACGCGCTCCAACTCGCCGTCTGGAAGCGATGACAGGGCCGCCTTGCCGATTCCTGTGCAATAGGCCGGCGAGGCCTTGCCGATCTGCGAGCTCATGCGGACCGTCTGGCGGCTTTCGACCTTGTCGACATAGATGATCTCGGTCTCGCGCAAAATGCCGAGATGAACCGTTTCGCCAGTGAGCTCGTGCAGCCGCAACAGGTGCGGCTCGGCGATGTCGCGAAACTGATTGCCGGACCAGGAGCGATAGGCAAGCTTCAAGAGGCGCAGACCAGGCTCGTAGGAAAGATCACTTCGCTGCACTAGCAGGCCTTCATCGACAAGGTGTCCGAGCAGCCGATGCAGCGTGCCGCGCGGCTGGCGGACCGATCGCAGGATGTCAGTAAATCGCTGGGGCCGGTCGGCCGCCGCGACGGCTTCGAGAACCGCCATTGCCTTCCCCAGCGTGCCGGTCCCCGGCCTTTCGCTTCCCTGATCGGTCACGATGTTAGGTTCCATGTCCTCGGCTTTCGCCCACTTGCCACCTTGACAGGATAAGAACCCCGGCGCGATAATTCCAGAAAATAAATGCCTGTTCCGCATATTGGAACAAATTTGCTGAGAAAGAGGGAGAGAATCATCGATGACGCTGCCGAGCAGTCAGTTTCCCGACTTGCGCGATCGCGGCGTCCTGGTGACCGGCGGAGCCTCCGGCATTGGAGCGGCGCTGGTGGAGGCCTTTCTCCGGCAGGGTGCGCGAGTCGCATTCATCGATATTGTGGAGCACGCAAGCCGGACGCTTGCGGACAGGCTTGCCGCCGAAATTGGGCGGAGACCCGAATTCATCCACGCCGATCTCAGGGACGTCGAGCAGGCAAGAAGCGCCGCCGATGCAGCCATCGCGGCGCTCGGCCCGATTCGGGTGCTGATCAACAACGCCGCCCGGGACGACCGGCAGCCGCTCGAGGCGGTGACGAGGGAAAGCTGGGACGAAAGCCTCGCCGTCAATCTCAGGCACTTCTTCTTTCTCGCCCAGGCGATTGCGCCGCACATGCGGCAAGCGGGCGGCGGATCGATCATCAATTTCTCGTCGATCGCCTTCATGCTGAACATGCCCGAAATACCAGCCTACGCGACGGCGAAGGCCGGCATCATCGGGCTCACCAAGTCGCTCGCCGGGAAACTCGGGCCGGACAATATCCGCGTCAATGCCATCCTGCCTGGCATGATCGTCACCGAACGGCAGAAGCGGCTCTGGCTCACGGAGGACTCGATCTCCCGGATGCAGGAGAGGCAGTGCTTGAAACGCGTTCTGGTGGCCGAGGATCTCGTCGGTCCTTGCCTGTTTTTGGCGTCGGACTGCTCCGCGGCGATGACGGCACAGACCATGATTATCGATGGAGGCGTGTTTTGATGACGGCAGGCTACTATGCCGCGGTGGACTGGGGGACCTCGAGCTTCCGCTTGTGGATCATCGGAGAGGACGGATCGGTGCTCGCCGAACGCCGCAGTGCGGAGGGCATGACGACCGCAGCGAAAACCGGGTTCCACGCCGTCCTCGACAGCCATCTTGCCGCCGTTTCGGCATCTGCCCATCTGCCAATCATCATCTGCGGCATGGCCGGCGCCCGACAGGGCTGGAAAGAAGCGGGCTATCTTGAAACGCCGGCGACGCTTGGCGCCATCGCAGGAAATGCGATCGCCATTCCGGACGTGGATCGCGACATCCGTATCCTGCCGGGCCTGGCGCAGCGCGACGACCGGCATCCGGATGTCATGCGCGGCGAGGAGACGCAGTTGCTCGGGGCAGCCGGTATGCTCGACACCGGCCGGCACCTCGTGTGCATGCCAGGGACCCACAGCAAGTGGGTGCGGCTGTCGGGTCAGACGGTCGACGGTTTCTCCACCTACATGACCGGCGAATTGTTCGACGCCATCTCCAAGCATACGATCTTGAGTCATGCCGTGGCCGGGGTGGATGCCATCGCGGCCGACAGCGCTGCCTTTGCCGAAGCCGTCACCCAGGCACGGGAAAGGCCGGCGCTGGCGACGAACCTCCTCTTTTCCGTTCGGGCCGGACAATTGCTCCATGGCTTGAGCGCGTCCGACGCCATGGCGCGCCTGTCCGGCACGCTGATCGGCCTGGAGATCGCCGGTGCGCTCGCTACGGCGGGCCCAGTGGACGGCATTTGCCTGGTCGGCTCGGGAAAGCTCGGCGCGCTCTATCGCGCGGCGCTTGAAAGCCAAGGGCTCGCAGTCCGGCTCGTCGACGCCGATGAGGCGGTGCGGGTCGGCCTTTCAGCCGCTGCCCAGGCCATTTGGCCCCTTTGACGGAAGAAACGAAGATGAACCGCATTCCCCTGCCCCCAATGAAATATCCGCTGATTGCGATCTTGCGCGGCTTGAAGCCGGAAGAGACCGAGAGCGTCGTCGGCGCGTTGATCGAAACGGGCTTTACGGCGATCGAGATCCCTCTGAATTCGCCCGATCCGCTCCGATCCATCGAAACGGCGGTGAAGATGGCGCCGGAAGGCTGCCTCATCGGCGCCGGCACGGTGCTGACGACGGCCGATGTCGAGCAACTCGACGGCGTCGGCGGCCGCCTGATGGTCAGCCCCAATGTCGAGCCGTCGGTCATCCGGCTTGCCACGGCCAAGGGCATGGTGACGATGCCGGGCGTCTTTACCCCGACGGAGGCACTCGCGGCAGCGGCTGCGGGCGCCAGCGGCCTGAAATTCTTCCCCGCCAGCGTTCTTGGGCCTGCCGGCATCGCAGCGATCCGCGCGGTGCTTCCGCGCGACCTCGAGATCGCCGCAGTCGGGGGTGTCTCGGAGGCCAATTTTGCCGACTATGCCAAGATCGGCGTGCGTAGCTTCGGGCTCGGCTCGAGCCTTTACAAGCCGGGAATGAGCGCTGCGGATGTCAGGCAGCGGGCGGTGGCCACGCTCAAAGCCTATGACGCCGTCCATGGAGGCCAAGAATGACCGACCTCGTCGCCTTTTCCGGCCGCATCCTCTGCGACTTCGCGTCCGAGCTCGGTGAGGGCCCGACCTACGACCCCCGCACCGACACCGCCTGGTGGTTCAACATCAAGGGCCAGGAGTTGCACGAGCTCCATCTCGGAAGCGGACACAAGACTATTCATCCCCTGCCCTTTCTCGGCAGCGTGCTGGCCACCATCGATCCCTTCCGGCAATTGATCGCGTCGGACCAGGGGCTTTTTATCCGCGACACGGCGAGCTTCTCGCTCAGCCCATTCGCCGCGATAGAGGACAAGCCGGGCAACCGCTCCAATGACGGGCGCGTTCATCGCTCCGGTGCTCTGTGGATCGGCACCATGGGACGAAAGGCCGAGAAGCATGCCGGTGCGATCTACCACGTCGCCGGCAACCGGATTACGAAGCTCTACGGCAATATCACCATCCCGAACGGTATCTGCTTTTCGCCGGATGGCGCCACCGCCTATTTCACCGACACGGACGTCAATCACCTGATGCGCGTCGCCATCGATCCGGAAACGGCGATGCCCACCGACGATCCCGTCATTCTTTTCGACCAAAGCCCGGCACCGGGCGGGATCGACGGCTCCGTCTGCGATGCCGACGGGCTGATCTGGAACGCCCGCTGGGGCGCCGGCGCCGTGGAAGTGTACAATCCCGACGGACAGAAGGTCGCCCGCTACGCGGTGCCGGCGACGCAGCCGAGTTGCCCCGCTTTCATCGGTGCGCGGGCGGACAGGCTGCTGGTCACTTCCGCCTGGCAGGACCTCGACGACGCGACACGCTCCGCCGATCCCAACGCCGGCAAAACGTTCGAGCTCGGGATCGACGTCAAGGGCCGCTTCGAGCCGGCGTTCCGACTTAGCTGAAGGATGCTTCATTCGGCGCCCGATCGCGAACAAAAGCTGGCGGCGCCGAGAAAAAGTCATACAATTAATCCATGCGGTGAATCGCGCATGGAAAGGGAGTGCTCGGATGAGCGATAAGAAAAAAGAACTGAGGAGCCGGCACTGGTACGGCGGCACGCACAAGGATGGTTTCATTCACCGGTCCTGGATGAAGAACCAGGGCTTTCCGGATCATGTCTTCGACGGCCGGCCGATCATCGGCATCTGCAACACCTGGTCCGAGCTGACGCCCTGCAACAGCCACCTGCGCATCCTTGCAGAGGGCGTCAAGCGCGGCGTGTGGGAGGCCGGCGGTTTCCCGGTCGAATTTCCGGTCTCGTCGCTCGGCGAAACGCAGATGCGGCCGACGGCCATGCTGTTCCGCAATCTGCTGGCGATGGACGTGGAAGAGGCGATCCGCGCCTACGGCATCGACGGCGTGGTGCTGCTCGGCGGCTGCGACAAGACGACACCCGGCCAGTTGATGGGGGCGGCCTCCGTCGACCTGCCGACGATCGTCGTTTCCTCCGGGCCGATGCTCAACGGCAAATGGAAGGGCAAAGATATCGGTTCGGGCACCGATGTGTGGAAATTCTCCGAGGCGGTGCGTGCCGGCGAAATGAGCCTGCAGGAATTCATGGCGGCCGAAAGCGGCATGTCGCGCTCGCCGGGCGTCTGCATGACCATGGGCACGGCGACCACCATGGCTTCGGTTGTTGAGGCGATGGGCCTGTCGCTGCCGACCAACGCGGCTCTGCCGGCCGTCGACGCGCGACGAATGGCGCTGGCGCACATGACCGGCAAGCGGATCGTCGACATGGTGCACGAGGATCTCAGGCTGTCGAAGCTCCTGACGCGCAAGAACTTCGAGAACGGCATCATCGCCAATGCCGCCGTCGGCGGCTCCACCAATGCCGTCGTTCACCTGCTGGCGATCGCCGGACGCGCCGGTGTCGATCTCTGTCTGGAAGACTTCGACCGCGTCGGCGGTCAGGTGCCATGCATCGTCAACTGCATGCCGTCCGGCAAGTACCTGATCGAGGACCTTGCCTATGCGGGCGGCCTGCCGGCAGTGATGAACCGCATCCAACATCTGCTGCACGCCGATGCGCCGACGGTGTTCGGGGTGCCGATCAGCAAATATTGGGAAGGTGCCGAGGTCTACAACGACGACGTCATCCGGCCTCTCGACAATCCGCTCCGCGCTGCCGCGGGCATCCGGGTGCTGAAGGGCAACTTGGCGCCGAACGGCGCGGTGATCAAGCCGTCGGCGGCAAGCGAACACCTGCTTGCGCATGAGGGGCCGGCCTATGTCTTCGAGACGATCGAGGACCTCAAGACGAAGATCGACGATCCGGACCTGCCGGTCACCGAGGACACGATCCTCGTGCTCAAGGGTTGCGGTCCCAAAGGCTATCCCGGCATGGCCGAGGTCGGCAATATGCCGATCCCGCGCCGGCTCGTCGAAAAGGGCGTTCGCGACATGGTGCGCATCTCCGATGCCCGCATGTCCGGCACGGCCTTCGGTACCGTCGTGCTGCATGTCAGCCCTGAAGCCAATGCCGGCGGGCCGCTGGCGATCGTCAGGACCGGCGACCGCATCCGGCTTGACGCCATGAATGGCGAATTGAACCTGCTGATCAGCGAGGAGGAATTCGCAAGCCGCATGGCAGCTTGGCAGCCGCCGGAGCAGAAATGGCAGCGCGGCTACTACAAGCTCTATCACGACACCGTGCTGCAGGCCGACAAGGGTGCCGACCTCGACTTCCTCGTCGGCAACAGCGGCAGCGAGGTGCATCGCGAGAGCCACTGAATCTTCTGTGGCCACGGATACATGGGCGCCGCATGCCGACCCCGGCATGCGGCGCCTTCGCTTCTGACCGACGTTGGTTTTGGTTGCCGCGGCCCGTCCCCGTTCACATAAAAGGGGCATTATACCACTGGATGAACAGGCTCGATCATAAGACAACCAGCGGCTTTATATTTTCATTTTTTCCGGAACAGTTTTCGCCGCCGGACGTTGCTTGAGTACCACCGGCGCAGCGCAAAACACCGGAGAATCGGGGCTGCGCTTACCCGACAACGTCAACGAAAGGCAGACTGATATGATCGACAAATTTATATCTTCCGTTGCCGCCGGCGCGCTTCTCGTGGGCGTTGCCGTCGCTCCGATGAGCTTCGCGCAGGAAACCACCACACCGCCGGCCCCGGCGCCCGAGACGCAGGTGCAGCCCGCCCCGGCTGCTCCCGCCACTCCCGCACCGGCTGATCAGGCACAGACACCGGCTCCTGCGGACAAAGCGACCGACATGGCAGAGGCTGGCTCCTATCTGACCGAACAGGCCGAGGACCAGATTTCCGCCAACACTTATATCGGTCAGTCGGTCTATAACGCCAATGATGAAAGCATCGGCGAGATCAACGACCTGATCATCAAGAAGGAAGGCGGCGTCGCTGCAGCAATCGTCGGCGTTGGCGGCTTCCTCGGAATCGGTGAAAAGAACGTCGCGGTTCCGTTCGAAAGCATCGAAGTCACCGAACAGCCTGACTCGGATGCCCTGAAGCTGACGACGACCGAAACGGCGGAGTCCCTGAAGGGTGCGCCGGAATTCAAGACGAAGTCGCAGCTGATGGCTGAGCGTAACGCGGCGCAGCCGGTCGACACGTCGACCACGTCGGCGACGGGCACCACCCCGGCTCCGGCACCAGCACCGGCCGAACCGGCCCCGCAGCAGTAAGCACGCTGCCGATTAAGCAACCGATATGGAAAGCGGCGCTCACGGCGCCGCTTTTGTCTTGAGGACTTCTGCATCAATACCAGGCGTCGGACATACCGGCCTTGCGCCTCGCCACGTAATCGACCAGCGCTTCGTCGATCGCCGTATCCAAGGGTGGCGCTTCGTATTCTGTAAGTGTCTTCTTCCAGAAACGATTGGCGCGCAGCGCCATGTCGGTTTCGCCCTGCTCGACCCATTTCTCGAATGGTTCGTTGTCGGAGAGCGCGCTGTCCCAGAAGGCAGACTGGTAGTTGCGCATCGTATGCTCGCAGCCCAGGAAATGATTTCCCGGGCCCACTTCCCTAAACGCATCCATGGCAAGCGAATTGTCATCGACAGCGACACCTGCGAGGTAGGAATGCAGCGCGCCGCAGAAGTCGGTATCCATCACGAATTTCTCGTAGGACATGGCCAGCAGGCCGTCGACGAAGCCGGCCGAATGCAGGATGAAATTGGCGCCGCAATGGACAGCCGAGAGCATCGACATGACGCCTTCCTGCATCGCCTGGGCGTCCGGCCGCTTCGAATTGGAGAAATTGCCGGCGCAGCGCAGCGGCAGACCCAGCCGGCGGGCAAGTTGTCCGACCACCATGCTGCCGATCGCCGGCTCCGGCGTGCCAAAGGTCGGCGAGCCGGAGCGAAGCGACATCGACGACAGGAAGTTTCCGAAGATCACCGGCGCGCCCTTGCGTTCGAGCTGCGTCAGCGCGCAGCCGGCAAGCGTTTCGGCATAGGATTGGGCGATGGCGCCGGCATTGGTGACAGGGCCCATAGCACCACCGAGAATGAAGGGCACGATGACCGCCGCCTGATTGGCGCGGGCATAGGCACGCAGGGACCTAGTCATCGTCCCGTCCCAGACGAGCGGCGAGTTGAC
Organism: Sinorhizobium americanum; assembly: GCF_001651855.1. Taxonomy (GTDB): domain Bacteria; phylum Pseudomonadota; class Alphaproteobacteria; order Rhizobiales; family Rhizobiaceae; genus Sinorhizobium; species Sinorhizobium americanum. Next base: position 101,409 of record NZ_LNQC01000040.1, on the reverse strand, counting down.
GTTGACGTTGCCGAGGATGACGCAGTTCCGGTCGACGAATTCGGCGCCGAAGAGAATCCGGGCCATCTCGATCGAATCCTCGGCACGCTCCTCGGCGGTAACCGAGCCCATGAAGGCGCGGTCGGAATATCTGATATGGCTGTAGACCATGTCGAGATGGCGCTTGTTGACCGGCACGTCGACCGGTTCGCAGATCGTTCCGCCGGAATGGTGCAGCCAGGGGCTCGACTGGGCGAGTTTGACGAGATTGCGGAAGTCCTCGATCGTGCCGTAGCGCCGGCCCTTGTCGAGATCCGTGACGAAGGGGGAGCCGTAAGCCGGCGAGAAGACGACGTTCCGGCCCCCTATCTCGACGCTGCGGGCGGCATTGCGGGCGTGCTGGGTGAATTGCGACGGCGCCGAGCGGACGACCTCCTTCAGCATGCCGGGTTCGAAGGTGACGCGGACGCCGTCGAGCTTCGCACCTGCGCGCCCCCAGTGCTCGAGCGCCACCGGGTCGTCGCGAAATTCGATACCGACCTCGGCGAGAATGCGATCGGCGGTCGCCTCGATCCGCTGCAGGCTTTCCTCCCCGAGGATGTCATAGGTCGGTATGTTGCGGACGATGTAGGGAACCCCAAGATCTCTGCCGCTGCCTTGCCGCCGCTGCAGCCGTCCGCTTCGTGTTCGCTTCGGTGCCTCGCCAGTCGCACTCGCCAACGCCATCGCCGTTCTCCCATGATTTGGGATGATGGTATTTGCGACAAACACCGTTGTAACGCTGGAAAAAATCTACGCATGATATAAGTAGCGCTTATGGAAAATCTGCGCCGCCTGCTGCCGTCGGCTGCCAGCCTCATCATCTTCGAGGCCGCCGGCCGCCATCAGAACTTCACCCGCGCCGCTACCGAGCTTGGCATGACGCAGGCGGCGGTCTCCTATGCCGTACGGGGCCTTGAGGACCAGCTCGGCGTTTCGCTCTTCCATCGGGTGCACAGGGCCGTCGAGCTCACCGAGGCCGGTGAAAGGTTCCATGCCGACGTGTCGGTTGGCCTGGCGCGCATCCAGAAATCGGCCGAAGACATTCGCGCCAAGGGGCGCGAGACGAATGTCACGCTGGCCGCCTCGACGGCCTTCGCCTCCATGTGGATGTTGCCGCGCCTCAATCGGCTGCGGGAGGATCTGCCGGAGATCGACCTTCGTATCCAGACGGGCGTTCGCGATCTGGACCTCGACGAGGAGCCGATACCGCTGGGCATTCGCGGCGGCGACGCAGCCCAATGGCCGCGCTATCACGCGGCGTTGCTCGCCGAAGAGGTGATCACCGCGGTGGCGACGCCGGCCTATGTCGAGGCGCATGGCATGCCCGAAACGCCGGCGGATCTCCTGCGGCACAGCCTCATCCATCTCGAAGAGCCGGTCAGGCGCGCCTGCGACTGGACCGAGTGGTTCGGGAGCGCCGGTCTTACCTATCCGGCGCAGGGCAAACGGCTGGCTATCAACGACTATGTTCTGGTGATCCAGGCCGTGCTCGCCGGCGAAGGCGTCGCGCTTGGCTGGGACCATCTGATCGCCGGACAGGTGCGCTCGGGCGCCCTCGTTCCGGTTGCAGGCCACGTGCTGCGGACCGGCCAGGCCTTCTACGTCGTCTGGCCGCGGTCGCGCGAACTCAACAGCCAGGCCGGACGCATTCGCGACTGGTTGCTGAAGGAAGGCGCAAGCGACCGTTCTGGTGACGTGGCGGGCCGCGACGACGGTCAGCGCGCCGCAGCGGCGTCTCGATGACGACCGGAGAGATAGCGCATGGTGGCGACCGCATCGGCCGGCTTGCCGTAGAAATAGCCCTGTCCCATGCCGCAGCCGAGCGCTTTCAGCTTGAGCACTTCGGAGATGTCCTCGATTCCTTCGGCGACGACCTCGAGTTCCAGGCCCTCGCACATCGAGACGATCGCCCTGACGATATGTTCCGACGCCCGATCGGCTGAAATCCGCGAGACGAAGGCGCGATCGATCTTCACCTTGTCGAAGGAGAAATCACGCAAGCGGCAGAGGCTCGACTGACCGGTGCCAAAATCGTCGAGCGACACGCGCACCCCGGCGGCCCGCAGTTCGGAGACGATCTTCTGTGCCACATCGGCATCCGCCATCACGGCTGTTTCGGTGATTTCAAGTTCCAGACGGCGCGGATCGAGACCGACCTGGTTGACGATCGCCAGAAGCCGGCCGCTCGTCGCCGGGTCCATCAATTGGGCCGATGACAGGTTGAAGGAGAGAAACAATTCCTTCGGCCACGCCAAGGCCGTCTGTGCCGCCTTGCGCAGCAGCATTTCGGCGAGCGCCTCGATGAAGCCACGCTCCTCCGCCAGCGGTACGAACACGGAAGGCGAGACATAGCCGAAATCCGGGTCGCACCATCTGGCCAGCGCTTCGAAACCAACCACGCCATCGTTGCGAAGGTCGACGATCGGCTGGAAATGGACATCGATCTCTTCGGCGATGATGGCGTTGCGCAACGCCTGCTCAAGCTGCGTCGCCCGCTTCATCTCCTGGGCGATCTCCTGCGAGTAGACCGTGATCTGGCCGCGGCCGCGCCGTTTGGATCGGTAGAGCGCCGTGTCGGCACTTTTCAACAGTTCCTCGAACACCGCACCGGCAAACGGATAGACGGCAAAGCCGAAGGAGGCAGACAGCCGCACGGTGCGGTCGCCGAGATCGAAGGGCGCCGAGAGGATTTCCTTCAGCATCTGGCCGAGCTTCTCGGCACCCTTGCGCTCGAAGACGAGCGGCAGCACGAGAGCGAACTCGTCGTCGGCGGTGCGTATCACCGTTGCCCCTTCCGGCACGCAGGCCGACAATCTTTGCGCGACCTGGCGCAGGATCCGATCGCCTGCCTCCGGCCCGAAGAGATCGTTGATCGGCTTGAAGCCGTCGAGATTGGCGAGTCCGATGGTGAACGGAGCCGGATCGCTGGCCCGTTCGGCGGCAAGTTCGCAGACCTTGTGTCGCAACTGCTCTGCATTGCCCAGCCCCGTCAGCGGGTCGACGAAGGGCAGCCTGTCGGGACGGTGGCCGTTGTTGATGGCCAGTTCGGCGATCATCATCGCGCTGCGCCCCCGACCGGAGCGCGCGTCCGTGCCACATGGGCCACGTCCCGTCGGTCGCGACGGAAGTCCGACCGGGGAAATGACTGTTTGGGCGACGTGCTCATGTCTTCAATGCTCAACTCTTGCAGCCTCGGGGCGTCAGCATCGCGCGGTGAAAGCGCGAGGATTGCTGCTATGCCAGCGACTGGGCAGTTTCTCCCGGGTGGCGGTGCCAATGAAGGGAACCCTGGAGCAAACGATGACAATCGGCGGTTAACAATCCTATATCGACTGATCGTCAAATCTGGGGTCGAGGCGCGCCGCGTGCCATCAGGCCGTCAGCCGCGCATGGACGGCACGCAGATATTTGCGCAGCAACGCTTCGATCATATCCGGACTGATCGGCTTCATGATGTGATCGTCCATCCCCGACGCTTCGCATTGCCTAAGGTCGACGCCGAGGGCTTGCGCAGTGACGGCAACGATCGGCGTGCGGCGTCCAGTCTGGCTTTCCGCATCGCGAATGGCAGCTGCGGCTTCGAAGCCGTTCATTACCGGCATGGATATGTCCATGAGGACGAGAGACGGCTGCAGCTCGTGCCAGAGATCGACCGCCTCCCTGCCATTTCCCGCAATCCGATAGGACACGCCGAGACCGTCCAGTATCTGGGAGAAGACGAACTGGTTGATCTGGTTATCCTCGGCGACCAGCACATCCACTTCGGACGCGCCTGTCCGGGCCGCCGCATCGCCATCGAAAGAGACTTCCCAATCGGCTTGCGGAAATTGCGAACGCGGCGGCGGCCGGTCGGTGCTGGCCCTGAAGATTTCACCGAGCAGGGCGGTTGCGTCCGCGTCCGGCGTGACGTCGAGCACCGGGCAGGTCTTCCATCCGGCGTAAACGGCCTCCCTTGCCGGAAAGGCCGTGTCCAGCACCAAAATATCGAGCTTCACGCCGTGATGCTCGGCGGCGGCCGCAAAGGCTTCGAGCTCTTCGTGGTTACGTACGGCGCAGGCATCGAGGCCCGAACCGCGCAAGCGTGCGACGACACGCGCCTCCATTCCGCTGTCCGCCGTCGCCAGGAGCACGCGCAGGCCGCGCGCCGGCAGCGTTTCGATCATCGAGCCGGTTTCGACGAGCTGCTGGACGTTCAAGGCCCGGAACGGATCGTAGAAATTCTGCGCGGGCGTGAAGATACTGTAGTCGCGGATCTGCAGCCCCGAATTGCTGCCGCCATCCTCCGCGCCATGATACCAGGCGGCTATGTCGGTCACGTCGTTCATGCAGGTTACGACGAAGTGGCGCCCGGGCACGCCGACGCGATACTTGCGCGTCACCACCCACAAGTCGCTGCCATCGGCGCGGACGATATGCTCCGCCTCGGAATGCGGCCTGCCGGTCGCCAGCACGTGCCGATCCGATTGGTCGAAGCGGTCCGCAAGCTCCGCGTCGACGACATCCCAGGCCGAACGTCCTAGGATCGCCTCCGGCGCCACGTCGTGAATGGCGCAGAACGCCCTGTTCGCGGCGATATAGTTCAGATTGCGGTCCTTGACGCAGATGGGATTGGGTTGGGCATCAAGGATTTGCTCTGTGAGTTCGACCCGTTCCAGGTCGGTCTGCAGCTGCTCCTCGCGCTTCTTCTGATCGGAGACATCGCTGATCGACACAATACCTATGCCGCTCGACAGGCGGCGCTTGCGCAGGCAGATCCAGCGCGTCCGGCCCGCCCGTTCGACGCTCTCGTAGCGCTCGCGCCAATGGAGACCCATCTGTTCGGCGATCCAGTCCTCCCGGTTCGCACGCCGCCGGCTGTTCTCGGGCAGCGTGCTCGGGCGCAGGCCGGTATCGTAGACCCCGCCGAGAAAATCGCGAAGCCGCGTCCCGGGCTTCAGCAGGTGAGGCTGGACAGGGAAGAACTGCAGCATCGAGGCGCTGGCATAGAGGATCGTGTCGTCCCGCCCGCAGACGAGCAAGGCCAGGCCAAGCGCATCGCAACTCGACTCCAGAACGATCCTGCTGATGTCCGCGCCGCCCGACGCCACATCGTTCATTACTCTGCCCTCGTCTCGCCGACTGCATGGGTTGCTTTGCAAAGCCATGGCAGCCATCTGAAGTGTTGCAGCACCCGCGGCTTTGCGCGGCGCCGCAGCGGCGGTTTCATTTCGGGACATGCTGGCTGGCCGTTTGCGGCACTCTTCGAGCGGGAATCGAGCGGCGTCCAGCAACGCCGCGATGCTCCAAAGAACAAAACCCGTGATCATTCAGGTTGTTGTGGAAAATCGCAGCAGAACGTTAAGGCGGAATTAAATCGGCATCCGATTTCTGCCGATCTGCCTGGGGACGAGCGCCGATTCCGGCTTTCCTCCGGTTGAAGACGCGTGAGAAGCCCTTTCCCTCTGTCGTCGAATCCTGGAAAATGGGCCATGGCCATCAAGCAACTCTCGGAAACGCTCATCAACCAGATCGCCGCCGGTGAAGTCATCGAGCGGCCGGCCAGCGCCGCCAAGGAGCTGATCGAAAATGCCCTCGACGCGGGCGCCACCAGGGTCGAGATCGCGACGGCGGGGGGCGGCAAGACGCTGCTCCGGGTGACCGACAACGGCAGCGGCATGTCGCCCGCCGATCTCGAACTGGCGATCCGCCGGCATTGCACCTCCAAGATCGCGGACACGCTCACGGATATCCGCACGCTCGGTTTTCGCGGCGAGGCGCTCCCCTCGATCGGATCCGTGGCGCGGCTGTCGATCACCACGCGAACGGCAGGCGCGAACGAGGGGGCGGCGATTTTGGTGACCGGCGGCAGGACCGAGCCGCTCCGCCCCTCGCCTGCCAATGTCGGGACCGTCGTCGAGGTGCGCGACCTCTTCTTCGCCACGCCGGCGCGGCTCAAGTTCATGAAATCGGAAAAGGCCGAAGCCGCGGCGATTTCCGAGGTCGTCCGCCGCATGGCTATCGCCTTCCCGAAAGTGCGGTTCGTGCTGTCCGGTGCGGATCGATCGACCCTTGAGTTTCCGGCGACGGGCGATGACCGGCTGGCGCGCATGGCGCAGGTGCTCGGCAAGGACTTCCGCGACAACGCCATCGAGATCGATGCGGAGCGCGAAGAGGCGAGGCTGATGGGATTTGCCGGGGTGCCGACCTTCAACCGCGGCAACTCGCTGCAGCAATATGCCTTCGTCAACGGCCGGCCGGTGCAGGATAAGCTGATCCTCTCGGCCATCCGTGCGGCCTATGCCGAAACCATTCCGAAGGGGCGCTATCCGGTCGCCGTTCTGTCGATAGCGCTCGACCCGGCCTTGGTCGACGTGAACGTCCATCCCGCCAAATCGGACGTGCGCTTCCGCGACCCCGGGCTGATCCGCGGGCTTATTATCGGCGCGATCCGCGAGGCCCTGACGCGGGGTGGCGACCGGGCGGCGACGACCGGCGCCCAGGGGATGATGCGCGCCTTCCGCTCCGAATCCTACCGAGCCGAACCGCAGCGAGCGCAGGCGCCTTGGACGGCCGAGGCCTCGCCCTACCGGCCGATGCGGTTCGACGAGCCCGCCCCCGGCTTTGCCGAGGCACCGCAAGCGGCGTTTGCGGAGTTTTCGCAGCCATCGGCGCGTGCCGCCGCGCCGATGGCCGAGACGACGGCCCCGAACGGCACGGGAGACCCGGCCTTTCCGCTCGGTGCAGCACGCGCGCAGCTCCACGAGAACTATATCGTCGCTCAGACCGAAGACGGCCTCGTCATCGTCGACCAGCATGCCGCGCATGAGCGTCTCGTCTTCGAGGCGATGCGGACGGCGTTGCATTCGCGGCCGGTGCCGGCGCAGGCGCTGCTCATTCCGGAGATCGTCGATCTTGCCGAGGACGATTGCGATCGACTGATGGCGCATGCGGAGGAGTTCCTGCGGCTCGGGCTTGCGATCGAGCGTTTCGGGCCAGGCGCGATCGCAGTGCGCGAAACGCCGGCGATGCTCGGCGAGATGGACGCTTCGGGGCTGGTGCGGCAGCTCGCCGACGAACTAGCCGAATGGGACACGGCCAACGGGCTTGCCGGGCGCCTCGAATTGCTCGCCGCGACCATGGCCTGCCACGGTTCCGTCCGGTCGGGTCGCCGGATGCGGCCGGAGGAGATGAACGCGCTGCTCCGCCGGATGGAGGCGACGCCCGGATCGGGGCAGTGCAACCATGGCCGGCCGACCTATATCGAGCTCAAGCTCGCCGATATCGAAAGGCTTTTTGGCCGGAGTTGACATTGCGGTGTCGCGGCCATGTTAGCGCGGTTTCGAATTTGACTGGTCTTTTCGCGAACGGCGGGATAGATCAGGGAACGGGCATTGACGAGGCAAGCACGCAAATGATGAACCGCTTTGACGGAAATTCCTCTCGCGAAGCGAAAATCCGTTATCTCGATGGCGACTTTCAGATCGTGCTGGCCGGCTCGCATGTTATCTGTGCCACGACCGGCAAGGCCATTCCGGTGGATGAGCTTCGCTATTGGAGCGTGGTGCGGCAGGAGCCCTACATCGACGCCGCCGCCTCGCTCGAAGCCGAACGGCGTGCCGGGGCGCTGTCCGGCCGGCAGCCCTGAGGCATCTATTTCAGAGCCTTCCCGTCGCATGCAGTTTGCGCGCCCGCGCCGCGACAAGCGTCGCCTCGATGATCTTGGCGGGCGCTAACGGATCGTCGAAACGCACCTCGATCTCGATGACCCGGCTTTTGGCGGCGAGTTCCGCCGCTCGCCCGTGGCCGAGCTCGAGACGGACCATGTCCTTGGCCGTGGTCACCAGCGTGTAGCCCCGGCTCTCGGCATGATCGATAAGATCGGCGATCTCATCCTCTGAAAAATGGTGATGATCCGGGAAGCTCCGCGTCTCCTCGACGATCGCGCCGGTATCGCGGACCGTTCGGTAGAACTTCTCCGGATCGGCAATGCCCGCCCAGGCCAGTACCTTGACGCCGGAGAGCGATTGATCGTCGAGCCGCACCGTGTCGCCGACAAAGACGGCCTTTCCGGCGCGCGCCGCACGGCGGATCAGGCGATCGGCGGCCGGACCGTGGCCAATCTTCAGGAGCGCCGTAGCGTGGCGAAGCTGGTCGGCGATCGGCGCCCTGACCGGCCCGGAGGGCACCAGATGGCCGTTGCCGATGCCGCGAATGGAATCGATCACCAGCAGCGCGAAATCGAAGGTAAGACGAGCGCTCTGGAAGCCATCGTCCATGATGATGATGTCGGCGCCTTCGGCAGCGAGCCTGCGAGCACCGTCGACGCGGCGGCGGCACACTACGGTCAGGGCCTCGCGCGCAAGCAGCAGCGGCTCGTCGCCGACGTCCCTCGCCCGGTGATGGGCGGGATCGACGATCGTCGTCACGTCCAGAGAGCCGCCATAGCCGCGGCTTAGGAATCCTGGTTTCAGCCCCCGCGCCTTGGCCGCCTGCGCCAGCGCGATCGCCGTGGGTGTCTTGCCGGCGCCGCCGACGGTGAAGTTGCCGACGCAGATCAGCGGCACGGGCGGCATGGCGCGGCGCGCCCGGTCCATGCGGATGGCGGCGACGCGGCCGTAGACCCAGGAGAAAGGCCAGAGCACATAGGCCCGCCAATCGGCCTTTGTCCACCAGAACGGAGGCGCTTCGGAAACCATTTGACTGTGCTGCCTCCGCGGCTCTTGCTGCTTCATGCGCCGGGAGGCGCTCCTGACCCGTCTCTGCCGGCCATGGGCCGACGACGCCACAAGAGACTTCAGAATGCGAAAAAAGGCAAGCCGGTCAACGGAGTCAGAGCACTGCTTCAAGCTCGGTGATATCGGCCAAGCAATGGTCGGAAGCCCCGGCCAGCGACTGACGCGAGCCGGTGCCGGTCAGAACCGCAATGGTCAGGCCGGCCCCGGCAGCGCGGCCCATATGCATATCGTGATTGTTGTCTCCGACCACCGCCACCTGCTGAGGCGTCAGCCCGGTCGCGGCGCAGAAGCCGAGCACCATGCCCGGCTGCGGCTTGACGCCATAACCGCTGTCGTAGCCGGCGATGTAGTGCAGATAGGTGTCGAAGCCGAAGCGCTTCGCCGTCTCGCGGATGGAGCGTTCATTGTCGCTCGAGGCGACGCCGAGGCGGTAGCCCTTCGCATGCAGGGCGGCGAAAAAGGCGCCGAGATCGGTCACCGGCACCGCATAGTCGGCGGAGTTCGCAAAGAGGCCGTCAAACAGCGCCGTCAGTTCCTCCACCGTATACGGCGCGCCGGCCTCGACCATGCCGGTCGCAATCTCGACCGTGTTACCGGCGGCGAGCAGGCTGTCGGGTGCGACGTGGCCCGTATCCGGGTCCATGCCGCCGGCCCGAAGCAGAACTCTTGCGAGCGCATCGTCATCCTTGGCGGCAATTCGCGCTAGTTCGTAGTTCACGGGAACCCAGCTCTTCGCGTAGTCGAGAAGCGTACCGTCCTTATCGAACAATATGCCGACGATGCCGTTGCCCGCAGTCATGGTCCCGTCCGTTTTCAGCTTTCGACGCGCGGCTCCAGCCGCGCCTTTACCACGAGCGGATTGATATAGGGTTCGAGCCCCTTCATCGTCGCCGTCAATGCGCCGCGCATCTGTTGCACGGTTTCAAGCCCCGCGTCGATCATCGAGCGACGCATGTCGTCGTTGCCGAGAAGGTAGTTGACGCCCTTCGCCAGCATTTCGACGTCGCGGACGATCTTGGCGCTGCCGTTTTTGGCAAGCATCTGGTAGGTCTCGCGGAAGTTCTGGACGCTGCCACCCGAAAGCACCGCGCAGCCGAGCATGGCCGGCTCCAGCGGATTCTGCCCGCCCTCGGCAAAGAGCGAACGGCCGACGAAGGCCACCTCGGTCAGCCGCAGATAGAGCCCCATCTCGCCGATCGTGTCGCCGAGAAAAATGTCGACGTCCGGCGTCAGGCGATCGCCCCGCGTACGGCGGGCGACCTTGAGCCCCTTGGCGGTCAACGCCGCTTCGACGGCATCGCCGCGCTCGGGATGACGCGGTACGACGATGGTCAAGAGACCGTTGCGCGGCTTCAGAGCTTGATGGACGACACCGGCCGCCTCCTCCTCGCCGTCGAAGGTGGAGATTGCCGCCCAGGTCTTGCGCGAACCGATCTGCTGCGCATAGTCGCGCAATGCCTGCGGGTCGTGCGGCGGCGCGTCGGTATCGACCTTGAGATTGCCCGAGACCATCACCGGCAGCGCGCCGAGCGTGCGGAAGCGCTCCGCATCGACGTCCGACTGGGCGATGACGAGCGCGAGGTTCTCGAAGAGCGCATCGGCGAGCGATGGCCGTTTCTTCCAACGGGCGAAGGTTCGGTCGGACAGACGCGCATTGACCAGAACCTGGGGAATGTGGCGCCGGCCCAGTTCGACGATCGTCATCGGCCAGATTTCGGATTCGGCGATGATCGCCAGGTCCGGCTGCCAATATTCGAGGAAACGGCTGACGGCCGGTTTGAAATCGAGCGGCACATATTGATGGATGACCGCCTTGCCGAGGCGCTCGGCTGCCACCCGCGCCGAGGTGGTCGTCCCGGTGGTCAGGACCACGGCAATGCCGCTGCGGCGGATTTCCTTTATCAACGGGGTTACCGCGACCGTCTCGCCGACGCTCGCGGCATGAAACCAGACGAGCGGCCCGGGCGGGCGCGGCGCGCTCGCGTGGCCGTAGCGCTCGCGGCGGCGGGCCGGATCCTCCTTGCCCTTTGCAGCGCGCAGGGCCAGGTAGGGCCCGACGAACGGGTAGATCGCCGTGCCGATCCAGCGATAGGTGGAAAGCGCAAGCCGTGCGCGCAGGCTGCTCATCAACGCTCGCCCTTACCCGCGCTCACCAAGACATCAATCATTTTCCGGGTCGAGCAGCCGGTGCATGTGGACGATGAAATAGCGCATATGGGCGTTGTCGACTGTCATCTGCGCCTTGGCCTTCCAGGCGACATGAGCGCTTTCGTAGTCGGGGAAGATACCGACGATATCGAGGTCGTTGAGATCGCGGAACTGCACGTCGGTGAGCGTCGTCAACTCGCCGCCGAAGACAAGGTGCAAGAGCTGCTTCTTCTCGGTATTCTGAGCCATTGTGTTCCCATTGTTCTTTGAAACGTCGGCGTTGGTTTGCGGCATTCGCACCCAAAGGTCAATGGGCGTCGAACGGCTTGGAGGCGGCGAGCAATGCCGGCAGCGCCGGCCCGGAGCCGGCCCCGAGAACTCCATGACTGACAATGGGGCGATTGTAGGACAGGGGTGTGCCGTCCAGGCCGCGGAGCGCCCCGCCGGCGCGCGCCAAAATGAGATCGGCGGCCGCCAAATCCCAATCATGGGCGTTCTTCTTGACGATCGTACCGTCGATGCGGCCGTCGGCGATCATCGCCAAGCGGTAGGCGAGCGACGGCACGTGCGGCACGCGCGCCAGCCTGTCGCGATAGGGGGCGGCAAGCTTGCCCGCGATGTCCTCGGCCATGGCCACCTGCAGCCGCTCATTCGGCAAGGGGTCACGCACCCTAATCGCCGCATCGTTCTTACGGGCCTCCCCGTCGAGCGTCGCCTGGTAGATTTCCCCGAGCGCCGGCGCATAGAGCACGCCCGCCGTCGGCTGGCCCTGGTGAACGACGGCAACGCTGACGCACCAGAGGTCCTTGCCGGAGATGAAGGCACGCGTGCCGTCGATCGGATCGACGACGAAGACGGTGTCGCGGGAAAGGCGCGTCGCATCGTCGTCGGTTTCCTCCGAAAGCCAGCCGTAATCGGCTCGCGCGGCAAGCAGCCTTGTCTTCAGGATATCGTTTGCTGCAAGATCGGCCTCGCTCACGGGGGAGCGGCCCTCATTTTTCCAGCGGACGTCCACGGTCTTTCGGAAATAGCCGAGCGCCGTATCGCCTGCTGCCACCGCTGCGGCAAGGATAAGCTTGAGATCCTCGTCCCAACTGGGCGCGGTCTGGAGGGCTGCTTCTGACATTCGTCTCCTTCAGGCGCCGGGACGATCCCACGCGCCTCCAACTGGCGGAACGTACGGTCCGGACTCAAGTTCCGGCAAGTGTCATGCCTTCGATCGCGAGAGTCGGTGCGGCGGTACCGAACTTCCTGTCGATGTCGTCGGCAGGCGTCAAGGCCATGAACATGTGCTTGAGGTTGGAAGCGATCGTCACCTCCGATACGGGGAAGGTGATCTCGCCGTTTTCGATCCAGAAGCCGGAGGCGCCGCGGCTGTACTCGCCGGTCACCATGTTGACGCCCTGGCCGATGAGCTCGGTGACGTAGAACCCCGTGCCGACGCCGCGGATCAGGTCGTCGCGGGAAATCGTCCCCGGTTCGAGGGCGAGGTTGGTTGAGGCCGGATTGACCGCCGGGCCGCCACGGACGCCGCGCCCGTTGGTCTCCAGCCCTAGTTCACGCGCCGCGGACGTCGAGAGGAACCAGTGCTTCAGCACGCCGTCCTCGACCATGGACAGCTTCGAGCCGGCGACCCCCTCGCCGTCGAAGGGGCGCGACGAGGAGCCGCGCACGATCTGCGGATCGTCCGTCACCGCAATCCCCGCCTTCATGATCTGCTTGCCCATCATGTCCCTGAGGAAGCTCGTCTTGCGGGCGACCGAGGCGCCATTGATGGCACCTGCCAGATGTCCGACGAAGCCTCGCGCCATGCGCGGATCGAAGACGACGGTCACGTTCTTGGCGGTCGCGACCTGCCGCGGGTTGAGGCGCGCCACGGCCCGCTCGCCGGCCACGCGTCCGATATCGTCGGCGCTGCGAAGTTCATCGAAATAGAGTCGGCTGTCATAGTCGTAGTCGCGCTCCATTTTGGTGCCTTGGCCGGCGATGGCGCTGACGGAGCGGCCGAACCGGGTCGCCATATAGGAGCCTGAGAACCCGTGCGACGTCACCAGCACGAGCCCGCCCATGCCGGCGGAAGCGCTGGCGCCGCTCGAATTGGTGACGCCGGACACCGAAAGCGCCGCCGCCTCGGCTGCAAGCGCCGCTTCGGTGAGCGCCTCGCTCGAAACCTCGCGCGTGTCGAAAAGATCCAGGTCCGGATAGGATCTCGCCAAACGCTCGGGATCGGCGAGCGACGCGTAAGGATCCTCTGGCGAGGCCTTGGCCATCGCCACGGCACGCTCCGCCAGGACCTTCAGATCAAAGCCCGGATTGGCCGAGACGCTGGCGACACGCCGCCCTACGAAGACGCGCAGCGAAAAATCGTCGCTTTCGGAGGCCTCCGTCGCCTCGACCTTGCCGAGCCGCACCGAAACCGAGCGGGAGCGGCCGCGCACGACGACCGCATCGGCGGCCTCCGCACCGGCCTGCCGCGCACGGTCCACCAGTTCGGCGGCGCGGTTCTCGAGGATGGCGGAATCGATCGTCTCGGACATGATTAGGCCTTTCATTCCTGCCCCATTTATTGTGCACTGGAGCAAGCATCAAGGGCATCACGATGATTCCCCTCTCCGCATAGTACGACATTCCGCCTCGCCTCGCCCGCCAAGGGCAGGTCAGAGAGCCTCCATGATGAAAGCCACGCGCAATGCAGACACCGATCCTCTACACCCAGGCGCTGATGTTGCTCGGCGGCGCCGTCGTTGCTGCGCCGCTGTTCAAACGTCTCGGGCTCGGAACGATTCTCGGCTATCTCGCCGCAGGCATCGTCATCGGTCCGGTCGCCCAGTCGATTACCGAGGGCGAAGAGATTCTTCACGTATCGGAGCTCGGCGTCGTCTTCCTGCTGTTCATCATCGGCCTCGAGTTGAAGCCGTCGCGACTTTGGCAGATGCGGCGCGACATTTTCGGCCTGGGCACGGCGCAAGTGGTGGCGACAGGCCTCGTTCTGTCTTTCCTCATCGAGTTCTTCGACCTGCTCCCTTGGACCGGCAGCGTTATTGCCGGCTTTGGCCTGGCGCTTTCGTCGACGGCCTTCGCCATGCAGATCCTCGAAGAGAACAACGATACCAACACGCGCTACGGTCAGCGCGCCTTTTCCATCCTCCTGCTCCAGGACCTGGCGATCGTTCCGCTACTCGCCTTGATCCCGTTGATGGCGACGCGCGCGCCAGAGGCGACAACCACGCCGTTCGAAGACTTCGCGCTTGCGATCGCCGCGATTGCCGCCCTTTATGCGGCGGGCCGCTACCTGCTCAATCCGCTGTTCCAGGTGATCGCCCGCACCGGGGCGCGGGACGTGATGATCGCCGCCGCGCTGCTTGTCGTCATGGGAGCGGCGACGATGATGCAATTGGCCGGCCTTTCGATGGCGATGGGCGCCTTCCTCGCGGGCGTGCTGCTCGCGGAATCCTCCTACCGCCATGAACTCGAGGCCGATATAGAGCCGTTTCGCGGCATCCTTCAGGCATTGTTCTTCATGGCGGTCGGGCTGTCGCTGCAACTCGGCGTCGTCGCCGAGAACTATCTCTTGATCCTCATCGCCGTGCCGCTGCTAATGGCGGTGAAAAGTCTGGTTCTCTACGGCCTTTGCCGCGCGACCGGTTCCCACCACAATGATGCGGTGCGGATCGGCCTGCTGCTGCCGCAGGGCGGCGAATTCGGCTTCGTGCTCTTCACGGCCGCCGCCGTTGCAGGGGTCTTCACGCAAGGCGTCGCCTCCTTGCTCGTCGCGATCGTCACGCTTTCGATGGCCTTGACGCCGGTTGCGGCGCTCATTTCGCGGCGGTTGCTGCGCGAACAGGATGATATGGAAGACGAGATCGAGGAGGATTTCGAAGGCGCCGGCGCCGACGTCCTGATGATCGGCTTTTCACGCTTCGGGCAAATTGCCGCGCAAATCCTTCTGGCCGGCGGCCGCGACGTGACGATCATCGACCATTCCGCCGCGCGCGTCCGCCAGGCTGCGACCTTCGGCTTCCGCATCTATTTCGGCGACGGCACGCGGCTCGACGTCCTGCGGGCGGCCGGCATCGAGAAGGCGAAGATTGTCGCGGTCTGTACACAGAAGAAGGAGATCACCGACAGGATCATCAACCTCGTCCAGGCGGAATACCCGAACGCCCGGATCTTTGCGCGTTCCTACGATCGCCTGCATACGCTGGAACTGCGCGCCCAGGGCGTCGAATACGAGTTGCGCGAGACTTTCGAGTCCGGCCTGCTGTTCGGCCGCAAGACGATCGAGGCGCTCGGCGTCAACGGCGAGGAAGCGATCGCCATCATGGACGACATCCGCCGCCGCGACGAGGCGCGTCTGGTGCTGCAGGAGGCCGAGGGCATCACGGCCGGACGCCACATGCTGCATTCAGAGCCGGTGCGGCCGGAACCGCTGGTCAAGCCGAAACGTGACGTCAACCACACGGCGGAGACCGAGGAGCGCATCCTGCCCCAGCTTCCGACAGGGGACAATGAACGAGCCGGCGAAACGCTGGCCCGTGCCGACTGAGCCGGAACGCGGTGCGGCGGGCGGAAATCAGCGATTCGCCTGCCATTGCTCGATTCGTTCGGAGAGCGCCCGCTTCAATTGTTCCTTCGTGGCAGCCGTCGCCGCGAGCACTTCACGGGCACGCAGGAAATCCAGGGCGCGGAAGCGGCCGACATCCGGGCGAAGCAGGATATCCGGGGCGCCTGCCTTCATCTTCATGGCGATGATCGACTGCATCATCAACTGGCTCGCGCCGAACAGGCTGTCGATGCGGCTCGGAATCGTCTTGCCGTCACCATCGGGACCGCCGACGACGTCGACGGCAATGACGATGTCGGCGAGGTCGCGCAAGTGGTCGAAAGGCACCGGATTGTACATGCCGCCATCGATCATCACGCGCCCCTCGATCTTCACCGGCGTGAAGATCGCCGGCAGGGCGCAAGAGGCGGCGATCGCCTTATGCAGGTCGCCCTGTTCGCAGACGCGCTCGCTTTGCCCGTAATAATCGGTCGCGGTGACTTTCAGCGGTATCAGCAGGTCGGAAAAGCGCGCCGGGATCGCCTGCGGCAGAAAGGCTTTCAGCACCCGTTCGATGTTGAACTGCCCGAAGCGGAAGCCGCTCGACACGGCCTCAGACAGACTGCTCGGCCGAAGCTGCCACAGGCGGTTCAGCACTTCGCCGCGGTTGCCGACGGTCGCAAAGGTGTAGTCCCGGATCTCCTTGCCGGTCATGCCGGCCGCCATGCCCGCGCCCATGATCGCGCCGATCGACGAGCCGGCGATCGCCACAGGTCGGATGCTCATCTCGTCCAGCGCTGCAATGACATGGATATGAGCGAAGCCGCGGGCACCGCCACCACCAAGCGCGACCGCGATCGTCGGCTCGGCCCCGCCGTCTGGACTGCTGCGCTGCGCAGATACGTGCTGCTCCATCGATGCTCTCCGTTCCGTCCGCGCCGCTACAGCGGTGCTAAAGGGCAGGACCAGGCGGTCCCACCGCCCGCTCCGCCCAACTTAGATCAGGCGCCTAGAAATCGATAGAAATGCATTCGCGTGTCGCCGAAGGCGCGATCGTCGAGCGGTTCGAAGACCGCGGGCAATTGCGGACGCACGTCGGCCCGCTCCTCCAGCACCACGAGCGCGCCGGGGACGAGCCATCCGCCAGCCGCCCCCGACTCGAGTGCGCGTTCTCCGAGCCCCTTTCCATAGGGCGGATCGGCGAAAACCAGATGAAAGGGTTCCATCGTGCCGACCGAACCGAGATCGACCGCATCGCGGCGAAAGATCTTGGCGCGGCCTTGCAGGCCCAGCGCTTCGATATTGATGCGGATCAGCCCGCGGCCCTCGACCCCCTGTTCGACGAAGAGCGCCTGGCGGCAGCCTCGCGACAGGGCCTCGAGTCCGACTGCACCGGTGCCGGCAAAAAGGTCGAGGACGCGGGTGCCGTCCAGCGCCTCGGGATAGCTGTGGCCCAGGATGTTGAACAGGCTCTCGCGCGTCCGGTCGGTGGTCGGCCGGATATCGTTGGACTTGGGGGTCGCAAGCGTGCGGCCCCGAAACTCTCCGCCGACGATGCGCACGGCCGGTTACTTCCCCTTGCCGCGCGGCTTGCCGCCGCCCGTGCGACCGCCGGGCTTGCTGCCGGCAGGCTTGCCTCCGCCCGGTCGGCCGCCGCCGGGCTTGCCGCCACGCGGACCACCGGAACGCTGACCGAAGGACTTCCCTCCCGCCGGCTTGCCGCTGGCAGGCTTTCCACGAGGATTGTCGCCGAAGGGGCGATCTCCGCCTTCGCGGCCCTCGCGGACATCGTCCTTGCGGCGGCTTGTCCGCGGCTTCTCCGAAAATGCGCGATTGTCGCCGGCGGTCCGTGCCGGACGATCGCCACGGGGGCGCTCGCTGCTCTCGCGACGCGGCGGGCGATCGCCGTGATCCCGCGATTTCCGCTCGTTGGGATCGAAGGGCCGGCGCCGCTCGAAACCGCCGTCGCGGGCATCGTCTTTGCGGCGGACCGGTTCGCTGGCGCTGATCCAGTCGCCATCCTCATCGGCGCGTTTGACCGGCGGACGCGGGGCGCGGTCCGGCCGAGCAGCTCCCTTGCCGGCACTTGCCTTGCGGTCGGGATCGAACTTTGCCGAAGTTTTCGTGGCCGCGCCATCCTTCGTGCGGCCGTAACGCTTGGTCTTCGGCGCACCCTCCGGGCGCTCGCGACGAGCCGGCTTCGGCGAAGCATCGTCCTCGGCCGCCTTCGGCTTCTTTTCGGCGACTGGGCGCGCACCAGGGGCCATCCAGACATTCGCCGTCCGGCTGCGTTTCGCCGGCGCCCGGGCCGGGCGATCCTCGAATTTTTCGCGGGGACGATCGCGGCGATCGCGGGAGCGGCCGTCGTCACGCTGGGTATCAAGGCGAGCAAGCGCCCGTTCGCGCTTGTCCTCTGGCTTTTCACGCCAGGCGCCGCGTTCCGGCTTGCCCTTTTCAGGAATGTCCTCGCTGTGGACCTCCCTCTCCGCCGCGGCGGGCTGATCATTGTAGAGCGGCGCGTCGAAATTCGCCTTCGCTTCCGCGATCAGGCGCGGACCGAGCTGATCCCTGAGCGTGCGGCCGCGGATTTCCTGGACGTGCCCCTCGGGCAGTTCGCCGAGTTGGAACGGGCCATAGGAAATGCGGATCAGGCGGTTCACGTCGAGGCCGAGCGCCCCAAGCACGTTCTTGATCTCGCGATTCTTGCCTTCGCGCAGGCCCATGGTGATCCAGACGTTGGAACCCTGGACCCGGTCGAGCGTCGCCTCGATCGCACCATAGAGGACGCCGTCGACGGCGATGCCATCCTTCAGACGATCGAGTGCCTGCTGATCAATGTCGCCATGGGCGCGGACGCGGTACCGCCGCAGCCAGCCGGTGGCCGGCAATTCGAGCGCGCGCGCCAGCCCGCCGTCGTTGGTGAGGAGCAGCAGGCCCTCTGTATTGATGTCGAGGCGGCCGATCGACAGCACCCGCGGCAACTCGTCCGGCAAGTTGTCGAAGACGGTGGGACGGCCTTCAGGGTCGGCGTTGGTCGTTACCAGGCCGGCCGGCTTGTGATAGAGCCACAGGCGCGTCCGCTCGATGCCGCGGATCGGATGGCCGTCGACCTCGATCCTGTCGGCAAGCGTCGCATTGACAACCGGGGTTTCGAGCACGACACCGTTAAGCTTGACGCGCCCTTCCATGATCATCCGCTCGACGTCGCGGCGCGAGGCGACGCCGGCGCGCGACAGGATCTTCGAGATGCGTTGCGGCTCGTCGGCGCCGACGTCGGCTCCCGGCGCCGCGCCCTTGCCGGGCCGTGCCGCGTTGGCCTTCTTCTCGCAGGAAGGAAAATTGCCTTTCCGACCTTTTCCCTTGCCGGGCCCGGTGGACTTGTCTTTGGATGTCATTTCTGTTGCCTGCCTTTTGCGGCTGTCCTATCAGGTCGAAGGCCACGGGTTAAGAGAAATTATGAGCAAGTGATGGCGGAAACGACGCGCTACATGGATGCGGCGCTAGACGAGGCGCGGAAGGCGGCGGTGCGCGGCGAAGTGCCGATCGGCGCCGTCGTCGTGCTCGACGGCGAAGTCGTCGCTGCGGCCGGGAACCGCACGCGCGAATTGCGGGACATTACGGCCCATGCCGAGATCGAGGCGATCCGCCAGGCGGCGGCCGCCGTCGGCGACGAGCGGCTCTCCGGCGCCGATCTCTATGTGACGCTCGAACCCTGCACCATGTGCGCGGCGGCAATCTCGTTTGCCCGCATACGCCGCCTCTACTACGGCGCCGAGGACCCGAAGGGCGGCGCCGTCGAAAGTGGCGTCAGGTTCTATGGCTCGCCGACCTGCCATCATGTGCCGGACGTCTATTCCGGCCTCGGCGAACGCGAGGCGGCCGAGCTGCTTCGCGGTTTTTTCGCCGCCCGGCGATGATAGCAACAGTCAGCTGGAGGCGAGCGCCTCAAGCTCCTTGCCCGTCAGCCGGTAGCGCGTCCACTCCGAGAGCGGCTCGGCGCCGATCGCCTCGTAGACACGGATCGCGGGCTCGTTCCAATCGAGAACGCTCCACTCGAAGCGGCCGCAGCCCTCGGCAAGCGCGATACGGGCCAGGTGCTTGAGCAGCATCTTGCCCGCTCCCGAGCCGCGGTGCTCGGGCGTAACATACAGATCTTCGAGATAGAGACCCTTGCGCGCCTGCCAGGTCGAATAGTTGTAGAACCAGACGGCGAAGCCGGCCGGCGCGCCATCGACCTCGCAGATGATCGCCCGGCTGACCGAGCCGGTCCCGAAGAGCGAATCCGTCAGAAGTTCGACAGTCGCCTCGACCTCGTCCTCAGCCTTCTCATAGATGGCGAGGTCGGTGATGAAGCGCAGGATCGTTGCCGCATCGGCCGGGACCGCATCGCGAATGCTGATGGCCATGGCTTAGAACGGCCAGTACCACTTGCTGCCACTGTTGGCGACTTGCGCCGCCTTCTTGCGCCGGCGCTCCTTGTCCTTCTCCGGCTCGCCGAGATCCGTTTCCGAGGCCTCGGGCAGCCGGCGATACTCGAGCGGCGGGTCGCTCAGGAAACGGCGCTTGTCGGAATAGGCGCCCATCTCGATCTTGCGGGCCTCGCGATAGGCCGCCTGCTGCTCCTTGGCAGAAAGACGGCGGCCGTTGGCGCTTGCCTTGGCAAGCGGCGAGACGTAGTTCGGATTGTTCTTGTTGGCGTCGGCCTCTTCGCGCAGGCGCTCGCGCACCTCCTCGGGCGACTCGACCCACTCGGGATTGGTTTCGCGACTTGCGAGCGACTGTTGCGGCTGGATGAGCGAAGCCTGCTCTCCTTGCGGCGGCAACACCAGGCCGGCGCGTGGCTGGTATTTGACCGGGTCCTTTTTCGGCGGCGCCAGGCTGATGGCGCTGCCCAGGTCGTCGACCAGCTGTTCGCCTGCCGTCTTGTCCGTGCCGTATGTCGGGCCGCCGATGCAGCCGGAAAGCGCCAGGCTCCCCGCCACGACAGCAGCAATGCTCGCAAACACCCGCAACGCTCGCGTCATTTCCATGAAGTTCCCTTAAGCCCCCGCCGCACCGCGCCCGCCGCGGCCATTAAATGCCCCCATGGCGGAAAAATCCGCCAAATTTCGGGCAGGTTGTACCGGATGAATGCGCCAAGCGCAATTCACCCGGTACGGCCCGTCACGCTTTGAAGCCAAGTTCCCTGAGTGCGGCGGCGTCGCGTGCCGATACATCCGGATAGAGCGAATCGGAGCCGACATCCGTGGTAATCCGCCAGGAGCGGGCGCATTTGCGGCCTTCGGCGAGCCTCGGCACGACGCTGACCGTCGCCACCTCCGGCAACGTGAAGGCGCCTTCCGGCCCGTTCGCGCCGTCGATTTCGATCGCTGAGGTGATGCAGATCTCGGCAAAATCCTGCCCGTCGAGTGCAGCCCTCAAATCCGGGTCGGCGATGTGGACGACCGGCGCTGCTTCCAGCGAGGAGCCGATGCGCTTGTCCTTGCGCTCAATCTCGAGAGCCCCGGTCACGACCTTGCGCACTTCACGGATCTTCCGCCACTTCTCGGCCAGCGCATCGTTGCGCCACTCCGCGGGTACGGCCGGGAACTGCTCGAGATGCACCGAGACGGCTTCCGGGTTGCGGGAAAGCCAGGCTTCCTCGGCCGTGAAGGGCAGCATCGGCGCAAGCCAGGCCACCAGGCAATCGAACAGCGTGCGGATGACGTGCAGCGCGGCGCGCCGGCGCAGCGACGAAGGCGCGTCGCAGTAGAGCGCGTCCTTGCGGATATCGAAATAGAAGGCCGAAAGTTCGACGTTCGAGAAATCGATCAGCGCGCGTGCGATCCGCTTGAAGTCGAAGGCGTCGTAGCCTTCGCGCACCAGCCGGTCGAGCTCGGCGAGGCGATGCAGCATCAGCTGCTCGAGCTCCGGCATGTCGCTGATCGCAATCACCTCGCCCTTGTCGTGGGCGAGCGTTCCGAGCATCCAGCGGATGGTGTTCCTGAGCTTGCGGTAGGCGTCGATATTGGTCTGGATGATCGTCTTGCCGAGGCGCTGGTCTTCCCAATAGTCGGTCGTCATCACCCAGAGGCGCAGGATGTCGGCGCCGGCATCCTTCATCACCTCCTGCGGCGTGACGGTGTTGCCCTTCGACTTCGACATCTTCTCGCCCTTCTCGTCCATGGTGAAGCCATGGGTGACAACGGCGTTGTAAGGCGCACGGCCGCGGGTCGCGCAGCTTTCCAGCAGCGAAGAATGGAACCAGCCGCGATGCTGGTCGGAGCCCTCGAGATAGACATCGGCCGGCCATTTCAGGTCGGGACGGTCTTCGAGCGTGAAGGTATGGGTCGAACCGGAATCGAACCAGACATCGAGGATGTCCATGACCTGGTTCCAGCGGGCCTGGTCGTGGTCGTTTCCGAGGAAGCGTTCCTTCGCTCCCTCGGCAAACCAGGCATCGGCCCCTTCCTTCTCGAAAGCCTCGAGGATCCGGGCATTGACGGCGTCGTCCACGAGGATCTCGCCGTTATCATCTGCGAAGATCGCGATCGGCACGCCCCAGGCGCGCTGGCGCGACAGAACCCAGTCCGGGCGCTGCTCGATCATCGCCCGCAGGCGGTTCTGGCCGGCGCCCGGTACGAAGCGGGTTTCGTCGATAGCGTTCAACGCCCGCGAGCGCAGCGTCGAGCCGTCGCCGAAGTCCTTGTCCATGTAGACGAACCATTGCGGCGTGTTGCGGAAGATGACCGGCTTCTTCGACCGCCAGGAATGCGGATAGGAATGCTTCAGGCGGCCGCGGGCAAAGAGCGCGTGGCGGGCGATCAGCGCCTTGATGACGCGATCGTTGGCGTCGCCCTTCTTGCCCTTGTCGTCGATGACCCGGGCCGCGCCGCCTTCGGCATCCGGACCGAAGCCGGGCGCGTCGGCGGTGAAATAGCCGGCATCGTCGACTGTGAACGGGATCGCAGAGGAGATGCCGCGCGCTTCGAGCGCCCGGGCGCTGTCCATCCAGGCGTCAAAGTCTTCGCGGCCGTGGCCCGGCGCGGTGTGAACGAAGCCGGTACCCGCATCGTCGGTGACGTGTTCGCCGTCGAGCAGCGGCACCTTGAAGGCGTAACCGCCGCCGAGGCCGTGCAGTGGATGGGCGCAGGTGATCGCCGCAAGTTCGGCGGCCTCTATGTCACGGACGAAGTTGAACGTGACCTTGGCCTTGGCGGCCGATTCTTCGGCGAGGCGCTTGGCGAAGATCATCTTTTCGCCGGGCTGCGGGCCATAGTCGTTCTCGGCCGTCGCGACCTCATAGAGGCCGTAGGCATAGCGCGACGAATAGGCGATCGCCCGGTTGCCTGGGATCGTCCAGGGCGTCGTCGTCCAGATGACGACGAAGGCGCCGGCAAGCGCATCCGGTCCCTCGGTCACCGGGAACTTCACCCAGATCATGTCGCTCTCGACGTCGGCATATTCGACTTCGGCCTCGGCGAGCGCGGTGCGCTCGACAACCGACCACATGACCGGCTTCGAGCCACGATAGAGCTGGCCGGCCCTTGCGATCTTCATCAATTCACCGGCGATGCGGGCTTCTGCATGGAAGTTCATCGTCGTGTAGGGATTTTCGAAGTCGCCTTCGATGCCGAGACGCTTGAACTCCTCGGTCTGGACCTGGATCCAGCCGCCGGCGAAATCACGGCATTCCTTGCGGAACTCATTGACTGGGACGTCGTCCTTGTTGCGACCCTTCTCGCGATATTTCTCCTCGATCTTCCATTCGATCGGCAGGCCGTGGCAGTCCCAGCCCGGCACGTAATTGGCGTCGAAGCCGCGCATCTGGAACGAGCGGTTGATAACGTCCTTAAGGATCTTGTTCAGCGCATGACCGATATGGATGTTGCCGTTCGCATAGGGCGGGCCGTCGTGCAGCACGAACTTGTCGCGGCCGGCAGCTGAGGCGCGAAGCTTCTTGTAGAGCTCCATCTTCTGCCAGCGGGCCACCGTTTCCGGTTCCTTCTGCGGCAGGCCGGCGCGCATCGGAAACTCCGTCTGCGGCAGGTAGAGCGTCGAGGAATAGTCGATCTTTTCAGCGGTCTCTGTCATGGTCTTTTGCATTCGTCTTTTCCGCGCGGATTGTCACGCAGGCGGAAGGGTTCGGTATCTCGAAGATGACTGGAAGGGCGCAAAACGCCGAAATCCCGGACCTTCCGGCACGCTCTAGCGCGCGCGGAAAGCCGGGCCGATAATTCGCTGATCGATGGTCAATCGACAATGCCGGGTCATAGTGGCCGGTTGTTTAAGGCGTTTTCAGCCTTTTGAAAAGGTCCGCGGGCGCAGCATGGCGCGATTCTTTGGACAAGCGTCGCCGTCCGCCTCAGGCGAAATTGATCTGGCGGTCGATGTCGCTCAAGGGCCGCACGCCGGAAAGAAGGGCGCGCGCTTCCTTCTCGTCCTCTTTCATCTGCACCATCAGGGGCTCTAGCCCGTCGAATTTCACTTCGTCGCGAAGGTGGCCGAAAAAGGAGACGGCGCAGATCTCGCCATAGAGATCGCCGGAGAAGTCGAAGACGAAGGTCTCCAGGAGCGCTTCGCCGTCGCTGTCGACGGTCGGGCGGCGGCCGAAGCTTGCGACACCGTCGTAAAGGGAGCCGTCCGCACGACGGAAACGCACCGCATAGATGCCGTTCCTGAGTTCGACTTCGGCTGGCAGGCGCATGTTGGCCGTCGGATAGCCGAGCGTGCGCCCGAGCTTCTTGCCGCCGATCACCTCCGCTTCGACCGTGTAGCGGTAACCAAGCTGGCCGGCCGCATGCGCGACGTCGCCTTCGGCAAGCAAGGAACGGATGAAGCTCGAGGAAATGACCGAGGCGTTCTCGTCGCGGAAGGCATCCACCAGCGTCACGCCGAAGCCTTCCTGGGCGCCTGCCGCCATCAGGAAGGCCGGGCCGCCCTCCCGTCCCTTGCCGAAGTGGAAATCGAAACCGGTTACGACATGGGAGGCGTGCAGCCACTCGCGCAGGATGCGATGGATGAAGTCGGAAGCCGAAAGCTCGGAGAAGGTCCGGTCGAAGGGATATTCGATCACGGCGCCGAAACCCATCCCTTCGAGGATGCGGGCCTTCAGCGGCGCAGGCGTCAGCCGGAAGACGGGCTGATCGGGCCGGAAGACGGTGCGCGGGTGCGGTTCGAAGGTCAGCACGAGTGCCGGAACGCCCCTGCCCTTTGCCTCGTCGAGCGCGCGGTTCAGCACCGACTGATGGCCCCGGTGGACGCCGTCGAAATTGCCGATCGCAATCACGCCGCCATGGAGGCGTTCGGGAAGCGGATCACGGGTCTCGTTGCGATGGAAAACCGTCATGGCCGTCGTCCTGTCAGGCGAGCCGGGGCATCCAGCACTTCGGCGTCGCCCCTTCCTTCTTCAGGAAAGCGGCAAGCTTCGCCTCATCGGTGCGGCTTTCATGCATGTATTCCTGCGCGTGGATGCCGGCGCTGATATAGAGCAGATCAAAACCGGCGTCCTGCGCCCCCTTCACGTCGGTCGGCATGCCATCGCCCACGGCGATAACCCGCGCGAGATCGAAGGCACCTCTCACCGCCTTCGCTTCGGACAGCGCGGCGCGGTAGATCGCCTTGTAGGGCTTGCCGGCAATGCGCGCCTCGCCGCCAAGCTCCTCGTAAAGCTTGGCGATTGCGCCCGCGCAGGGGATCAGCCGATGACCGCGTTCCACGACGAGATCGGGATTGGCACAGATGAACGGGATTTTCCGTTTGGCAAGCCCCGTCAGCGTGGCGCGGTAGTGTTCGGGGGTTTCGGTCTCGTCGTCGTAGAAGCCGGCACAGACGATCGTCTCGGCCTCTTCCGCCGAAACGATCTCGGTGCCCAATCCTTCCAGCAAGGGCAGATCGCGATCGGCGCCGATAAAGAAAATCCGCTTCTCCGCCGAGGCGATCAAGGCCCGCGTGACGTCGCCAGAGGTAACGATCCGGTCATAGGCTTCATCGGGAACGCCGAGGCCGCGGATCTGCACCTTGACGCTCGGATGCGGCCGCGGCGAATTGGTGATGAGGACGACCGTCACCCCTTGAGCGCGTGCCTCGGCGAGCGCCTCGCAGGCGGAGGCGAAAGCCTGAACGCCATTGTGAAGCACGCCCCAGACATCGCAAAGCACCACGTCATATCGGCTGGCGATTTCCCGAAAACTGTTGATCCTGACGGCCATCCTGGTTTCCTGCAAACTCGGCTTCCCGGCTGACATCGCAAGGAAGGGCCAAGAATACAAGCCTCGCCTATGGAAAAACGCGGCACTTCCCAAGATTCGTCCCGAACGCTGCGTTATCGGACAAGCATGAGCAGCCAGCCAGCCACAGCACAGATTGCGAGCGTCTGGAAAATGCCGCGCTTCCACCAGAGAAGCGATGCAGCCGCCATAATCGTCAGGAAAAGTGCGGCCGGGTGGAGCGTCGTCGGGTCCGGATAGGGAAGCGAAAGCGGCCCGACCTCCAATCGCTCGACGCGGCCGAAGAGGACGTGGAGGCCGAACCAGACCGCAAGGTTGAGGATGACGCCGGCGACCGCCGCCGAGATGGCCGACAATGCGCCCGAGAGCGCGGCGTTGGCGCGCAGTCGCTCGACATAGGGTGCGCCGAGGAATATCCACAGAAAGCACGGAACGAAGGTGACCCAGGTCGCAAGCGTCGCGCCGAGCACGCCCGACGTCAGCGCGTCGACACCGATCGGCGCCCGGTACGCGCCCATGAAACCGACGAAGGCGAGCACGAGCACCAGCGGCCCCGGCGTCGTCTCCGCCAGCGCCAGACCGTCGACCATCTCGCCCGGCCGCAGCCAATGGTAGGTCTCGACCGCCTGCTGTGCCACATAAGCGAGAACGGCGTAGGCGCCGCCGAAGGTGACGACCGCCATCTGTGAGAAGAAGACACCGATGTCGGTGTAGACATTGGATCGGCCGATCGTGGCGAAAATCACCACGAAGGGTGCCAGCCAAAGTGATCCCCAAACGCCAACGACCGCCGCCGCCCTCCCCCAGGACGGCTTGCCGTCGGGGTAGTCCGCGTCGATGACGGAGGGAAGATCAGGAGTCTTCGCGGCATGGGCGGCCTCGCGGCTTGCCGGCGCATGGCGGGCGGCGATGTAGCCAATGAGACCTGCGCCGATGACCACCAGCGGGAAAGGCAGGGCAAAGGCGAAGAGCGCAAGGAAAGCGACGATCGCGAGCACGCGGTCGAAGCCGGTTTTCAGCGCCCGGCGGGAAAGCCGGACCAGCGCATCGATGACGATTGCCAGCACCGCGGCCTTCAGGCCGAAGAAGAGACTCGCGAGCCAGTTCGTCTCCTGGAACACGGCGTAGGCGGACGACAAAGCGAGGATGACGAAAAAGCCGGGGATCACGAAGAGCGTGCCGGCCACCACCCCGCCGCGCGTACCGTGCAGCAGCCAGCCGATATAGGTGGCGAGTTGCTGGGCCTCCGGGCCCGGCAGCAGCATGCAATAGTTGAGCGCGTGCAGGAAACGGCTTTCCGAAATCCAGCGGCGCTCTTCGACCAGCTCGCGATGCATCAGCGCAATCTGCCCGGCCGGCCCGCCGAAGCTTAACAGGCCGATCTTCGCCCAGACCTTCGTCGCTTCGGCAAAGGAAGGATGGGCGGGCGCGAGGCCCGCCGATCGCCGTTCATTCACGTCCGCTTCCCCTTGCCGCCGTGGGATACCCAATCGTGCTTTTCCTCTCTCGCATCACGCGCCCAACGATAGAGCGCGTCATAGAGCGTCATCCCTGCCTCGAGCTGGTCAAGGTCGTCGGTATACATGCGGGAGAGACCAAGCGAAACGGCAAGAAGGCCGGCCGCTTGCGGTTCCAACTCGTGCCTGTCCGTGTCGGCACCGCGGACGATGCGGGCGACATGCTCAAGCGCGGGAAAGGAAAGGCGGAATTCCTTGAGCATCGTGTCAAAGGTGCACTCATCGCCGCGGTGGCTCCAGAACACCCCTTCGATATCAAACGGCGTTGCGCCGAACCGTTCGCCGACTGCCTCGACCTCGGCCGGCGAGACGTAGAGGAACCTGGCGCGCGGATCGACGAAGCGGCGGATCAGCCATGGGCAGGCGATGCGGTCGATCTTCGGCCGGGATCGTGTCACCCACACCGTGCCGCCCGAAGGATCGGCATTCGGCAGGCTCGCCACCGGAACGAGAGGCAGACCCGCCTCGCGCCACGCTTCGTGACCGCCTTCCAGTATTTCCGCAGACGCGCCGGCGTGCCGAAGCCATGCGGCAACGCCTTCGCTGAGTTTGCCGCCGCGCTTACAGAGCGCGACGACCAACTGGCCTTTGTATTCGTCCGCCCATTTGGGCGCATCGGCGTGCGTCCGATGGAACGACGACGGTACGAGATTGGGATCGGCGGTGAAATCGTCCTCATCGCGAACATCGATGAGGACGGGAGCCTTCGGGGTGCCGACGAGCCGGGCAAGCTTTTCGAGAGAGATGGAGTTGAACGAGGCCATGATACGACGTCCTTGATAGCTGTTGGACGCGAAATTCCAGCATGACGCCTCGTGGGGCATTCGCCTACCCCATAGATGCATCAAACAAAAAACGGCATTTCATGTCAACGTTCGCGGCCGGCAAAAAAATCTCGAAGCCGATCCTTGACTCGTTCGGTAGCCAGCCTTATCTCGGCGGCGCTAGCACTCTTTAAACAGGAGTGCTAACACCCATCCACCGGGTCGATGAACGACCCGCAATGTCATTTGATCGAGGGATTAGACAATGGCAAGCACCAACTTCCGTCCGCTGCACGACCGCGTTGTCGTCCGCCGCGTCGAGTCTGAAGAAAAGACCAAGGGCGGCATCATCATTCCGGACACCGCGAAGGAAAAGCCGCAAGAAGGCGAAATCGTGGCTGTCGGTTCAGGTGCCCGTGACGAAAGCGGCAAGGTTGTTCCGCTCGATGTCAAGGCTGGTGACCGCGTCCTGTTCGGCAAGTGGTCCGGCACCGAAGTCAAGATCAACGGCGAAGACCTTCTGATCATGAAGGAAGCCGACATCATGGGCATCATCGGCTGATCGGCCGGCAACCCTACCTTCCGTAATTTGAAACCGGGCCTGTCCCGGAACTTCGAAACCAGGAGCTTTCAAAAATGGCAGCTAAAGAAGTCAAGTTCGGCCGTACCGCGCGCGAAAAGATGCTGCGCGGCGTCGACATCCTCGCCGATGCGGTCAAGGTAACGCTCGGCCCGAAGGGCCGTAACGTCGTTATCGACAAGTCCTTCGGCGCTCCGCGCATCACCAAGGACGGCGTTTCGGTCGCCAAGGAAATCGAACTCGAAGACAAGTTCGAGAACATGGGCGCCCAGATGGTCCGCGAAGTCGCTTCGAAGACCAACGACATCGCCGGCGACGGCACCACGACCGCAACCGTTCTTGCCCAGGCGATCGTTCGCGAAGGCGCCAAGGCCGTTGCTGCCGGCATGAACCCGATGGACCTGAAGCGCGGCATCGACCTCGCCGTCACCGAAGTCGTCAAGGACCTGCTCGCCAAGGCCAAGAAGATCAACACCTCGGCAGAAGTCGCCCAGGTCGGCACGATTTCGGCAAACGGTGAAAAGCAGATCGGCCTCGACATCGCCGAAGCGATGCAGAAGGTCGGCAACGAAGGCGTCATCACGGTTGAAGAAGCCAAGACCGCCGAGACCGAACTCGAAGTCGTCGAAGGCATGCAGTTCGACCGCGGCTACCTGTCGCCCTACTTCGTCACCAACCCGGAAAAGATGGTCGCCGACCTCGAAGACGCGTTCATTCTCCTGCACGAGAAGAAGCTCTCGAACCTCCAGGCGATGCTCCCGGTTCTCGAAGCCGTCGTTCAGAGCGGCAAGCCGCTCCTCATCATCGCTGAAGACGTCGAAGGCGAAGCGCTTGCAACGCTCGTCGTCAACAAGCTGCGCGGCGGCCTGAAGATCGCTGCCGTCAAGGCCCCGGGCTTCGGCGACCGCCGCAAGGCCATGCTCGAAGACATCGCCATCCTGACGGGCGGCACGGTGATCTCCGAGGACCTCGGCATCAAGCTCGAAAACGTCACGCTCGACATGCTCGGCCGTGCGAAGAAGGTCTCGATCTCCAAGGAAAACACGACGATCGTCGACGGCGCCGGCCAGAAGGCCGACATCGAAGGCCGCGTCGCCCAGATCAAGGCCCAGATTGAAGAAACCACTTCTGACTACGACCGTGAGAAGCTGCAGGAGCGCCTTGCAAAGCTCGCGGGCGGCGTTGCCGTCATCCGCGTCGGCGGTGCGACGGAGGTCGAAGTGAAGGAAAAGAAGGACCGCATCGACGACGCCCTCAACGCGACGCGCGCTGCCGTCCAGGAAGGCATCGTACCGGGCGGCGGCGTCGCCCTGCTGCGCTCTTCCGTCAAGATCACCGTCAAGGGTGAAAACGACGATCAGGACGCCGGCATCAACATCGTTCGCCGCGCTCTGCAGGCTCCGGCTCGCCAGATCGCAGAGAACGCTGGCGATGAAGCCTCGATCGTTGTCGGCAAGATCCTTGAGAAGAACACCGACGACTTCGGCTACAACGCTCAGACCGGTGAATATGGCGACATGATCGCCATGGGCATCATCGACCCGGTCAAGGTCGTTCGCACCGCTCTGCAGGACGCAGCCTCGGTTGCCGGCCTGCTCGTCACCACCGAAGCCATGATCGCCGAGCTGCCGAAGAAGGACGCTCCGGCAATGCCGGGCGGCATGGGCGGCATGGGCGGCATGGACATGATGTGATAAGGCGCAAGCCTTAGCACAGGTGGTCCATCCGGATCGGAAGGGCGGCTCTCGAGCCGCCCTTTTTGCTATTCACGATTCCTACCGGCGACGACCTGAAGCGAGCATGCGCCTTCGCGCACGGGTCGGGCGATCTCCCACCGGGCCTTCACACCCGGCGGCAATCCGACGCCTCATGCCCAGCGCCGAGCGGCTCGCATTAGAGCAATAGCCGATCTGCTTGAATCGTTGCTGCGATCGAGGCATCCCCTCTGCCCTTCCGGGCATCTCCCCCACAAGGGGGAGATTAGCTGGAAACGCGGTTCTGCCCCACGCCCAGCGTGCGTGTGCCGAAGTCAAGGCACCTGCAAAGTCCGTGCATCGATATTTGGATGGTGGACATTCCTCCTGCCGATCTCCACCCTGTGGGGGAGATGCCCGGCAGGGCAGAGGGGGTATCACACCCGTCCTTCCCGAGTTCGCCGTTTCCGAGGCGCGTCAGGCGGCTTCGGTCCTGACGCCGACCACCGAAACGATCGGCGCCGGCCGCCCGAGGAGATAGCCCTGCGCCTCGTCGCAGCCTTCCGCATGGAGAATGTCGAGCTGCTTCTGGGTTTCCACCCCTTCGGCAAGCACAGGAACTTGCAGGCTGTGGCCGAGGGCGAGGATGGCGCGGATAATCGCCTTTGCCTGCGGGCTGCCTTCGACTTCGGACATGAAGCTCTTGTCGAGCTTGATCTTGTCGAAGGGGAACGACCGCAGCGTCTCAAGCGAGGAATATCCCGTGCCGAAATCGTCTATGGCGATCGTCACGCCAAGCGCCTTGATGTCGCGAAGCGTCAACAGGGCGCGCTGCTTGTCGTCGATGATCGTCGATTCGGTAATCTCGAGTTCGAGCCGTTTCGGGTCGAGCCCGGTTTCGACGAGGATCGCGTGGACGAGGCTTACGACGTCGCCATTTGCCAGTTGCACCGGCGAAAGGTTCACGGCGATTTTGTGCTGGCTGTCCCAGCCGGCCGCTTCACGGCAGGCTTCGCGCAACACCCATTCGCCGATCGGGAGAATGGCGCCGCATTCTTCGGCGAGCGGGATGAATTCGTTCGGCGGTACCATGCCGCGTTCCGGATGGTTCCAGCGCAGCAGGACTTCGTAGCCGATCACCTCTCCGGTCGTCACCGATTTCTGCACCTGGTAATGCAGTGCAAGTTGGTTCTTCTCCACCGCCTCCCAGAGGTCGTTGGCGAGCGCCCGGCGGCCGCGCGCGGCCTCGTCCATTGACACCTCGTAGAAGCAGATCGTCTGGTTGAGCGTAGCCTTTGCGCGATACATTGCGAGATCGGCGTTGTTGATCAGCGTGTCGGCGGTTTCCGCGTCCTGCGGGTAGATGGCCACACCCATGCTGCCGCCGGACTTCAGCTCGAAATCGCCGAAGCGCATCTCCTCGTGCAGGCACCGCTCGATCCGCCGCAGGAAGTCGTGGAGTTCAGACAGGTCCTCGAAGCGCTTGACTGCAGCGAACTCGTCTCCGCCGAAGCGGGCGACGAATTCACCCTCTAGTAGATGCTCCTTCATCCGCTGGGCAATCGTGACCAGCACGAAATCGCCAGCCGCATGCCCATGCAAGTCGTTGACTTCCTTGAACTTGTCGAGATCGATGCCGACGACCGCCACCTTGCGCGAGAACCAGATGGCCGCATCGAGCTCCTCGTCGAGGTGGCTGTTGAACTGCAACCGGTTGGGCAGCCCGGTCAGGCTGTCATGACGGGCGAGGAAGGAAATCTGCTCCTCGGAGTCGAGCCGCTCGGTGATATCCTCGTAGGTGGAGACCCAACCGCCATCGGGAAGCGTGCGATGCTTGGAGAGGATGGAGCGACCATTCGACAATTTATCGACCAGGTCGCCGCCGCCCTTCGCCAAGATGTCCAGCCTGTGCCTCTGATAGGCCTCGTTCGCCTTCGCCACCGCGACGGCGGGGTCCGCATGGCTGCGGGCAAATGCATGGTTGAGGACTTCACGGAAGGTCATGCCCTTGCCGGCCATTGATTCAGGAAGATCGAAGATCTCGAGGCAGCGCCGGTTCGAAAGCAGCAGGCGGTCGGCATGATCGAAGAGACAAATGCCCTGGCTCATGTTCTCGAGGGCGATATCCAGATTCTTGCTCACCTCGGCTATCCGATCGGCATCCTCCTTCTGCTTGGTGATGTCCTTGGCGATCTTGATGAAGCCGGCGTGCCCGCCGTCCTCGCCAATGATCGGATCGATCACCACATGCGCCCAGAAGCGGGTGCCATCCTTCCGGTAGCGCCAGCCCTCGGTTTCATATTTCCCGGCGTCAAGGGCGATGCGCAAGGCGCGCCCCGGCAGGTTCGCCGCCTGATCCTCGGGCGAATAGAAGCAGGCGAAGTTCTTGCCGATGATCTCCCCAGCCGGGTATCCTTTGTTGGCCTCGGCCCCGGCATTCCAGCTTGCCACGCGGCCGTCGACATCGAGCATGTAAATGGCATAGTCCTTGACACTGCGCACGAAGCGGGAAAACTCCTTCTCCGAAGCGGTGGCGAGGATTTCGGCCTGGCGTGCGAAGCCGGCTGCGATCAGCACGGCGGATAGAAGAAAGAAGGCGGTTCCGGCAAGGACGAAGGCCAAGAGATGCGGCTGGATCATGCCTTCCCGGCTCTCCGTCGTCGCGAACTCGATTTCGATCGTAACCGCGCCCATCGCGGTGAAGTGGAGCACGACGATACCGAGCGTCATCGCCAATGTCGCGACCATCTGGGCCTTCAGCGCCTGGTCGGCCCGATTGATCGCAAGGAGAGCACCCATGCCGAAGAGCGCCCCGGCCAGGATCGAGGCGACGATGAGCATCGAATCCCAACGAATGGACCCGGGCACCTCAAGCGCCGCCATGCCGAGGAAATGCATGCAGCCTACGCCGGCGCCCAGCACCAGACCCCCCAGCAGCCAAGCGGGATGGCCCTTGCAATAGGTGGCGATCGCCAGAGCCGACGTCGTCAGCAGGATCGCGGCGACCAGCGACAATGCCGTGAGGCTCGCCTGATAGCCAAGCACGACCCCAGGGTCGTAGGCGAGCATGGCAATGAAATGGGTCGCCCAAATACCGAAGCCGCTGGCAATGCCTGCGGCCGCCACCCAGATCGCCTGCGGCCTGCCCTCGGAAATACGAGCCCGCTGAAGCAGCGTCACGGCGCCAAAGCTGGACAGGAAACAAATCACGGCCGCCAGTGCAACCAACCGCAAGTCATGTTCCACGACGAGGCACGAAAGGATCTTAAACATTGCAGGTCGCCCAAATTCACGCACTGGCCCGCTCGGCGCTTGTTTCCACGCCGGGTTGCTATGTGTTCGCTTTGACCCCTTTAAGGAAGGATGAAAATTGCCGGACCGGCGCGCGTCTCATTGGTAGTTGCGTTAATGAATCGCCAAGCTACTGCAAGTTTACTGAAGGCAGCATCCGCCATGCGAGGGGCGGCGAAGACACTTGGCGTCGTTCCGCGAACGGCAAGTTCACGGCAAGGGAGAT
This sequence comes from Sinorhizobium americanum, assembly GCF_001651855.1. Taxonomy (GTDB): domain Bacteria; phylum Pseudomonadota; class Alphaproteobacteria; order Rhizobiales; family Rhizobiaceae; genus Sinorhizobium; species Sinorhizobium americanum. The sequence continues at coordinate 67,703 of NZ_LNQC01000040.1, read as the reverse complement.
CACCCCTGGCGTCGCTATGCGAGCAAGGATTTGAGATCGACTTGCGGATCGGCCAGGAGGGCCCGATTGGGCGTCACGCCCGCTTCGAGCAGTTTCTTGCCCGTCACATAGGCCTTCGCGTCGTTGATGGCATCAACGGCGATCAACTTGCCCTGGCGGAAATACCAGACGGAGACGCTGCCCTCGCGCTGGCCCGGGCGGACCAGGGTTTCGTCGTGGCCAAGCCCGAAGCCGGCGATCTGTAGCTTGACGTCGTACTGGTCCGACCAGAACCAGGGCTTCGGATCATAGGGTTCGGAACCGCCGGCGAGAACGGCTGCGATCGCTTCCGCCTGGTCGACGGCGTTCTGGACAGACTCGAGGCGGATGCGCATGCCTTGCCAGGGCAAGACGGCGCAGTCGCCGATCGCGAAGACCGCCGCGTCGGATGTCCGACCGTGGCTGTCGACAAGGATGCCGTTCGCGGTTTCGAGGCCCGCATCATGGGCCAGGGCATCATTCGCCGCCACGCCGATGCCGACGATCACCAGGTCGGCTGGAATGACCGAACCGTCGGCGAGCTCCGCCGCGGACACGCGCCCGTCTTCGCCGATCAGCCGGTGAAGGCCCATGCGCTCGCGGATATCGACCCCATGCGAGCGATGGATCTCGCGGACGATCGCAGAGGTCGCGGCAGAAGCGACGCGCTGCAGGATGCGGTCCGCCATTTCTATGACTGTGACCTCCAACCCGCATGTGCGGGCGACCGCCGCCGCCTCCAGCCCGATATAGCCCCCGCCGATCACCAAAACCCGCCGCCCCGGCTGCATCTCCCCGGCGAGCCGGTCGGCGTCCTGGAAATCGCGCACCACATGCACGCCTTCGAGGTTGCCGCCGATCGAAGCCGGCAGGCGGCGCGGCGTGGCACCGGTTGCAAAGGCCAGCGTTTCATAGGCGAGCCTTGAGCCGTCGCTGAGGGTGACTTCCTTTGTCTTGCGGTCGACCCGCGTCACCATCGTCGACAGGCGAATGTCGATTTCGTGCTCCGCATACCAGGCCTCTGGCCGGTAGAGCAGCCGGTCGAGAGTCATTTCGCGCAGCAGGTATTTCTTGGAAAGCGGCGGCCGCTGATAGGGTAGGCTCGGCTCGGCGGCGACGACAGTGACCGGACGCATGTCCTGCAGGGCGCGAAGCTTGGCAATCAACGCGAAAGCGGCCTGACCGCCACCCACAACAACAAGTCTTCCCGACACCATCTCCACCCGTCTCAACGATCAACTCTTGAGCCGCGGAAGCCGCACAGGCTTCCGCATTGCTCGCTAACCGGTAACCCTCCGGCCCAAGTCCAGTCAACTCGAGCCGAAAAGGCGACGCTATTCTTTGCGCGGAATTTCCATGCCCTTCTGCGCAGCCGGACGCGCAAGGCCACGGTCGACCCAGGCCAAAACGTTCGGGAAGCTCTTGTAGTCGAGCACCTCGGCGCCGCCATAGAACTTGCGGGCGCCTTCGACCCAGGGGAAAGTGGCGATGTCGGCGATCGTGTATTCGTCGCCCATCAGCCACTCACGGCCTTCGAGCCGCGTTTCGAGAACGCCAAGCAGGCGCTTCGCCTCGTCGCGATAACGCTCGACCGGATAGGAATTGTTGGCGACCTTTTCGGCGGCGAATTTGAAGAAATGGCCGAACTGGCCGAGCATCGGTCCGACGCCGCCCATCTGGAACATCACCCAGCAGAGCGTCTCGTAACGGCCGGCCGCATCGGCCGGAATGAGCTTGCCGGTCTTTTCCGCGAGATAGATCAGGATCGCGCCGGATTCGAAGAGGCCGATCGGTTTGCCGTCCGGCCCATTCGGATCGATGATCGCCGGAATACGGCCGTTCGGGTTGAGCGACAGGAACTCGGGCGACTTCTGCTCGTTCGTGTCGAAAGCAATGCGGTGCGCCTCATAGGACAGCCCGAGTTCTTCCAGAGCAATCGAGATCTTCACGCCATTCGGCGTCGGCAGCGAATAGAGCTGGATGATGTCGGGATTCTTCGCCGGCCAGCGGCTCGTGATCGGGAAGGAGGAAAGATCAACCATAAGGTGCCTCGAAGTGGGATTGGACAAGATGAAGTGGTCTGCCGGTCCTAGATAGGTCGCCCCGGTTGCATTTGTCAGACCAGGGACGGAAATTCCAGTCAACCGGCAATCTCAGAGGACCGAACGCACGGAGGAAATGATCCGATCGATGGCGGGATTGCCTTCATGGGAAGGTTTGCGCGCCCGGACGAGACAGGCTTCGGAGCGCAGGATTACCCCATCCGAAAGGATCTTCAGATGGTTCGCCTTCAAGGTGGAGCCAGTCGAGGTGATATCGACGATGATGTCAGCCGAGCCGGAGGCCGGCGCACCCTCGGTTGCGCCCAGGCTTTCGACGATACGATAGAGTTGGATGCCGTGGCTGCCGGAGAAGAACTGCTGCGTCAGCCGCCAGTATTTGGTAGCGATCGCGAGCCGGCGGCCATGGCGGGCGCGGAAGTCGGCAGCCACATCGCCGAGATCGGCCATTGTATCGACGTCGTACCAGACTTCCGGCACCGCGACGACGACATCCGCATGGCCGAAGCCGAGCCGGGCCGCGAATTCGACGCGCGCATCGGCATCGGCGATGCCTTCGCGCACCAGGTCCTCGCCGGTAACGCCGAAGTCGACGGCGCCGCTGCCGACCTCGCGGGAGATCTCGGACGCGGACAGGAAGGCGACCTCGACGTCATCCGCACCCTCGACGCGTCCGCGATAGGAGCGGTCGTTGCCGACGGCGACGATCCTCATGCCGGCGCGCTCGAAGATTGCGGAGGCGTCATCCTTCATCCGGCCCTTGGACGGCAGCGCAATGGTGATCGTCATTTCGCGCCCCCTGCGGCGGCGATGGCCCGTTCGATCCGGTCGAGCCAGAGAGAGAAGCCGACCGCCGGAATGTGCTCGCGGGCGCCGAGCAGCGTCAGCAGGCGATCGAAACGCCCCCCACCGGCGAGGACCGCCGGTGCTCCCTCGGCCTCGATCTCGAAGACAAGGCCGGTATAGTAGTCGAGCGGGCGGCCGAAGGCGGCACGATAGCGGATCAGACCGGGATCGGCGCCAGCCTTCGCGACGGCGGCGACGCGGGCGTCGAACAGCGACAGCGCGCCGTCGATCTTCAGTTTCGATTTCCTGGCGAAAGCGTGGAGCGCCGCCGGGGCTTGGGCAAGCGGCAGGTCGAAGGCGAGGAACTCGCGCATGACGGCGAGTGCTGCCTTGTCGAGCCGCGTCGTCGCAAGCTCCATCTTCTCCTTCAGGCGGCGGGCGATGTCGCGCGGCGAACGGCTGGCATTGGTGGAATAGCCGGTCGCCTCCATCGTCTCGGCCAGATGGCCGACGAGGCTTTCCTCGTCGCCGAGAATGCCCATGATGGCGAGCCGCTCGACTTCGGGGCCGAAGACGCCCGGGGATTTCGGATCGGCAAGCTCCCCCAGAAGTTTCTGCAATAGCTTCTGATCGCCGAAGGCATGGATCAACCGCTTCTGCCAGCCGGCCGGCAGTCCGCAGGCGGCAATCACCGCCTCGAAGACCGACTGGTCGCCGAGTGTCACTTTCAGCCGCCGATCCGGCAGCCGGTTGGCAAGCACCAGCATCGCGTCGCCGATCACCCGCGCGTCGGCGCCCGCCGTGTCGGCGTCGCCGAGATCCTCGATTCCCGCCTGGTAGAATTCGCTCGAGCCTTCGCGGCGCTGCCGGAACACCTCGCCGAGATAGGCGTAGCGCTGCGGCGTGCCGGTCGCCGTCTCGATATGGCGGAGGCAGACGGGTATGGTGAATTCCGGGCGCAGGCAGAGGCTTTCGCCGGTCTCGCTTTCGGTCATGAAGATGCGCCGGCGCAGGTCCTCTCCGGCCATGTCGAGAAAGGGCTCGGCCGGCTGGATGACCGGCGTGTCGACGCGCAACGTCTTCAGCCGCTCGAAATCGGCAAGCAGCTCGCCGGCAAAGGCGGGAAGGTTGATCAGCGGCATCAGCCTGCCCTTTTCCGGTCCTCGGCTTGCTCTGCCAGAATCCCTCGGACTTTTGCGACGAGCTCGCTCTCCGGAACGGAGACCTGGGCGACGCGGGCCTCGCGCCAGGCGACGTTGTCCTCGATCTCGCCCGAAAGCCGCTTGCCCTCGATCAGGTCCTTGATCTGAACGATGCCGGAAGCGCGCTCGTCGCCGCCCTGAATGATGGCGATCGGCGAGCCGCGCCGGTCGGCATATTTGAGCTGGTCGCCGAAGTTCTTCTTGTTGCCCTGATACATCTCGGCGCGGATGCCCGCATGGCGCAGCTGCTGCACGAAGCGCTGGTAGCGGCCCATGCTGTCGAGATCGCGGTCCATGACGCAGACGACGACCGGCGCGACCACCTCTTCAACCCCGAGCTTGCCGAGGTTCTTCAGCGCCGTCATCAGCCGCGACACGCCGATCGAGAAGCCGGTTGCCGGCACCGGCTGGCCCATGAAGCGCGAGACGAGACCGTCATAGCGGCCGCCGCCGCCGACCGAACCGAAGACGACCTTCTCGCCCTTCTCGTTGGTGACGGCAAACTGCAGCTCGGCCTCGAAGACCGGGCCGGTATAATATTCGAGGCCGCGCACGACCGACGGGTCGATCTTGATCCGATCCGCGTCATAGCCGGCGCTGAGCACGAGGCTGCGGATCGTATTCAGCTCCTGGACGCCCTCCGCTCCACGCGCCGTGCCGGCGACGAGCTCGGCGAGCGCATCGGCGCTCTTGGCATAGTCGGTGATCCCGACGAAGAAGAGGATCTTGCGGATCTGCTCCTCGTCCAGCCCGGCGCCCTTGGTGAAGTCGCCGCTCTCATCCTTGCGCCCCTCGCCCAAAAGCAGGCGCACGCCTTCGGGGCCGAACTTGTCGAGCTTGTCGATGGCACGCAAAACCGTCAGCCGCGCATTCGCCTGGGCGTCGCCGCCGAGCCCAATCGCCTCGAGCACGCCGTCCAGAACCTTGCGGTTGTTGACCCGGATCACGTAATCGCCGCGCGCAATTCCGAGCGCCTCCATCGTGTCGGCCATCATCATGCACATCTCGGCATCGGCCTGGACGCCAGCGGCGCCGACCGTGTCGGCATCAAACTGCATGAATTGACGAAAGCGGCCCGGCCCCGGCTTCTCGTTGCGGAACACGTAGCCGGCGCGATAGGTGCGGTAGGGAAGCTGGATCTCGTTGAAGTGCTCCGCCACGTGGCGGGCAAGCGGCGCCGTCAGGTCATAGCGCAGGCTCATCCATTGCTCGTCGTCGTCCGTCAGCGAGAACACGCCTTCGTTCGGGCGGTCGCTGTCGGGAAGGAACTTGCCGAGCGCATCGGTATATTCGAACAGCGGCGTTTCGACCGGATCGAAACCGTAGCGCTCGTAGACTTCGCGGATCTTCGCGATCATCTCGTCGACGGCGCGGATATCCGCCGCCGAACGGTCGGCGAAGCCGCGCGGCAGGCGCGCCTTGAGCTTCTGCGGTTTCTTCGTTTTGTCGTTCATGGAAGGCATTCCGGGCTGTAAAGCTTGGTCGGTGCCTTCCCTACCGGATCACGTCAAGGGCGGCAAGGGTAGCGACCGACAAAGGGGCGACAGCCCGGCAGCCGGGAGGGCCGCGGAACAAGGCCGCGCGCAAAAGCGTTCCGGTCGAGTTACGATCACTGCGTCGTGATTGTAAAATGCTCTCTGTACCCTTATAAGTTAAGCCGATCGAGCAAGGGCTTCAAACGGAGACTTTCGCAAAATGCTGACTGTCATGACGCCCGGCGCGGCAGCGATAAGGCCGCTCAATCCGGAAACCCATGGAGCCTGGACCCGCGTGCTCGCGAAGGCAGGCTGTATGATCGACCCGTGGCGTTGTGATGTGGACAGCGGCGCCTTTGTGGTCGGCCTGCAGACCCTTTCGCTTCTTGGCCTGAGGCAGAACCCCTGCGGCATCATCGATCTGGTGCGAGCCTACGACCAGAAAGACCGAGCGACGATCCTGAGCATCCTTGAGCAGGCGACCGCAACGTCCTCGTCCTTCTGCTTTTCTGCGATGGTCCGCCGGCAGGGCGGAAGCTCACGCCAGCTTTGCTGCATCGGAAACTCGACGATCAGCGATGGGGCCGGAGGTTCCCTGCAAGGCGTCTTTGCGGTTCCGCGCAATGGCACGGCGTTGTCGGTCTGACGCGAGGCAGTCACTGCCCGGCGATTTCCTCGTGCTGCCCCTTCTTATTCGAGGTCGAGTAACCTATCTTGCCGGCATGCTGCGTCGGCTCGCCCTCATTCTCCTGCTTCTGTCCGCTCCGCTCGGCGGAGCCCTTCCCGCGATCGCCCAGGCGCGCGACCTCGGCGCGATAGCAGTCAGCGCTCATCATCACCCTACGCCCGACATGGCGAACCACGCCTCCTCTGGGCGTGACGGTCATTGCGTCCAACGGAGCCATTGTCCCAGCCCGACGAAGGCGGACCACCCAGCGCTCTGCTCGGCTTGCGTCGCCATCCAGGCGGCGCCGCTCGGGCTCACGCGATCCGCAGCGTCTTCGACGCGGCTTTCGCCGCAGCGTCACGCGCCGCTGCTCGACCAAGCGGTCAAGCCCCTGTCCCCACCGCCCAAGCGCAGCCTTTCCATCTAGCACCGGCGCTTTCGAGGGACGCGAAGACGTTCCCTCGCACAGCCCCCAAGACCTCATGAATCCTATAGAATGGAAAGGTACATACCATGTTCCTGAAAAGGACCCTCGCCGCGTTGACGGTCGCCCTATTGGTCGGCATGCCGGCATACGCCCAGGAAAGCCATCAAGGCATGCACCAGGACGCAACGGCTGCCGACATGGCACCGTCGAGCAAGGCCTTCGCCGAAGCGAATGTCAGGATGCACAAGGATATGGACATCGCCTTCACCGGTAATGCCGACGTCGATTTCGTGCGCAGCATGATCGCTCACCACCAGGGCGCGATCGATATGGCAAGAGTCGAGCTCGAGCACGGCAAGGACGAGGCGATCCGCAAACTGGCGGAAGACATCATCAAGGCCCAGGAGTCCGAGATCACAATGATGAAGGAATGGCTCGCCGGGCACGGCGGCTAGCGAAGCCGGCCCTCCCCGCTTTTACTGATAGCACGGGGAGGGCCACTCGATTGGGTCACGCAGCCGGCCTGGCGAATTGCCGCCGCATCTCGTCCACTTGCGCGCGGCAGAAGCAGCCTTCCAGGTGGTCGTTGACGAGCCCCATGGCCTGCATGAAGGCATAGACGGTCGTCGGGCCGACGAAGGTCCAGCCGCGCTTCTTCAGATCCTTCGATATCCGGACGGAGGTCGGTGTGGTCGGATTGGCGATCAGCGTTTCGTAGTCGACGACCCTAGGGCGCTCGCTTCCGTCCGGCTCATGTGCCCAGAAATAGGCTGCGAGCGAGCCGAATTCCGACCGCAATTCCTTTGCGCGGCGCGCATTGTTGATGGTCGAGACGATCTTGCCGCGGTGGCGGACGATGCCGGGGTCGGCGAGGCAACGCTCGATGTCGGCCTCACCGAACTCGGCAACCATGTCAAAGTCGAAGCCGGCGAATGCCGCGCGGAAGGCCTCGCGCTTCCTGAGGATCGTCAGCCAGGAGAGGCCCGACTGGAAACCCTCCAGGCAAATCTTCTCGAACAGCCGGCGATCGTCGGTCACCGGGCGGCCCCATTCCTCATCGTGATAGCGGCGGTAGTCGTCGAGGTTGCCGTGCCAGGCGCAACGCTGCAGCCCGTCATCACCGATTATCAGGCCCTTTGCCGACATCACTGCCCTCCGCCTTGTTTCTCTTTTGTTCCATTTACCATTTGCAAACCAGATTTATAAAGCGGCGAATAACCCTACCCAAAGCTTTATCCACATCGCGGCATTTTATCGAACCGGCGTTTACCGTTCGGTGGCGGAGGAGTGCGAGCATTGCGTCATTGCAAGGTGCAGCCGCCGCGCTGCCCAAGACTTTCTCGGCGTTATGTAGCGAGTCCGTCCGATGATGAAGAAATTCCTTTTGCTTGCCACGTGCCTTGTCTGCACCCTCCCCGCCGGTGCCGGCGCTTGGGACCGATACCAGAACCGGCCCCCGGTGGTCGTCAGCCCGGACCTGACTGCCCCCTGGGTGATGCAACTGACCGGCGAAGGGGTGCGCCCGGCCGTCTATCGGCCGCAGGCCCCGGCCGCCACCCGAAAACAGGTGGAGCCTCGCCAGATGAAGCGCCGGCTGGAAACGGCGGCCGTGCAGCCTGCCGCGGTACGCCCGCAAAGGCCTGCCAGGTCGCAGTTTGACCCGCAATTCCTGCCGCAGATGGTGGCCTATGAGACAGGCGAGAGGCCGGGCACGATCGTCATCGACACGAACAACCGTTTCCTCTATCTCGTTACCGGCGACGGACAGGCGCGGCGCTACGGCGTCGGCGTCGGCAAGCCCGGCTTTGAATGGGCCGGCGAACACAGGATCACGCGGAAGGCCGAATGGCCGAACTGGACGCCGCCTCAAGAGATGATCGCGCGCGAAGCGGCCAAGGGTCATTATCTTCCGGACCGCATGGACGGCGGACCCCAGAACCCGCTCGGCGCCCGCGCCATGTATCTCGGCTCGACGCTCTATCGCATCCATGGCACCAATGCCCCGTGGACGATCGGCTACGGCGTCTCCTCCGGCTGCATCCGCATGCGCAACGAAGATGTCGTTGACCTTTACGAGCGCGTCAAAGTCGGCACCAAGGTTATCGTCATCTAGCGGCACTCCGCCAAGTAGAATACATTCCCTTTAAAACTGGCTTTTTTCTTGCCGGATCGTGTTCAAAGAGCAACAGCCGTTCCCTTCGATACAAGTTCCGGCCCGCGCCTTGTTCTACAGGATGTATCACGGGCTTGCACTTGGGGTTATTTTGCATAGCTTGCCCGCAACGAGGGTTCAGAGGGAATCATAAATGAGACTTCATGCCACCCGGCTGGCCGCGCTCACCGTCGCGGCCGCTGCTTTTCTCATTGCCACAAATGCGTCCGCGTTCACTCCCGCCGACATTGCCGGTGCAAAGGTGAAGCGCTCCGATGTCGTGCTGGCAGCCCAGCCGAAGAAGCCGCCGCAGAGATATTGGCGCACCAAGGTCCGGTTCCGCACCAACGAGGCGCCCGGCACGGTGATCGTCGACACCAACAACAAGTATCTCTACTACATCGACGGCCCGAACCGCGCGACGCGCTACGGCATCGGCGTCGGCCGTGAGGGCTTCGGCTGGTCCGGCATCGTCAAGGTGGGCCGCAAGGCCGAGTGGCCGGCCTGGACGCCGCCGGCTGAAATGCGCGTGCGCGAAGCGGCCAAGGGGCGCATCCTGCCGATGACGCAGGAAGGCGGCATCGACAATCCGCTCGGCGCCCGCGCGCTCTACCTCTACAAGGGCGGCCGCGACACGATCTTCCGCATCCACGGCACGAACCAGCCCTGGACCATCGGCCAGAACATGTCGTCCGGCTGCATCCGGATGATGAACGAGGACGTCGAGCACCTCTACGATCGCGCCCCGATCGGCACCAAGGTCATCGTCATCGGCCCGGGCAACAAGGCGGGCGATGTCAGCTTCGACGACCGCGGCGTCGACATTTTCCGCCAGATTTTTGGCGGTTGATACGTCGGGAAATTTGCACCTCTCTTCGCGTTTAACCCGAGGAGAGGGGCAACCGCCACCGCTCACAGCCCTGACGGCTTCGGCCCCCCGTAGGCCCAGTCGAGCAGCTCGACCGTATGCAGGATCGGGATATTCGTTCCGCTGGCGATCTGGGTGATGCAGCCGATATTGCCGGTGGCGATGACGTTCGGCTTGGTCGCCTCGATGTTTTTCACCTTCCGCGCCTTGAGTCTTGCCGATATTTCCGGCTGCAGGATGTTGTAGGTCCCGGCCGAGCCGCAACAGAGGTGACCTTCCGCCGGGTCGCGAACCGCAAATCCCGCCCGTTTCAGGAGCTGCTTCGGCGCCGTGGTGATTTTCTGGCCGTGCTGCATCGAGCAGGCGGAGTGATAGGCGACGGTCAGGCCGCGCGTGCCCTGTTCCGGCAGGTCCAGCTCCGCCAGATATTCGGTTATGTCCTTTGCAAGGGCAGACACCTTGGCCGCCTTGTCGGCATAGGCGGCGTCCAGCCGCAGCATGTGGCCGTAGTCCTTGATCGTCGTGCCGCAGCCGGATGCGGTGATGACGATCGCATCGAGACCGTCCTCCTCGGCAGCCTTCAGCCAGATGTCGACGTTGCGCCGGGCGGCGGCGAGCGCCTGCTCCTCGCGCCCCATGTGGTGGACCAGCGCGCCGCAACAGCCCTCGCCAGCGGCGACGACGACCTCCACCCCCTGGCCGGTGAGCAGCCGGATCGTCGCCTCGTTGATCTCCGGCCGCAGCACCGGCTGGGCACAGCCGGTGAGCAGGGTAACGCGGCCGCGCGGCGTGCCCTTGGCCGCGTAAACGGCGGGCCTCACCCCATCTACAGCCGGCCTCGCCCGCGGTGCGAGGTCGAGCATGACGCCAAAGGTCTTGAGCCAGGGGATCCGCTTCAACAGCCCCGCGAAGGGCCGTGCGAGCCCCGCCGCCCTTAGCGCCAGCCGGAAGCGCGAAGAATAGGGCAAGGTCGCGGCGATGACGGCACGAGCGAAACGATCCTTGAAGGGGCGCCTGTAGGTCTTCTCGATGTGGACCCGGGCATGATCGACGAGATGCATGTAGTCGACGCCCGAAGGACAGGTGGTCATGCAGGAAAGGCAGGAGAGACAGCGGTCGATATGGGTGACGGTTTCGGGATCGGCCGCACGCCCGTTTTCCAGCATGTCCTTGATGAGATAGATCCGTCCGCGCGGACTGTCGAGTTCGTCGCCGAGCAGCACATAGGTCGGACAGGTAGCGGTGCAGAAGCCGCAATGGACGCATTTGCGCAGGATCTTTTCCGATTCGGCGACATGCGGGTCAGCGAGTTGCTCTGGCGAAAAATTTGTCTGCACCCGGATACTCCACTCTCAATTCTCAAGGCCGGCACTTCTTGCCCGAACGGCGCCGCTACGCCCTAGCCTAAACCAGCCAGCTCTCTGGATCGGTGATCGGCTCCTCGCGGGCGGCTTTCTGAAGCCCTATGACACAGCGCACGACGATCCAGACCGCCGTCGCGACGAAGCCGAGCACGCCGATGAGCAATACGGACAGAAGTGCCGAAACGACGGCGAACAGCAGGGCGATCCAGAAGGTGCGGATCGCCCAGATGTAGTGCGTTCTCGCCCAGTCTTCGGCCTTGTCCCGATTAAGGTAGGCGAGCACGATGCCGACGAGCGGAGTGATGCCGATGGCGAAGCCGACCAGATAAAGCAGGTAGATGATCTGGATGTTGACCTTGCCCGGCTCCAACCAGCGGTCGGTGTCGCGGGAAAGCGGCGTCTGCGGACCCGGATCACTCATCGAATTCTCCTCTCGCCTGCAGCGAATTGCAACAGCCCGCCTGCGATCAGGCGACAGCCGCCAGCCGTCCCGGATTGAAGATCCGCGCCGGATCGAACGATGCGCGCACGCGTTCTGCAAGTTGGGCCACCGCGGGAGCCTGCGGCTCGAAGGCGGGTATCCGGGCGCGAGCTTCGCCGTCGGCTCGGACGAGCGTCGCATGGCCCCCGCCTAGCGCGCGCACGTAGCGGCGCACGAGTTCGGCCTCGGCTTCCGCCTCCATGCGCAGCCAGACTAGGCCGCCCTGCCAATCGTAGAATGCATCGACGCCTGTTTGGAGACGCAGCGCGGCAACGAGCTGCTGGCCCGCCGACGGGGGGACAGAGAGACGCCACAGCGGTCTGGCCGTGCCGTCGGCATAGGGCTTCACGTCGCGGATCTCTGCCCAAAGTGCCTTCGTCTGCCCGGCGTCGAGCTTCGAGGCCGAGCCGAAGCGCGACAGCGCCGCGGCGAGCTTCTCGGCACGCATCTCCACAGACGCCGCCAGACCTTCGAGCCTTAGGACGGTAGCCGCTCCCTCCGGCAGTGCACCATCGATAAAGCGGCCCCGCACGCTTTCGGGCAGATGCGCCGCGCCCGACACCTCCACCGGCTGTGCCATCGCCTCGGCCATGACGGCGGCTGCCTGCGCATCGTTGAGACCCTCGACGACGACGGTTGCGGCCGCCGGCGGCACCGGCAGTACCTTGAAGGTGACCTCCGTCAGAATTCCGAGCGTTCCGTAGGAGCCCGCCATCAGCTTGACCAGATCGAGCCCGGTGACGTTCTTCATCACGCGGCCGCCGGCCTTGATTAGTTCGCCGCGGCCGTTGACGAAACGCACGCCCAGCAGGCTGTCGCGGGCAGCCCCGGCGACATAGCGGCGGGGACCGGAGACGTTGGCGGCGAAGGTGCCGCCGATCGTCGGCTCGCCCGTCGTTCCGAGAATGCCGCGATGGTCCATTGGTTCGAAAGACAGCATCTGGCCCTTGGCTGCGAGCGCCGCCTCCACTTCGGCAAGCGGCGTCCCGGCGAGCGCGCTCATGGTCATCTCCGCCGGATTGTAAGTGACGATACCGGAGAGACGCCGCGTCGAAAGCGTCCGGTCGGCACGGACAGGATTGCCGAGCCCGGATCGCGTGCCGCCGCCGACAATGGCAAGCGTGACGCGCTCGGCCGCTGCGGAGCGCACCACGGAGGCGATCCCCTCTTCGCTTGCCGGTTCGAAATGGACGATCATGCCTGAGGCCGTCCTTCGAGCGGAAATACCTTCGAGGGATTGAGGAGCCATTGCGGATCGAAGGCGGCGCGCACCGCCATCTGCTGATCGAGATCGGCCTTGTTGTACTGATGGTGCATCAGGTCGCGCTTTTCGATCCCCACCCCATGCTCGCCCGTCAGGCAGCCACCCGCGTCGACGCAGAGCTTCAGGATGTCGTTGCCGGCCGCCTCGGCGCGGGCCGCATCCGCCGGATCGTTGATGTTGTAGAGGATCAGCGGATGCATGTTGCCGTCGCCGGCATGGAAGACATTGGCGACACGCAGCCCGTAGCTGGCGACGATCTCGCCGGTCCTGCGCAACACATGCGACAGCTGGCTCAGCGGAACCGTGCCGTCCATACAGATATAGTCGGCGACCCGGCCGGTGGCACCGAAGGCGGATTTTCGGCCCTTCCAGATCAGCGCCGCCTCGAGCGCCGATTGCGATTCCTTGATCGTCACGACACCGTGACGCCGGGCGATCTCGATGATGCCCTGGAGCATCGCCTCCATCTCCGCCTCCGACCCCTCGACCTCGACGATCAGCAGGGCCTCGACGTCGAGTGGATAGCCGGCATGGGCAAAGGCCTCGCAAATCTCGATTGCCGGCTTGTCCATGAACTCGATCGCGACCGGGATGATGCCCGAGCCGATGATGTCGGCGACGCAGGAGCCGGCCGCCTCGGACGCGGCGAAGCCGAAGAGCACGGGGCGCGCGCCCTCGGGTTTGGCGATCAGCCGCACCGTCGCCTCGGTGACGATGCCGAGCTGGCCCTCGGAGCCGCAGACAAGGCCGAGCAGATCATAGCCGGGTGCATCGAGCGCCTTGCCGCCGAGCTCGATCACCGTGCCGTCGAAGAGCACCATCTTCACGCCAAGCAGGTTGTTGGTGGTCACGCCATATTTCAGGCAATGGGCGCCGCCGGAATTCATGCCGATATTGCCGCCGATGGTGCAGGCGAGCTGCGAGCTCGGATCGGGCGCATAGAAGAAGCCGTCCGCACCCACCGCCTCGGAAATGTAGAGGTTGGTGACGCCCGCCTGCACCGTCGCCGTGCGGTTGAACAGGTCGACATCGAGAATCCGCGACATCTTCGAGAGACCGACGACAATGGCGTCCTCCTGCGGGATGGCGCCGCCGGAAAGCGAGGTGCCGGCGCCGCGCGGCACGACCGGAATGCCATAGCGGCTGCAATATTTGAGGACGGCGGCGACCTGCTCCGTCGTCTCCGGCAGGACGACGGCCAGCGGCAAGCGGCGATAGGCAAGAAACGCATCCGTCTCGAAGGGCTTCAGCCCGCGTTCGTCACTGATCAGGCAGCCTTCGGGCAACAGGTCGGCGAGGTCGGCGATGATCTCCCCACGGCGATCGAGGACGGCCTGCCTGGGCTTCAGGAACCCGATCGTTTCCGGCATGAACTCCTCCAGCCAACGCGCAACAAAGTGGTAAACTTTCCTTACCACCAGAGTGAAGACAGGGAAAGCACGGTCGCTTCTCGTCGCTCCCGTGTCCCAACATCTTAGAATCGATCACGTTTGTGCTCTGAATCTTAGAGCATCTTGTCCAGTTTGTGAAAGCGGAATGCACTATGACCGGCATTTGGCAACTGCTAAGCATTCTTTCGTTCTTGGAGAAAATGGCCGCAATTCATGACGAATCTTGGGGATCTCGAAGTCTTCGCCCGCGTGGTTTCGACCGGCAGCATGTCGGCGGCCGCCCGCGCGCTCGGCCTCTCCGCGGCGGTGATCTCAAAGCGCGTCAAGCGGCTCGAGGAGAGGCTCGGCACGCGTCTTCTGCAACGCACGACGCGGCAGGTCTCCTTGACCGAAGCCGGACAGGGCTTCTATGACCGCGTCCTCGGTGTCCTCGCAGGCATCGAGGAGGCGGAGGCCTATGCATCGGGGCGTTCGTCGCAGGCTCAGGGGACCTTGCGCATAACGGCACCCACCTCTTTTGGACGCATGCATATCGCGCCGCACCTGACCGGTTTCATGAAGGATCATCCCGACCTGAAGCTTCATATTGTGCTCAGCGACGAATTCAGCGACATCGTCGCCGACGGCTTCGATCTCGCGATCCGGATCGGCGAACTCACCGATTCGAGCCTCGTTGCCCGCAAGCTCGCGCCGGTCCGGCGGCTACTCTGCGCGGCACCAAGCTACATCGCCCGGCACGGCGCACCCAAGGAGATCGGCGATCTCACCGAGCACATCTGCCTGCCGGCCCATAACAACGAGAACTGGAAGCTGGAGGGCCCGGGCGGTTCCCTCGCCTACCGTCCGGAAGGGCCGCTTGTCACCAATTCGTCAGAGATCATCCGCGCCGCGGTCATCGCCGGAGCGGGAATCGCGCTCCGCTCCACCTGGGACGTCAGCGCGGAACTGCGCGACGGGCGCCTAGTGCCAGTGCTGCCGGAATGGGAAGGGTCACACGGCCTGACGCTCTCGGCCGTCTATCCGAGCCGCCAGTTTCTGCCGGCCAAGGTTCGGCTCTTCGTCGACTATCTCGCCGCCCTCTATGGCCCCGTTCCTTACTGGGAGCAGTAATCCGACAAGGGCGCCGTCACTTGTGCGCACTCTCCTCGTGATGGCGGCGGATCCGGCGGACGATCAACCAGACGCCGAGAACCGCGAAGGGCACCGCAAGGCCCGTCAGCACGCCCGGATCGATCGGGATCTCGTGGCTAACGGCCTTGGCGAGATAGCCGAACAGCCCGACGACGTAATAGGAGATCGCGGCGACGGAGAGGCCTTCGACGGTCTGCTGCAGGCGCAATTGAAGCTTTGCTCGCCGGTCCATCGAATTGAGCAGCGCGCTGTTCTGCCGTTCGAGTTCGACATCGATCCAGCTTCTGAGCAATGCCGTCGCACGGGCGAGCTTGCGCGACAGGTTCGCCTGACGCTCCTCGACCGACTGGCAGGTGCGCATCGCCGGCGCCAGCCGGCGCTCGAGGAAGGTGCCGATCGTCTCGTAGCCGGGCACCGGCATTTCGGAGAGCGTCCGGATACGTTCCTGGACAATGCCGTAATAGGCGCGGCTCGCTCCGAAGCGATAGAGGCTGAGCGCTGCCCCGGCTTCGAGATCGGCGGCAAGCCGGGTGATTTCAGCGAGCATCTCGTCGGCTTCCTCGCGGACATTCTCCTTCATCCGTTGGGTGACGGCGGTCAGGCCATCCTCGGTCCGGCGGATTTCCGGCGACAGCGATTGCGCCAGCGGCAGGCCAAGCATGGCCAGCGTGCGGTAGGTCTCGATGTCGAGCAGGCGCTGGATGAGGGCCCCCGTGCCCGCCTCCGTCAAGCCCCGGTCGAGGATGAGGATCTGCGTAAGACCGTCGCCGTTCTGCCGGAAGTCGGTCAGCAGCACCGCCTGGCCGTTCTTTGTCTCGCTGTAACAGAGACTTGTCGGGTCGAAGGCCTTGATCGCCTCTTGGGCTTCCGGCGTATCCGGGCGGATTTCCAGGCGGATACCGGAAATCAGCAGGCCCGGCGGGGAGAAACCGTCGCCGAAAGGATGGATCGGCACCTCGCCGCCGAAGCGCTCCGGCGCCGGCGCGTCCCAGAAATAGGTGGAGAACTCGGTATGACGCTCCCAACGCAATGTCCCCTGACCCCAGGGCATGGCGTGGTGGTTTGCATCGCGGCCGGGCGGCGCGATGCCGCGCGAGCGCGACAGTTCCGACAGCACGGCATGGTCGACGACGGAGCCGCCTTCAGTGATGAAGGCCAGCTGAAAGATGACGCGTGGCGTCGTTACCAGCGCATAGGGTCGAGAATGAACTTCGCCGAGCACCTGGGCGCGCAAGGCCGCCGCTGGAAATCCAAAACTTGCCTTCACCATGAAGCGCTTCATCCCCCTCACGCATTCATCACCTTTTACTTATCAACCGGGGGAGCAAAAAGAACAGGACGCATTGACGCAGTTTGACTTTTATCAGCCGCGGCCGAGCAAGTGGACAATCGATTTGACCACTTCATGGGTCCTGCTAGATTGCCGCGCCAGGCGGGAGAGCATTCCGTCCCCAGGAGAGTTGCGGTGACCGAAGACCAGAGCGACCTGTATGCGCGTATCAGCCACAGCCGAACGGCGGACGAGGTCGTCCAACAGCTCGAGCTTCTGATCCTGGAAGGCGTGCTGCGCGACGGCGACCGGCTGCCGGGCGAGCGGGAACTTGCGAAAAGGCTCGACGTGTCGCGGCCGATCCTGCGCGAGGCGCTCAAGGAACTGGAGGTCCGCGGATTGCTCGAGAGCCGCCACGGAGGCGGAACCTTCGTCGCCGATGTCGTCGGCCAGATCTTCTCAAAACCGCTGATCGAGCTCATCGGCCGTCACCACAAGGCGACGCAGGATTATCTCGAATACCGGCGCGAGCTCGAGGGTCTGACGGCGGAACTCGCCGCAATGCGGGCCACGGATTTCGACCGCGACCTTCTCACCCGCATCATCGAGCGGATGCGCGAGGCGCACGCGAGCGGCAATTTCGACGACGAGCTCGAAGCCGATGTCGAGTTGCACAACGCCATCGGCGAAAGCGCCCACAACATCATCCTGCTGCATACGCTCAGAGCCTGCTACCGGCTCCTGACCCAGGGCATCTTCTTCCATCGCAGCTCGGTCTTCAGCGCGCCGGGCGCGCGCGACCGGCTGCTCGCCCAACACGAGGCGATCTATGCCGCCATCATGGCGCGTGATCCCGCGGCCGCCAAGGCGGCCGCGCAAAGCCACATCGACTTCGTCGCCGCCGCCGCCCGCGATGCGGAGCGCAGCGGCGAGTGGGCCCGCATCGCCCGACTGCGCCTCAAGCAGCGCGACCGCACCGGTTCCTAAAGCGGGAACGTCACCGGGCAGGTATTGCTTATCGCTAGGCACGCGTCGCGAAGTTCCTGAACCGATTTTAAATTGAATGCGACCGAGACTGTCGCCTTCTGGCAGGCGACGCACCCAATGACTATATGTATCCACAACGCTGCCCCGCTCACGGAACCGCAACGCTTCTTATCAGTTATTGATCCGCTGACGTCATTTACACGCAATGCTGGGGCGCCATAATTTGAATGGCTATTTGAACGTGATTCGACAGGAGTATTGAGCCCCTTGACCCTCTTGCACCGGCTGGCATCTGATGTGCACTTGATGCTGCGTCGACCGGCGCGCATGCAATATGCCGCGCTGTGCTACCGCATTCGCAAAAAAACGAAGTCCCCGGAAATTCTCCTGCTCACCAGCCGCGACACGGGCCGTTGGGTCATTCCCAAGGGATGGCCGATGCAGGGAAAGTGGGCGCACGAAGTCGCCGAACGCGAGGCCTATGAAGAGGCTGGCGTGAAAGGGAAGGTGCAGAAGGCCGCCATCGGCTCCTATGTCTACAAGAAGCGCATGGATCATGGCTTGAAGATTCCTTGCAAGGTCCAGGTCCACGCCCTCGAAGTCGACAGTCTCTGCAAGAATTTTCCCGAGAAGGGCGAGCGGAAGCTCGAATGGGTCGATTGCGAGGAGGCGGCCAGGCGCGTCGCCGAACCTTCGCTGAAGGAACTGATCCTTGGCTTCGGCAAGCGGATGGCCGCCGCCCACCCCCCGGAGCCTGCGGCATCCGAGGTCTAAAGCGCGTCTTCAAACGTGTTCGAGCGACGCACTTTAGGTCGCTGATCTTTGCAGTCGTCATCCAAGATCCGGACTCTTTTGGGCAACATGTATTTGGCGGCAGCCCCGGCGCCGCGTGGCGCGCCCTTCTCGTCGCTGCCCTTCCAAACATCGCTTGAATATGCCACCGCGCACCGCTACTGGCGAATGTGACAAGGGAGAAACATTTGTGGCCAAGCCGCGCCTGCACCTCGAGAAGCTGACGATCGACAAGGATCTCGACAAGGTCAGCCGTGCCGAGGAGGCATCGCAACATGTGATGCGCAGGCTTGCCGCCCCCGGCCTCGGCCTGCTCTTCCTGATCCTCAGCATGGTGTTCGCAGCCAGCTATTTCACCGGTGCGTCGGGTCTGGCCATCGTCGTGGCGGGAGCCGCGATCGCCGCCTACATGGCCATGAACATCGGCGCCAACGACGTCACCAACAATGTCGGAGCCGCGGTCGGCGCGAAGGCGATGACGATGGCGACGGCACTCGGCATCGCAGCCGTCTTCGAAATCGCCGGAGCCGTGATCGCCGGGCGGAAGGTGACGCTTACCATCGAGGCCGGCATAGTCGACGGTGCGCGATTGCTCGGCCCCGAGGTCCTGGTCTGGGTGATGATGGCGGCGCTCTTGTCTTCGGCCGTCTGGATAAACATCGCCACTTACGCGCGCGCGCCGGTCTCGACCACCCATTCCATCGTCGGCGGCATCATCGGTGCCGGTCTGGCGGCCGAGGGCTTTGCCAGCGTCAAATGGTGGGCGATCGCCGGGATCACCGCGAGTTGGTCCGTCTCCCCACTGCTTGGCGGCGCCATCGCCGCCCTCTTCCTCGCGTTCCTAAAGGAATTCATCATCTACCGCGACAACAAGATCGAGGCGGCGCGGTACTGGATGCCAATCGTGCTCGGCGTCACGGCAGGTTCTTTCGCCGCCTATGTGGCGGTCTTCGGGCTCGTCCATCTGCAGGTGATTTCGCTCTGGACCGGTCTCCTCTTCGGCACGCTCGCCGGCATTGCCTGCTACGGGCTGTGCAGGCCGTGGATCCATCTCCAGTCCGTGGGGCTCGAGAACCGCAACCAGTCGCTTCGCAAGCTGTTCCGCCTGCCGCTCATCTTCTCCGCCGCACTGCTCTCCTTCGCCCACGGCGCCAATGACGTGTCGAACGCCATCGGGCCGCTCTCGGCGATCGTTTCGGCGGTCAACGGCACGATATCGGCCGCGCGCTCGGAGGCGCCCTTCTGGGTGCTGCTGATCGGCGCCTTCGGCATCTCCCTAGGCCTGCTTCTCTACGGCCCGATCCTGATCCGAGTCGTCGGCGAGGAGATCACCCGCCTCAATCCAATGCGGGCCTTCTGCGTGGCGCTGGCGACGGCGGTCACCGTCCTCCTGGCATCGGCGCTGGGTCTGCCGATCAGTTCCACGCATACGGCGGTCGGCGCCGTGTTCGGCGTCGGCTTCTTCCGCGAATGGTACATACGCCATTCGCGGCGCCGGCTGGAATATATCCGACGGCGGACCGGACAATCCGACTTCATGGGCGAGGCGATCGAAACGAATTTCGCCGAGGTGCGCCGCCGCCGGCTGGTGCGTCGCTCCTACTTTCTGACGATCGTCGCCGCCTGGGTGATCACCCTTCCCGCTTCAGCGCTGCTCTCGGCGCTCGTCTATCGCCTCCTCGCCGGCCTGTTTTTGTGAGGGCAACCGAATGCGCGCCAATTTTCGCATGCAGCGACTGTTCGTCGAAAGCCCGCTTCACAGCGGGGCGAAACACGAGGCCACGAAGGAACAGTTCAACTATCTCGTCAACGTGCTGCGCTTTAGCGAAGGGTCGTCGGTCCTGGTGTTCAACGGACGGGACGGCGAATGGCGTGCGGAATTGTCCCTGCCGTCCCGCAAGCACCTGGTTCTGACGGCAAGCGAGCAGGCACGTGCGCAGCCTGCGCCCGCAGACCTCGTCTATCTGTTTGCTCCGCTCAAAGTGGGGCGGCTCGACTATCTGGTCCAGAAGGCCGTCGAGATGGGCGCCGGCGTGCTGCAGCCGGTGATGACCCAGCATGTGCAAGGCAAGCTCGGCAATCTCGACCGCCTGCGCGCCAATGTGATCGAAGCCGCGGAACAGTGCGGCGTTCTCGGCATCCCCACGGTGGAGCCGCCGCGAAAGCTCGAAGATCTCCTGGCGGACTGGCCGAGCGAGCGGCGCATCATCTTCTGCGACGAGGGCAATGAGAGCCAGAACCCGCTGCCGATCCTCAATAAGATCAGCGAGCGCCGCCTCGCCCTGCTGATCGGTCCGGAAGGCGGCTTCTCGGAAGCCGAGCGGGTGCTGTTGCGCAGCCTCGACTACGTCACCGCCATCCCGCTTGGCCCGCGCATCCTGCGCGCCGATACGGCCGCCGTGGCCGCGCTTGCGGTCATTCAGGCAACGCTTGGCGACTGGCGATGATGCCCTTGACCGGCAGCGGCACGGGCACGGAGTTTTTTTGACTGCATCTTGAAAGAAATTGACTTGCACCGCACTTGATTACGGTTCAAGCACCCTCCATCCAGTCCCGCTGCCGGCGGGATCCCGCACATACGAAGAAGACGAATATGGCCCGAGACACCACCGACCAGACGCCGGTCACTTCCGTCGCCGACCTGACCGACTATCTCGCGTCCGGATCGAAGCCGAAGGAGAGATTTCGGATCGGCACGGAGCACGAGAAATTCGCCTTCTTCAAGGCAGACAACAGCCCAGTGCCCTATTTCGGCGAGGCGAGCATCGAGGCGCTTCTGAAGGGCATGGCTCAAAGGAACGGCTGGGAGCCGATCCTCGACGAGGGCAACATCATCGGTCTTGCCGACCGCGGCGGCAACGGCGCGATCTCGCTGGAGCCCGGCGGTCAGTTCGAGCTTTCCGGTGCGCCGCTCGAGAACCTGCATCAGACCTGCAAGGAATCGAACCAGCACCTCGCCGTGCTTCGCGAACTCGCCGAGCCGCTCGGCATCCGCTTTCTCGGCATCGGCGGCAGCCCGAAATGGAGCTTCGAAGAGACGCCCCGCATGCCGAAGTCGCGCTACGCGATCATGACGCGCTACATGCCGAAGGTCGGCACCAAGGGCCTCGACATGATGTACCGCACCTGCACGATCCAGGTGAATCTCGACTTCTCCTCCGAGGAGGACATGCGGCGCAAGATGCAGGTTTCGATGAAACTGCAAGCGCTCGCCACCGCCCTCTTCGCCAGCTCGCCTTTTACCGACGGCAAGCCGAATGGGCTGCTTTCGTGGCGCGGCGACATTTGGCGCGACACCGACAACCGCCGTGCCGGCCTGTTGCCGGCCAGCTTCCGGCCGGACTTCGGTTTCATCGATTACGTCGAATGGGCGCTCGACGTGCCTATGTATTTCGTCGTGCGCGACGGCCACTATCATGACTGTACGCATGTCACCTTCCGCCAGTTCATGAACGGGGCGCTGAAGGGAGAGATCGCCGAGTGGCAGCCCAATATGGGCGACTGGACCAATCATCTTTCGACCCTCTTCCCCGACGTCCGGCTGAAGCGGTTCCTTGAGATGCGCGGCGCCGACGGCGGACCTTGGCGGCGGATTTGCGCGCTTCCCGCCTTCTGGGTGGGCCTGCTCTATGACGATCAGGCCTTGGCGGACGCCGAGGCCCTTACCCGCGACTGGAGCTACGACGAGGTTCAGGTTCTCAGGGACGCGGTTCCCGCCGAGGGTCTGGCCGCTAGGTTCAGAACGGCGTCGCTCTTCGACATCGCCCGCGAGGTGCTGACGATTTCGCGAGCCGGGCTGAAGCGGCGCAACCGTCTGAACGGCGACGGCATCGACGAGAGCCACTTCCTGGAGCCACTCGATGAGGTGCTGGCGAAGAAGGCGACGCTCGCCGAGGACCTGCTGGCCCTCTACAACGGCCGCTGGAATCGTTCCGTCGATCCGGTATTCACCGAATATCAGTATTGAGGAGCGAAGCGCCTCGCATCCTCGAACAAAAAGCGTTTCCAGCCCCTCGATTCCCGTTATAGTGCAACAACATGCGTCACTCGCCCCGGGAAGGAATCGCCATGGCACCGCTTTTTGACATGTTCGCACAAGCGCAGAACGGCCAGGCGATCGAGCTGATGGCGAAGCAGTTCGGGCTGGCCCAGGAGCAGATGGCGAAGGCGACGGCGGCACTGTTGCCGGCCTTCTCCACGGGCTTCAAGCGCAACACCGCCAATGCCTATGATTTCGGGGCGCTGCTGACGGCCCTTTCGACCGGCAATTATGTCAAGTATTTCGAGGATATGCGGCAGGCCTTCACGCCGGAGGGGGTGTCTGACGGCAACGACGTCCTCGGCCAGCTGTTCGGCTCGAAGGAGATGTCAAGGGCGATCGCGGCGCAGGCGGCGCAAATCACCGGCATCGGCCAGGAAGTCTACAAGCAGATGCTGCCGGTGATGGCGAGCACGCTGATGGGCGGCCTCTTCAAGGAGACCACCAATCAGGTGAACGAAGCGCTCGCCAACAATCCGATGATGACGCTGATGCGGCAATGGATGGAGGCGACCGGCCTCGCCAGGAAGCCCGAGCCTCAGCCAAATCCGTTCGACAACCCCTTCACCCAGGCGATGCAAGGTTTTT
Organism: Sinorhizobium americanum; assembly: GCF_001651855.1. Classification (GTDB taxonomy): domain Bacteria; phylum Pseudomonadota; class Alphaproteobacteria; order Rhizobiales; family Rhizobiaceae; genus Sinorhizobium; species Sinorhizobium americanum. The sequence continues at coordinate 44,741 of NZ_LNQC01000040.1, read as the reverse complement.
TTGGCGTCGGCAAGACGCAAGAGAAGCCCAAAACGCCTGACTTTTTCGTCGGCAACCCCTTCTTCAAGGCCTATCAGGACATGTTGCGCAGCAGCAGCGCCGCAGCCGAAAAGCCACCTCAGGAAAACCCCGCCTTTGCTCAGTTTTCGCAGATGATGAACAGCATATTCGACAGCGGGCTTGAGATGCAGAAGGAATATCAGAAGAACATCGACGCGCTGTTCGAGAGCTATAAGAAGGGCTCCGAAAGTAAGGCATGACTTGTAAGGGGCAAAGGCCCTTTCCGAACTTGCGCCTACAGATAAAAAAGCCCGGTACATGTCTTGGCATGTACCGGGCAAGCGGCAGGGTCTATTGGCTCATACCCTGCGGGGAACGCATCCGGCGATCAGCATCACCGTAACTGGAAATTTGCGGCATGATCCGCGCAATGGCGGCAAGCTTTCGCCGGATCATGCCGCAAATGACGCATCCTGCAGCGCCGCGCCTCTGTTCAGACGCGCAACGCGGGGCGGATGCGCCACGGGGAACGTCAATCGTGGCGGACACCCCGGTAGAAGAGGTTCGCCCGATTTCTCGACGCGCGGGTCAGGAAACAACCCGGATTGTCGAAAAAGGACGAGGTCATGGCCTCGTGCAGATCTTCGCGTTTCAGCCCCATGTCGAGCAGTTGCCGGTCGTCGAGATCATGCAGACGCGCAATCTGGCGGCGGTCTTGGTACAGGCGCCAGACACCCGTCAGCACGCCGATGACCGTTGCCGAACGGGACGCAAGCGATGGCTTGCCAGCAGCGAGGTCGAGATCGAGGGCGTGTTGGGTCGTGCGCATGACAAAAACTCCTTTTTCGGGCACGAAGAAGCCTATGCCCCTGCGCGGAGGTCACGCGCAGGGGCAGGCGGGAACGATGTGGTTGATCGGCGGTGAAGTCGCCGGGAGGATCGACGTGATTTGCACGCTATAAATCGCAAATCCTTATTGATCAGTCCAACGAATGTTTCTAATGATATTCATCAAACAATTTTATGGGTAACCGGCCATGTCCGCACCGCTCGACATCGATCAGTTGCAAACTTTCGTCGCCATCGCCGATACGGGCAGCTTCACCAAGGCCGCCGATCGTGTCTTCAAGACTCAGTCGGCGGTGTCGATGCAGATGCGCCGGCTGGAAGAACGCATCGGCAAACCGCTATTCATCAAGGACGGGCGCGGTAACCGGCTGACGGTCGAGGGCGACAGGCTTTTGAATTTTGCCCGGCGGATGCTGCGCCTCAACAACGAGGCGATCGCTTCCTTCGACGACAACAGGCTCGAAGGCACGCTGAGGATCGGCACGCCCGACGACTATGCTGACCGCTACATGCCCGAGATCATTGGTCGCTTTGCGAAGACGCACCCGAATGTCGAACTCTACATCGTCTGCGAGCCCTCGGCCGATCTCGCCGAGAAGATGGCAAAGGGCGACCTCGATATCGCGCTCGTCACCCACAATCCGCGGGTGCGGCCGTCCGACGTGGTCAGGACCGAGCCGCTCTGCTGGGTGAGCTCGATCAACCATCCGCTTCCGGAAAACGCACCCATCCCGCTTGCCGTCGGACGGCGCGACTGTATTTGGCGGCAGGCGGCCTGCGCCGCGCTCGATGCGACCGGCCGCGAGTATCAGATCCTGTTCACAAGCTGGTCCTCGACGGTCGTCGCTGCCGCGGTGCTCGCCGGGATGGCCGTCTCGGTGCTGCCGGAATCGGCGCTCCGCCCCGGCATGAAGGTCTTGACGCTCGCGGACGGCTTCCCGGCCCTCGCACCGGTACAGATCGGCATCATGAAGCGGCCCGGACTTTCGCCGTCGCTGTCGAACGCCATCACCAATCACATCACCGCCTGCCTCGACAATATCACGCCTATTGCAGTCAACGATGATCTCGACAACGACATCAAGGGCTATCCGCGCTATCCGCGCCTTAGGCAAAGCCATATGCTGCCCGGCTGGTAAGCCGCCTCGCGAACACAAAGACACGCCTCTTGCGAGGCGTGCCCTTCGCAGAGGCCGGCCCGCGGATCATTTCAGGCCCGCGCCGTATCGGCCAGCTAATCCGATAATCTGCGATTGTCCTTCGGCCGACTTTTCAATAAGCATATCCTATCATGCTGACGCTTCGACAGATGCGCTATTTCGATGCGCTCGCCACTGCCCGCCATTTCGGCCGAGCGGCCGAGCTCGCCCATGTCAGCCAGCCGGCCCTTTCGGCGCAGATCATGGAAATGGAAGAGCATCTCGGTGTCAAACTCGTCGAAAGAAGCCGCGGCGGCGTGTTTCTGACCGGAAAGGGCGAGGACGTGCTGGTGCGGGTCCGGGCAATCCTGGCCGATGTCGACCGGCTGGAGGAGAGCGCCCGGGCAAATTCGGGAACGCTCGAAGGGCGCACCCGCCTTGGCGTCATCCCGACGCTGGCGCCCTATCTGGTGCCGCGGCTCATTCCCTATCTGCGGGCGCGATATGCAGATATCGAAATCGAGCTCAAGGAGTCGCTGACCGACAGGCTGATCGCCGACCTTGGCGACGGCCGCCTCGACGCTGTCGTCGCCGCGCTGCCGATCGATGCCGACGGCATCGCCACGCGCCCGCTGTTTTCGGACCGGTTCTTCATGGCGGTGGCGGGCAACGACCGGAACGTGCTGATGTCGCCGATGACGGAGGAGCAGGTCGACATCTCGCAGCTGCTGCTGCTCGAGGAGGGCCATTGCCTGCGCGACCAGGCATTGGCCGTCTGCAACACCGCCGGCAAGCGGCAGTTGACGAGCTTCGGCGCCACATCCATGGCGACGCTCTTACAGATGGTGGCGAACGGCATGGGCATGACGCTCATTCCGGAAATCGCCATCCCGAGCGAGGCGGCCCGCAATGCCATCCGCATCGTACCCTTTGCCGACCCCGGGCCGGCGCGCGAGATCGGCCTCATCTGGCGCCGCAGCAATCCGCGCCGGCGCGACATGGACGCGCTGGCAGAAGCGATCGTCGACTGTGCCCGCTCGATATCCAAGGAAGCCCGGGGCTAGGAGAGCACCCGTCGCCCTGCCCCGAAGTCGGTACAGGTCAGGCGAGCTTCGTCTTCAGAAACTCGATCGTTCGCCCCCAGGCGAGATCGGCCGCAGCCTTGTCGTAGCGGGCGGCCGAGGTATCGTTGTTGAAGGCATGGTTGACGCCGTCGTAGATATGGATCGTGGCGTCCTTGCCGTTTTCCTTTAGCGCGTTGCGGTAAGCCTCGATGCCGGCATTGATGCGCTCGTCGAGGCCCGCATAATGGAGAAGCATCGCGGCCTTGATCTTCGGCACATCCTCGGCTTTCGGCTGGGAGCCGTAATAGGCGACCCCGGCCTTCAGGTCAGGAGAATTGACAGCCAGGCGATTGACCATGCCGCCCCCCCAGCAGAAGCCGATCGCTCCGACATTGCCGGTGCTTTCCGCATGTCCCTTGAGGAAGGTGACTGTCGCCACCGCATTGGCGTTGGTCTCACCCGCGTCAAGCGCGCCGATCATTTCGCGTGCCTTGTCCTCGTCGCTCGGGGTTCCGCCATCGGGTGACAGGAAATCCGGAGCGAGCGCGACAAATCCGTCGAGGGCGACGCGACGCGCGACGTCCTTGATGTGCGGATTGAGACCGCGATTCTCATGGATGACGATGACCGCCGGAAGCTTTTCGGGTGAATTGGCCGGTCTGACGAGATAGCCCTTCATCTCGCCATCGGCACCGGGATAGGTGATGTTCTCACCCTTCAAGCGCTCATCCGTCGCGGCTACCATTTCGGCCTTGGCGCTGTTGGCGGCGAGCATCGGCGCGATTGTCGCGGCGGCCGCCGCCGAACCGGCAAGCGCCGTCAGCCTCTCCATGAAGCGGCGACGATCCAGGGTCAGATGGGTGTATTCATCATAGGCATCGATCATTGCCTGGGTGATCACAGGCTTGTTCATGACGCTCTCCTCCGGCGTTTTTCCGAAGGCCGCGCAACGATAGCCGCGCCGCCCGCCGACAGGATAGGTCAGCGGGCGGCAGACACGCGTCAAAACTGCGTTACTTGCCGTGATCGATGCCTCAACTCAGGTCGAGAACGATGCGGCCGTCGATCTTGCCTTCTTCCATGCGCTCGAAAATGGCGTTGATGTTCTCGATCTTGTCCCAGGAGAAGTGGGCTCCGACCTTGCCCTCACCGGCAAACTCCAGGGCCTCCTCGAGATCCTGGCGCGTACCGACGATCGAACCGCGCACCGTGATGCGCTTCAGCACCGTATCGAAGACCGGCAGGCAGATCTGGCTTGGCGGCAAACCGACAAGGGCCATGGTGCCCTTCGAGCGCAGCATGCGGTAGCTCTGCTCCATCGCCTTTGGCGAGACCGCCGTGACCAGCGCCCCGTGGACACCGCCCGTCCGCTTCTGCACCTCCTCGATGGCGTCACCCGCCCTTGCATCGACGACGAGGTCGGCGCCCAGCCTCTCGGCAAGCGCGATCTTGTCCGGGTAGATGTCGGCGGCAGCGACATGCATGCCCATGGCCTTGGCATATTGCACGGCCATGTGGCCGAGGCCGCCGATGCCGGAGACGAGAACCCATTCGCCGGGCTTCACCTCGGTCTCCTTCAGGCCCTTGTAGACCGTGACGCCGGCGCAAAGCACCGGCGCGGCCGGTCCGAACTCCAGCTTGGCGGGCAGCTTGCCGACGAAATCCGGATCCGCCAGGCCGTACTGGGCGAAAGTGCCGTCGACCGAGTAGCCGGTGTTCTGCTGGCTGCCGCACAGCGTTTCCCAGCCGGTGCGGCACGGCGTGCAGCAACCGCAGGCGGTGTGCAGCCATGGGACGCCGACCCGGTCGCCCTCCTTCAGCCGCGACACGCCAGCGCCGAGCTTTGCGACGTATCCGACGCCCTCGTGGCCGGGGATAAAGGGCGGATTGGGCCGCACCGGCCAATCGCCCTTGGCGGCGTGCAGGTCGGTATGGCACACGCCCGTGGCCTCGTATTTGATCAGAACCTGCCCCGGTCCCGGCTGCGCTATGGGCAATTCTTCGATCACAAGCGGCTTGCCGAATTCGCGCACCACGGCGGCTTTCATCATTCCGGCCATATCGATCTCCTCCGATGTTCAATGTTGGCATTGGAACTTGCGCCAGCGCCGCATCACCCTCCGCCAAAGCAGCGCGTTGACGGACGCAAGCTTAGCGGCAGGGCCGGCCGTGGTCCCTTGACGCTCATCAAGCGCCGAGGGTTTCGAGGAGGAAATTGTCTCAGAGCTGAGACAGTCGGGCCGACCGACGACGATCGTCAGTTCATCATCATCCAGAAGGCAAGCCAGGCCCACATTGCTGCAAGCGTGACAAAGCCCGCCAGGAAGAGAGGGCCGCGGTGGCGGAGCCGATTGCTGGTCACATGGACGAAGGCGTGCGCGTAGCGGGAGCCGACGAAAACCCAGGCAAGGCCCACCGCCGGAACGCTGTCGGCTTCGGTGATATAGAGAAGCACGCAGCAGGCATGGAAGAGCACCGGCAGTTCGAACTGGTTGGCGATGCTGTTGCGCACGACCAGGCTCTCGCTCGGCTCGCCGCGGTTTTCGCGAAATTGCGACGGCTCAGCCTTGCCCGCACGGACGACCGCAGAGCGGCGCATCGAGAGAAGCGCGTAGAGCATGAAGACCAGCGCGACATGGGCGACGACGGGCCAGAATATCTCGAACCCCGTCATCGGTGCTCCGCTTTAAATTCCCAGATGGGAAGCTTGGGGGGGAAGAAAGTGGGACGCCGGACGGCGTCCCACGGAAAAATCAGGCGGCGCCCGGATAGTTCGGGCTCTCGCGGGTGATCGTCACGTCATGGGCGTGGCTTTCGCGAAGACCGGCACCGGAGATGCGCACGAAGGTGGCGCGTTCCTGGTATTCCCTGATCGTCGCGCCGCCGACATAGCCCATCGACGCCTTGAGGCCGCCGGCGAGCTGGTGCAGCACGCCGCCGACTGCCCCCTTATAGGGAACCTGGCCCTCGATGCCTTCCGGCACGAGCTTCAGCGTGTCACGGACTTCCGCCTGGAAATAGCGGTCGGCCGAGCCGCGCGCCATGGCGCCGACCGAACCCATGCCGCGATAGGCCTTGAAGGACCGGCCCTGATAGAGGAAGACCTCGCCGGGGCTTTCCTCGGTGCCGGCAAGCAGCGATCCGACCATGACGGCGGAGGCCCCGGCAGCGATCGCCTTGGCGAGGTCGCCGGAATATTTGATGCCGCCGTCAGCGATGACCGGGATGCCGGAGGCCTGCGCCGCCTCGACCGCCGCCATGATCGCGGCCAACTGCGGCACGCCGACACCGGCGACGATACGGGTCGTGCAGATGGAGCCCGGACCAATGCCGACCTTGACGGCATCGGCGCCGGCGTCGATCAGGGCCTTGGTGCCGTCAGCGGTCGCGACATTCCCGGCCATGATGCGGACCGAGTTCGACAATTTCTTCACCCGGCTGACCGCATCGAGCACGCGCTGCGAATGGCCGTGAGCGGTGTCGACGACGATCAGGTCGATACCGGCATCGATCAGCCGCTCGGCGCGTTCGAAGCCGTCGTCGCCGACGCTGACCGCCGCGGCGGCGCGAAGCCGTCCCTGGGAGTCCTTGGAGGCGTTCGGGTTCAACTGCGACTTCTCGATGTCCTTGACCGTGATCAGGCCGACGCAGCGTCCTTCCGGATCGACGACCAGCAGCTTCTCGATCCGGTGCTTGTGCAGCAGGCGCTTGGCTTCCTGCTGATCGACGCTTTCCTTGACGGTGACGAGGTTTTCCCGCGTCATCAGTTCATAGATCTTCTGCGCCGGATCGGACGCGAAGCGGACATCGCGGTTGGTGAGGATGCCGACGAGGCGGCCCTGCTTCTGCCCGCCGCTGCCGCCGTTTTCCACGACCGGAATGCCGGAAATGCCGTGCGCCTTCATCAGCCCCAGCGCATCGGCAAGCGTCGCGTCCGGCCCGATCGTCACCGGATTGACGACCATGCCGCTTTCGAACTTCTTGACCTGGCGGACCTCTTCGGCCTGTTCGGCCGGCGTCAGGTTGCGGTGGATGACGCCGATGCCGCCGGCCTGGGCCATGGCGATCGCGAGCCGCGCCTCGGTGACCGTGTCCATGGCGGCCGACAGGATCGGCAGGTTGAGGTCAATATCCTGCGCAATGCGGGTGGCGATGTTCGTCTGGCCCGGCATCACCTCGGAATGTCCCGGCTGAAGCAGGACGTCGTCGAAGGTCAAAGCCTCCAGACCGGTTGCCGTTTCGATGATACGCGCCATGGCCAGTTCCTCTTCGAATATACGAAAATCCCCGGGGACCATCAGCGACTTGTCCACCGGGTGACTTCAAAGCTTGTCTTGGAAGTTGGCGAGGGCTCGTAACACGGATATGTCAGAATGGAAATAGTCGGGGCCCGGAAATCTCCCGGGCCCCGCATATTTGTTGTTGCAGAGCAACAAAGCGCCGGATTCAGATGTCGAACTGGTAGGTTACCGGCACGAAGCGGTAGCCCTGGTCCTGCCGCTCGACGAAGCCGACCGCGGGGAACGGCATGTGATAGCCGATGAAGGGCAGCCGATCGGTTGCGATCATGTCGAAGACCTTGCGCCGTGTCGCGCCGGCGGCGGCCTTGTCCATGTCGAAGCGAACCTCCCAATCGGGCCGCTGCAGCGACAGGACGTAATGGTTGGCAGTGTCCGCGGTTAGAATCAGCGCCTTGCCCTCCGATTCGAGCCTGTAGATCATGTGCCCGGGGGAGTGGCCGAAGGCGGCGAGGGCGCTGATCCCCGGTACGACCTCGGCGCCGTCGGCGATGAAGGTGGTCTTTTCCGCCAGCGGCACGACCTTGGCAAGCACCGCCTTGTGGCCGTTTTCGGCGGGCGTGCCGATACGGGCCTGATCCTTCCAGAAGTCGAACTCCACCTGTCCGGTCACATAACGGGCGTTCGCAAAGGCCGGCTTGCCGCCCTCCGTGAGGCCGCCGATGTGATCGCCGTGCATATGGGTGATGACGACCACCGAGACCTGTTCCGGCGTATAGCCTGCGGCCCGGATGCCGTCGGCAAGTTTTCCGGTCCCTGCCTCCCGGCCGCCTTCGCCGAGCCCTGTATCGAACAAAACGATCTCCGATCCGGTATCGACCAGGACCGGCGAGAAGCCGTTGATGAAGCCGGCGCTCGGCAGGAAATTTTGTTCGAGCAGCGCGGAGACCGCCTCTGCCGACTGATTGGTGCCATAGGTCTCGTGCGGATTTTCCGAGGCGCGCGTGCCGTCGCTGATCACCGTCACCTTGAAGGTGCCGAGCTTGAAGGTCTTGAAAGCCGCATCATCCGTCATGGCGTCCTTTTCTGCACTTTCCTGAGCATTGGCAACTCCAGTCAAGAGGCCCGGCGCCGCCAAGGCAGCCGCCCCTACCCCGAACAGGGTTCGGCGCTTCAAACTATGCGTGATCATGATCGCTCCTGTAGATTGGCGCTGCCTTCGCATGCCAGCAGGCAAGAAGTAGCGGCCTTGACAGAAAAGGTCAGCCGGATCACAGGCATTTGATCCGCAATCGCTGGTTTTGCCCCGACAAAGCCATCGGGACCGTCTACCGGACGCGGACCCCGCATCCAAGGCCTCTCATGAACCGCATCGTCCCGATGATCCTCGCCGTCGCTCTCTTCATGGAGCAGATGGATTCCACCGTCATTTCGACGTCGCTGCCGGCGATCGCGCATGACATCGGCGTAGGGCCGATCACGCTCAAGCTGGCGCTCACCTCCTATATGGTGGCGCTCGCCATCTTCATTCCCTTGAGCGGCTGGATGGCGGACCGATTCGGTGCCAAGCGCATCTTTCGCGCGGCAATGCTCGTGTTCATCGCCGGATCGGTGTTCTGTGCCGTCGCAGACAGCCTTGTCGCTTTTGTCTTGTCGCGCTTCCTGCAGGGCATGGGTGGCGCCATGATGACGCCGGTGGCGCGCCTCGTGCTGGTGCGCGGCACCCCGCGCAGCGAGCTTGTCTCGGCCATGGCGCTGCTCACGATCCCCGCTCTCGTCGGGCCCTTGGCGGGCCCGCCGCTCGGCGGCTTCATCACCACCTATTTCTCCTGGCACTGGATCTTCCTGATCAATGTGCCGGTCGGCATTGCCGGCTATGTGCTCTCGGGCATCTACTTGCCGGAGATGGAGCGGCAAAACCCGCCGCCGGTCGACATTCTCGGATTTCTGCTCGGCGGCATCGCCGCCTCGGGCATCGTCTTTGGCCTTTCGGTCATCAGCCTGCCGGCCCTGCCGCCGGCGATCGGCATCGCTTCCGTCGCGGCGGGCATTGCCGCGACCTTCCTTTACATCTTCCACGCACGCCGCCATCCGGCACCGGTGCTCGACCTCAAGCTGTTTCGCGACAGCGCCTTCCGCGCCGCCTCGATCGGCGGCACGGTCTTCCGCATTTCCGTCGGCGCCGTTCCGTTCCTGATGCCGTTAATGCTGCAGATCGGCTTCGGCCTCAATCCGTTCCAGTCGGGGCTGATCACCTTCATCGGCGCCGTTGGCGCGATCACCACAAAATTCTTCGCCCGCCGCGTTCTCGCCTTTGCCGGCTTCCGCACGACGCTGATCATTGCCGCCGTCATCGCCGCCGGCATGACCTTCATCAACGGCTTCTTCACGCCGGCGACGCCTTACCTCGTCATGCTCACGATCCTGCTCATTGCCGGCTTCGCCCGCTCGTTCTTCTTCACCGGCGTCAACGCCCTTTCCTTCGCCGATATCGAGGACGCGGACGCCAGCAAGGCGACGTCGATGAGCGCGGTGCTGCAGCAGATCAGCCTTGCGCTCGGCGTGGCGGTGGCGGGCGCGATCCTGGAAATCCAAACCGCGATCGGCGGCGGACCGCTGGCACTCGACGACTTCCACATCGCCTTCATGATCATCGCCGTCGCCAACCTGCTGGCGGCGATCCCCTTCCTGACCATGGCGAAGAATGCCGGCGCTTCCGTCTCCGGCCATCGAAAGGCGCTGCGGGAAGCCGAGGCGACAGCGGGTAAGTAGAGCGTCCTACAGGAACATCGCCGGCCGTAGCCCCTCTGCCCTGCCGGGCAGGGGGTGGGTTCCACCTCGATTGTCTTCTCAGGCAGGCCGTACGTATCCTGCCCTATTCCGGCCGTTCGCAGACGGCGGCAATCTTGTTGCCATCGAGATCGCGGACCCAGGCGCCATAAAAATGCGCGTGGAACGGCCGCAACCCCGGCGCGCCCTCGTCCGTGCCGCCACTAGCAAGCGCCACCGCGTGGAAGGCATCGACGGCGCTCCGCGTCTCGGCCACGAGCGCGATGCTCACGCCGTTGCCACAGGTGGCAGGCTCGCGGTTGAACGGGGTGACCACCCAGAAGCGGACGCGCACATCGCCGTCGGCGCCGTAGCCGATCTCGGTTTCGTCCCACCGCTGCCGCCGAAAACCCAGGGTCGCGACAACCGGATCATAGAAGGCGCCGGCGCGTTCGAGATCGTTGGTGCCGACCGTGACGTAAAGCAACATCGTCCTATTCCGCCGCGGCGTCTTCCGCCGTTTCCTCGCTGTCGGCCGCCTGCCGGCCCTTGAAATCCTTGGCGAGCAGGAACATCTCGACCGATTCAGCGCGCGACGAGGCCGGCTTTACATGGATGACCTGGCGGAAATTCTGCTTCAGCATGTTGAGAAGGTCGCGCTCCGTACCGCCCTGGAAGGTTTTTGCCAGGAAGTGCCCGCCCTTGGCGAGCACGTCGACGGCAAAGTGCGCCGCCACCTCGCAGAGATGCATTGTGCGCAGATGGTCGGTCTGGCGGTGGCCGGTGGTCGGCGCCGCCATGTCGGAGATGACGAGGTCGGGCGTGCCGCCGATCGCCTGCTTGAGCATCTCCGGCGCTTCGGGATCGAGGAAATCCATCTGCAGGAAGCGGACCCCCGGGATCGGATCCATCTCGAGAAAGTCGATCGCAGCGACGCGCGGATCCGCATCGGTCGAATTCGTCACCTTGGCGGCGATCTGCGACCAGCTGCCGGGTGCGGCACCGAGATCGATGATGCGCCGGGCGCCGGCCAGAATCTTGTGCTTCTCGTCGATCTCCAAGAGCTTGAAGGCCGCCCGGGCGCGATAGCCCTCGAGCTGGGCGCGCTGCACGTAGGGATCATTGATGTGCCGTTCGATCCAGCGGCGCGAGGAGGCCTTGAGCTTGCCCTTCTTCACCTTCTGACCGAGCTTGCGGCCGCTGCGGTTGCCGCCGATCGGGGATTTCGTCATGCCTTGTTCCCTTCTTGGGACCTTTGCCGCTCTTCGCCGGCCAGGGCCGGGCCGCGCTGCTGATAGCGACGCGGACGCCCGCGCCGCCAGGCCCCGTCATCGGCCATCATGTCGGTCAGCAGACCCTCTCTGAGCCCCCGGTCGGCGACACGCATGCGGTTCGACGGCCAGCGGCGGCGGATCGCCTCGAGGATGGCGCAGCCGGCGAGCACCAGATCGGCCCGGTCCGGACCGATGCAGGGATTGGCGGCACGCGCGGCGAAATCCCAGGAGAGCAGCCGCGCCTGCATCGCCGAGACCTCCTCGTCGGAGAGCCAGAGACCGTCGACGCGGCGCCGGTCGTAGCGCGGCAGATCGAGATGGACGCCGGCCAGCGTCGTCACCGTGCCCGACGTGCCGATCAGGTGGAAGCCGCTGCCGGAGGCGCTTTCCAGCGCTTCGACCGAGGGGCCGTCGAAGCGGTCGAGCATGCCTTCGACCTCGCGCACCATCGTCTCGAAACTATCAGGCGTGACATGCTCGCCGCCGTGGCGTTCGGACAGGGTGACGACGCCGACGGGCAGCGAGGTCCAATGGGTGATGTGGTTGGCAAGCCGGCTCGAGCGGTTGTCGCCGATGCGGATCACCGCGATTTCCGACGAGCCGCCGCCGATGTCGAAGAGCACGACCGACTTGGTCTCGCGATCGACGAGCGAGGAGCAGCCGGAAACGGCAAGCCGCGCCTCGGTTTCGCGATCGATGATTTCGAGGTCGAGGCCGGTTTCCTCGGCGACGCGCTTCATGAAGGCCGCGCCATTTTCGGCGGCGCGCGCCGCCTCGGTGGCGATCAGACGGCGACGGCGGATCGACCGGGCGTTGAGCTTGCCGGCGCAGATTTTCAACGCCTCGACGGAGCGCTCCATCGCATCGTCGGAGAGCCTGCCGCTGGCGCCAAGGCCCTCGCCGAGCCGGACGATGCGGGAAAAGGCGTCAACGACGCGGAACTGCCCCGGCCGGGTCGGCTGGGCGACCAGCAGGCGGCAATTGTTGGTGCCGAGATCGAGCGCCGCATAGAGCGGCGCCGGCGGCTCGCTCGGAGCCAGATAAGGAGCGCGCACCTCATCCTTGCGCGGCTGCTGGGCGAGCGGGACATCGCGCGAACGTTGGGTATCCGCGAGCCGCTCGGAGTCCAGCGGCTTGCCGCTGGAAGCGAGCGGCCGCCCCTGCAGACCACGTCTTTGACGCGCCTTCTTGCCGCGCTTCTGACCCTTCTTGTCGGTGATCGCCGGCTCGTGGGCGGCGCCGGAGACGGCGGCGGGAGCCTGGCCCTGCTGCCTTGCGGCCTTCGAACGGCGGCGCCGCTTGCGCTTGCGCGCCGGCTCCGCTTCGTCCAGTGCTGCGGGACGCCCTGCCTCTCCGGAAAGCCCGGATCGGCTGGCAATTGCAGACGGCGAACCGGACGGCTTGCGCCGCCTCCGTTTCCCCTTGCCGCCGCGCGGCACAAGCTTATGCGCCTCGCCACGACCTGCTGCCGACGCCCCGGTTTCAGACGGCTTTGCGCCGTGTTCGGGGTCTTTCACTTGTCTCAACCATCGCGCCGCGCGAAGCCTTCCGGCCGCTCAAGGCGCTCTCTCGATTTTGCGTTGGCGCGACTGTACCAGCGCCGCCCTTTTTCGCCAAACTTTTTTTAAGCCCCCGGATTCGGCCCAATTCTCTACCCCTTGGGGGCGAAGGCCACGCTCTGCATCGTCCTTACAAACGGATCGCACCTTCACCACAGGCCGGCCGCATTTTTTTGCCAAAAGGTATTTGCATCGGCGGTTCTTTTGTTTATAAGCCCGCCACACCGACGCGGGCGACCACACCGCCTGCAGGCCTTGGGGAATAGGTTAACGGTAGACCAGCGGACTCTGACTCCGTTAGTCCTGGTTCGAATCCAGGTTCCCCAGCCACTTTTTTCTTTGTCATTGAATTCCCCTCTCGCCAGCGCGCGGAATCACACCACATGCGCCGAAGGGAGTACGCTAAGAAATAGCGACAATCTCGAGCTCGTGATCGCCTACGCTGACGACGTCCCCAATCGTTTTGCCCATGAGAACCCTCGCGACCGGAGAAACATACGAAATCGACCCGAGCTTCGGGTCTGCTTCGTCCTCGCCGACGATCCGATAGGTCTGTACCCGCCCATCATCGCGGCTGAAGGTTACCGTGCTGCCGAAGGCCACGGTTTCATCTGAAGTTGGATCCGGCATCAGCTGAGCCGTGCGAACCCTTTCCGCGAAGTAGCGCAGATCACGCATGGGTCCCGCAGCTTGCCGCCGGCGCTCGTTCACGTCTTCTATAGTGCTTGCAGCAGAATAGCCCTCGCGAGCCTGTTGGAGCTGCGCTTCCAGAGCCTTCAATCCCGCTTCCGTCACAAGGTTCGGATGTGACGAAATCGGGCGGTCAGGCAGCAGAGTTTCCGAAGCTGTTTCGGCACTCTCTTCCTTCGTGAAGGCAACGCTCAATTTCGGGACTCCGTTTAGACGGTGTGCACTCTCGAGCATACGACAACAACCGTTCGACCGCCAATATAGAGCGGTCGGTAGTCCGCGGCGATTACACCCTACGATTCCGGTAATGAACTGACATTGTCGGCTTTCGAATTCTGGGCTCGATGCCGCCATACGGTAGATAACCGTGGTCTGGCGCTAGCAGCCGACCAAGGCCTTTGCCGAATAGACAGCGAAGCAAGACGCCAGTAAAATCGACAAAGGTGCTAGGAAGGCGCCATTGCTCATGGCCAATGAAACCATCAGACGCCGGCTTGCCGCCATCTTGGCGGCCGACGTAGTCGGTTATAGCCGGCTCATGGAGAGGGATGAGAAGAGCACGCACACCCTGCTGATGGCGCGTTGGAAAGAGGTGCTGGAGCCGCTGGTCGAAACGCATCAAGGCCGCGTCTTCAAGAGGACCGGCGACGGCATGCTTGTGGAGTTCGGCAGCGCGGTAAACGCTGTTGAATGCGCGGCCGCACTTCAGCAGGCCATGGCGGCTGCGAACAGAGCCACGCCGGACGAGCGGGCGATCCTCCTCCGGGTCGGCGTTAACCTCGGCGATATCATGGTCGAGGACAGCGATCTCTACGGCGATGGCGTGAATGTGGCGGCCCGGATCGAGGCACTTGCGGATCCTGGCGGCGTGGCGATTTCGGATGGTATCCATGAATATGTGCACGGGCGCATCGGACTTGGGTTCGTCGACGGCGGTTATCACGCCGTCAAGAACATCGAGCGCCAGGTCCACATCTGGACCTGGTCACCGGACGACCGTACGAGCGCTCCCGTCGAGATTGCTGGCAAGGCCCCGCCGCAACTTCCAAAGAAGCCCTCCATCGCCGTTCTACCCTTCGACAACATGTCCGGCGACCCGGAGCAGGGCTATTTCGCGGATGGCATAACCGAGGACATCATCACGGATCTCTCGAAGGTCTCCGGCCTATTCGTCATCGCGCGCAATTCCTCTTTCGCCTACAAGGGCACGACGCCGGACATCCGCAAGGTGAGCCGGGACCTCGGCGTCCGCTACGTCCTGGAAGGGAGCGTGCGCAGAGCTGCCGACCGCATCCGCATCAACGCCCAGATGATCGACGGCACCACGGGCGGTCATCTGTGGGCGGAGCGCTACGATCGCGGGCTTGAAGATATCTTCGCGGTTCAGGATGAAGTGACCCGCACAATCGTCAATGCGCTCAGAGTGAAGCTGACAGCCGGGGAAGAGGAGCGCCGCGAGGTCCGCGGCAAGGTGGATCCGGAAGCCTATGACCTGCTCGTTCGTGCCCGTCAGGCCATCGTGCAGTTCAACGCCCAATCCTCCCTGGAAGCACGCGGCATGCTGCAGCGCGCCATTGCGATCGATCCCGCATTGGCAGCTGCTTATGCTTCGCTTGCGATCATCGCCTTGACCGATTTTATCAATCGGTGGAACGACGCGACACCTGAATATCTCACACAGGCGCTCGAGCTGGCCCGGAAGGCAATCGATACGGACGACACCGAGCCGTTAGGCCCTCACGCACTCTCACTTGCTCTTTCCTGGATGCGGCGTCTCGACGAGGCGGAGGACGCCGCACAGCGGGCGATCGAGCTCGATCCCAATTTGGCCAGCGCCCAGACCGCACTCGGCACCATAAGGGATTTCCAGGGTCGGCACGAGGAAGCCCTGGAGCTATACGCACGAGCCCACCGGCTTGATCCGCAATTCGACCTGTCTCTGCATTTCCAGGGTCGGGCTCTCTTAAGCCTCGGGCGTTTTGACGAGGCGGAGATCGCGTTCAAGCGTCGGCTGACGCTTTCGCCACGATCGGACATGACGCGTTTTTATCTCGCCTGCCTTTATGGTCGCATCGGGCGCCACGAGGAAGCGCGGCGCTATTGGCGCGAGGTATTGGAGGTCAACCCCAGCTTTTCCTTCGATCACCTGCGGCGGGCTTTACCCTACCGCGATCCCAATCTGCTCGATCGGCTGGTGGACGGTCTCCGCGAGGCCGGAATCTCCCTCTAGATTAAATAACGGGATCAGCGGAGCCACGATCAGCGACAAAGCCTCACTTCGGCCGCCGCACCGTCCTTACCTTCCCGCTCTTTCCGCCGCCGCAGAAGAACCGATCGCCGCCATCGGATTCGAGACCCGATACGCCCATTCCCGCGGGCATGTCGAGGGTCTCCAACACCTTGCCGGACTCAGGATCGACCCGCCTCACCTCGCTCTCGTCACCCTCCCAGGTGCCGTGCCAAAGCTCGCCATCTATCCAGGTCACACCGGTAACGACGCGGTTGGACTCGATGGTACGAAGAACCGCGCCGGTTTCGGGGTCGATCTGATGTATCTTCCGGCCGCGATGCTGCCCGACCCAGAGCGTTCCCTCGGCCCAGGCGAGCCCCGAGTCTCCGCCGTTGCCTGGCGCCGGGATCGTCGAAATCACGCGGCCGGTCTTGGGGTCGATCTTCTGGATGCGGTCCTCGGCGATTTGAAAGAGGTGCCGGCCGTCGAAGGCGGTGCCGGCGTGGGCAGCGACATCGATCGAGCGCACCGTCTCACCGCTTGCCGGATCGAAGGCATTAAGCTTGTCACCGGAAGCGAACCAGACATGCTCGCCGTCGAAAGTGACGCCATGCACGTTGTCGGCGCCCTCAAAGGGTCCATATTCGCGGAGGATTTCGGCCTGAGCGTGTTTCATGTGTTCATCCCATTCGATCGGTTGCGATATTCTGATGCGCTGATGCTAGTCGCCCGGCAGCGCGCCGGGGAGTAACAAGATTGTCGGGAATGCCGGCACCGGCGGAGTGATCCAGCGGCGCGCCCGGCCGCGGCCGAAGGACTGCACCTTGCCGGCGGCCACAAGCGCTTCCAGGGCCCGCTGCACCGTGCGCGGGCTGCTGCCAAGGGCAATCGCCAGCGCCGAGCTCGACCACGCCTCCCCGTCGGAAAGAAGGGCGAGCACCGCCGCATGCTGCCCTTCAAGGGGCGGCGCCAGCACCACGACCTCGCCTGTGCGCGGCACCAGGGCAAACCCGCGCTTCGTCGCCCTCACCTCCGCCACGGTCCCGAGCTCCGCCCGGAGCCTGCCGATCTCGACGCGTAGGCGTGCGCGATGCGATTCATCGGCATGCTTGGCCCGGAAGGCGCGTGCGACGAGCGCGCCTCTCGGCACGTCACCGGGCCAGGCTTCGCCGAGCGCGCGCGCCAGCGCGAAGAGAACCGGCCGCGTCGCAAGCGACACCGCCGCGCTTCCGCCCCGCACGACATGGCGACAGGCGTCCACCACAAGCGCCTTCGACGCCAGCAATGTTTCGACTTCCTCGAGCAGCAAGGGGCGCGACCCGCCCCGGGCGATCAGCCGTGCCGCCGGGGAGTCAAGGACGAGGGATGCGCTTGCGACCTCCGCCGCCAGTGCGGGAATATCGGCTTCGTGCGCGGCTTGCTCGGCGCGCGCAAGCGCTGCCCGGGCTGCCTTGGTCCTGAGGCGCCGGATTGCGATCCCGGCCACGACCAGCTCGTAGGCGGCCCGCGCGGCGGGCGGAAGCGGGTCGGGGTCGATCTCGGCGAGCGCACGCTCGGCCTCGTCCAGCCGGCCGACCAGGAGCAGGCGCCTCACCTTGAGATTGCGTGCATGCGCGGCATTTACCCAGTCGCGATGCTTTTCGAGCGTCGCCCGTGCCGTGTCGAGCGCCTTCTCGGGCCAGGAGAGATCGCGCGAGACAAGGGCGATTTCGGCCTCGGCGACGACGCATCTCGCGCGGGCCATCGCCTCCCTCGGACCGAAGGCGCGTCCGGCATTCCTGAGGAGGGTCTTTGCCCGCGCAAAGTCGCCGAGCTGGGCCATGGCGATACCCCTCAGCGCCAGCGCGGGCGGATCGTCGCGCAGCGCAACCCGCTTCAAGGCGCCGAGCGGGTCTCCCGTCGCGAGCGCGCGCGCCGCAGCGGTGATCAGCGAGTCCATCGAAATCCCGTCACACTTGTAACTCCCACCGCCTCCACGTCCGGCGCTAACTCTATGCCGTGACCCATCGAGCCGAAAGAGGAGACAGGCGATGACGGAAAACAGGACCGGGACACGCGAAGAATGGCTGGCCGCCCGGCTGGAACTGCTGAAGGCCGAGAAGGAGCTGACCCGCCGGAGCGACGAGCTGGCGCGGCAGCGCCAGGCCTTGCCCTGGGTCAGGATCGACAAGGATTACCGCTTCGAGACCGACGCAGGCAGTGCCTCGCTCAGGGACCTTTTCCGGGGCCGCTCGCAACTGCTCGTCTACCATTTCATGTTCGGGCCGGATTACACCGCCGGATGCCCCTCCTGCTCCGCGATCGCCGACGGATTCAACGGCATCGTCGTCCATCTCGAGAACCACGACGTCGCCTTTTCGGCGATATCCCGCGCGCCGCTCGCAAAGCTGCAGGCCTACAAGCGGCGGATGGGCTGGAGCTTTCCCTGGGCGTCCTCGAACGATGGCGATTTCAATCGCGATTTCAGCGTCTGGTTCACCGCGGATGAACAGCGAGAGGGCCGCATCGAATACAACTTCCGCCGCGAGCCGCCCGCACCCGAGCCGCTTGCAGGAAAGACCGTGCAGGAATGGCAGTTGCGCGGCAGCGAGGGACCGGTCGCCCAGATCGCAGCCATGACCGGAACCGACGTCGCCACCTATACGCGCGACAGGCCGGGGCTCAGCGCCTTCGTGCTCGAGGACGGCGTCGTCTACCATAGCTATTCCAGCTATGCGCGCGGACTGGACGGCATATGGGGCATGTATCAGTGGCTCGACCGTGCGCCGCTGGGGCGCAACGAGACCGGCGTCTGGTGGCGCCGGCACGACGAGTATGGCCAGGGCTGACTGCCAATGTTGCGCCACTCCAATTGCTCGGGGACGACGGCCGCCGGTAGCGGGTCTGCCGATGCCTCCAGCTGCAACGCCAACGCCCTAAGGACAGCTGATTGGCTGTCCTTCGCGGCAGCGCCGACCTTCGCCGTCATGGCAGTGCTGACCGGCCTGCTTGACGGCCCGCAGGACATGCTCTGCGCGGCGGCCGGCGATGCGTCCGGCCTGACCGGCATGGTACCGATGTACGCGCTGATGAGCGCCTTCCATTCGGCGCCCTGGCTAAGGCTGATTTCCAGCTGGCGAAGATCCGCGCACCGGGCTTGATGCGCCGACCTTCTCGACAGCGGCTGCCAGCGGCTCTCGAAGACAGGTGTGAATCGCTGCAGGGGCCGCCATGCATTTTGGCTGCCCCTGCAGCGATTCACGGGATCGGCTATGCCACCAGGAGGAAATCGGTGGCGGCGAGCGACGTGACCTTGTTCAACGTCGCCATCAGCACGGCGTCGGCCTCGTTGCCGGTGCCGTCGGCGTCGTACCAGAGGCGGCCATTGTCCGTCTCGAAGAAGAACTGGGCGGCCGTGCCCGTCGCCTTCTGGTCCGTGCCGGAATAGAGCACCAGGTTGGAGAAGTGGAACGCGCTCTTGTCGATGACGAGCTTGTCCTCGCCGCGCTTGAAGTCGGTGATCTGGTCACCGGAGCCGATCGAGTCACCCGAGGCATAGATGAACTGGTCCGCGCCGGTGCCGCCGGTCAGCAGGTCGCCGTGGGCACCCCCTTCGAGCTTGTCGTTGCCAGCGCGCCCATCGAGCCTGTCGTCCCCCAACCCACCGCTGAGGCTGTTGCCGGCGCTGTTGCCTAGGATTGTATCGTCGTTGTTGTGGCCGACAACGTTTTCTATGCTGACAAGCGTCAGCCCGGTCGCCACCCCGCCGTTCCTGGCACTGTTCTCCAGGTCGACGATCACCGACCGGTCGGACACGATGTCGAATTCGAGCGTGTCGACACCGGAGCCGCCGTCGAAATAGTCGGTGCCCGTCTCATCGTTGTAGCGGTCGAACGTGTCGTTGCCCGCATCGCCATAGAGTTTGTCGTTACCCTTTCCGTCGACCAGATAGTCATTGCCGGCGCCGCCCCTGAGCGTATCGTTTCCGAGGCCGCCGTCGAGATAATCGATTTGCGCGCTACCGGTCACCGTGTCCCTGCCCGAGCCACCCACATATTCGAGCGCCTCCATGCCGGTAAACGACGTGTTGGCGTTCACCTTGACGAGGCCGTTTCCGAAGGCGAAGGACACGTCGAAGGTTTCGTCGCCGAACTCGATAACAAGACTGTCGAAGCCGTCGCCGCCGGAAGCGTAGTCGCCGGCATTGATGTTGAGAACGTCGTTGCCCTTCTCGCCGTAGAGCCAGTCAGCACTGGTGTCCTTGATGCCGCCGCAGGCCCAAAGCACGTCGTTGCCATCGCCACCGTAGAGCCTGTCTGCGCCCGTCCAGCCGGTCAGCTCGTCGTTGCCGGCAAGACCCTTCAGCGTATCGTTGCCGCCCATCCCGTTGAGGTCGTCGTCAAGATTGCCAGCCGTCAGGCTGTCGTGCCCCGCGCCTGAGGTGAAGTTCACCACCTCGACATTTCTCACAGTGATGTCACCGTTGACCACCGTCGCGTTGGCGGAAAGCACAAAGGACAGATTCTTCGTGCTGTCGTTCCGGCTGATCCAGACCGTGTCGGTTCCCGATCCGCCGTCGACGGCGTATCGGCCTGCCGTCGAGCCACCCGCGTAGTTGACGCTCAGGGAGTCGTCGCCTGCGCCACCGAGCATGGTGGTCAGTGCCGTTCCCGTCTCCGTCGCAGCGGAAATGGTGTCGTTGCCGTTGCCGCCATCGAGCCTGTTGGTGCCGCCGCCATAGTCGGCGATGCGGTCGTCACCGTCTCCGCCCAAGACCGTGTCGCTGCCGCTGGTGCTGTAGAAGCTGTCGCCGCCTTTGCCGCCGGTCAGCCTGTTGTTGCCGGCGCCGGCATCGACGTTGATATACGCCGCAGTGCCGGCGGATATGACGTCGCTGCCGTTGCCGGTGTCAATGGTGAAGCTCTCGCCATCGGTGACGACGGTTCCATCGGAAAGCTTGGCGGTCGTGCCGGAAACGGTGAAGGTCATGGCACTGTTGATATCGGAACGATCGATCCAGACCGAATCAGTGCCGCTGCCGGCCCTGATCGTATCCTTGCCGCCGCTGCCGACGATCAACAGGTCGTTGCCGTCGCCGCCGTCGAGGACGTCGCTGCCGAGGCCGCCGTCGAGATGATCGTTGCCGCCAAGGCCGACGAGCGTGTCGTTGCCCGATTTTCCGGAAAGCGTATCGGCGCCGGTCCACCCGGTGAACCGGTCGGTCGCGTCCGAGCCGTAGATGTCGTAGGCTTCAAAATTGACGACGGTGGTGCCGTTGGAAAGTGTCTGCTTGATCGAGGAGGCCTTGGCGGTGAAGGTTCCAGAGAGACCGATCAGTTCGACCTCGTCGTAGCCGACGCCGCCGTCGAGCACGTCCTTGCCGTCGCCTGCCCAGCTTTCCATGTTGTGGCGGATCGTATCGTTGCCCGCCCCGCCGAGGACCGTGTCGTCATCGCCGTCGCCGGCGAGATAATCGTCCTCCGAGCCGCCATCGATGATGTCGCGGCCAGAGCCGCCGGAGATGGTATCGGTGCCGCTCTCACCCTTGATGTTGTCGTTCCCGTAGCTGCCGTAGAGGTAGTCGCCGCCGGCGCCGCCGAGCAGGGTGTCGTTGCCGTCGTCCGCGGAAAGCCAGTCGATTCCGTAACCGCCGGAGAGATAGTCGTCGCCGATGCCCCCCAGCACGGAATCACCCCCGTTGCCGCCATAAATCCTGTCGTTGCCGGCGTCTCCCTCGAGCCAGTCCTCACCAATGCCGCCGCTCAGAACGTCATTCCCGGCGCCGCCTTCGAACCAATCGTCCCAGCGGCCGCCGGTGAAGGTATCGGCGTAGTTGCTGCCCACCAGTTCGAAGCTTTCGACATTGACGATCGTGGCGCCGAAGACGGATTTCGAGACGATCGGGTCAAACGCGGCAAAAGAAACCCCCTTGCCGGATGCGCTGAAATCGACGCGGAGTTCATCGAAGCCGAGAGCGCCGTCGATCCTGTCGCCGGCGAGATCCGCGACGCCGAGGTTGCTGATTTCGTCATCGCCCGTGCCGGCATTGATCGTATCCGCTCCGAGACCGCCGGTTATCGTATCCTCGCCGGAACCGGCGGCGATTGAGTTGCTGCCGCCGTCGCCGTTCACCGTCTGGTTGCCGACACCGGGAATGGTGTAGCCGGCGGCCAACGGGTCAAGCGCGAGCGCCGCCGGAAGCGGCGCCTTGGACTTCACATTTTTGCTCATGGCTTCCTCGAGAGTTGGGGTTGCTGCGCCGATCTGGCGTGAGCAAATTGCTAATCTGCGGAAGAGCCAGGAGTTGTTCCTACGGGAACAGGGATGCAATCATGAGGTTGTAGCGGCAGACAGGCCGGGCATCGGCTGAATGCGCGCCGATCCAAGTGATGGCCCTCAGTCCGCCGAATAGAACTGCAACGTAAACACATTGCCCGCGATTTCGTCGGCGAGTTCCGGGGCAAACTCCAGCGGCATGCAGTTCTCGAGCGCTGTCATCGCAGCCGCGACGAAGGCCTTGCGCTGGTCTGCGTCTCCGGTAACCCGGATCGCCGTCGGCTGGGGCGGGCCCATCAGCGTGCCGTTGCCGCGGAAGCCGAATTTGAGCGTGACGAAGGAATCCTTGATGCCGGCGGGAGGCGTCCAGCACTTGCCGAGCGCATTGCTGACCTCCTCAATGCTGCGCAACGGTTCGGCCCGCAGCGGATACGCCGCGACTGCGACGAACAGGCTGGCCGCGGCCAACCCGAAGGCGACTTTCATTTCGACCCCCCAACCCCTGAAAGAACGATCAATCCAGCCGTCAGAGATTGCGTCGAACGGCGCCCCGATGCAATCGGTCCAATCTCCTCGCTCTAAAGCAAGCCCCGGTCAGCGAGATTGCGCATCAGCGATGCGGCTCCGAACGTCCAGGGCGGGCAGTCGGTGGAAAGGCGAACCGTGTTGACGAGGCTGCCGAGGGCCGGGCTCGAGATCGTCACCACGTCGCCGATCTTGTGCGTGAAACCCTGGCCCGGCTCGCCGCGATCCTCGACCGGAGCGAAGAGCGTTCCCATGAACAGCAAAAGGCCGTCCGGATACTGGTGGTGCGGCCCAATCGTCTGGGCGACGAGATCGAGAGGGTCGCGGCTGATTTCGCGCATCGTGCTGGCGCCCTTAAGGCGAAAGCCGTCCGGGCCTTCGATCAGCAGATCGAGATCGGCGTTGCGCACGTCGTCGATCGCATAGGTCTCGTCGAAGAGGCGGATGAAGGGGCCGACCGAGCAGGAGGCGTTGTTGTCCTTGGCCTTGCCGAGAAGCAGCGCCGAGCGCCCCTCGACGTCGCGAAGATTGACATCGTTGCCGAGCGTCGCGCCCTTGGCACGCCCGTCGTCGGAAACCGCAAGGACGATCTCCGGCTCCGGGTTGTTCCAGCGCGAAATCGGATGCAGGCCGACCGCCGCACCTGAGCCGACCGCCGAGAGCGGCTGGGCCTTGGTGAAGACCTCGGCGTCGGGGCCGATGCCGACTTCGAGATATTGCGACCAGACGCCCTCCTCGATCAGCGCGGACTTGACATCGGCTGCCTCAGGCGATCCGGCCTTCAGGTTTCTCAAGCTGTTGCCGATGATTGCCGTCATCCGCGTGCGGATCGTCTCGGCCCGCGCGGCGTCGCCGGCAGCGCGCTCCTCGATGACGCGCTCGATCATCGAGCGGGCAAAGGTGACGCCGCAGGCCTTGACCGCCTGAAGGTCGCAAGGGGCAAGAAGATGAACCGCGTCCCGGCCGGGCTCCGCCTTTGCAAGGACGGCGTCGACGGAGGCAATGGCCTCTCCGGAGGCCGAACGCACATGGGCGACGGGATCGGGAAGCTCGAGGAGGTCGCGCATCGTCGGCACCGCCTTCGAAGTGATGTCGATCAATTCTCCCGCTCGGACGGTCACGAGGCTCGGCCCGTCGACGTCCGGGCGCCACGCACGTCCGACGAAGGTTCCAATTTCATAGGCCATGGTCATTCGCGTGCCTCCCCTGCTTGCTCGTCCGGCTCAAACCCGTTCAGTTCTTGCAGTCGAACGGTCACTCTGTAAAGGACCTTCTACCAACGCAGGTGTGTTTCAGAAGGACCGCAACGGAACCTTGCAATATTTCGCGCGTTTAATATTGCAGCACCTCTCCATCCACGATGGTGAGGCTCTACGTTATACTTGCGATGGTCGAACGCCCCTCCTTAAGTCCCCGCTGATTTAGGGAATCATGGCCGCCAGATGCTGGCGCCGAAGGACGATGGCCAGAAAGGATGATACTGCCATGGACCCAAACGACCAGTTGAAGGACAGACCTCCGGTCGATCCGGTTACAGGCCAGCCGGCGCCGCGTCCCGAAGTGCATGAGGAGCGCGCCGCCCGCAGCACTTGGCCGTTGCTCGTCATACTGCTTGCCGGTCTGGTGCTTGCGCTCATTGCTTGGCTCCCGGCCGAACTGACCAGAGATGCGGAGGATACTCCCACTTCCTCGACGACGACCACGACGGAGCCCGCGACCGACCAACCCGCCACAAGCGGAGAGGCGACAGCGCCGGCCGCAACGCCAGGGGGCACGACACCGGCTGAAACGCAACCTCAGCCGACGACCCCGGCACCGGCGCCGGCACCTGAAGGAACGGCACCGCAGCCGCAGACGCCTCCGGCCCAGTAACCGGAAAGCGACGATTTCGGGTGGAGAGGAGGCTCTCCGCCCCCTTGATCTGAGCTCCACCGCTCCGGCGTAGTGTCGCCTTGGCTTTGCAATCCACTTCTACGCGATCCGCACATTCATGGACCAGATCCTTGCCGACATCTTCGTTGGGACACGCACGCCCTATCCGGTCATCTTCGCACGGTTGGGGGGAGCAATCCTGCTCGGCGCTCTGATTGGCATAGAACGCGAAAAGCGCCAGCAACCCGCCGGTCTGAGGACGCATATCCTCGTCAGTCTTGCTTCGGCGATCTTCGCCGTGGTCGCGATCGAGAGCGTGCACATGACGAGCCTGTCGGGGCCGGAGGTCCGCATCGACCCGATCCGCGTCGTCGAAGCGGTGACCGCAGGGGTCGCCTTCCTGGCTGCCGGCATGATCGTGTTCTCGAAAGGGGAGGTCAAAGGCCTGACGACAGGCGCCGGCATGTGGCTCGCCGGCGCCGTCGGTCTGTCGATCGGCTTCGGCTTCTGGCTGATTGCCGCCTTCGCTGCGGTGGCCAGCCTCATCGTCCTCTTCATCCTCGGGCGGATGGAGGTGGCGCTGCAATGGAAGGCACCCGAGGGTGAAGAGGACGGCGCCGGCGAACCTCGCCGGAAAGACACTGCCGGGGCAGCTTCCGGATCGGGCGAGCGGAGGGGGTGAGAGAATGGCCTTACGCGCCGAGCGAGGTAAGCGCTTCGACGTATCAAACCGGGCAGGCGCTGACCATCGCTTCGCTGTGACCGGCAGGCGCAGGCCCTGCCCCGACCGGTTCCCTCTGGCGCAAGACATGCAGCGAGGCGACCGCCCGAAGCGCCTCCTCGGAGGTCGCAAAGATCCGGCCATCGAGAGACCACACGCTGTATTTGACCGCCACGAAACGCAATTGCCCATTGTCGGGGATCAGCGCGCCCACGGCCTCGCCGGCGAATTCGATCGTCTGCTTTTTCATTGAAGCGGCCCTCCCTCGCCGCCGGATTGGGGGCGGCTGGCTGCAAGGCAAAGGACGGACGCACTGAACCTTTACTCCAGCCGCGGGAGAAACACGCCTCCGCTGCTTTGGTTCCACATCGAACAAAAAATTGCTCCGGAAGATCGAGCAATTTACGCGAGGAAGCGGTCCGGCCTGTAGGGCGCAAGGTCGATCACCGTCTTCTCGCCCGTGATCGCTTCCGCAAGTGCTCGCCCCGTAACGGGGCCGAGGGTCATACCGTGATGGGCATGCCCGAAAGCGAACCACAGACCTTCGTGTCTGGGAGCCTTGCCGATGATCGGCATCATGTCGGGCGTGCAGGGGCGCGCACCGATCCACGGCTCCTCGTCGCGCCGCTCGGCGAGCGGGAAGAACTCGCGGGCGACGCGCTCCGCGCGGGTCAACTGTACGGGCGTTTTCGGCGCATCGCGAAGCGCGAATTCGGCCCCTGTGGTCAGGCGGATGCCGCGCAGCATTGGCGCCAGGAAATAGCCCATTTCCTCGTCCAGCACCCAATTGTTCAATTGTGCACCGTCCTTGGTGCCGTAGTGCATGTGATAGCCGCGCTTGACCGCAAGCGGGAAATGGTAGCCCAGCTTGCGCGTCACCGTGTCGGCCCAGGGGCCGAGGGCAACCACCACCTGACGGGCTTCGAGCGGGCCTTCCGGCGTTGCGACGCGCCAGCCGGGGCCCTCGAGAATATGTTCGAGCGTTGCGGCATCGCCCGAGACAAGCCGGCCACCGAGCGATTGGAAATAGCCGAGATAGGCCTTGTTCAGGCTGTGCGGGTCGCGGATCGACCAGGGATCGGACCAGCGCAGCCCGCCGGCCAGCTCAACCTGGATCGAGGGCTCAATGGTCTTCAGCTCGCTGGTCGAGAGTTTCTGGTGATTGACTCCGAAACCGGCCGAGAGCTTTTCAGCATCCTTGTAGGCTGCGTCGCGCTCCTTTTCAGTGCGGAACACCTTCATCCAGCCGTCCTTGCGGATGAGGTCGCCGGCGCCGGATGCGTCGATCAGATCGCTGTGCTCGGCGATCGAATTCTCGATCAGCGGTGCGTAGAGATGGGCGATCCGCTGATGCTGGGTGAAGCCCGAGTGCCACCAGTACCGCGCCAGGAAAGGCACTAGGCTCGGCAGCGCGCGGAAGTGATAGCTGGCATCGATCGTGTTGTTCAGCGCGTAGCGGAAGAGCGCGCCGAAATCGTGCGGAAATCCATAGGGAAAAACCCCTTCCCGCTGGATGAGGCCGGCATTGCCGTAGGAGGTCTCCTCTCCCGCGCCGCGACGATCGAGAAGCACCACCGACTTGCCGCGACGCGCCAGGTGAATGGCGGTCGAAATGCCGACGATCCCGGCGCCCAATACCACTACGTCAGTTTTCATAGACGATGCCCCGTTCTTTCGCCCGTTGGATCGATGCGTCACGCCTTCCGCCTTCCCGCCTCGAGAAATTCGGGAACAGAACCCAAACACAGGGCGTTCAGGCGCTCGTCGACAAAGTTCAAGTGATTTTGCCGCCACCCCCGAAGATACACGCATGAATAGCCAAGCGAACCAGGCTGGGCAAGGGACTGCAAAAGCCGCCACGAAAAGGGCGAGGCTTTAAGCCTCGCCCCTGCAAAGGAAGATATGTCTCGGGAATTGCCGCGGAGCAGAGTAATCCTCTCCGCAAGTCGGGGATCGTTCTCGTCAGGTTCGTCGGAAGAGCCCCATGACAAGCGAGACCACCAGGAAGATCAGGAACAGGAAGAACAGGATCTGGGCGATTCCCGCCGAGGTGCCGGCTATGCCGCCGAAGCCGAGAACGCCGGCTATGATGGCGACCACAAGAAAGATGAGGGCATAGTAGAGCATTTGCTATCTCCTTGCCGTGGAACTGAAATCCAAACGCTCTGCCGATCGCCTTTGTTCCGGTTTCGCGCCAGCGCTCGTTAACCAGACGGAAACCATATGTTTAGCCAGTGACAAGAAAAACAATCCTTAATTGCGAGGCGGGCCATTACCGCCGGAACCTTCGCCACGACTTGGCGTTCTCCGGAAAACAGAGTTCCTCAGGCAAGAAATGAAGATACCTTCGCGACATATACTCAAGACGGTGACAGAGATCACCCGGCCCGAGGCGGATATGAGTGTTCATAATCTGCACATCGGCAGGACGCTGCGCGATCTTGAAATGCACACGGAAGAAAAGGGCAACGAGCGTCTTCAAGCGCTGCTTGAAAACCTGGAACAGTGCGAGGGCAGACGCCGGAATTAGGCGCGACCATTCTCCCCGAGAAGCGATGCGACGCAGCTGAGATCACGGCGCCCGTTGGCACGGCGGCAACAACCGGGCGTGGTGTACCGGCCCCGCGCGGAACAAAAGGCGTCAGACGGCGTTCTGACAACGATAACGCGCGCCGCAGCGGCGGCAGTACAAGGGAGTCGCGAATTGCAAGCCTTCGCTGCGCCTGTTCTGACGGTTGCAGAAGCCGACTCCCCCGCCTTAGGGTGGCTGCCGACCATCTCAAATTTATTCCTTGAGATATTCATTCCGGCCCGTTTCGACCCGGCTATTCGCCGTTCTGTGCCCATTTTCGGCCAACCAACCTCGGATAGGAAAGCACCATGAAGAAGATCCTTCTCGTCGCCAGCGTAATTCTTCCCCTTGCTGCTTCGTGCACGCAAACGGAAAGGGGTGCAGCGATTGGCGCCGCTTCCGGCGGCATCATAGGCGGAGCAATCTCGAACGATGTCCGAGGCGCCGCGGTCGGCGCAGCGGTCGGCGGCGTGGCCGGCGCGCTCATCGGGCGCGCCAGCGAGCCTGGCTATTGCGTCTACCGCGACCGCTACGGCCGCCGCTATACCGCGCGTTGCTGATTCCACCGTCGCGAAAGCGGATCGATGTCGCGTCGATAGCTTCGCTAATATTGCCTCCAACGCACAGGCCTTCTCCAAAGGAGGGCCTGTGCGTATCCTTCGTCAATCGTCTGACTGCGCTCTCTCGGCCTCGTCGAGGCGGCGAAGAAGATCGATAAATTGCTGCGGCACAGGCTCGGACTCGACAGCCTCATAGAGTGCTCTCAGGCGGGAAGCGACGATGCCGTTGGCATCGTTGTTCGCAGCGTCGGCCGCCATTTTGCCCCTCGGACGCCCGTTGGATCGATCGTTCATTTTTCAATTCCGAATACCGAAGGCTCAAATCCCCGGCTGTTTTCCATTCGTATCTTGTCGTCTGCAATCTGTTTCCTGAATTCGCAAGACGCGCGCACAACATTGACGTATCCTGCGTCACGCCACCCCGTAAGTGCGACTATGCACAATAGTTTAGGAAGGCCTAAATGTCACTTTCCACCAGGATTGCGCCACATCTTCCTTATCTGAGGCGCTACGCCCGCGCCGCGACCGGTTCGCAAGCGGCAGGCGATGCCTATGTCGCCGCTACCTTGGAGGCATTGATCGAAGACATCAGTCTGTTCCCTTCGGCATCCAACGACCGAATCAGCCTCTATAAGCTTTTCTGCTCGCTGTTCGACAAGCTGGAGGTCGACCGGGCCAATTTGACGTCTCCCTTTGCCTGGGAACAGAGGGCCGCCGCCAATCTGTCGCTGATCGCGCCCGCACCGCGACAGGCATTCCTCCTCGTCTCCGTCGAGGGCTTTTCGAGCGGCGAAGCGGCTGAAATCATGTCCGTCGACCCGGGTGCCTTTGCCAAGCTGCTCGCCAGTGCTTCCGAAGAGATTTCCCGCCAGGTGGCCACGGATATCATGATCATCGAGGACGAGCCGCTCATCGCCATGGACATCGAGGACATGGTGACGAGCCTTGGGCACCGGGTGACGGGCATCGCCCGGACGCATCGGGAGGCGATCGACATCTATCGGCAGACGTCGCCCAAGATGGTTCTCGCGGATATCCAACTCGCCGACGGGAGCTCCGGCATTGACGCGGTCAACGACATCCTGACGCAGGCGGCCGTTCCGGTGATCTTCATTACTGCGTTCCCCGAAAGGCTGCTGACGGGCAACAAGCCGGAGCCCGCCTTTCTCGTGACAAAGCCCTTCAATCCGGAAATGGTCAAGGCGCTGATCAGCCAAGCGCTATTCTTTGACGACCAGGCGCACGCCCGCGGGCGCTGACTTTCACCCCGGCAATTGCGGTTCGGGCGGAACCTCGCGCAACTGCTCGAAAATGGTCATGGCGATCAGCGATAGTGGCATGGCGAGGATCGCCCCGACCGCGCCCCACATCCAGGTCCAAAACAGGATCGCGACGAAGATCAGGAATGGATTGATTTCGAAGCGTCGCCCAAGGATCGCCGGGACGACCAGGTTCTCCATGGCGAGATGGATGAGGAAGAAGGCGGTTGACGGCGCAAGCGCGGCAACCAGGGCATCATGGGTCATCAGGCCGCCCACGAGCAGCGACAGCGTCATGAACGTGACCCCGAGATAGGGTATGAAGCTGGACACGAAGGCGAAGAGCCCCCAGAGCGGCGGCATCGGCAGACCGCCGACCAGCGCGATCACCATCGTGAAGCCGCCCAGCGCCAGGTAGATCAGGCTCGCCGTTGAAAAATACTGCGCCAGCCCGTCTTCGATGGCATTCATGATACGGATCGCGCTCAGGCGTCCCTCGCGGCTCGGAAACGCGAGGATGATCGTGCTGCGCAAGTGGACGCGACCGAGCAGGAACAGCACGAGGGCGGCGAGGAAGATCAGCGTCTGGATCAGTGCCGGCGTGACGCTCGCCGCGGCCGCGCCAAGGATCGGGCCAGCATTCTTGACGATGACGTCGGCGAAGGCGGCGCCGCCGATGCTTCGCTCGAGCGCAATCCGTCCCCACTCGAAGCGCTCGATGAAAGGCAGAATACGTTCCACCAAGCCCTCGGCCAGTCTCGGCGCCTCGCGCGCGACCTCGGTGATCGGCCCCAGGAGCGCGTTGACGAGCGACGAGAGGCCGAGCATGAAGAACAGCGCCAGCAAAAGGCCGCCCATTATCGGGGGAAGACCGAAACGCGCCAGCTCGTCGGCTGCCCTGCCGAGCACGATCCCAACGACGATGGCAAAGGCAATCGGCATCAGGATCGCCGCCATCGTATAAACGGCTGCAGAACAAGCGAGCACGAACAACCCGACGACGCTTCCGGCGACGACGAGGTCCATGCCGTCGCGTTTTCGGGCAGGCTTCGTCGCCTCCGCCAGGGCTATTTCCTTGTCGGAGTTGCGCTTGCGGCTACGGACAGCCGCTACACTTTTGGCGTCCATCGACACGCCTCTTCAAACTGCTCTGCCCCTGTCTCGCTATTTTCCTGATTGCGACAAGAGGAAATCATGGGCAGGTCGCCGCCTCCTGATCTCGACGGCCCCGCGGTCAATGTTTTTCGGGAGGAAAGATGTGGAGCGTCACGGAAAGCAGCCCCAGACCCACAATGATTATCAGCAGCGTGTAGGCGACCTCCTCCGACGTCCGCGGGAAAAGGCCAAAACCCAGAATCACCCCGGCGATCAGCAGCAAACAAAGCCGCGGCAGCCAGTAGACCATGGGCGATTCCTCCACATGCGGTTTGATCCACAAAAACGCTTTGAGGACGAGAATCGTTCCGGCGGTGCCGCATCGGCAGCGCACAGCAAAACGCCGCCGGGCAGTTCAGCCGGCGGCGTTCAAATGCAGACATGAAGTGCTTGACGCAACGCCTCAGAGGGCTGCGGTCACGATGACTTCGACGAGGTATTCCGGCGTTGCGAGCTTGGCTTCCCCGGTGGCGCGGGCGGGCGTGTGGCCCTGCGGTGCCCAGGCATCCCAGACGGAGTTCATCTTGGCGAAATCCGCCATGTCGGCGAGCCAGACGGTGGCCGAGAGGATGCGCGTCTTGTCGCTGCCGGCGAGCGCCAGCAGGCGATCCACTTCGGCGAGCGCCTGCTTGGTCTGGGTGACGACATCGTCTCCAGCGTTGCCAACCTGGCCGGCCAGATAGACCGTGTTGTTGTAGACCACGGCCTGACTCATCCGCGGACCGGTTTCAAAGCGCTTGATTTCCATATTCGTCATCCTGGTGTTGGGCCGAACAAGGGATTGCCGGCCAATTCGGCTGCCCGCCGCCAGGGCCGAAGTTCAAGGAGCGGCGCAGAAGCTCTACACGATCGCAATGAGAACGCCAACAAGCCGCGCTCGGTGTGGAAGACGCGGCTTGCCGGTTTCTACAGTTACGCTCAGGCCGCGTTCTTGCGGGCGAGCCGCGCCTTGATGCTTGCAACATCCGCGCGCGGCGTGGCCGCAAACAGCGTCTTGGTATAGCTGTGCTGCGGATTGGAAAACACCTCGTCCCGGCTGCCGTATTCGACGGCCTCGCCGTAATACATCACCATCACGTCGTCGGCGATGTAGCGCACCACCGAGAGGTCGTGGCTGATGAAGACATAGGTGAGCTTGAACTCGTCCTGCAGATCGGCGAGCAGGTTCAGGACCTGTGCCTGGACGGAAAGGTCGAGCGCCGAAACAGGCTCGTCCAGCACCAAAAGCTTGGGATTGAGCATCAGGGCGCGGGCAATGGCGATGCGCTGCCGCTGACCGCCGGAGAACATGTGCGGATAGCGGTTGTAGTGCTTCTCCTCGAGGCCGACCTTCTTCAGCATCGTCATCGCCCGCTCGCGCCGTTCCGCTGCGGGAACTTTGGTGTTGATCACCAGCGGTTCCGCAAGGATATCGCCGATCTTCTGGCGCGGATTGAGGGATCCGTAGGGATTCTGAAAGACGATCTGTACCTTGCGGCGCATTTCCGTGGTCAGGCCATCCCTGGCGATGTCCACCTTCTTGCCGTCGATCAGCAATTCTCCGGCCGTGGCCGGGTCGATCAGCGTGATGATGCGGCCGAGGGTCGACTTGCCGCAACCGCTTTCGCCGACGATCGCGAGGGTCTTGCCCTCGTCGACGGAAAAGCTGACGCCCTTCAGCGCATGGACGGTGCGCGCCTTGCGGAACAGGCTGCCGGGGATGTGATAGTCGCGCACCAGGTTGCGGGCTTCGAGAACGTGGGTCATCGAGCGGCTCCCTCGAGCGTCTGCTGCTCATTGAAAAGTTCGGAGATCGTCGGCAATCGGTCCCCCGTCGCGTTTTCCGGAAGGGCGGCGAGAAGCGCCCGCGTGTAGTTGCTCTTCGGCGACTCGAACAGCGACAGCACATCCGCCTCCTCGATCTTGCGGCCCTTATACTGGACGACGACGCGATCGGCCGTTTCGGCGACGACACCCATGTTGTGGGTGATCATGATCAGGCCCATGCGGTATTCCTGCTGCAGTTTCATCAGCAGGTCGAGGATCTGCTTCTGGATCGTTACGTCCAATGCCGTTGTCGGCTCGTCAGCGATCAAGAGCTTCGGATTGCAGGCAAGCGCAATCGCGATCATCACGCGCTGGCATTGCCCGCCCGACATCTGATGCGGAAAATGCCCAAGGCGCTCGCCCGGATCGGGAATGCCGACAGCCTCGAAGAGCTCGATGGCGCGCTTGCGCCGCGCCGCCCGATCAAGACCCATATGGATGCGCAACACTTCCTCGATCTGGAAGCCGACCGTGAAGCACGGGTTGAGGCTTGCGATCGGCTCCTGGAAGATCATCGCGATGTCCTTGCCGACGATCTTGCGGCGCTCCGCCGAAGGCATTTTCAAGAGATCCCGTCCGTTGAAGGCGAGCTTGTCGGCCGTCACCCTGGCGGTCCAGGGCAGAAGCCCCATCGCCGCAAGCATCGACACGGACTTGCCCGAACCGGACTCCCCGACGATCGCCAGGACCTCACTCTCATGCACCTTGAGCGATACGCCATCCACGGCTCGGAACGGCCCGGTAGCCGTCTGGAATTCGACGACGAGATTTTCGATTTCGAGAAGCGCCATCTCAGGACCTCTTCAGCTTGGGGTCGAGAGCATCACGCAGTCCATCGCCCATCAGATTGATCGCCAGAACCGTTACGAGAATCGCCAGGCCGGGGAGCGTCACCACCCACCAGGCACGCAGAATGAACTCGCGGGCTTCCGCGAGCATTGTTCCCCATTCCGGCGTCGGCGGCTGCGCGCCCATGCCGAGGAAGCCGAGCGCCGCGGCGTCGAGAATGGCGCTCGAAAAGGAAAGCGTCGCCTGGACGATGAGCGGTGCCATGCAATTCGGCAGGATGGTCCTGAACATCAGCCTCAGATGTCCCGCTCCGGCGACCTTTGCCGCAACGACGTAATCCCGCGTCTTCTCGGTCATCACGGCGGCTCGCGTCAGGCGAACAAAGTGAGGCTGGAAAACAAGGGCGATCGCGATCATCGCATTGGTGAGGCCAGGCCCGAGCACGGCCACCAGGACGAGTGCCAAGAGGAGCGACGGAAAGGCCAGGATGATGTCCATGATCCGCATGATGAAGGTGTCGACCCATCCGCGGAAATAGCCGGCGATGACGCCAACGAGAATGCCGCCGCTCAGCGACAATGTGGTCACGATGACGCCGACGAACAGCGAGAAGCGCGTGCCGTAGATGAGGCGGGAGAGCATGTCGCGACCGACGGCGTCGGTCCCGAGCAGGAATTCGAGGCGACCGCCCTCCTGCCAGAACGGCGGCAGCAACACTGCCTCGCGGAACTGGACGGTCGGATCATGCGGTGCGACGAGCGGCGCGCAGATCGCCAGCAACACCAAAAAAAGGAAGAAGAAGAGGCCGATGACGGCGCCGCGATTCTCGGAAAAATAGTACCAGAATTCGGCAAGCCGCGCCCGGCGGGTCGGATCGGTCGAGATGGGGCTCGTTGCGGTAACTTCGGTCATATCGCCCTCCTCAATGCCGGATGCGCGGGTTGATCAACCCGTAGAGCAGGTCAACGGCAAGGTTCACCAGCATGATGACGGCGGCGATGATCAGCAGTCCGCCCTGGATGACGGCGTAGTCGCGCCGGAACACCGAATCGACCATCCACTTGCCGATGCCCGGCCAGGAGAAGATCGTTTCCGTCAGGATAGCCCCCGCCAGCATCACGCCGATCTGCAGGCCGATGGTGGTCACCACCGGGATCATCGCGTTGCGGAGCGCATGGATGCCCACCACCCGGAAGGTGGGAAGCCCCTTGGCGCGCGCGGTGCGGACATAATCTTCCGAGAGCACTTCGAGCATTGCCGAACGGGTCTGGCGCGCGATGACGGCGAGCGGAATGGTGCCGAGCACGATCGTCGGCAGGATCAGATGACTGAAGGCCGACTGGAACGCCCCCTCCTGCCCCGACAAGAGCGAGTCGATAAGCATGAAGCCCGTGACCGACGGAAAGAAGAACATCAGCGAGATGCGCCCGGACACCGGCGTCCATTGCAACATGCCGGAGACGACGATGATCAGCAGCAGGCCCCACCAGAAGATCGGCATTGAAAAGCCGACCAGCGCCGTTCCCATGATCATTTGATCCAGGATCGAACCGCGCTTGATCGCCGCAATCACACCGGCCGGAATACCGACGACGACGGCAAAGATGATGGCGCAGAGCGACAGCTCGACGGTCGCCGGGAAGAGCTCCAGGAACTGATCGATCACCGGCTTCTTCGTGACGATCGAGGTGCCGAAATCGCCTTGAAGCACGCCCCAGAGATAATCGAGATATTGCACGACGATGGGACGATCAAAGCCCAATTGGTGAGAGATTTCGGCGTGCCGCTCCGGCGACATCACCCTTTCGCCGGAAAGCAGCGCCACGGGATCGCCCGGAAGCAGGCGGATGAAGGAGAAGGCAATGATCGAGACCCCGACAAAGGTCGGGATCAGCACTGCCAAACGCCCCAGCAGGAATCGAAACATAGTCAAACCTCATGCCATCATAGCCGCGGCCTCGTTGCTGCGGCACTGGCAAAAAGGAAGAGGGGCGCTCGCCCAACGGCAAACGCCCCCTTCGGGTCAGTCGGTAAGATTACTCTACAATATCAACGCCGTCGAAAGCAAAGTCGCCGAGCGGGCTCTGTACGAACCCTTCGACATTCTTGCGCATCGGGACGATCGAGAGCGAGTGGTCAAGCGTTGCCCAGGGCGCTTCCTTCTTGAACACGGCCTGCGCCTGCTGGTAGAGCTTGGTGCGCTCCGCGACGTCGGACGCTTCCTTCGCCTTCGTCACCAGATCGTCGAACTCCTTGTTGCACCACTGCGCGCGGTTGTTGCCGCCGACGGCATCGCAGCCGAGCAGCGTGTCAAGGAAGTTATCCGGGTCACCATTGTCACCCGTCCAGCCGAGGATCACCGCACCGTCGCGGTCCTTGGCCTTCGACTTCTCGAGATATTCGGCCCATTCGTAGGAGACGATCTCGACCTTGACGCCGACCTTGGCGAAGTCGGCCTGCATCAGTTCGGCGGCACGACGGGCGTTGAGCATGTAGGGCCGTGCGACAGGCATCGCCCAGACCTTCATCGACAGGTCCTTGACGCCGGCGTCCTCGAGCATCTTCTTCGCCACTTCAGGCTCGTAGGTGTCGTCTGCGACCGTGTCGTCGTAGGACCACATCGTCGGCGGGATCGGGTTCGTCGCCGGCGTCGCCTGCCCCTGGAAGACCGCATCGACGATAGCCTGTTTATTGATCGCCTTGTTCAGCGCCTTGCGGACTTCGACCTTGTCGAAAGGAGCCTGCGTGGTGTTGTAGGCGAGATAGGCGACGTTGAGGCCGGCCTGTTCCATAACCTTGAGGTTCGGATCGGCCTTCATCGCCTCGACGTCAGCCGCGTTCGGATAGGGCATCAGGTGGCACTCGCCGGCCTGTAGCTTCTGGAAGCGGACGGCCGCATCGGTGGTGATCGAAAAGACCAGATCGTCGATCTTCTGCTTTCCGCCCCAGTAGTCCGGATGGGCCTTGTAACGGATGACAGCATCCTGCTGATAGGCGACGAAGGCGAAGGGGCCAGTGCCGAGCGGCATCTGGTTCAGCTGGTTCATCTTGCCTTCGGCCTGCAGCTTGTCGGCATATTCCTTGGACATGATCGACGCGAAGGGCATGGCGAGGTTCGCCAGGAACGGCGCTTCTTTGCGCTTCAGCTTGATCTTGACCGTCATGTCGTCGACCTTCTCGATCGACTCGAGCAGCTCCGGCAGCCCCATGCCGGCAAAATATTCCCAGGATCCACCGGTCACATAGCCATGCCACGCGTTGTCGGACTTCCACTGGCGCTCAAGCGAGAAGATCACGTCGTCGGCGTTCAGCTCGCGGGTCGGCGTGAAGAACTCGGTCGTCTGGAACTTGACGCCAGGACGGAGCTTGAAGGTGTATTCGAGACCGTCGTCGGAAATCGTCCAGCTTTCGGCGAGCCCGGGTTCGGTTTCGGTGGTGCCCTTCTTGAATTCGAGCAGACGGCTGTAGACGGTGTGGGCGGCAGCGTCGAACGTTGTACCGGCCGTATAGAGGCCCGGGTCAAAACCCTCCGGCGAGCCTTCCGAGCAATAAACGAACGTTTTCGACCAGGCAGAACCGGCCACCAGCGTGGCGAGCGCCGTCGCTGCGAAGAGAGTCGTGAGCTTTTTCATGAGCTTGCTTCCCAGATTTGTTTTTTGTTCTCGTATTTTTTCGACCGCGAGATATTTTCCATCCGGTCAAGGATGGATGGAACGACATTTGGCGTCGCAATGCAATAACTCGCTTCAGAAATTTGTCTATGCGAAAAATTCTTCCACAGGTAGAGGCTCGAACTCCACAGCGATTCGGTCTGTGAGCCAGTCCTGTCATAAGCCGACAAGCCCTCCTCCCAGGGATGGGGCCATGGCGAAGGAAGGAGACGATACAAAAAAGCGCGGAGAACGGGCTCCGCGCTACAGCCGTCAAATTGGGAATTTTCAGGCGGCCGAAGGCTGCGGCCGCGGGCCGGTGTCCAACCCCAGAAGGAAGTTGATCTGTGGACGCGCCTTGACGAGATCGTCGATCGTATAGCCCTCGAGCACCTCGAAGAATGCATTCAACGCCTTGCGCAAGGCGGCATTGAGGCCGCAACTGTCGACCAGGGGACAGTCGATCTCACCCGCCTCGAAGCATTCGGCCATGGCGAAGCTGTCCTCGGTCACCTTGACCACGTCGAAGAGGCTGATCTCCGAGGCCGGCTTCGGCAGCCGAACGCCGCCATTGCGGCCGCGCACGGTTTCGACCAGACCCGCCTTGGTCAAGGGTTGCAGGATCTTGAACAGAAACAGCTCGGACACACCGTAGGCTTTGGCGATCTCAGGAATGCGGCTGAGCTTCTCGCCATTCGCAGCACAGTACATCAGCATGCGAACTGCGTAGTTTGTTTGCTTCGTCAGACGCATCATCCACTCCGGATCGAGAAATTCACTGCCCATTCATATAGGACGGAACGTAGTTTGGAACAATTCCAAAACTGGAAAAATTCACGAAGGCTTTACTTCGCCGTTTCGCCGTTGACTGTCGCGCGCGCGCGGTAGAAATATGACCCGCTTGGTTAACTTATAAGCACCACACGGAGAGAACCCCATGCTTGCCTCAAAAACGCTGATCGGCACGCTGTCGGTCGCGGCGGCGTTCCTTGCACTGACGGCGCCTGCCCGCGCCGATGGCGAGGTCAACATCTATTCCTACCGCCAGCCCGATCTCATCAAGCCGCTGCTCGACGCCTTCACCAAGGAGACCGGCATCACCGCCAATGTGCTCTTCCTCGACAAGGGCCTCGTCGAGCGCATCCAGGCGGAGGGCGCGAATTCTCCGGCCGACGTCATCCTGACCGTGGACATCAGCCGCCTGACCGAGGCGAAGGACGCGGGCGTGACCCAGCCGCTCGTCAACGAGACGATCAACAAGGACATCCCGGCGCATTTCCGCGACCCGGACGGCAACTGGTTCGGGCTGACGACCCGCGGCCGCGTCGTCTATGCATCGAAGGAGCGCGTGCCGCAGAACGACATCACCTATGAGGAGCTCGCCGACCCGAAATGGAAGGGCAAGTTCTGCACCCGCGATGGCCAGCATTCCTACAATATCGGCCTGTTCGCCTCGATGATCGCCCACCACGGCGAGGCCGAGACGGAGAAGTGGCTGACGGGGCTCAGGGACAATCTCTCGAAAAAACCCGATGGCGGGGACCGTGACCAGGCCAAGGCGATCTTTGCCGGCGAATGCGATATCGCGCTCGGCAACAGCTACTATGTCGGTCTGATGCTGACGAACGAGAAGGAGCCGCAGCAGAAGGAATGGGCCTCGGCCATCAAGGTCCTCTTCCCGAACGCTAAGGATCGCGGCACGCATGTCAACATCTCCGGCATGGCGCTGGCGAAGAACGCCCCCAACAAGGACAATGCGATCAAGCTGATGGAATTCCTTTCGGCCGGCGAAGCGCAGAAGATCTATGCCGAGCAGGTCTTCGAATATCCGGTGCTTCCGGGCGCCGAGCCGTCGGACGTCGTCAAGTCCTTCGGGACGATCAAGCCGGACAGCTTGCCGCTTGCCGAGATCGCGGCTAACCGGAAGAAGGCGTCGGAACTGGTCGACAAGGTCGGCTATAACGACGGGCCGCAAGACTAAGGCTATCATGCCGGTCAAGAGAACAGCGGGCGTCACGCCCGCTGTTTTCGTTTGAGCTGCTCGACCGATACTTTCCCGCCGCGGCCGCCGCCACAGTGGTAGGCGCCTTGACGGGCCTCTCCAACCGTAGGATTCTTGGGCTCGTGAACCGCGCGCTCGGTTGAAGCGGTCTTAGCCGGAGGGGAAATTGGAAGAGACGAATGACAAGAGCCAGCTCGAGATGGTCGTGCTGATGACCCCCGACATGGCGAACTTCAGCGGCAAGGTGCATGGCGGAGCGCTCCTCAACCTCCTCGACCGAGTCGCCTTCTCCTGTGCCTCGCGCTACTCGAAGCAATATGCGGTGACGCTCTCCGTCGACCAGGTGGTTTTCCGCCAGCCGATCCATG
The DNA here is from genome assembly GCF_001651855.1 of Sinorhizobium americanum. Taxonomy (GTDB): domain Bacteria; phylum Pseudomonadota; class Alphaproteobacteria; order Rhizobiales; family Rhizobiaceae; genus Sinorhizobium; species Sinorhizobium americanum. The sequence continues at coordinate 5,395 of NZ_LNQC01000040.1, read as the reverse complement.
TGGGCGAACTGGTGCACTTTCGCGCTTCCATCAACTATGCTGGCCGGACCTCGATGGAGGTCGGCATCCGGGTCGAGGCGGAGAACATCCGCAGCGGCGAACGGAGGCACACCAACTCCTGCTATTTCACCATGGTGGCCGTCGACGCGGAAGGTCGGCCGACAAGCGTGCCGCCCTACCGCCCCGAGGCCGGTATAAGGGAACGCCGCTACCGCGCCGCCGAGGTCCGGCGGGAACTGCGCCGGGAGTTTGAGGAACGTTTCCGGGCGGCCGGCACCACAGCCACTTCCGGCGACGTTTAGCCCTTCCGCAATTCGGCAATCAGCTCGAGGATCGCCTTGCGGCGCTCCGGCGTCCCGGGATGGGTCGAGAAGATGCTCGTGTCGGAATGATCGTCTAGCTTCGTCTCGAGAAGCTCGAAAAAGCGGGCGATCGCCGTCGGATCTCGGCCGGCCTTCATCATCAGCTCGACTGAGTGCCTGTCCGCCTCCGCTTCCGCGGCGCGCGAATGGGAGAGCGCGAGCAGGCCGCCCCCCTCCACCAGGACGTCTTCGGCTCCCGAACCGATATCGCCGGCGATCAGCATGATGAGTGCGGCAACCCCGGCGGCGCGATAGATCTGCCTGAGGCTGTGCTCGTGCTCGACATGGCCGATTTCGTGCGCCAGCACGCCGACGATCATCTCCGTATCATTGCCGACAAGTTCGACGAGCTCGTCCGTCACGATGAGAGTGCCGTCGGGCAGCGCGAAGGCGTTGGGACCGATCGGACCGCCTTCGCGGAAGTTCAGCGTATAGGCCGCCTCGCCCGCAGCCGAAAGCGCCGCGATGCGCCGGAAGCCGTCGACGATCTTGCCGCGCCGCGCATCGTCCAGCTTCGTTTCGCCAAGCAGCGTCCGGTCCATGGTCTCGAGCGTGCTCGCCGACATGATGCGGGGCACGATCGGCGGCGTAACGGCCACGGCGACTTCGACAAGGGCCGGCAGCGCGTAGCGGTAGATCAACGCACCGAGCAGGATGGTCGCCGCGACGAAGGCGACCAGCCGCGGGTGGAAGCGCTCCAGCCAGTGGACAAGCCCTGCCCCGCTCCGACCCTTGCGCCACAGGAAGCGGTCGATTGCGTCGTTGTCGTTGGTCTCGAAAAGCGAACCGTCGGGGAAGGTGACCCGGCGCGAGATGCGGCCGACCCGCGGGGAGATCTCGATGGCCGTGAGGCTGCCCCCGGCGAGTTCCGCACCGGTTTCGTCACTGGCGACCAGCCGCTCTCCGGCCTCAACGAGGCCGGAGGCCACCGAGCGGCTCGACCCCGGGGGATGCCACTCGCCATGCGCAAAGGCCGAATTGTCAGAAGCCAAAATCGAAGCCTTCGATATCCATGAATTCGGCACCCACCGCTGAACCTTCCTGGGCGATCGCCGAGAAGATCTCGCCGACATTGCCCTCGAAGCGGACGCCGGTGTGTTCGTTGACGTATCGCGCCATCCGGACGGCGGCCCAGGGCCGCATCAGGCCGAGCGTTAGAAGCGTCACGACGACGTTCGAGATGGCGATCCAAGTGTAGCGCAGGCGCGAGAGGTCGCTCAAGAGCCGGTGCTTGCCGTCGAAGGTGGTGGCGGACCAGGCGACATTGCGGACCCCGGCACGGTAGACCAGCGCCGCCACACCGAAGATCGCAAAAAACAGGATGTAGCCGAGCACCATCAGCGTGACGAGCGACATCTGCATCTCGGCAGGAAGCAAGTCGGGGCTCTCGATCGCCGTCGCAAAAAGCGCAATGTTGAGGAACGCGATAAAGCCGATGATCAACAGCCCGAGCACGATGATCGCCGCCGAAATCGCCCAGGACTTGTAGATCGCTCCGACCGATGGGTCGGTCGAAAAGGCCCTTTGCCCGTAACGCAGGTTGCTGCCGATGTAGCGGTAGGTCCACCGGCTGGCGAGCGGCGCAAGGATGCCGAGCGTCACCGCGGCGAGGATTGGCCCGACGATAAAGGCAAGCAAGGCGCCACCGGCGCGACCGACAAAATCGAAGCGGACATTGCGGTAGCTCGTCACCCGCGCGCTGAAGCGCAAGCCGCGGGCGACCAGCCACGGGACGAAGCAGAGAAACAATAGAACGAGCGCGATGCCGGCGATTGGCACGAACGTCAGCAGCACGTTGTAGAGCACCAGATAGGCGAAGACGATGATCCGGCCGATCAGGATCTGCTCACCTCTGGCGTGATACTCAAAGCCGCGGCCGAGGAGCACGGTATTGCCGTAGAAATAGCGATTGCGGCGAACCTTGGCCCAGGCGGAATAGATGCCGAGCGTGATGATCGTCAGCAGTATGTTGACGATCCAGATGCCGAAATACTCGCTGCCGCTGCCGGTAAATGACAGGCTCTGAAAATCGCCCTGACCTGCGCGCCCGAAACTGCCCTGCCCGACACTCTGTGCCGCCAACGGCTCAGCCAAAACCATGATCCATCCCCTCGTGAAAAACCCAACGCCGCTTGCGCCGACCACGTCATCCCGATCGCAGCCGACAGCACCGAACTCAACGTATGCGCGAATCACCCGTCGACTGCATCGTCAACCCAGACGTTAGTTGTAGCGCTGCACGGAATGCAACAAAAAAGAGCCTCCCGGAGGAGGCTCTTAGTGGGAAGGATCTTCTCTTTTTTAGCGCATCGTCGGGATCGAGAACTCGGCGCCATCCTTGATGCCCGACGGCCAGCGCTCGGTGATGGTCTTGGTGCGGGTCCAGAACTTGATCGAGTCCGGGCCGTGCTGGTTGAGATCGCCGAAGGACGAGGACTTCCAGCCGCCGAAGGAGTGGTAGGCGAGCGGAACCGGGATCGGCACATTGACGCCAACCATGCCGATATTGATGCGGGAGGCGAAGTCGCGCGCCGCGTCGCCGTCGCGGGTGTAGATCGCGACGCCGTTGCCGTATTCGTGCTTCATCGGCAGCGACAGGGCTTCCTCGTAGTTCTTGGCACGCACGACCGAGAGAACCGGTCCGAAGATCTCCGTCTTGTAGATGTCCATGTCCGGCGTGACGTGGTCGAATAGGCAGCCGCCGATGAAATGGCCGTTTTCATAGCCCTGCAGCTTGAAATCGCGGCCGTCGACGACGAGCTTCGCGCCCTGTTCGATGCCGCTGTCGATGAGGCTGCGGATGCGCTGCTCGGCCTCCTTGGTGACGACCGGGCCCATGTCGGCCTTTTCGTCCGTATAGGGGCCGATGCGCAGGCTCTCGACCATCGGCGTCAGCTTGTCGATCAGGCGGTTGGCGGTTTCCTCGCCGACCGGAACGGCCACCGAAATCGCCATGCAGCGCTCGCCGGCGGAGCCGTAGCCGGCGCCGATCAGCGCGTTGGCGGCCTGGTCGAGATCGGCATCGGGCATGATGATCATGTGGTTCTTGGCGCCGCCGAAGCACTGGGCGCGCTTGCCGTTCATCGCCGCGGTGCCGTAGACATAGCGGGCGATCGGGGTCGAGCCGACGAAGGAGACGGCGGCGATGTCCGGATGGGTCAGGATCGCGTCGACTGCGCCCTTGTCGCCGTTGACGACGTTCAAGATACCCGCCGGCAGGCCGGCTTCGATCATCAGTTCGGCGAGCCGGATCGGCACGGACGGATCGCGCTCGGAGGGCTTCAGGATGAAGGCGTTGCCGCAGGCGATCGCCGGCGCAAACATCCACATCGGGATCATTGCCGGGAAGTTGAACGGCGTGATGCCGGCGCCGACGCCGACCGGCTGGCGGATCGAGTACATGTCGATGCCAGGACCGGCACCTTCGGTGAACTCGCTCTTCTGCAGGTGCGGGATGCCGATGACGAATTCGCAGACTTCGAGACCGCGGACGACATCGCCCTTGGCATCATCAATGGTCTTGCCGTGCTCCCGGGAAAGCAGTTCGGCCAGTTCATTCATGTGCTCGTTGAGGAGCTGGACGAACTTGATGAAGACGCGGGCGCGGCGCTGCGGGTTGGTGGCGGCCCACTTGACCTGCGCGGCCTTGGCGCTCTCGACGGCGGCTGCGAGTTCCGCGTCGCTTGCGAGCGCCACGGTGCCCTGAACTTCGCCCGTTGCCGGGTTGAAGATGTTGCTGACGCGGCCGCTCTTGCCGGCGACGCGCTTGCCGTCAATGAAATGTCCTACTTCATACATCGGTGTTCCTCCTGTCTTGATCCTGATTGGTCTTGCTCTTGGGCGTATGATCGCACTACGATTTCAACAAATCAATTTCCGAAATTCAGAAACCGTTGTGCAAAAATTAAAGCCCACTGGAGCAGCTATGGACTGGGACGACGTCAGGGTGTTTCTCGCGGTGGCGCGCACAGGGCAGATCCTTGCCGCCTCGAAGAGGCTCGGCATCAATCACGCAACCCTCAGCCGACGGGTTACCGCACTCGAGGAGACGCTGAAGACGCGGCTGCTCGTCCGCCGCCCGAACGGCTGTGAACTGACCGCCGAGGGCGAAATCTTTCTTTCCGCCGCCGAGCGCATGGAAACCGAAATGCTTGCGGCGCAGTCGCAGATCGGACGGATCGACACGGCCATCGCCGGGACGGTGCGCATCGGCGCCCCGGACGGCTTCGGCGTCTCCTTCCTTGCACCGCGGCTCGGACGGCTGACGGCCCGCCATCCAGAACTCAAGCTGCAGCTCGTGCCGGTGCCGCGCTCCTTTTCGCTGTCGCAGCGCGAGGCCGACATCGCCATCACCATCGAGAGGCCCGAACAGGGGCGGCTCGTTTCCTCCAAGCTCACCGATTATACACTCGGCCTCTATGCATCGGCAGATTATCTTGCCCGCTACGGCACGCCGTCAACGGTCGACGACCTCAAGAACCACCGGCGGATCGGTTATGTGGAGGACCTGATCTTCACGCCGTCGCTCGATTTCTCCGCAGAGATCATGCGAAGCTGGGACGCTTCCTTCGAAATTTCCAGCGCCACCGGCCAGACCGAGGCGGTTCGCTCCAGCGCCGGCATCGGCATCCTGCATAACTATATCGCCCGGCAATATCCGGAACTCACGCGCGTCCTTCCCGAGACGACGATCAGGCGGGCCTACTGGACGACCTATCACGAAAGCGCGCGCGAATTGGTGCGCGTGCGCACGGTCGTCTCATTCCTGCAGGAACTGGTCACCGCGGAGCATCAGATTTTTGTGTGAGAACGGGGAAAAGAAAATGCTGTCGGTGGTTGGTCTCCAACCGTCGTACTGCCCCGGCGAGCTACTCGGCGACAATGGTCGAATTCATTGCCGCCGACAATCGTCTTGACGACTTCAGTAGACAACGACGCTTCTGATGCTCTCGCCCGAATGCATCAGCTCGAAGCCCCTGTTGATCTCGTCGAGCGGCAGGGTGTGGGTGATCATCGGGTCGATCTCGATCTTG
>NZ_LNQC01000039.1 GCF_001651855.1 Sinorhizobium americanum | reverse complement strand
TCGGGATGCTGGTCAAACGTCAACGTTTGGAAGGAAGACTGGCGACGTGAAGCGTGGTTGAGACCATGAGCGTTCGGAGTCCTGATGCCCCAATTGATCAAGAATGGCAGCCGCCACTCGCAACTCGACGAGATCGTCAATGCCTTCTCATAGCTGCCGGCCTTTGCCCGTCAGAGCTTCACCGTCGAACGCGGTACCGAGTTTCGCTCGTTCCAGCGGGAAGGTAAATGGCCGGCGATGCATCCCTGGCGAGAGCCCGCCAGCATTGTCTATTGCGGGTACTGCGAAAGACCGTTTTGGCTCGACCGCAGCAGCGGCGCGACGCCTTCAATCCCCCCCGCGGCCGCGCGGATAGGAAATGATCGAGAGATAACGGATTGGCAAATGTGTCAGTTCTTCCGGCCCGTGCGGTGCGTCGGCGTCGAAAAACAGACTGTCGCCCGAGGTCATACGGTAAAGATTGTTGCCGTGCCGGTAAACCACCTCACCTTCCAACATGTAGAGGAACTCCAAACCGTCGTGCTGAAACGTTGGAAACACGTCGGAATCTTCTGTCAGCGTGATGAGGTAGGGCTCGACAACAACACCAGCCGTGTTCGAGCCGATGTGGCCGAGGAGGTTGTACTGGTGGCCGGCGCGGGTGCCGCGGCGCTCGACATCAACACCCTCCCCCGCCTTGACGAATACGGCGCTGCGTTCCTCTTCGAAACCGCGGAAGAAAGAGGTGATCGGTACGCCGAGCGCGCGCGAGAGCGTTTGCAAAGTTGTCAGTGACGGCGACGTGTTGCCGTTTTCAATCTTCGACAGCATGCCGACTGAAATGTCGGTCGCCGCAGAAACATCAGCGACCGTGATGCCGAGCTTTTTGCGAAAGGTACGGACTTCGTGTCCAATTGCTACCTCCAGCACCTTTTCAGGGGTGTCACGGATCGCATGCGGATCTTGGGTCAATGGCGCGACCCGCGCCGCTCCTGCCGCCGTCTTGGGAGCGGCGGCCATAACTGTCGCCGTGCCATTTTTTTTTGAGTTTCTGTGCGTTTCCGCTTTTGCCTTGGCCATGCCGATCTCGCTTCGATTTTTTACTGAAGGTAAATATTCTTGCGTCCTTGCACAACGGTTACCCGGTGTGGCCGGCGACAATGGGCGTTTGATCGCCGCCAGCACGAGTTCCTGGTTGCGTCCACCAATCCCGTTAGCACGGTCGGCTCGCCGCCAGCGACGATGGCGACGGGGCCGCGTCGCGCTGCTTGTCAGATCGGTGAAAATTTTCAACGCGCCGTTCATTGATAAAGATCAATTTATTCAATGGAATTGCATCCGGGTTCCAAACGCGACCGCGGCGCTTCACTTGACAGTGATTTCACTTTGCCTAACATTCCTAGCAGGCAAATATTTTTGCCCTGCAGAAAATACGGCTTTCCGTACCAAAACCATAATAGACCCAAAGCGGCTGGAGGAGGAACCAATGGAGGAGGAAAGTGAATGGAAGCGACACTGAGTAACGCTCGCGCAGGCGCGAGTTTCAACCAGCGCATCGATGCGATGCATCGACGCGATCGCATCTGCCTTTCGGCGTTCGTCGTGGTGCTGTGGTGCACCCTGCTATTCGCGCTGTTCAGCGTCTGGCCCTACATCTCGACGCCGGCGATCGGCATCATCCTGACCGTCGCGTGCGGCCTGGTACTGCTCTTCAACACGGCGGCTATCGTGGCCATGCTACGCCATTACGAGGAAGACAAGCACTTCATCTACGGCCTCGACCTCAAGCATCTCGACGAGATGCGCCGTCGAAGCCGCTAGGAGGCATTCATGGCATATGAACCTCCGAAACAGAGCCTTGCGGGCCAGATCTTCGACGTGGTCACGTTGCTCGTGCTCACTATCGGCGCACTCTATATACCGCTCTATCTCGGTCTTGCCGGGGCGGCCAAGGTGCCCAATCCGATTGCCAACCCGACCTGGGAATCGCTCGGCCAGAACGCGACCGAACAGCAACAGTGGGCAGCGCTTGGCATCACTGATCCTGCCGCGGCCAACGACATCATCACCGCCCGTTTCGACTACAGCTTCAGTTGGTCGTCACTCATCATCATGGCCGTGCTCGTCATCGGCTACTTCGTGATGGTGGTACGGCTTTCCGACAGGGAATACCGCGAAGTCATCGAAGAACGCTTCGGCACGAAGCGGCGCTAGGAGGCTAGCTTTGGTCATGTGGAACATACTCGAATACGCGGCCTGGGCGCTTTCGGCGCTGTTCGGCTTGCTGATGATCGCCGACCTCGTCCGCATCGACACCACCTACGACAACGAGCTGCTGATCTCTTCTCGCGAAGGCGAGATCGAGGCGACCGCAGAACGCCACGAGATCTGAGGGGGAGCAGCAATGGAAAATGTCACATCAACGGCAGCCGGGGCGGAGCGCCTTCGGCTGGCGAGAGTGCTTGGACCCGCGCATGTTTGGGCACTTGGAGTCGGCATCGTTCTTGTCGGCGAATATATGGGCTGGAACTTCTCGGTCGGCAAAGGCGGCATGATCGCTGGCCTGATGGCCTGCTGGGTCGCCGGCCTGCTCTATACCTGCGTCGCCATGATCGACTCGGAGGTGACGTCGACGGTTGCGGCAGCCGGCGGCCAGTACGCCCAGGCCAAGCATATTGTCGGCCCCCTTATGGCCTTCAACGTCGGCCTCTTCCTCGTGATGGCCTATACAATGCTAGAAGCCGCCAATGCCATCACGGTTGGCTTCCTGCTCGATACCGTGGCAGGCATGCAGGGCCAAGCCGGGCTTAACCAGCAACCATTCATCGTCCTCTCCATCATGTTCCTGGCTTGGCTCAACTATCGCGGCGTGCTGGCGACGCTGACCTTCAACCTGGTGATTACCGCGATCGCCTTTATCGCGATCATAGCCCTGTTCGTGTCGGTGCAACTCGGCGCCTCGGCAGTACCGCTCGACTTCTCGGCCATCACATCCGATCCCCTGCCCTATGGCTGGGTGGGTATCGTCGCATCGCTGCACTTCGGCCTTTGGTACTATTTGGGCATTGAGGGTACTTGCCAGGCGGCTGAGGAAGTGCGCTCCCCTGCCCGCTCGCTGCCCTATGGCACCATGGCCGGTATCATGACGCTGCTGATTGCGGCCACCATGACCTGGTATATCTGCTCGGGCCTCATCCCATGGGAATATCTCGGCCAGGCCGGCACACCATTGTTCGACGCCGCCCGCATCACCGGCAACACCGGGTTGATGGTCCTGCTCTTCGTTGGCACGGCGTTTGCCACGCTCGCCTCGGCGAACGGCTGCATCAACGACGCTTCCCGCGCTTGGTTCTCGATGAGCCGTGACCGCTATCTGCCAAGCTGGTTCGGTGCGGTCCATCCGGTCTACCGCACTCCCTATCGGGCGATCGTGTTCCTGGTTCCGATCGCGCTCATCTTCGCGCTCGGCGCCCCGCTTGATCAGGTCGTGACCTTCTCCATCCTGTCGGGCTTGCTCGGTTATACCTTCATGACCTTCAACATGGTGATGTTCCGAAACAAGTGGCCGCTCGACAAGATCAAGCGCGGTTACGTGCATCCGTTTCATCCGCTGCCGACGATCGTGCTGCTCATCCTGTGCTCGACCGCCTATTTCGCCGTGTTCCTCGGCTATGGCACGCAGCTCAGCGCAATGATGTGCTTCTACATCGTCGCTTCGCTCTGGTTCCACTTCCGGCGCTACAAGTTCGTTCGCCGCGGTGACCAGTTCACCATGCCCTGGCCGAAGCCAAACGGCTATTGATCGGGTCACGGTCGGCAGCACCTGCGTGCCGCCGACCGATCCCCTGCGCTTCAACTCCTGCATCTGTCCGAGGCGCTTGCCGCGCCAAAGCCTGCAGTCAAAATCAGGGCGATCCCATGATCACCACCATCGCTTTCTCTGCCTTCGTTGCAGCTTCCGGTATATGGATGGGCACGCGCGCCGTTCAGGATCATCGGATAGCCATGGACGAGCGCCGCCGCCTCTTGGACGCGGCGGCACAGCGGTTTCAAGGCGCCCACATCACCTACGGCGCAGATCAGTTTCCGATCCTGGCCGCCAAGCTCGGCGACGGGCGGCAGATAAGGGTGGACATCGTCGCCGACACCATGGTCTGCCGGCGCCTTCCGCAATTGTGGCTGAAGCTCACTCTATTCGAAGCCGCCGCATGCGCACGTCCCAAGATCGGCGCTCTGGCGCGGCCGACCGGAGCCGAGTTCTATTCGCTCGTCCACGGTATGCCGCATTTATTGACCTTACCCTCCACCGGTGTCGCCCTCTTGATGCGCGGCGACGCCAGCGCCTCATGCGAGCAGATCGAACGCGCCGGAGCCATGTTTGGCACCCTGTTTGCCGATCCGACACTCAAGGAAGCCGCGATTACTCCGCGCGGCGTGCGGCTCGTCCGCCAAGCGGCGCAGGGCGAACGCGGCGCTCATCTGCTGTTGCGTCAAGCCCGCTTTGCAATCACGTCGATTGCGCCTGAGGTCGTCCTCAGGATGATCGCCGAGGCGCAGAGCTTGAGCGATTGCCTGGCGGACGCGAATCCCGCTCTTGCCGCTCCCGCTGCCGCCTGAGGAGATCGCCATGGCCAAGCCGATCAATCCCTATCTGGTGCTCGCACTGGCGACGGTGCTGCCTGGCGCCGGCCATGTCGCCGTGCGCGATACGACGCGCGGCCTGACCTTCGCCTTTTTCGTCGTGTTCTTCTCGGTCATCACCTACATGACGACACCCCCCGATCGCTCCTTCCTCGGGCGGCATGCCGGCGGTCTGTTCGTCTGGGCCCTGTCGATCCCTGACGCTTATCGCCGCGCCCGCATACGCACGGCCACGGCCGCTAAGGCCCGAGGTTGATTACAGCGTTGAGACGCCGTCGGTGCGCCTCTCCAGAATTTATCGGGGAAGCAGCATGCGGATCGCTGGCGGCCCAAGCTTTCGGGCCGACGCACGTCGATCAAGCGAGATACGTGGACGCTGGACCGGACATAGACCCCCGTCACGCCGCTTGAGGTTGATTTCGCCCGGCCGCCCTCACCCCATTCTTTCCGATGCGTAGGAACCGGGACTCGGGGGAGACACGATCGTGCGAGCACCATTGAGAAAGACGCGGCGGTGAATATGGGCGTGAATCGCACGCGCAAGGACCTGCGCTTCGACATCTCTGCCGAGCGAGACATAATCGTCCGCGCTCTGGGCATGGGTGATCCGGACCGTATCCTGCTCGATAATCGAACCTTCATCGAGGTCGGCCGTCACGTAATGCGCCGTGGCACCGATCAGCTTCACACCGCGCTGATAGGCCTGCTTGTACGGATTGGCACCCTTGAAGCTCGGCAGGAAGGAGTGGTGAATATTGATGATTTTGCCGGACATCGTTTGACACATCTTGTCCGATAGGACCTGCATGTAGCGGGCAAGCACGATCAGTTCCGTGCCGGTGCCTTCCACCAGTTCCATGATTTTGGCTTCCGCGTGAGGCTTGTTTTCCTTCGTCACCGGAATGTGGTGAAACGGGATGTCGTGATTGACGACGACCTTCTGGTAGTCGAAGTGATTGGAAACAACCCCGACGATGTCGATGGGCAGCCCGCCGATCCGCCAGCGGTAGAGAAGGTCGTTCAGGCAATGACCGAAACGCGAGACCATCAGCAGCACCTTCATGCGCTCCGACTGGTCGTGGAGCGTGGTCTCCATCTCGAACTTTTCGGCAATCGGCTTCAGCCCTGCAGTCAGGTCCGCACGCGTCGCTCCCTTCTCCGAGATGAATCCGACACGCATGAAGAACCTGCCGGTGCCGAGGTCGTCGAACTGGGAACTGTCGGTGATATTGCAGCCCATTTCCGCCAGAAATCCGGAAATGGCAGCGACGATGCCGCGGGTGGACTTGCAGCTTACGGTCAGGACGAAGGTCGTCATGTAGTGCTCTCTCTGTAATCGACCTTTAAAATCCCCGTGCCGAAGCACGGGGGAAGCCGCAAAGCGGCTGGGGGGATGCTTAGACGTCGAGTGTGGTTTGATGCTCCCACTCGGTGAACTGCGAGCAATAGGTGTTCCACTCGCCCTGCTTGAGTTTCAGATAGGCATCGGAGAACTCCCTTCCGAGCGCTTCCTGCAGTGCTTCATCCTTGCTGTATTCTCTCAGCGCATCGAGCAGGTTGAGCGGAAGCTTGGGCGCATCGGTCACCTTGTGGCCGTCCTTGTACATGTCGATGTCGTGGTGCGGGCCGGGATCGGCCTTGGAACGGATGCCGGAGAGCCCTGCCGCGATGATGATCGCCTGCAACAGGTAGGGATTGACCGCGCCGTCCGGCAGGCGCAGTTCGAAACGGCCGGGGCCGGGCACCCGCACCATGTGGGTTCGGTTGTTGCCGGTCCAGGTCACCGAGTTCGGCGCCCAGGTTGCGCCGGATATGGTGCGCGGCGCGTTGATGCGCTTGTAGGAGTTCACCGTCGGATTGGTGATCGCCGCAAGGGCGCTGGCGTGTTTCATGATGCCGCCCAAGAAGGTGCGGCCCTGCTCGGAAAGCCCGAACTCGGCCCTCTTGTCGGCAAAGGCGTTGATCTCGCCTTCGAGATCCCAAACAGAGATGTGGCAATGGCAGCCATTGCCGGTCAGACCCTTGAACGGCTTCGGCATGAAGGTCGCCCTGAGCCCGTGCTTCTCGGCGACGGATTTCACCATGAACTTGAAGAAGGAGTGCTTGTCGGCCGTCTTCAGCGCGTCGTCATATTCCCAGTTCATCTCGAACTGGCCGTTCGCGTCCTCGTGGTCGTTCTGGTAGGGCTTCCAGCCGAGCTCGAGCATGTAGTCGCAGATTTCGGCGATCACGTCGTAGCGGCGCATCACCGCCTGCTGGTCGTAGCATGGCTTTTCTGCCGTATCGAACGTGTCGGAAATCTTCGAGCCATCCGGCGAGATCAGGAAGAATTCCGGCTCGACGCCGGTCTTGACGCGAAGCCCTTCCTTTGCGGCTTCGGTGATCATCTTCTTGAGCACGACGCGCGGCGCCTGTTCGACCGGCATGTCGTCCATGAAGCAGTCGGCTGCAACCCAGGCGACATCCTTCTTCCAGGGAAGCTGGATGACCGAGGCAGCATCCGGCAATGCGAAAAGATCCGGATGAGCAGGCGTCAGATCGAGCCAGGTGGCGAAGCCGGCGAAGCCCGCACCCCCCTTCTGCATATCGGCGATCGCTTCCGCGGGGACCAGCTTGGCGCGCTGTCCGCCGAAAAGATCAGTGTAGCTGATCATGAAATACTTGACGCCCTTGTCGCGGGCGAATGTAGAGAGATCCAGTGTCACGTTGTTCCCCTTTTTGGATTCAAGACACTCAAAATCAAAACAGGCCGCACCCTCTCAAGTGCGACCTGTCAAAATCAGAAACCACCCTTGCCCGGGTACCAACTCGTTCCCGCGAGCGGCACCTGCGCCATCGCTGCGGCCTCCATCGTCAGTGCACAAAGATCTTCCGGCTCCAAATTGTGGAGGTGGTTCTTGCCGCAGGCGCGCGCGATCGTCTGGGCTTCCAGCGTCATCACCTTCAGGTAATTGGCGAGGCGCCTTCCGGCCGCGACCGGATCAACGCGCTGCATCAGTTCCGGATCCTGCGTCGTGATGCCGGCCGGGTCCTTGCCTTCGTGCCAGTCATCATAGGCGCCGGCCGTTGTGCCGAGCTTCCGGTACTCGTCCTCCCATTTCGGATCGTTGTCGCCGATGGCCACCAGCGCAGCCGTGCCGATCGCCACGGCGTCCGCCCCCAGCGCAAGTGCCTTCGCGGTATCCGCGCCCGAGCGGATGCCGCCGGAAACGATCAGCTGCACCTTGCGATGCATGCCGAGATCCTGGAGCGCCTGGACGGCGGGGCGGATGCAGGCAAGCGTCGGCATGCCGACATTCTCGATGAACACGTCCTGTGTCGCCGCCGTACCGCCCTGCATGCCGTCGAGCACGACGACGTCGGCGCCGGCTTTCACGGCGAGCGCCGTGTCATAATAGGGTCGCGCGCCGCCGACCTTCACATAGATCGGCTTTTCCCAATCGGTGATCTCGCGCAGTTCCATGATCTTGATCTCGAGATCATCGGGGCCGGTCCAGTCGGGATGGCGGCAGGCCGAGCGCTGGTCGATGCCCTTCGGCAGGTTGCGCATGTTGGCGACGCGGTCGGAAATCTTCTGGCCGAGCAGCATGCCGCCGCCGCCGGGTTTCGCCCCCTGCCCGACAACCACCTCGATCGCGTCGGCGCGGCGCAAATCCTTCGGGTTCATGCCGTAGCGGGACGGCAGATACTGGTAGACCAGCGTCTCGGAGTGGCCGCGCTCCTCGTCGGTCATGCCGCCGTCGCCGGTTGTGGTCGAGGTGCCGGAAATCGTTGCGCCGCGGCCGAGGGCTTCCTTGGCGGGGCCGGAAAGCGCCCCGAAGCTCATGCCCGCGATGGTGATCGGGATCTTCAGGTGAATCGGCTTCTTGGCGTAGCGCGTACCGAGAACGACCGACGTGTCGCATTTCTCGCGGTAGCCTTCGAGCGGATAGCGAGAGATTGACGCTCCGAGAAATAGCAGATCGTCGAAATGCGGAACCTTGCGCTTCGTGCCGGCACCGCGAATGTCATAGATGCCCGTCGCCGCCGCACGGCGGATCTCCGCAAGCGTAAAGTCGTCGAAGGTCGCTGACTTGCGCGGCGGGGTGAAGGGGTTGTGATAGGTCATGATAGTCCCTCGCCTTTAGTACGCGTCAGCGTTGTCGATGTTGAAGTTGTAGAGCTTGCGCGCCGAGCCGTAGCGCTTGAACTCTTCCGGCCGCACATTCTTGACGCCCGCTCTGTCCAGCAACTCGGCGAGCTTCTTGAGGTGCTCCGGACGCATTTCCTTCTCGATGCAATCGGCGCCGAGGCTCTTGACGCTCCCGCGCACGAAGAGCTTCGCCTCATAGAGACTGTCACCCAACGCATCGCCGGCATCGCCGAGCACGACGAGATGGCCGGACTGGCCCATGAAGGCCGACATGTGGCCGATGCTGCCGTGGACGACGATATCGATGCCCTTCATCGAGATGCCGCAACGCGACGCGGCATTGCCTTTGATGACGAGCAGGCCACCGCGTCCGGTGGCGCCGGCATATTGCGAGGCGTCGCCTTCTATGACGACCGTGCCGGACATCATGTTTTCGGCGACACCCGGACCTGCCGAGCCGTGGACGGTTACGGTGCCGCCGTCATTCATGCCGGCACAATAGTAGCCGACGCTGCCGCGCACATTGACGGTGACCGGCTGGTCGATCCCGACGGCAACGGCATGGCTGCCGCGCGGATTGACGACTTCGAAGTTCGTGTCATTCGTGCCCGGCGCGATGGCGTGCAGCGCGCTGTTCAGTTCGCGCAGCGGAGTGCTGGCAAGATCGAAAACGCGCATCGCTTCCAGACTTTCTCGTTTTACGCTGGCGTCCATGGTTATGCAGCCTTCTCATGATCCCAGAAATAGACGGTGGCGGGCTCCGGCTCCCAGACGCGCGCGTCTTCGATGCCCGGCAGGTTGACGAGTGCCCGGTATTCGGAACCGAAGGCGACATACTGGTCGGTTTCGGCCATGACCGCCGGCTTGCAGGCGATCGGGTCACGCACGACGCCGAAACCGGACTTGGTGCCGACCACGAAGGTGAAGAAGCCGTCGAGATCGTCGAGCGCGGTCGTCAACGCCTCGCCCAGATTCTTGCCTTTGGCCATTTCCGCTGTCAGGTAGGCGGCAGCCACTTCCGAGTCGTTCTGCGTCTCGAAGGCCATGCCCTCGCGGATCAGCTCGCGGCGCAGATTGTTGTGGTTCGACAGTGAGCCATTGTGCACCAGGCATTGGTCCGACCCCGTCGAGAACGGGTGCGCGCCAAGGGTCGTGACCGCCGATTCCGTCGCCATGCGGGTGTGGCCGATGCCATGCGTACCGCTCATTGAGCGGGCGTCGAAGCGAGCAACGACGTCCTTTGGCAGGCCGATCTCCTTGTAGATCTCGACGCTGTCGCCCGAACCCATGACGCGCACATCCGGGCGAATGGAAGCGAGAACGGAGCGAACATCCGCGAGCCTGGCCGCCGCAACCGAGATGATAGCGTGGGTGCTCTTGATGGCGACGCGAGCCGGCAGACCTGCTTCAGCGAGGTCCCGTTCAAGGTCTGCGAAATCGACGGCAGGTTTGGCCGACTGGATCGTTACCTTCGCCCTGCCGTCTGTCGCGGGCCCATAGATGGCGATCCCCGCGGAGTCGGGGCCCCGATCAGTCATGGTAATCAGCATGTCCGAAAGCAGTTGGCCAAGCTGAGGCTCAAGCCTGCTATCCTTCAGAAACAAACCAACAATGCCGCACATCGCGCAGTCCCTCCGTTTGTGCATGAAAAATTGGTACCACGGCCCTTTTCGTCGATCAACTGGCACGAATATTTTTTTCTTAGGAGGCAATAAATACTGACTGCGAAAACCTCATCCGGCGGCGAGCCGGCGCTCCAAAACAGAGATCCCTGAGTGCTCGCAGCAGGAGATGAGAGAGATGTGACGCGGCCTGGCCTACGCTCGCGTGCAGGGGCCGAAGTTCAGGTCATCGCCGTGCAATTGCGTGTCGTCAGCTATTGCCAAATGAAGAAGGGCTATGTTCTGTCCCGGCGGCGCAGGCTTCCCGGCGTCTCCGCAAACAGGCGCTTGAACGCGTTCGAAAAATGTGCGGGGCTGGAAAAGCCGGTGGCGTAGGCGATCTCCGGAATGGAGAGCGGGCTCTGCTGCAACAGCCGGCGGGCGTGGCGCAGCCGGATCTCGCGGTAGGTTTCTAGAAAGCCGAGCCCGCGATGTTCCTTGAAAAGCCGATCGAGATGCCGCGGGCTGACACCGGCCAGCCGAGCCATGCTGGTCCGGTCGAGCGGCCGTTCGATCGCCGTCTCCATCTTCTCGAGGACGGTCAGGAGGGCGGGATGATTGGTCCCGAACCGCTCGGCGACCGAACCGCGCTGAGGAGCTGCAGGCTCGGCGACAGCCGCGTGCAGATACCAGTCGCTGACCCGGCGGGCAAAATCGGCACCGAGTCGTTCGGATATCATGGCATGCATCATGTCAAGCGGCGCCACCCCGCCGCCGCAGGTCGCTACCCCACTGTCGAGCACAAAGCGCGCGTGTCGCGGGTTGAGATGCGGAAAAGCCTCTTTGAGCGCAGGTGCGTGTTCCCAGTGAATTGTGAAGTCTCGGTTGTCGAGCAGGCCGGCAGCGGCGAGCACGAAGGCCCCGCTGGAAATGCCGCCGATCCGAACGCCGAGACGCGACAGCCGCCGTAGCGTCGTGTGCGACGCAGACGTATCCGCCCAATCGGATGGCTCGCCGCCCGCGCAAACGAAGACGGTATGGCAGGTTTCCCCCTCGCTCTCCAAGCCCGTGCAACCGATCGATACGCCGGAGGATGATGTAATCGGTCCTTCCTCCTGCGCCAGGGGGACGACCTGGTAGAGCATTCCGCCGGCGAGAAGATTGGCCGCACGCAGCGGCTCCGTCGCCGATGCATAGCTCATCAGCGCGAAATTTCGAACCAACAGGAAGCCGATCCTCTGAGTGTTCTTGCCGTCCGAAAGAACCATGCCCGATTCTTACATTGATGGGTCCTATATTTGCAAGTCGATCGGCGATTCAGGTGCTAGCTTCTCCTAGGATTTCTTATGGGGCGGCATCCATGCGCTACTCTGCACTTTCCATCCTTCTCAATGGCCTGCGCGGAAACAGGAACTGGGCACCCGCCTGGCGCCAGCCG
The DNA here is from genome assembly GCF_001651855.1 of Sinorhizobium americanum. Classification (GTDB taxonomy): domain Bacteria; phylum Pseudomonadota; class Alphaproteobacteria; order Rhizobiales; family Rhizobiaceae; genus Sinorhizobium; species Sinorhizobium americanum. Next base: position 106,158 of record NZ_LNQC01000039.1, on the reverse strand, counting down.
GAACCCAAATCGCATTACGACGTCATCATTGTCGGAGGCGGCGGCCATGGCCTTGCGACGGCCTATTACCTCGCCAAGGAATTCGGCATCACCAAGGTCGCGGTGCTGGAGAAGAACTATATCGGCTCGGGCAATGTCGGCCGCAACACGACGATCATCCGCTCCAACTATCTGCTCCCCGGCAACAATCCGTTTTACGAGCTTTCCATGAAGCTCTGGGAGGGGCTGGAGCAGGATTTCAATTTCAACGCCATGGTCTCGCAGCGCGGGGTCCTGAACCTCTATCATTCCGACGCCCAGCGCGACGCCTATACGCGGCGTGGCAACGCGATGCGGCTGCATGGCGTCGATGCCGAACTCCTGGATCGGGAGGCGGTGCGCAAGATGTTGCCTTTCCTCGACTTCGACAATGCCCGCTTTCCCATCCGAGGGGGGCTGTTGCAGAGGCGCGGCGGCACGGTCCGACACGATGCGGTCGCCTGGGGGTATGCCCGCGGTGCCGACAGCCGCGGCGTCGATGTCATCCAGGGCTGTGAGGTGACCGGGATCCGTCGCGAAAACGGCCGCGTGACGGGCGTCGACACCAGCCGCGGCTTCATCGGCTGCAATACCTTGGCGCTGGCAGCGGCCGGTAATTCGTCTCAGGTGGCAGAAATGGCCGGCCTCAAGCTGCCGATCGAAAGCCATGTACTTCAGGCCTTCGTGTCGGAAGGTTTGAAGCCCTTCATCGACGGTGTGGTCACGTTCGGAGCCGGGCATTTCTACGTTTCGCAATCGGACAAGGGTGGCCTTGTCTTCGGCGGCGACCTCGACGGCTACAATTCCTATGCGCAGCGCGGCAACCTTGCGACCGTCGAACACGTCGCGGAAGCCGGCAAGGCGATGATTCCGGCGCTGTCGCGGGTCCGCGTGCTGCGTTCATGGGGCGGCATCATGGATATGTCGATGGATGGCTCGCCGATCATCGACCGGACGCCGATCGACAATCTCTATCTGAACGCGGGCTGGTGCTACGGCGGCTTCAAGGCGACGCCCGCCTCCGGCTTCTGCTTTGCGCATCTGATCGCGCGCGGCACCCCGCAGGAGACCGCCGCCGCCTTCCGGCTCGACCGTTTTGAGCGCGGCTACCTCATCGACGAGAAGGGCCAGGGCGCCCAGCCCAATCTTCACTGATTTCGCGACCAAGGAAATTCCGAAATGGCAAGCCTCGTGCCCTGCCCCCACTGCGGGCAAAGACCAAAGGAAGAATTCACGATCAAGGGAGCGGCTCTGGCGCGTCCAGCAGCAGATGCGGATGCCGTCGATTGGTTCGACTATGTCTACCTTCGCGACAACCCGCGCGGCGCCTATGAGGAATATTGGCACCATACCTCCGGTTGCCGCCGTTGGATCGTCGTCACGCGGGACACCGTGACGCATGAGGTGGCTGCGAGCCGCGATGCGGCTGACCGCGCTCGATCGGAGGCGCGCACATGAGTTCCTACCGTTTGACCAAGGGCGGTCTTGTCGATCGCAACGCGCCGCTTTCCTTCACCTTCGACGGCAGGCCGCTACGGGGATTTGCCGGCGACACGCTCGCCTCGGCGCTGCTCGCAAACGGCCGGATGCTGGTTGGCCGCAGCTTCAAATATCACCGCCCGCGCGGCATACTGACGGCGGGCGCCGCAGAGCCGAACGCCCTGGTGACTATCGGCCGCGGCGGTCGCACCGAGCCGAACACGCGCGCCACCATGCAGGAGCTCTACGAAGGTCTGGAGGCGCAGAGCCAGAACCGCTGGCCGTCGCTCGAATTCGACGTCGGCGCGCTGAACGGCCTCCTGTCGCCCTTCCTTGGCGCCGGCTTCTACTACAAGACCTTCATGTGGCCGGCGCCGCTTTGGGAGAAATTCTACGAGCCCGTGATCCGCAAGGCCGCCGGCCTCGGCAAGGCAAGCTACGAATCGGATCCCGACGCCTATGAGAAGAGCTGGGCCCATTGCGACCTGCTCGTCATCGGAGCAGGGCCGACCGGCCTTGCCGCGGCGCTGACTGCAGGGCGCGCCGGTGCACGGGTCATTCTCGTCGACGAGGGCGCGCTGCCTGGCGGTTCGCTGCTATTCGATACTGCAACGATTGACGGCAAGGCCGCCGCCGATTTCGCCCGCGATGCGAGCGCCGAACTGCAGTCGATGCCCAATGTTCGGCTGATGATGCGCACGACCGCCTTCGGCTGGTACGACGGCAACGTCTTCGGTGCGGTCGAGCGCGTGCAGAAACATGTGCGCGACCCTGCGCGCCAGCTTGTCGTCGAGCGGCTGTGGCGCATCGTCGCGAGGCACGCGCTGCTTGCGTCCGGCGCGGAAGAGCGCCCGCTCGTCTTCGGCGGCAACGACCGTCCCGGCGTGATGATGGCGAGCGCCATGCGCACCTATCTCAATCGATACGGCGTCGCGCCGGGCCGGGCAACCGCCATCTTCACCACCGACGACAGCGGCTATGCGCTGGCGCGCGATCTCGAAGCGGCCCACGTCGACGTAGTCGCCATCGTCGACAGCCGTTCATCGGCCGGCGTCGACTACCGCGGCAAGGCGCGCCTGATCCGAGAGGCGGTCGTTTGCGGCACGAAAGGTCGAAAGGCGATTTCAGCGATTGAAGTTCACCGCGGCGGGCAAACGGAGACCATCGCGGTCGATGCGCTCGCCATGGCGGGCGGCTTCAGCCCGATCATCCATCTCGCCTGTCATCGAGGCGGCAAGCCCGCCTGGTCGGCAGAAAAAGCTGCCTTCCTTGCCCCCGACGGCTTGAACGGCCTCGACCTCGCAGGTGCCGCCGCAGCGACGACAGACCTCGCAGCCTGCCTCGCGGAAGGTGCCGCACGGTCTCAAGCGATTGTCACGGCGTTCGGCTTGTCGTGCCCGCCCGTTGTCCTGCCGAAGGTTGAAGGAGACGAAGGGACACATGACTCAAAGCCGCTGTGGTCGATCCCCGGCGTCAAGGGCAAGGCTTTCGTCGATTTTCAAAACGACGTGCATCTCAAGGATATCGGCCTTGCCGTCAGCGAAGGCTACAGCCATGTCGAGCTTGCCAAGCGCTACACGACGAACGGCATGGCCACCGACCAGGGCAAGCTCTCGAACGTCAATGCGATCGGGCTGATCGCCAAGGCACGCGGCGTCTCGCCCGCCGAGGTCGGAACGACGACCTTCCGGCCCTTCTATACGCCGGTGTCCTTCGGCGCGCTGACAGGCGCCCATACCGGCCATCATTTCCAGCCGGTGCGCAAGTCGCCGCTCCATGATTGGGCGAAGAAGCACGGCGCCGTCTTCGTCGAAACCGGACTCTGGTATCGCTCCTCGTGGTTTCCGCGCAATGGCGAACAAACCTGGCGAGAAAGCGTCGACCGGGAAGTGCTGAACGTGCGGCAGAATGCCGGCCTCTGCGACGTCTCGATGCTCGGCAAGATCGAAATTTCTGGCAGCGACGCCGCCGAGTTCCTGAACCGCGTCTATTGCAACGCCTTCCTCAAGCTGCCCGTCGGCAGGGCGCGCTACGGCCTTATGCTGCGCGAGGACGGGATGATCTATGACGATGGCACGACCAGCCGGCTCGAGGAAAATCGCTTCTTCATGACGACGACGACCGCCTATGCAGCCGGCGTCATGAACCACCTTGAATTCTGCGCACAGGCTTTGTGGCCGGAACTGGACGTGCGTCTCGCCTCGATCACCGACCAGTGGGCGCAGATGGCGATTGCCGGCCCGAAGGCACGCACGATCCTTCAGAGGATCGTCGACGAGGATATTTCCGATGCGGCCTTCCCCTTCCTCGCCGCGAGGGAGGTCTCGCTGTTCGGCGGCGCTCTTCACGGTTGCCTCTTCCAGATTTCCTTCTCGGGCGAGCTCGCCTACGAGCTTGCCGTCCCGGCCGGTTACGGCGAAAGCGTCGCAGATGCGCTGATGGAAGCCGGAAGGGATCACGGCATCATGCCCTATGGGGTCGAGACGCTGAGTGTTCTGCGGATCGAGAAAGGCCATGTGACGCACAATGAGATCAACGGCACGGTGGTGCCGGCCGATCTCGGCTTCGGCAAAATGGTCTCGGCGAGCAAGCCCGATTTCATCGGCAAGGCGATGCTTCAGCGCGAGGGACTGGCTGCGTCCGACCGGCCGCAGTTGGTGGGCGTCGTGCCGCTCGACCCGAAGCAATCGTTCCGCAGCGGCTCGCATGTTCTCGCCAAGGGAGCAGCGGCCACGCTCGAGAGCGACCAAGGCTATGTGACCTCGAGTGCCTATTCGCCACATATCGGATCGACCATCGCTCTGGCGCTGGTCAAGAACGGTTCCAGCCGCCACGGCGAAGAGGTGGTGGTGTGGAATGGCCTTCATGGCGAGTCGACCCCCGCGCGTCTGTGCAACCCGGTTTTCTTCGACCCTCAGAACGAGAGGCTCCATGTCTGAATTCCGCCCGACCCTTCGCCCCGCGCTTGCCACCAAACAGGCGGTTGCCTCCGCTGCGCTCAAGCTCTCGCCATTGCCGGAAGGCACGATCGTTCATGTGCTCGCCCGGCCGGGAGAACAAGATGTCGTGTCCTTCCTCGGCAGCCTTGCCAAACCGGCTGCGCATGCCGTGCGCCCGGTTTCGCCCGGGCAGTGGTTCATCGTTCACGAAGAGCCAATGCCCCACAAGGAGATGAAGAGCCTTTTTGCCGCTTTAGAACCGCGCGCCACCGGCGTCGATCAGAGCCACGGCCGCGTCCGCATCCGGATCGAAGGGAAAATGGCGTCTCGTGCGCTCTCGAAAGGCACCGCAGTCGACCTTGACCCGTCCGCCTTCCCGGTCGGGCAATCCGCGGTGACACTGATCGGCCACATTGCGGCCCACGTGACCCGGGTCGGCCCGGAAGCCTTTGAAATCATCGTGCTTCGCGGCTTTGCCGAAAGCCTCTGGGACGATCTGGCGCGAATGAGCCTTGAATTTACCTGAACCGCCACTTTCTTTGTGAGAGCGAATATGACGACGATCATCGACGGCAAAGCCGTTGCCGCTTCCATCATCGGCGCGATCAAAGGCGCAAATGCCGCACTGCGGGCACAGACCGGCAAGAAGACCGGGCTTGCCGTCATTATCGTCGGCGACGATCCTGCAAGTCATGCCTATGTCGGCGCAAAGAGCCGCATGGCCAAGGAGTGCGGCTTCTTTTCTGTCCAACACACCCTGCCGAAAGAGACGACACAGGACCAGCTTGCGGCCTTGGTGCATAAGCTCAACGGCGATGACGGCATCCATGGAATTCTCGTGCAACTGCCCTTGCCGCAGCATCTCGACGCGGAAACCATCATTCAGTCGATCCGGCCTGAAAAGGACGTCGATGGCCTGCATGTTGCCAATGCCGGAAAGCTGGCAACCGGCGACCTGAAGACCGGACTGATCTCCTGCACTCCCGCAGGCGCGATGGTCTTTGTCAGCAGGGTGCATGGCCGCGACCTTTCCGGACTGAATGCGGTTGTAATCGGCCGTTCCAATCTTTTCGGCAAGCCGATGGCGCAATTGCTTCTGAATGCCAACGCGACCGTCACGATAGCGCATTCGCGCACGAAAGATCTTTCCTCCATCTGCCACAATGCCGATATCCTCGTCGCAGCGGTCGGCCGACCCGAAATGGTCAAGGCGGAGTGGGTGAAGCCGGGAGCCACAGTCATCGATGTCGGGATCAATCGTGTTGCCGCACCTGAGAAGGGCGAGAACAACACGAAGCTGGTCGGGGACGTCGCCCTTGCCGAATGCGCGCCCGTCGCGTCCGTCATTACGCCTGTTCCGGGGGGCGTTGGGCCCATGACCATCGCCATGTTGATGGCGAACAGCGTGATTGCCGCTCACAGAGCAACCAGCCTGAAGGTCCCCAAGCGGCTGTCGACTCTACTATTGGCTGAGTGATAGCGTCGCAGCTGCTGGGCCGCCCTCACGCGAGGATTCCGCCCACGCGCCTCCGTCGTAGGATGCCGACGGAACCGAAACTAGCCAGCAACAAGTCTCGAATGCGGAGCAAAACGCGCTTCCCGTCGATTTCCGACCATAGGCGAGTGCGGCCGCTCCCCGAGATTGCCAGCGATGTCCGGTGTTGGACGCGAGAGGTGACACTGCACGAAAGGTCCCTACAGCCTGGTTGCTGAGTTCGTCAGCACCGCCGAAGACTCTGCCTGTTTCGGGCTGGGTTTGAACAGAACTATGTCGCAACAATGTCATTCGACCTTCCGGTAGGGCGGAGGATGGAATTCCCGCATCGGGTCAATTTTTGTCTAAGCTCGCCCACTCCTCGTCACAGCGCAGGCATTCGACGATCCGATGAAGCCTGCAACTCGTCGGCGACAAATTCCCAGAGGGCTCCGATTGCGCCCGACGAAAGGTCCTTTCCCTCGGCGACGAAAAGCCCGAACTCCACGAGGGGAGCCGGCGGCATTCCGTCTGCCCCGTTCAGGACCTTCATCGTGTCGTGCCGTATGCCAACGTCGAGCAGCACGGCGACGCCGAGACCAGCTTCAATGGCGGATTGGATGGAGGAAAGGCTGGCGCTGGTGAGCACCGTGCGCCAGGGTCTCGCGATCGCGTTGAGGGCTCCGATCATCCTGCGGTCCCAGGTGCAGTTGCCGTCGAAGGTGATCAGCGGCAACGGCTCCTTATCCGGCACGACGAAGCCGCGCGCGGCCACCCACCTCAAAGGCATGCGCCAGGTGTGCGCCGGCTCAGCGCTGATCTCCGACGGGTCGCCAATTGCGACGTCGATGAGCCCAAGCGAGAGCTTCTGCGAAAGCGCCGTACTATCGGCGACGGCGAGATCGAGTGCCACATCGGGATAGGACGCGGCAAAACGCTGCAACGCCTTCGGCAGCGAGCCGACGGCAATGTCTTCGGTCATGCCGAAACGGATGGGACCATGCAGAGCCCTGCCGGAAAGCGCCCGCCGGGCGCTTGCGCTCAAGCCCAATATCTTCTGTGCATAGGGAAGGAGAACATTGCCGGCCTCGGTCAAACCCATGCCGCGCGGCCCGCGCATCAAAAGCTTCGCCCCGAGGTCGTCCTCCAGACGGCGCAATTGCATGCTGACCGCTGCCTGGGTCCTCGCCAATCGAACAGCGGCCGCGCTAACGCTACCGCATTCCGCCGTCGCGACGAAGGCGCGCAGCAGCCCGGCCTCCAGATCTCGCATATCAGAAACCTTTATATCTGTATCAGGATTATCAGCGTTCCTTATTTTTAAGAGCTTGCTATTTCTGATCAAGAGGGAAAGCGAAGGATTTCGAACATGACGGAAACGGAGACGACTGCGGGCGAAATCTGGACTGCGCCGGCGAAGGGAGCAGACGATCGCGGGCGCATTTACCTCGCGATCGTCTTCTGCCTCCTTTCCATGGCGAGCGTCCAGTTCGGCGCGGCACTTACGAAGCCGGTGATGCAGGAGCTCGGACCATCCGGCACGACTTGGCTGCGGCTTTGCTTCGCGGCCCTCGTTCTCGCGCTTTTCGTCCGTCCACCCCTCCTTAGCTATGGAAAGCGGCATTGGTTCGCCGCTGCAGCGCTCGGCACCGCAATGGCGATGATGACGCTTTGCTTCTTCGCCGCGATCGAGCGCATTCCCCTCGGCCTCGCTGTCGCCATCGATTTTCTCGGACCGCTCACCGTCGCCACGATCTTCGCCGGCGGCAGATGGCGGCTCGTCTGCCCCGCCGTTGCTGCGGCGGGCGTACTCTTCCTTTCCTGGGACGGCGGCGCCTGGGTCGGGGATAGGCTCGGCGTGCTTCTTGCCCTCGGCGCGGCGGTCGGCTGGGGCAGCTATATCGTCCTGATGAAACATGCCGGGCAGCGGTTCAGCGGACTGGAAGGTCTCTCCGTTTCGCTCCTCGTTGCCGCCCTTGTGGCGACGCCATTCGGCTTCCGTCAGGCTGTCTTCGGTCTCATGCCTGAACTCGCCCTTATGACTGGGCTACTCGCCCTCCTGGTGCCACTGCTTCCCTATGCCCTGGAATTCGCCGCGCTCCGTTGGATGAAGGCATCCGCCTTCGGCATCCTGATGAGCCTTGAGCCCGCCATTGGCGCTGGCGTCGGCTTCATCGTGCTGGGGCAGGAACTGACGCCAAGCCAGATGCTCGGCGTGGCGCTGGTGGTGACCGCAAGCGCCGCCGGCACGATGTCGCGCCAAGCGTGAGATATTGACCTAGCCATCCTGCAGTTCCGTAAAGACGCTCTGTACCGCGTCCGGGCTCGCTGATTAGATCAGTTCCCGTCACGCGATTATGTGGCGAAAGCCGCGCAGAATCCCTATCGTGTGAGAAGCCGCAGTGCTGTAATCGCGGTGCCACGGCATTCAAGCCGACACTTCGGTCAGGGCGTCCGCATGATTGGTGCGGAGCGAGCCGATATCAGCGTCGCTTCCAAGTAGCGCGACGCGGCCTCCGTCCGATTGCGCACGTTCATCTTGTGGTAGATGTTGCGGACATGCACCTTGACGGTGTTTTCGGCAAGTCCGAGACGATCGGCGATGATCTTGTTCCGCGTGCCCATGCATACGAGATCGAGAATCTGGATCTCGCGGGTGCTCAGGAGGTTTTGGGCAATGTCGGTCTTGCGTTCCATATTAATATCTTCTGAAGTCGCCTGATTTTGCGCGACAACGCCGCCCGCTGCGAACCCTCTCGACGCCAGGCGCCGAAGCAAGGCAGCGGGAAAATGCTCGCCGCCCTTCATCAAGAGATCGATGGCGCTAAGGCATACGTCGAGATTGAAATTCAGGAGCAGCACGCCTTGAAGCAAGCCTTCGTCGACAAGTGCCGCGATCGACGAGCCGAGCTCGTCCGCATTCTGCACCATTATGCCGATCGCGGCATTTGGATGGAGCTCGTGAATCGTCCTTATGATCGATGGAAATACTGCTGCCGGCAGACGATAGACCATGACCAGGCTTACGTCGATAAGGTTACCGTCCAGAAGACCCTCGGTATCGGAAAGGCTTACGACGTCTTGCTCTTGAAACCGCGTTCTGATCGCCTGCGTCAGACACTCGGACAAAAGATCGCTCTTCGCGAGTATGACGACCTTGCTTTTCTTCGGCGAAACCTTATTGCGCTCTTCAATATTGCTCAAGGTCGAGCTCGTTCGGTCCATTTTACGCTCCTTGGAACTATCTAATTCTTTATGGTTCTGTTTATATACTAGTCATCCTCGATGAAATAGTGGTGAAAAACATGGATTATTGAAATCATCACGATATTATCTATCAATATTGCGCATTAATTGTGTGTTTTATCGATACAATTAATGAGCGTCATTGTCATTATCGCCAAGTTCCGATAATTATCGCGCCGTTCATTTCTACTCACGATGGACTAGCTCCGATCGCCGTCAACCAGGGCGTTGCGCCTGAGCAGCGATGCTTCTTTGGTGGGCAAGCAGGCGCTGAGCCGGCTCTCCGGTCTCATCGGGCCGACCATGGCCAGCGGCGTTGCTGGAACCGTCGCGAGCCGGCATCGTTGTAGGGAATCGCTCCGTATCCAGCGCGTCCTCATGCGAAGCTAACGGACTTCTGCAACCGTGCGGCTCAACCATTGGATGCATTTCATCATAGAATGGATTGGAGGGTTGGGGGAATGCACCAGGCCGGACCGAAACGGAAGCGAATTCAGCAGTTGAACTTCTTGGCTCGGCTCGCCGCGCCAGCTCTCCTTTTGGCAGCAGCAATCACCGCGGCCGAGTGGCTGAGCTAGGGAGCGTTGCGGCTAGCTGTGTTGTCGGTACTCGAGGGACATGCACGCCGTTAACATATGACACCCGGATTCGCCAGAAATCTCGAGGGGGAACTCGCCGGCGGCAAATATCGATATCTGCTCAAGTTCGCTCGCCGCGCGGCAAATGCTGCTCGGTGACTAGCTTGGGTTCGGTTCGCAATATCTGGGAGTACCCGCTGGCACAGAACGCGATTTTTCCTCCCGTAGGCGAGTTCAAGCGGATCGTCCAATGCCAGAAATCGAATGGTCGAGCCAGACGCTCTCGGGTAACGTGGTCGATAGACAGCTCATTCATCGCCGTACGCCCGTCACTGTCCCCGTGATCTATGGCAATCTGCAGATCAGCGACATCATGAAACGTCAACGTCGCCGGCGCTACGCGGAAGCGAAACTCACCAGAGGCCCCACAAAGCCACTCGGCGATGAAGTCGATGTCGAGCACCAGATCGCTGCGCCAGTCCTGCTTTTCCGGATCACCGATCTTGAAGCTGATCCCGTAGATCAGATTGTCGTGCCATCTCCAGACGAGATCGTCATCGAGTGTGCGCCTGTCCTCGGAGTCAGTTGCCATCAAACCAGTTCCCATGCCCATTCATCTCCTCGCCAAGCAAGGAAGCGCGATCCCCATCGCGATCCGTTAGGTCTGCCGCGCTGGGCGCCTTTTCAGACGCGCAGCGGTCGGTTTTGCGCCGGCTTAGAGCCCGTTGTTGCCACGCTTCATCGCCCATTCGGGTCATCTGCTAATCCTTGACTGTGGCGCCTGTTGTGCGAGCCTAAAGGCAGAGGAGGCCGAGCCCTTCAGACAGAGCTACCGGTTAAGCGGCATGGGCGAAGCCCCCAAATTTTGGTCCCACTGACTCACCCTACCAGCACCCGTTCTCGAAGGCGGGGGGCACCCCCTTCCCCATTCTATGGGAGGCTTCCATGTTCAACAGCAAGGACTGGCACACGCACGAGACCGAGGCTTCATCGGCTTTCGCTGTCGGCGTCCTGCTTCTGTCGATCGGCCTCATCGTCGCCTATCTGGTGCTAGCGGCCGGTGTCGCCGGCGACAAGCGGCCGAGCGTCAAGGTCTATGCACCACTGACCGAGGAGAGGCTCAACGCAGCCGGAAGGTCGTGAGCGAAACCGAAACTGTCACGAACGCCTCCGCAGGGCTACAGTGACACTTGGTTGCTAGATAATCACCTGTTCTCCCAACTCAACGACGCGATTGGCGGGCAGATGGAAGTAGTCAGTCGGGTCGATTGCCGAGTCAGCCATCGCTATGAACAGTCTGTCCTGCCATCTCGGCATGCCCGAGGCGGGATCCGGAACGAGCTTGCGCCGGCCGAGATAGAAGGACGTCGACATGATCTCGAATTTGAAACCCTCCTTGCGGCAGCGCGCCAGCGCCCGCGAGACATTCTGGTCGTCCATGAAGCCGAATCTCAGTTCAAGCTTGCTGAACCGCTCGGACAGCTTCGTCAGCGTGTAGCGGTCCTTCTCCGCGACATAGGGCACCCTCGCCGTTTTGATGGTCAGGATGACGTTGTGCTCGTGGAGCACATGATTGTGCTTGATGTTGTGCAGGAGGACAGACGGGGTCGTCTCCGGCGTGGCGGTCAGGAAGATCGCCGTTCCCGGGACTTCGACCGGAGCGTGCTCGGACTTTCGTTCGACGGCAGCGATGAACTGGTCGAGCGGCACTTCCAGACGCGCCGTCTTCTCGCGCAGAAGCTGCACGCCTCTCCGCCAGGTCCACATGATCGTGATCAACGTTCCGGCGAAAAGGATCGGCACGAAGCCGCCATGGTGAATCTTGAAGAGGTTGGCGCCGAGAAAGACCATTTCCAGCAGGAACAAGGGGAGCAGGACTGCAATGGCAGTCAGCACGGCCCAGCCCCACTGCCGGCGAACGAACTCGAATGCGAGAATCGTGTCGATCAGCATGGCACCGGTGATCGAGACGCCATAGGCGGGTGCGAGGGATTCGGAACTGCCGAACACAAACAAAAGGACGAGCACCCCGATGAGGAGCGCCGTGTTGACCAAGGGCAGGTAGATCTGGCCCGTATGCGTTTCCGAGGTGTAGCAGATCTCGAAGCGAGGCAGGAAGCCGAGGTGGATGGCTTGCCGCACGAGCGAGAACGCGCCGGTGATCACCGACTGGCTGGCAATGATGGTCGCGAGCGTGGCAAGGATCACCACCGGCAACAGGGCCCAGCTCGGAAACATCAGGAAAAACGGGTCGGAGATCGCCTCCGGATGCGACAGGATCAGCGCGCCTTGGCCGAGATAGTTCAAGGTCAGCGCCGGGAATACGACCGCAATCCAGGCCGCCTGGATCGGCGCGCGGCCGAAATGCCCGAGATCGGCGTAGAGAGCCTCCGCTCCCGTGACCGTCAGGAACACAGCCCCAAGGATGATGAACCCGACGAAGCCAGCATTCCATAGGAAAACAACGGCGTGCACGGGATTGAAGGCTCCGAGGATCGCCAGATCGTCGCCGATGTGGGCAACCCCGGCTGCGCCCAGAACCAGAAACCAGATGAGGGTGATTGGCCCGAAGAAGATAGAGACGGCGCCGGTGCCACGCGACTGAACGGCAAACAACAACACCATGATCGCGACCGAGATCGGCAGCACATAATCGTGCAAAGCCGGCGTCACGAGCTTCAGGCCCTCGACGGCGGAGAGCACCGAGAGCGCTGGTGTGATCATCGCGTCGCCGATGAAGAGCGACGCACCGAAAATGCCGGTAAAGAACATCAGCACCGGATACTTGGTCCCCTTCTTCATCAACAGCGCAAGGAGAGCCAAGGTGCCGCCCTCACCATTGTTGTCGGCGCGAAGCAGCAGAATGACGTATTTGATGGTGACGATGATCGTCAGCGTCCAGATGACCAACGAGATGAGGCCGATCACCTCTGCCCGCTCGACACCGCCCGCCGCAAAGGGGCGCAATGCCTCACGGAACGCATAGAGGGGGCTGGTGCCGATGTCACCGTAGACTACTCCCACGGATCCAAGCATGAGGGCGAGAAACTGGCGCAGGCCGCGGCCCTGTTCCGGTGCATGGTCGACGGAGGCGGTCATTGGTTCTCCACGTCAGAGAGTCCCCGGAGTGACGGACGCGCATGATGCTGCTCCCCCAGGCGGGGCACCAACCTCTCTGCAACGCGCGGAAATCGGAGAAGTTTCCATCTTCGTACAGGACTGTACCGCCGACTTCCACGCCCGTGAAACGGAATCCAGCAGAAATCCGTCCCCTGACCCGGGGCCGGCAGCCGATGCAGGAGTGTGCTGACGGGTCGGCAGTGCCGTCGTTGAACCGTTTCCGGCCGGAGAACTGCCCGCCCGGCTACCCTGCAACTGCCGATCGGTCTGGATCGGGTTCGTCCAAGTGAATGCGGTCACGACCGGCGAGCTTGGCCATGTAGAGCGCTCGGTCGGCGCGGGCATACAGGCTTATCGCCGTGTCACCCGGATGAGCACCCGCGATGCCGGCTGAGAACGTGTATCCGAAATCGGGCCGCTCCTGAAGCGGACGGGACCTGCGCACAGAGGCGAGCATTCTTTCGAGGATCAATCTGGCCTGCTCGACGGGAGTGGCCGGCAGGGTAAGCACGAATTCCTCGCCGCCCACTCTTCCGAAGCAGTCGGTGCGCCGCACCAGGCGGTGAATGCGCATGGCGAAATCCCGCAGGATCGCATCGCCGGTCTGATGGCCGAACTGGTCGTTGATGCTCTTGAAACGGTCGATGTCCAGCACGCAGAGGCAGCCTGGCGAGCTCTGCTCGTTCCGCTGCAGCATGTCCTCGATTCTCGCCGTGACGAAGCGGCGGTTGGCGACGCCGGTCAGTTCGTCCGTGTAGGAGGCCTTGATCGCCAGGTCCCGATCCTGTCGCACCGTGCGCGTCTTGGCCTTGAGGCCGGTCACATCGGTGGCGACGCAAAGCATCCAGCCATCTTTCTCGACGGTTTCGGTCATCCAAAGCCAGCGCCCATCGAACAGATCGGTTTCAAAAGACCTGAAACCGACTTTGCCGCGGCGCGACTGGGTCGATCGCAGCCATTCCTCGAAATCTCCTGCGCGAATGACGGTTCCGCGTTGGGCATGAAAGTTCCGCCGCATCAGGTCCGGCCAGAGCGGCATCTCATCCGGTGTGATGAAATAGGCTGACCGGAACGCCGCATTGGCGTAGTGCAGCCTGTCGAACCCGTCATAGGCTGCGACGAGAACCGGAGAAGTCTCGAAGAGTTCAAAGAGTCGCCTGGTATCCTTCGCCATATCTTCGACGTTAGACAGTCTTCGTTAAAGGAAGCAATAAGCCGGCGGTGCGAATTCGAAATCGCCGCTATCACTGCACCTGATCTTGTCGAGAAAACGGCTGCAACGCCCTCGAGCGGCAAACCAGGACGTGCACGGCGCTTCGAGGCTGCTATCTGCAGTGACTCGTCATCGTTCCAATCAGGCATACACTGAACGTTTCCGGCACATGCTCGGGCGCCACGGATGTGCGAATCCGTCCCCATCGAGAGGAGATGAACCATGGTGCCATCTCACGACCGGTGCAGCACTTTCGGCCCCACGGAGGTGGATCTGCTGCACAGCATTTTCGAACAGATCCTAGAGGAAAAGGGCGTGGAAAGCAGCGGCGAGAGAGCCAACGAAATCGCCGCAAGATTGATCCGCGTTTACCAATCCGGCGTGCGCGACGTCGTGATGCTGAAGAAACTGTCCGTGCGTCCGCGAGAATGATCCCGCGACGCGAGGTCGGCCCACTTGCCCGCCATCAGTGCATCGTCTTGTTTCCTGGGAAGGGAACGGGATTGGTTTCGGCCATCTTTGCCGCCATGCGCATCGCCACCACATAGTCTTCGGTGAGTTCCATCAGCGCAAGCGCGATCTCCTGCCAAGTCCAGCCTGCGCCTTCGGCCAGGCTTGTGAAGATCTGAAAATCCTCTTCCAGCGCCCGCTCGCACTCGACCCGGCGGTCCGGGGGCTGGGGTTGGGTGATCGTGTCGGTGACCTTAGGCATCGTTCCTCCTAGTGCAGAGGAAACTCGCAGACGAGGAGACGGGTTCCATTGCACCGCTCCGAAAAGCGTCTGGCTGCGGGAAGCCCAATCGAGACGAACAAAGCGATCGCGCACAGCGTTACACTTGAGAGCGTGGAGAGACGGTCATGGTTCCACATAAGCAGTGGAGGCGCGGGGTAGCTCGGCAGGGCGAATTTGCGTCCTTCCCCTATGACCGATCGACCGTCGAGCGATTTCGCGAGGCGTTTCCACGCGCTCGGTGGAACGACGAACGCAGGAGCTGGTTCGTGCCGGGAAAGACGGCCGCTCGCCGCATCGAGCGCTGGCTGGCACGGGAATCAGAGCACACCGACATTCATGGCGATCTCAAGGGCCGCGACGCCTATGATTTCGAGCCCATCGTCAGCCGGTATCTTGAGGTCAGCGACGACCTGCGCATCCGAACGCCCTATTCCAGATCGGTCATCGAATTGCTGCGCGAAATTCCCTGGGCGCACTGGGACGAAGATATGGGGGTGTGGCGCGTACCCTTCCGGTCCTACGAAGAACTGCGGCGATGTTGGCCGAGGATCGAGGAGGCCGCCCGTCGAAGCGAACCAGACGAAAGGAAGCGCCGACGATACGCGGAAAAAGGCTCCGAGGTGCAAAGGGCGGCCAGGGCGCGTGCAGCGGAGAGGCGGCGTCGCCGGTATCCCCTCACCACAGACGATCCGCCGCCCTTGGGCCGCCCGGTTGCGACCGTGCAGTATGGGATCGTCACCGTTTTGGATTTCTTGGGCGAAGTCGCCGAGCCGGCGGCGTTGGCGCAATATTATCCTCAAGCCGATCAGGCCGTTGATCACGTCTGGGGGAGATGGCGTCGACCGACTTTCGCCGAACTCGTCGCGACATGGCCGGCCCGCAAGGAGCCCGGGCCCGAGGCGCTCTCCAGGGGATGGTGGCAGCCGACGCTCGCCGAGTTGAGGATCGCCCGCAGAAACGCACGCTCCATGGCGCGACGCCAGCAGGCGCGGAAGCCGGCGGGCGTTGCCGCGCATCGAACGCGCGCCGAATAGCGAAGCGGCCAATCGGTTCGGGCCGAAATATCAGCAAATCGCGAAGCGGCTTTGCAGCATGTCGAACTGTGGCTATGTTCCTTATCCGTTCACGCGCGATTCGCTGCAAGCCGGCCGCCTCACAGGACGCGTCTGTTTACGTCGCGCGAGCGCAATTGGAGGCGGGACGAGGCCGGATGAGCGTGGCATATCTGGAAAAACTGAACGAGCGCCAGCGCAGTGCCGTCTCACACGGTGTCGGACCGGATGCCCATATCGGCGGTCCGCTTCTCATCATCGCCGGCGCCGGCTCGGGCAAGACCAACACGCTTGCCCACCGGGTGGCGCATCTCATCGTCAACGGTGCGGACCCCCGACGTATCCTCCTGATGACCTTCTCGCGCCGGGCGGCCGCCGAGATGGGCCGGAGGGTCGAACGCATCTGCGGCCAGGTGCTCGGCGGGAAGGCCGGCACGATCTCGGACGCGCTTGCCTGGGCGGGAACCTTTCACGGCATCGGCGCGCGGCTCCTGCGCGACCATGCCGTCGAAATTGGTATTGATCCGGATTTCACCATCCACGATCGGGAAGACAGCGCCGATCTCATGAATATCGTGCGGCACGAGCTTGGTTTCTCGAAAACCGAGAACCGTTTCCCGACCAAGGCGACCTGTCTTTCAATCTATTCGCGCACCGTCAATGCGGAGCAGCCGCTCGACGAAGTCCTGCGCGACAATTTTCCCTGGTGTTCTGCGTGGGAAAAGCAGCTGCGCGAACTTTTCGGCGCCTATGTCGAAGCCAAGCAGGCGCAGAACGTACTCGATTACGACGACCTGCTGCTTTGCTGGGCGCAGATGATGGGCGATACTGTCCTCGCCGATGACGTCGGCGGCCGGTTCGACCACGTGCTCGTCGACGAATATCAGGACACCAACCGGCTGCAGGCTTCGATCCTGACGGCATTGAAGCCGAATGGGCGCGGCCTCACCGTGGTGGGCGACGACGCCCAGTCGATCTATTCGTTCCGCGCCGCGACGGTTCGCAATATCCTGGATTTTCCGACCAGCTTCACGCCGGCGGCGGAAATCATCACGCTCGATCGGAACTATCGCTCCACTCAGCCGATCCTCGCCGCCGCGAACGGCGTGATCGAACTGGCGCGGGAGCGTTTCACCAAGAACCTCTGGACCGAGCGGGAATCGGCCGAACGGCCGCGGCTTGTGACCGTGCGTGACGAGGCCGAGCAGGCTAATTACGCCGTCGAACAGATCTTGGAGAACCGCGAAGGCGGAATGCTGCTGAAGCAGCAGGCCGTGCTCTTCCGAACCTCGCATCACAGCGGCGCCCTCGAGGTGGAACTGACCCGTCGCAACATCCCCTTCGTGAAGTTCGGTGGGCTCAAATTCCTGGACAGCGCGCATGTGAAAGACATGTTGGCAGCGCTGCGCTTTGCACAGAATCCACGCGATCGCGTTGCGGGCTTTCGGCTGATGCAATTGCTGCCCGGTGTCGGTCCGCAAACGGCCGCGCGCGTCCTCGACGCGATCGCCGTCGATCCGGAACCGTTGGCGGCGCTTTCGGAGATACCTGCCCCGCGGCGCTCCGGCGATGCCTGGCCGGCATTCGCTGACATGCTGCAGGCCCTGCGCTCCGGCCGGACCGGGTGGCCAGGAGAAATCAGCGCGGCCCGCGCCTGGTACGAACCGCATCTGGAGCGTATCCATGAAGACGCCGAGGTCCGCAGGGCTGACCTTCTGCAGCTCGAGCAGATCGCCAGCGGCTATCCGTCCCGGGAACGCTTTCTGACCGAGCTCACCCTCGATCCGCCGGACGCCACCAGCGACCATGCGGGCGTGCCGCTGCTCGACGAGGACTATCTCATCCTCTCGACCATCCACTCGGCCAAGGGGCAGGAATGGAAATCGGTTTTCGTACTGAATTGCGTCGACGGCTGCATTCCGTCCGACCTCGGTGTCGGCAGCACGGCGGAGGTCGAGGAGGAGCGCCGTCTGCTTTACGTCGCCATGACGCGCGCCAAGGACAGCCTGCATCTGATCACCCCGCAGCGCTTTTTCACGCACGGGCAGCATGCCCAAGGCGACCGGCATGTCTACGCCTCGCGCAGCCGCTTCCTACCTGCAACGCTTCTGCAATTCTTCGAGTGCTCGGCCTGGCCCGTTGCCAAGCAGGCTGCGGTTGGCCAGCGCGATGCGCAGCAATTGCGCATCGATGTCCGGGCCCGCATGCGCGGTATGTGGCGTTAATGCGAGTCGCCCAAAGTGTTCAGCGTGAGTACGTTTGAACGCGCCTTAGAGAAATGATCGTTGCCGGCTCGCTGGAGCCGAACGCGCCAATTGACGGACGAGCATTGTAGGCGCAGTGATCGCGCGGTCGTCCTTAGCCATGCCGTTCAGGACCTGGAGTAGATCATAGCCGGCCGGCCAGCGGCCGAAGCCGCTCGCGATGTTGATGTGGCCGGCATGGCCGAGATCGACGAGGCGGCTGCCCCATTCTTCACAAAAAATCCGTAAGCGGTCGAAGCGCATATAGGGATCGTTGAGACTGCCGACGACGAGACTTGGAAAGCTAAGCCGCTGTCGCGGCATGCCACCGAAGGCGATCGCCCCCGGATGCAGGCGCTCCGTCTCCTCGAGATCACAGGGCGCCACAAGAAGAACGCTTCCGATGCGCTTGGCAACCGGGTGGCCGGCAAGGCCCGCGACCAAAAGGCAGCCCAGGCTGTGAGCGACGATGTCGACCGACGGATGCCTGTCGATTTCTGTCTCCAGAGCACTTCGCCAAACCGCAAGCGCCGGTCGGTTCCAGTCGCCCTGCTCGACGAGCGTGGCCCCCGGTTGATCGATGAGCCAGTGGCGCTGCCAGTGGCCCTCGCCCGATCCGAACAAACCCGGAACGATCAGCGTCTTCACCATACGTTCGCTCCCCGGAGCACCGGTTGCTGCAAATGGATAGTTTCATGCGGAGATTGTGCCCGGCAGCAATAGCGAAGGTAAGGAATGAAGGTTTATTCTCTACAAAATTACTAGAAAAATATGCCGGACATGCGAAGCGCGCCGACCGACCGGCATCGTCTCATCCTGCAGCGAGCAAATCAGCGATAGCGCCGGTGAAGCGAAAGCCAGCCGTCGCCGCCGATCCGGGCCTCGACGTCCGCGTAATGCTCCAAAGTCAGATGCGGCGTTCCCTCCGCCGCGGCGTGAGCACCGGTGATCACGGCCACTTCGGCGCCGGCGGCGCTTCCCGCGAGTATCCCGGCCGGGGCATCTTCGAAGACCAGGCAGTCCTCGGCACGAACTCCGAGCCGCTTGGCGGCGAGAAGATAGCCCTGCGGATCGGGCTTGCCCGCCGTGACATCTTCACCGGTGACCATGTGGCGCGGAACTGGAATGCCGGCCGCGGCGAGGCGGCGCCTGGCCAGCTCCAGCGGCGCCGACGTGACGATCGCCCAGCGTTCGGGCGGCAATGAGTCGAGGAAGGCGACCGCCCCGGGTATTTCGGCGATACCATCCACATCGGCAATCTCCGCCAGGGCGAGCGCATGCGCCTCAAGGTCGGGGTCGACGGCGAGCCCGAGCTTGCGGATCGTGTCCGACGCGCGCACGCCATGCACCGATTTCATCAGTTCATGGGGATCGAGCCCATTGCGGACCGCCCACGCCCCCCATACCCGTTCGACGACGGCCATGGAATTGAGCAGGGTACCATCCATATCGAACAGCAGGGCAGCGAAGTTTTTCGGGAATATCGCGGTGGTCAGGGTATCCAAGCCGGCTCCTTAGCAAGAAATTTCGCGCTTGCGCGGATGCCACAACTATCCTTGGAGGGGCCAGCGCACAACCTTCTTCTCAGCGTGCTCAGCGGCGCCCGCCGGCAATGAGAAAATCGATCGGCCCACCGGCCACGTCATCGTCAAAGACGGCGCAGGAGAGCACGCCGCCGAAGACTGCACCCGAATCGACATTGGTCCTGTTGCCGACAGTGCGGGGATTACCGCGGCTCGGCGTATGCCCGTGGCAGACATGCTTGCCCCAGTAATGGCCGGAGTAGTTCGGCTCGGTCCGCATCCAGAGCAGAATATCGTCGCCCTGTTCCTCGAGCGGGATCGTCTCATCCACGCCGGCGTGGACGAAGATGCGATAGGGCTCGACGATGATCGACGGCAGTTCGGCCATCCAGACCAGATGGCTCAAGGGTATGGCGCCACCGTAGGAGTCCAGAGTTTCGCCGCCGCCGTTCATCAGCCACGAGCTCATCTCGGCAAGACCCTTGCGGGCCGAGAGCAACATATCCTCATGGTTGCCCTTGAGTGTTATCCATTGCCAACCGGCCCTGGTCGGTCCCGCCATGATCCGCTCGACGACGCCCCTGCTCTCCGGGCCCCGGTCGACGAGGTCGCCGAGAAAAATCACCCTCCCCCCCGGCGCGGCGGACTCGATCGCCGCCAACAGGGTTTCGAGCTCAGCGAGGCAGCCGTGAATGTCACCGACAGCAAATGTCAGACGTCGGCCATTCATGAAGCGGTGCTCCTCTCCCCGTCCAACACGGCCTTCTCCATGGATCCGGACGAAATCGGTCGTCCCTCGTCACTACAGCGCCGCGCGTCCAGTTGGACGCGGAAAGCCGCTATAGCACTTTGAATTGCTGCTGCGACCACTTGGTTCAACGAACAGCTCTATCGCATTATAAAACCGGCCGGAATCGCTTTCGGCGCAAAAATACGGAAACGCAATGGATTGGTTAATCGGACGGCTGAACAGCCGCAAGGGAAATACGGCCCTCCGCCGCACAGATCAACGGCGCGGCGTCGCCCTCGGAATGGTCGAACCGGTGATGGACACCGGGTCACTGGCGGGAAACGTGTCCTCGAGCCCCTCCTCCAGCTGCTCTTCCATCGCATCTTCGTCATGTGCCTGGCGGGCGTTCGGAAGCGCGCCTTCCGGGATCGACGGGGATCGTCGCGTGCCCGTTATGCCGAGCAGTTCGCCATTCGCCTCCATGGCGGCTGCGAGGATTTCCTTCGCGCGTGCCACGGCGTTCAGCCTGTTCAGGGTGCCCGCCGCGTTCTGCGGACACAGGACGGAAACGACCTCACCCGTCGCACCGACGAACTCAACGGTAAACCCCGCCTTGCCGCCACGCTCTGGGAAGACCTGGATGCCAACGAACTGCATCGCTTCTCCTCCATGATAGTAGCGCCGCGCGTGCCGTCAGACACGCAAAGATCGCTGTAGCACATGGAATTGCGCATGATCTTGTCCGATCGATCCTAATCTCGGGAATCATGCAGCAGACCGACCGGGTTGGTTTCACGTACAAAGTCTACCAGATTTGTCGAACTGCCGACAGCCGCCTTGGCGCCGCATTGTCCGCCGCATGGAAGCCCGGTGCCCCCTGCTTCCGCTCCGCCGGCCGGGTGCAGGCCGCGAAGGCGTCGAGGGCGCGATTATAGACTCGCGTCTGCACGTCCATCATGCCGAGGACAGTGTGGAACAGGTTGTCGTGCGACCGCGGCTTGTCGGTATCCTTGGCAAGGCAGCCGGTGTCGACGCCCATAATCGCCTGGTAGGGCTTCGAGAACCAGGCGATGAACGGAACCTGCGTCTGTTCCTTCGGTGCAATCGCATAGGGTGCACCGTGCAGGTAAATGCCGTTCTCGCCGAGCGATTCTCCATGGTCCGACATGTAGATCATCGCGCCGGCGATGCGGTCCTGATGTTTTTCGATGAGCCCCGCAACGCTTGCGAGCACATGGTCGGTATAGAGGATCGAGTTGTCATAGGCGTTGACGATTTCCTCCGTCGTACAGCTCATCAGCTCCGGCGTGCGACAGTCCGGCGTGAAGCGGCGGAACGCCTCGGGATAGCGCAGGTAATAGGCCGGGCCGTGACTGCCGAGCTGATGCAGTACGATGACGCTGTTTTTCGTCGTCGCGGCAAGCTTCTTATCCAGGTCGCCGAGGAAGATTTCGTCGAGACATTCGCCATTGCTGCAAAGCGGGCTGTTCTTTTGGTGCGTCATGCTGGCAAAACTGATGAGGTCGGCGATGCCCTTGCTGCCGGTGTTGTTGTCCCACCAGGTGACCGAAACACCCGCATGCGTCAGTACGTTGACGAGGTTTTCGGTCGAGCGAGCTTTCCAGTCGCTGTACTCGCTGCGCGGATAGACGGAAAACATGCAGGGCAGCGAGACCGCCGTCGCCGTGCCGCAGCTCGTCGTATCACGGTAGTTGACCACTCCGAGTGCCTCCAGTTCCGGATTTGTGTCGCGGTGATAGCCATTGAGGGAGAAGTTCATCGCCCGTGCAGTCTCGCCTGCGACCACCACCACGACGACAGGCTTGCCGGCTGTGGCGATGCGATACCCTTCTCTGGCGTCGATCCCGAGCGGCTGCACGACCAGATTGCGCTCGCGATAGCTGGAAAGTCCGTAGCGCACCGCCGACGTGATCGGTCCGGCCGGATTGAACCGGACCATCAGATCTCGATGCTCTCTGAGCGCATAGGCGATGCCGGCAAGGTTGGCGTAGATGAGCATGCCGCTCAGCAGAAGCGCCGGAGCAACGAAGAGGAAATTGATTGCCGCTTTTGAGAAAAATGGCCGATGCTTGATCTTGACCCACGCGATGAGAAGCGACGGCAAGAGTGCGTAGAGCGCAAGATGAAGCGCCAGGCTGCCAGTCAGCAGGTGGCTCGCCTCTGGGCCAGTGGTGACGGCGGCGTTTCCGATCATTTCCTTGTCGATGACGATGCCGAACGTCTCGGTGAAGTGCGACGCAGCCGCCGATATGGCGATCAGCAGGACCAACAGCGGCTTCATCAGATATTTCATCGACAGCATGGTCAGGACTGAAAAGGTGGTCAGACCGAGTGCCACCCCGAACGATAGGACAGCGATCCACGCGTGACCGAAAGAGGTCACCGCATGGCTCCAGAAGGAATTGTTGGTGATGAGCAGCAGATAAAGCGTGGCCGCCGCACTCAAGGAGATGCTGCCGATCTCCGGCCGACGAATTCTGAAGACAGCCAAAACATTGTTCTCCAGGATGGAAATTCTTTGCCCGTGGTTACGTCGCGCTTTTTCGAACCGGCGTCGTCCCTATTCTTGGACGCGACGAAGTTGCCGGCGTGTCACGACACCTCCGCCAGTACCGCGGGCAAACTGTCGAGGTCCTGTCGGGCACGATGCTCCCCGGGTTCTGCGACGTTGGCACGTGAGGGAAAACCCCCTATGGTCTGCGGCCGCCGATCCAAGAAGGCTTCAGATCAGGGAAACGCATGCGCCTGCTGCTCGTCGAAGACAGTCCTCGCCTCATCGAACTCGTGGGCGAAACCATGCGCGATGCGGGCTGGCGGCTCGACGCGGTTTCGAGTCTCGGCGAAGCCGAGGCCGCCATTGTCGGGCGGGAGCACGATCTCGTCCTTCTTGACCTGGGCTTGCCGGATGGCGACGGTCTCGATCTTCTGAGATGGATAAGGCAGGAGCACGCCGGCTTGCCCGTACTGGTCATCACCGCCCGCGGCTCCGTCGACGAGCGGGTCCAAGGGCTCGATGCCGGGGCGGACGACTATTTGGTGAAGCCTTTCCACCATCGGGAACTGCTTTCCCGCTGCCGGGCGATGCTGAGGCGCAATCCGCACGCCATACAGCCGGTGCTCGAAGCCGGCGCGTTGCGCTTCGATCCAGCCACCGCAGAGCTCACCTGCGACGGGACGATAATCGCCCTTCCCCCGCGCGAACGCTCGCTGATCGAGATATTGATGCGTGAGGTTGGTCGCGTCGTGCCAAAGCGTCGGCTCGAGACAGTCCTCTCCGAATATGGCCAAGAGCTCAGTTCCAATGCGCTCGAGCTCGCCGTCTCCCGAGTTCGGAAGCGGTTGCAGCCGCTTGCCACCGGTATCCGGATCGAAACGGTGCGCGGCATCGGCTATCTCCTGCGGGCCGCTGCATGAGGAAAGGCAATCCGTCGCTGATCGGCATTGTTGCCAGACGCATCATCGCCTTTTCCCTGCTCGCCATGATCCTCGAGATCGGCGTGGTCTTCGCCGATTACTGGTTTGACGACGACAAGCTCAGCGTCCTGATGCTGCAGCAGGAAACGGAAATCCTGTCGCAGGCGATCACCATGGAGGACGGGCTGCCGACATTCAGCGCCGATCGCGAGTTCCGCGAACGCTACGTCGATCTGGATGGGCGTGCAGGCGCGATCTATGTGCGGGTGCGTACCGCTTCCGGCTCTATCCTCTTTTCCGATTGCACGACGGAATGCGCCGAGCATTTCCTGCCGTTGAGCATCAATGCGCCGAGCTTCTGGAAGCGGACGATCGAGGAGGGAAAGCCATTTAGTGTGGCGGGCGGTCAATCCTTTGAGCGCGATGGCGAATCCGTGCTCGTCGAACTGGCGATCGTGAAGGACCCGAACGGCTTCATGTATGGCGCGCTCCTGCGCGAGATGTTCGATTCGATGATCGTTCCGATGACGCTGATGTTTTGCCTCGTGGTCGGCGCGACGATCTGGTCGATCCGAAGTGCTCTCAGGCCGGTGGCGATGGCGGTCAAGGCTGCGGATGCGATCGACCCGCGCGACAGCGGCGCCCGCCTGCCGATAACCCGCATGCCGGAAGAGATCGAACGGCTGGTAAGCGCCGTCAACCGGCTGCTCGCCCGCGTCGCCGATCTCGTCCAATCGCAGAAGGTCTTTTCGTCCTCGATCGCCCATGAGATACGCACGCCCGTTTCGATCGCCAAGATGGAGTTGAGCCGGATCGACGATCCTCGGGCGCGCAATGCCGAGCGGGACCTCGACGCGCTGACGCATATTCTCGAGCAGTTGACGTCGCTGGCGCGGGCGGACACCGTCGACCCATCCGCCTACGAGCGGGGCAATCTGTCCGAAATCGGAGCCGAGGTGGCGCAAGCCACGGCGCCGTTCGTCTTCGACCAAGACAGGTCAATCGAGTTCGTCGACCACGGGACAACGCCGGTGAAGGTGATCCCGGCGCTCGTCGAGAACATGCTCAGGAACCTGATCGAGAACGCGGTAAAGCACAATCCGCCGGGTACCCGGATCGTGCTGACCTGTGGACCCGGCCCACAGGTCTCCGTTGAGGATGACGGCAAGGGCATGGTCGATCTGCCGGAACTGAACGAGGACCTCGGCTACGTCAAACGATCGGGCCAACTCGGCCTCGGCCTGAAAATCGTTCATCGGATCGCCGAGCTGCACAAGGCGAAAATCTCATACGACACCGCTCCGAACCGGGGCACCAAGATCACGATTGACCTTGCCTCTGCGGCCTGAATTCGGCGCCGCTCCTTGTGCCGGGTATTTGTTGAGCATAGTGCATATTTTTTAATCCTGTGCGTTTTCTTGGATGCAGATTTCGTGCCCAATCCGCAATCACATGCTATTGCGCTGTGCACTTCGTTCTCGTTTCACCCTCCGCATCGCGCACGAACATCCATGTCCAAGGCCGCAGCCCTTCTTCGACGTTTGATGCCCTCGCTGGTACCGGTCAGCGGCTGGGAGCGCCTGCGCGCCTCCTGCGGCGCGCTCATCGGGGTCCTGTCGACAGGGTTCATCAGCACGGTTGCCGTCGGGGCCGACGCCAGCCTGCCGCTGCTCATCGCCCCGATGGGAGCCTCCGCGGTGCTGCTTTTCGCCGCGCCGTCGAGCCCGCTCGCCCAGCCCTGGTCGATCGTGGGCGGCAATGTCGTCTCCGCAACGGTCGGCGTCACCTGCGCCTTGCTCATCCCCAATCCTGTTGTGGCGGCGGCCATCGCCGTCGCCTTGGCAATCGGCGTCATGCTGCTCCTTGGCTGCCTGCACCCGCCGAGCGGCGCCGTCGCCCTGACCGCGGTTCTCGGCGGCCCGGTGATCCATGAGGCGGGCTACGCCTTCGTCTTTTCCCCGGTCGCGATCAACTCGCTGGTCATCCTGACGGCGGCGCTTATCTTCAACAATCTCACCGGCCGCCGCTATCCGCACCTTGCCCCTGCCCCGAACCCCCATCGCACCGAGGATCCGCTGCCAAGCCAGCGCCTCGGTGTCGTTCCGGACGACCTCCAGGCGGTGCTGGCGCAATATGGCGAGATCGTCGACATCAGTCCCGAGGAGCTCGACAGCTTCATTCACCAGGCGCAAATTCGTGCCTTCACCCGCCGGTCGGGCAAAATAACCTGTGGCGAGATCATGTCCCGCGACGTGCTGACCGTTGCGCCCGACACGCCGCTGCGCAAAGCATGGCGAATGCTCGTCGCACACCGAATTCAGGCCTTGCCGGTGGTGACCGAAAAAGACGGCATGGTCGGCATGATTACCCAAGCCGACTTCATGAAGCACACGACGCTGGCGGTGGACGGGCGGCTGCAGATCGGCCTTCGCGAGCGGATCGGCAATATCATTGGACTGCCGGCGAAATCGCCTCGGCTGGTTTCCGAAATCATGACGACCCGAGTCCAATCGGCCCTGCCGGAAACGATGATCGCCAAGCTGGTGCCGCCCATGGCGGACATGGGTCTGCACCATATGCCGATCGTGGACGCTGAAAACCGCGTCGTCGGTATCGTCACCCAATCGGATCTCATCGCCGCGCTGTTCCAAGGGCGTCTTGACGCCGTGCAGCAAGTCGCCTGAACTGCGACAGTCCTGACCTCTCACTTCTCCATTGGCTAGGCCGCGGCTGGCCGAGGCGCCAGCTGCGCCAAAGGCTCCCCCGCACCGACGTGCCGTTTCGAAATCATTCGATCGATTGACTTAGTCGGTTGAATGATGTAATTTAAGCAAATGATGAAAAACTACGACACCACTACACAGCTCAAGGGCGAGCGCGGCGACGCCACGCGAGAGAAGCTTCTCGCCACGGCGATCGACATCTTTGGCCGCTACGGCTTCGACGGCGCCACGACGCGGAAGCTCGCCGATGCGGCGGGCGTCAACCTACAGGCCATCCCCTATTATTTCGGCGGCAAGGAGGGGCTCTATATCGCCGCGGCCGAGCATCTCGCGGCTCTGATCGGCAATCATGTCCGCGATCTGCGCGCCATGATTCACGGGCGCCTTGCTGAACTCGAGGAGCAGGGCCAGCCGATGACTCCGGCCGAAGCGCGCGGCTTCCTTACCCAGATGGTTCAGAGGATGATCGTTCTCTTCGTGAGCAAGCAATCGGAGAGCTGGGCGCGCTTCATCATCCGCGAGCAGATGGAGCCGACCGAAGCCTTCACGCGCCTCTACGGCAACATCATGCGGCCGATGATCGAGATGGCGCGGCGGCTGATCGGCGCCATTCTCGAGGACGACCCGGCCTCCGAACACATCCGGCTCAGAACCCTCTCCTTCGTTGGCAGCGTGCTCGTGTTCCGCATGGCGCATGCGGCAGTCTATGCGCAGCTCGAATGGGAAACCGCCGGGCCGAAGGAGATCGAGACCTTGCACAGGCACGCGGCTGAACTTGTCGCGATACTCGGTGCGGAGAAGGACCGCCAGCCATGAAGAAGATTGCACTCATCACCCTGGCCCTTGCGGCCGGCGCGGCCGGCGCCTGGTGGCTGGATCTGCCGGCGCGGATCGGCTGGGCGGAAGACCACAGGAACACGGTTCTCTACGGCAACGTCGATATCCGCCAGGTGTCGCTCGGCTTCCGCGTCAGCGGCCGGATTGCCGAACTGCGGGTAGACGAGGGCGACGCAGTCAAGGCCGGCGACGTAATCGCCAGGCTGGACGCAGAGCCGTTTCAGCAGGCGCTGGACGCCGCGGAAGCGGATGCCGAGGCGCTCCGTTCGACGCTCGCAAAGCTCAAGGCAGGCGCCAGGCCAACCGAGATCGCCCAGGCCCGCGCCGCCCATGAGGAGCGTCTTGCCGAACTCCAGAACGCCGAACTCGCCTTTCAGCGGGCGCAGCGGCTGCGGCCGGCCGGCACGATTTCGCAGGCCGAACTCGACCAGGCAATTGCGAGCCGCGCCGCGGCCGCTGCCCGTGCGGCCTCCGCACGCGAGGCATTGGCCCTGCTCGAAGAGGGCAGCCGCGTCGAGGACATAGCCACGGCCGAAGCGCAGGCGAATGCGGCAACGGCTAAGGCCGCGAGCGCCCGCACTGCACTCGAGGACGTCGCGCTGGTCGCGCCGAGCGCCGGCGTCATCCTCTCTCGCGTCCGGGAGGTCGGGGCGGTCGTCTCGCCGTCGGACACGGTCTATGTGCTCTCTCTGACCGAACCCGTCTGGGTCCGCGCCTATGTCGCCGAACCGGATCTCGGTCGCGTCCACCCGGGAATGAAGGTCATGGTGACCTCTGACACCAACCCCCGGCAAGGCTATGAGGGGACGATCGGCTTCATTTCGCCGGTGGCGGAATTCACGCCGAAGTCGGTGGAAACGCCCGAGCTTAGAACCGATCTCGTCTATCGACTGAGGATCGTCGTCGACAAGCCGGGCACCGACCTGCGCCAGGGCATGCCGGTGACCGTGCGTCTGCCGGGCCCGGAGGCCGGGTCATGACATCCGCTCCCGACAACGCGTCCGCGGCGGTGCCTTTCGTACGGCTGTCGTCCGTCTCGAAGCGGTTCGGCGAGGCGCCCCCTGCCCTCGACTCCATCGACGGCGTCATTGCGGGCGGCAGGATCACCGGCCTCGTTGGTCCGGATGGCGCCGGCAAGACGACGTTGATCCGGCTGATGACCGGGCTGATGCTGCCCGACCAGGGTACGGTCGAAGTGCTCGGCTATGACACGCGCAGGGATCCGGCGAGCATCCAGGCGGCGATCGGCTATATGCCGCAGCGATTCGGGCTCTACGAGGATCTCTCGGTCCAGGAAAATCTCGATCTCTATGCGGACCTGCGCGGCCTGCCGCTCGCCGAACGCGGCCGGACCTTTGCCGAGCTGCTTGAATTCACCGATCTTGCCCCCTTCACCACCCGTCTGGCCGGCAAGCTCTCCGGCGGCATGAAGCAGAAGCTCGGCCTTGCCTGCGCGCTTCTGCGCAAGCCGCGGCTGCTGCTGCTTGACGAACCCGGCGTCGGCGTCGATCCGATTTCGCGGCGCGACCTCTGGAAGATGGTCGAGAACCTGACGGCGGAAGGCATCGGCGTTCTCTGGTCGACGGCCTATCTCGACGAAGCGGAAGCCTGCGATCATGTCCTCCTGCTCAACCAGGGAAGGCTGCTGTTTTCCGGTTCCCCGCACGAGATGACCGGGCGCGTCGAAAATCGAGTCTTCCGCCTCTCCGGCACGGTCGGGCGACGGCGCGAAAGACTGTCACGCCTGCTGGACCAGGAGGGCGTCGTCGACGGCGTCATTCAGGGCGAAGCCATACGCCTGGTGATGAAGCCAGGGCTCACCCCTCCCTCGTTTGACGAGGCATCGTCCCCTCGCGCCGCAGCCGCGCAGCCGCGATTCGAGGATGCCTTCGTCGACATGCTCGGCGGCGGTCCCGGTGGACGGTCGCAACTTGCGGAGACGCAGCGGCCGTTTACTGCCGATGGCGGTCGACCGGTGATCGAGGCGCGCGGGCTGACGAAGCGTTTCGGCGATTTCACCGCCGCCGACAACATCACCTTCGACATCCCGCGCGGCGAGATTTTCGGCCTGCTTGGTCCCAACGGCGCCGGCAAGTCGACCACCTTCAAGATGCTTTGCGGGCTCTTGAAACCCACCGCCGGCGAGGGCCGGGTCGCGGGCTTCGATCTCCGGCGCGACGCCGCCGAGGCGCGCAACCGGCTCGGCTATATGGCCCAGAAGTTCTCGCTCTACGGCGACCTCAGCGTTCTGCAGAACCTGAATTTCTTTGCCGGCGTCTACGGTCTCTCCGGCTTGAGGAAGCGCGAGCGGATCGACCTGATGACCGAGATCTTCGATTTCCGCGGCATTCACGACATGTCGGCGAAGGATCTGCCGCTCGGCCTAAAGCAGCGGCTGGCGCTCGCCTGTGCCGTCTTGCACGAGCCGGAGGTGCTCTTTCTCGACGAACCGACCTCCGGTGTCGATCCGATCACCCGGCGCGAATTCTGGACCCATATCAACGGCCTTGTCGAAAAGGGCGTAACCGTCCTCGTCACCACCCATTTCATGGACGAGGCCGAATATTGCGACCGCATCTCGCTCATCTATCGCGGCCGGTCGATCGCACTCGGCTCCCCGGACGAGATGAAAGCGCGCGTCGCCGGCAAGGACCTGCCGGATCCGACCATGGAAGACGCCTTTATCGCCCTCGTGCAGGGTTCGGAGGCGAAGGAGGCAGCATGAGCGCCAGGGTGAAAAAACAGGAGCGCGAAGGCTCGGGCCGCGCCAGGCGCTTTGCCGCCCTCGTACGCAAGGAAACCTATCAGGTGGTGCGCGATCCGAGCAGCATCCTGATCGCCTTCGTGCTGCCGCTGATCCTGCTCTTCCTGTTCGGCTATGGCGTGTCGCTCGACACCACGCAGACCAGGATCGGGCTTGTCGTCGAGGAGGCGACGCCGCTGACGCGCGATCTCGCGGCGAGCTTTCAGGCGTCTCGCTATTTCGCCGTCGTCAATGGCCGGGACCGCCGCGAATTCGGGGATGATCTTGTCCTCGGACGGGTTCGCGGCATCGTCGTCATCCCGGCACGCTTTGCGGCTGACCATGCGGCGGGACGAAATCCTGCCGTCCAGGTAATCGTCGACGGGTCCGATCCGAACACGGCGAACTTCGTGCAGAACTATGCGCAAGGAACGGTCGCCAATTGGGAGCGGCAACTTGCGAGCGAGGGCCAGGGCCACGTGCCGGCGATCGCCGCCGAACAGCGCTTCTGGTTCAATCCGGAACTGACGAGCCGCAACTTCCTCGTCCCCGGCTCGATCGCCATCGTCATGACGCTCGTCGGCACGCTGCTCACCTCGCTTGTGGTCGCCCGCGAATGGGAGCGAGGCACGATGGAGGCGATGATGGCCACCCCTGTCTCGGCCGCCGAACTGCTCGCCGGCAAGCTGCTGCCCTACTTCATTCTCGGCCTCACCTCGATGACGCTCTGCGTTCTTCTCGCCGTCTTCCTCTTTGGAGTCCCGTTCCGGGGGTCGACCATCGCGCTTTACGCGCTCTCGGCGGTATTTTTGATGCCGGCACTCGGGCAGGGTCTGGTGATCTCTGCCGTGACCAAGAACCAGTTTCTGGCCTCGCAGCTCGCACTGATCACCGCATTCCTGCCGGCTTTCCTGTTGTCCGGCTTCCTGTTCGAGATCAACTCGATGCCGACCGCCATCCAGTGGATCACCTACGTCGTGCCGGCACGCTACCTCATCCCCAGCCTGCAGACGGTGTTTCTCGCCGGCGACATCTGGCCGATGTTCGCCCGGGCGATCGCGGTGATGTTCCTGATTGGCTGCGTCTTCTTCGCGCTCGCTGCGCGCAGCACCAGAAAGAGGATCGGATAGATGTGGTGGGGTCGACTGAAGGCGCTGATCGTCAAGGAACTGCTGGCCGTGCTGCGGGATCCGAAAGGCCGCACGATCCTGATCGGTCCGCCGATCATCCAATTGCTCGTCTTCTCCTACGCCGCGACGCTCGAAGTGAAGAATGTCGACCTCATGGTGTTGAACCGCGACAACGGCCACTGGAGCCAGGAGCTCGTGCAGCAGATCGGCGGCTCGCCGACCTTCCGTTCGATCCGGCTCGCCGATCGCCCAGCTGAGATCCGCGCCGCGATCGATAACCAGCGTGTGCTGGCCGCTCTGGAAATCGGCCCCACCTTTTCCCGCGATATCGAGGCGGGAAAGCCCGCCGAAGTGCAGATGATCCTCGACGGCCGGCGCTCCAACGCCTCGCAGATCGTGTCGGGCTATCTGAGCCGCATCGTCGGTGCGCTGTCCGCCGAGACCCCAGCCGGCAAACGCGCCGCCTCCGAGGCGATCAGGGTCGAGGCACGCAACTGGTTCAATCCCAATCTCACCTTTCAATGGTTCATGGTGCCCAATCTGGTTGCGAGCATCGCTCTCCTGATCGGCCTCATCGTCACTGCGCTGTCGGTCGCCCGAGAGCGGGAACTCGGCACCTTCGACCAATTGATCGTCTCGCCGTTACGAACGCACGAAATCCTGATCGGCAAGCTCATCCCGCCGATGATGATTGGGCTCTTCCACATCACCATCTATATTCTTGCCGCTGTCTTCGTCTTCGGCGTGCCGCTGCGCGGCTCGCTGCTGCTGCTTTACGGAAGTGCGATCTTTTATCTCGCCGCGGTGGTCGGACTCGGCCTCTTCATCTCGGCACTGTCGATGACCCAGCAGCAGGCGATCCTCGGGGCCTTCCTGTTCATGGTGCCGGCCATGCTGCTGTCGGGCTTTGCGACGCCGATCGAGAACATGCCGAGCTGGCTGCAGCCGGTGACGCTGATCAATCCGCTGCGCTATTTCCTGGTCATCGTGAAGGGCGTCTTCCTCAAGGATATTCCGCTCGCCGAGGTGGTGCACCAGACCTGGCCGCTGTGCCTGATCGCCGTCGTCACGCTTTCTTCCGCCGCCTGGCTCTTCCGCCGCCGACTGGAGTGAGGGTCAAACGAGACGAATGGGACCGGGATAGCGGCCGATCATTTCGTCGGTGGTAACCAGCGCCAAGCCTTCTACAAGCGATTGGGCGACGAGAATGCGGTCGAAGGGGTCCTTGTGGATCGGCGGAAGCTGATCGAGTGCTCCAGCATGGATGCCGGTCACCGGTAGTTCCGTATAGCCGTTATCCGACAGGCCGCGACGGAGCAGCCGGGGATCGGCTTCGAAATCCGCCCGACCGAGACTCCGTTTGATGGCGATTTCCCACAGGCTCGCAGCACTGAAATAGAGCGCGTTTTCGCGATCCTCGATAAGCGCGAGGGCCTCCCTTGACAGGCGGCCAGGGCTGCCAGCCGCCCAGAGAAGAATGTGCGTATCCAGGAGAATGTTCATGCGCCAAAAAGCTCTTCGATTTCGGCGCTGCCCATCTGATCGAAGTCGTCCGGGACGACGATCTGGCCGACCAAGAAGCCCAGCCGACGCTGCGCGACTTCGGATGGCTGGTCGAATGGAATGACCTTCACCATGGGTTTTCCCGCTTTGGCGATAATGAAGGACTCTCCCCGCGCAGCTTTCTCGATCAGCCGCGAGAGGTGCGTCTTCGCCTCGTGGATGTTGATTGTTTCCACCGATGATCTCCGTGGATGCGGACTTAGTTCACTGAACTTAGTTCACCGAGCATCGGTTATCAAGACGGTGACAGTACCTACTTCCTAAGAAACCGACCGATCGCCGCAACCTCGTCCTGGCGGATGTCGTGTCCGCCGGAATGCCATTCGAGGTCTAATTCCGCCTTCTGCGCCTTGAAATAGTCCGCGAGCGCTTGGGTCAGCGGCGGCGGGCAGATCGGATCGCGTTCGCCGGCGGTGACGAGAATCTTCCGGCCCGGCAGCCCAGGATTATCCTTCGGCCGGAACGGGATCAGCGGATGCATGAGCACCGCCTTGTCGAAAACGCCTTCTTCGATCAGCACATTGGCGAGGATATTGGCGCCGTTCGAATAGCCGAGGCCGATGATTTCCGAAGCTTCATGCTCAGCGGCAAGCGTCTTCACGAAGTTCGCCATCTTCCCCGTGGCGCGCGCCAGGTCCGCCATGTCATAGACGCCCTCGCCCGTGCGCCTGAAGAAGCGCGCGGCACCATGTTCGGAGACGTCGCCGCGCGGCGAGACGATGGTTGCATCCGGCAGTAGCTCGGCGCCGAAACCGAAGAACTGGTTCTCGTCGCCGCCTGTACCATGCAGAACGAAGAGGATTGGACTGCCGGGTCTGCCGGCTTTCAGCTTATGGACATAGCCATGGTCGGCCATTGAATTCTCCTTTTCTACTAATGGATTAGCGGGCATTTGTTGCCACACGGCTTTAGGAGCGCCCGCCCTCCTCCAATGGGCACGAAGGAGGAGCGGACCGTCATAGGCGACTTATCCATCGAGCTTCTGCAAGTGGCTCTCGAGGATCGCTCGCAGATGCTTGTGCTGCTGCGGCAGTTTCAGCGCCTCGCCGAGATGGTCGATCTCCTCGTCGCGGGCGAAGCCCGGTTCGTTGGTGGCGATCTCGAACAGCACGCCGCCTGGGGTGCGGAAATAGATCGCCCAGAAATAGTCGCGGTCGATGACCGGCGTTACATGATAACCGGTATCCATCAGCGCCTTGCGCACTTCCAATTGCTTCTCGCGATTGTCGACGGCGAAGGCGACGTGGTGTACAGAGCCGGCCCCCTGCGCGGCGCGGTTGATGTTCGGCAATGTCTCGAGGTCGACGAGGGTCGCACCGTTGCCGCCCGGCACGATCAGCCGCGTGACGCCATTCTTGCGGTCGAGTTCCTCATAGCCCATGAACTTCAGCAATTCCGCGGTCGCGCCCTCGTCACGCAGCCGCATGGAAACCGAGTGGAAGCCGCGGATCGCATGGTCCTCGGCAATTCCGCCTTCCGTCCAGGGCGTGCGCGGATCGTTCTCGACCTCGACGAGAGCAAAGCCGTCGCCGTCCGGTCCGGCGAAATTCAAGCGCCGTTCGCCAAAGGCTTCCTCCGCCTTAAGTCCGGTGACGCCGAGTTGCGTCAAGCGCTCCTGCCAGAAACCGAAAGACTCTTTCGGCACGGAGAAGACAGTCGTTCCGACCTCCCCCGTTCCGGCGCGGCCGCGCGGCATCTGCGGAAAGGGAAAATAGGTCATCACCGTACCGGGCGTCCCGGCCCTGTCGCCGTAATAGAGATGATAAACGTCCGGCGAATCGAAGTTCACCGTCTTCTTGACGCGGCGCAAGCCAAGCGTGTTCGTGAAGAAGTGGTTGTTGGTACGGGCGTCGTCCGCCATTGACGTTACGTGATGCAGGCCTCTGATCTGGTCGCGCATATGTCGCTGCCTTTCTGCCCGTTTATCCTTGGGCTCGTCGATGCCGGATAGATGCGCTCTTCCGATCGAGCGCGAAAGACCGGGGGCAACAAACGCATTGTCAACATCGCGTTGACGTACATCGATCTTCGTCTATATGGCGCGGCATTCACCGATCGCTTGCCACTGATCGAGCGTGCTCTTACGATCCGGAGCATCGTTGAAATCCGCGGGAGGAGGAGCCCGGGCATTCCGTGAAATACCGCTTCCTGCTTCTGCTCTTGCTCCTGCCGGTCGCCGTCGTGACGCTTGCCGTGCAGGGCAATGTCGTTGCGACCCGCAGCTACATGCAGGAAGCCTCGGCGCAGGCGAATACGGCGCTGAGACTGGCGGTTGCCGCCCTCAGCGGCCATCTCAACCGCTATCAGGCACTGCCCGCCCTGATCGCCGACCACGACGACATCAAGGAACTGGTGACGCGCGCCCGGGATCGCCGGCTGCGCGATTCCGTCAACGGTTATCTGAAAGAGATCAATGCGCTCCTGAAATCGTCCGACATCTACGTCATCACCCCCGATGGCGACACGATCGCCGCAAGCAATTACGACGGACCGGCAAGCTTCGTCGGCCAGAATTTCAGTTACCGCCCCTATTTCCAGGACGCGCTACGCGGAGTGCAGTCCCGCTTCTATGCGCTCGGAACCACGTCGCTGAAGCGCGGCTATTACTTCGGCTCGCCGATACGCATCGGCGAGGAGATCCGCGGCGTGATCGTTTTCAAGGTCGATATCGAGACCATCGAGGCCTCCTGGCAGGGCGGCGAGTACAAAATTTTCGTTTCCGATCCGGAAGGCATCATCTTCATGAGCGGAGACCCGGAATGGCTCTACGCGGGTATCCTTCCCCTGACGCCGGATCGGCTTGCCCGGACGGAAGCTTCCAGACGCTATGCCAATGCGATCCTCCACCCGCTGCCGGTCGCCAGAAGCGAGGTCGAAGGCCATGCATTGATGAAAGTCTCGAGCGGTGACAGCGCCCGGGAATACCTCGTGCTGTCGCATTACATGCCGGAAGCGGATTGGACGGTGAACGTCCTGACCGACACGGCATCGGTCCGGACCCAGGCGCTGACCACGGTCGCGGCCGCCATCCTGTTGCTCTGCCTTGCCGGATTGGCGATCGCCATCCTCATCCAGCGGCGGGCGCGGCTGCGCGAGCGCATGCTGATGCAGGCGCAGGCGCAGGAGGAACTCGAGCGCCGGGTCGCGGAGCGCACCGCCGATCTTGCGCGCGTCAACGCGCAGATCGAGGCCGAGATCGCCGAACGGCGGCTTACCGAGCAGCAATTGCGCCAGACGCAGGCGGACCTCGTCCAGGCGGGCAAGCTCGCCGGGCTCGGCCAGATGTCAGCCGCGCTTTCGCACGAGTTCAACCAGCCGCTTGCCGCGGCCAAGACCTATGCCGACAGCGCTGCGCTGCTGATCGAGCGGGGGAGGACGACGGAAGCGAGCGACAATGTCAGGCGCATCTCCGGTCTCATCGACCGCATGGCGGCAATCAGCAGGCATCTGCGCAACTTCGCCCGCAAGCCCAATGAGAAGCTCGGCCCCGTTCCGCTCGTAGACGTGATACACGACACGATGGAGATCGTCGCAACACGCCTGAAAGCGGCCAAGGCTGCAATCGACATCGACCTCGGCCACGAAGCGCTGGTCGTCCGCGCCGGATCGGTGCGGCTGCAGCAGGTGCTCGTCAACGTGATCTCCAATGCGGCCGATGCGGTCGAAGGCCTCGATGACCGCGCGATTTCCCTGCGCACCTGGCGCGAAGGCGACATGGCGGTGCTGACCATCCGCGATCGCGGCCCTGGCGTCGCCCCTGCCATCGCCGAGCGCATCTTCGATCCTTTCTATACGACCAAGGGGATTGGCAAGGGTCTCGGTCTGGGCCTGTCCATTTCCTACAATATCATCAAGGATTTCGGCGGCAGCCTGACGGTCTCGAACCATAGCGAGGGAGGGGCCGTGTTCCGCATCGAACTTGCCGTCGTTCCCGAAGCCGAGCAGGAGGCGGCTGAGTAATGAGCGAAAGCCGCGTGCTGCTCGTCGACGACGAAGAGGAACTGCGCCGCTCGAGCGCGCAGGCGCTGGAACTTGCGGGGTTTCGTGTCGACACCTTCGCCAGCGCCGAGCGGGCGCTCGAACTCATCAGCTTCAGCTTTCCGGGCGTCGTCATCAGCGATATCCGCATGCCCGGGATGGACGGCATGACCTTCCTGCAGCGCATCCGCGAGATCGACCCGGAAGTGCCGGTGATCCTGGTCACCGGCCATGGCGACGTGCAACTGGCGGTCAGGGCGATGCGCGAGGGCGCCTATGATTTCGTCGAGAAACCCTTCACAGCGCAGATGCTCGCAGGCACGATCCGTCGGGCGCTTGATTGGCGTGGCCTGGTGCTGGAGAACCGACGCTTGCGGGCCGTCGCCGGAAAGCGCGACGACATCGAGCAGCGCCTGCCGGGGCGAAGCCCGCTCATGGTCGACCTGCGCTACCGGGTTCGCGCCATCGGCGCGTCGGACGCCGACACGCTGATCATCGGCGAGACCGGCGTCGGCAAGGAGGTGGTGGCCCGGGCGCTGCATGATCTGAGCAGCCGGGCGAACAGCCCCTTCATCGCCATCAATTGCGCCGCCCTGCCGCAAAACCTGATCGAAAGCGAGCTCTTCGGCCATGAGCCCGGGGCCTTCCCGGGTGCCCTTCGGCCGCGCTACGGCAAGTTCGAGCACGGGCGTGGCGGCACTATCCTGCTCGACGAAATCGGCTCGATGCCGTTCGATCTGCAGGCGAAATTCCTGCGCGTGCTGCAGGAAAGGGTGATAACCAGGCTGGGCTCCAACGAGACAGTGCCGCTCGACGTGCGCTTCATCGCCACCAGCAAGCTGGAGCTTGAGCCGGAGGTCGCCGCCGGCCGCTTCCGCGCCGACCTGCTCTATCGGCTGAACGTCGCCACCTTGCGTGTTCCGCCACTCGCAGAGCGCCGCTCCGATGTCCCGCTGCTCTTCATGCAGCTTGTACGGGAATCTGCCGCCCGCTACGGTCGCGAAGACATCGAGATCTCGCCGTCGCTCGCCTCCGAAATGGCGACGCGTGATTGGCCGGGCAACGTTCGCGAACTGCGTAATGCTGCCGAGCGTCTGGTGCTCGGCCTCGAAACCGACCGCGACGAAGCAGCCTCGCCCGCCAACGGGTCTCGCCTTGCCGACCGGGTGGCCGCCTTCGAAAAGAGCGTCATCGCCAGCGCCCTCGCAGCGCATGGCGGCGCGCTGAAGCCGGTCTATGAATCGCTCGGCATCTCGCGCAAGACGCTCTATGAGAAGATGCAGAAGCTCGGGCTCGACAGGCGGGCGCTGACGGACGAGCCGTAGGCGCGAAGCCTACAGCGCCGCGCGTCTTATCAGACGCGCAAAGGTCGCTGTAGCACTTTGAATTGCTGCATGTCTTTTGTCCATAAATCGAGATCGATGTAAGGAGTCATGCAGTAGGGTGCGTGCTCCGCTCCCATCTCATCTCACGCTGTTGCCTTGCCAAGCGCAGTTGGGTCCACGGTTCTGGTGTTTTGCGGGGAAGCCGGCAATTGGTAGATGATCGCTGTCCCTTCCGTCTTGTCTAGATACTGCATGAGGGCGGTGACGAGGTGGTAGAAGATCGAGGCAGGAACTTCGGTAGCGACGACCCTTCCCTTCTCGTCGATGCGGTCGATCCACATTCCGAGCGGGGCCGGGTCGATATGCCACCGGAACAGGTGGCCGACGCGCGCCTCGATTTCCGGCTTGAGGTCCGGTCCGCCGGTTCCTTCAAGCGCGATCGCGGCCTTGATCGCCTCGGCCTGCGGCCAACTGCGCGAGATGACGTCGAGCGGCAGGGCGGAGCGCGAGACAGCGCCGTAGGCCAGGCCGGTCGAGCGGTTGAGACCGTTGGCAATTGCCGACGCGTACAGTTTCCGGGCAAAGGGGATCAAATCCGCCTGCCTGCTCTTGGATACGAACTCGACCAGCAGCGACGCCCATTCGAAGTGATGCCCGGGCTCGGTCCACTGGCCCTGCTCGCCGGCGGCCGGCCGCCAGGAATTGTCGAAATATTCCCCGAGTGTCCAGCTTTCGGCGTCGAAGAAATGGCTGCGGAACAGATCGATGATGCGCGCAGCCCGGCGAAGATAGCCGCGCTCGCCGGTCGCCGTATGCCAAGCGAGGAAAGCTTCGAGCAGGTGCATGTGCGGGTTCGTGCGGCGCAGCTCGGTGCCGTCGGAGGTTTCCAGGAATCCCGTCAGCCGTTCG
This sequence comes from Sinorhizobium americanum, assembly GCF_001651855.1. GTDB lineage: Bacteria > Pseudomonadota > Alphaproteobacteria > Rhizobiales > Rhizobiaceae > Sinorhizobium > Sinorhizobium americanum. The sequence goes on along the minus strand of NZ_LNQC01000039.1, from coordinate 67,167 downwards.
TCCTCGAGGTGGGCGTCGAGGAAGGCGAAGGTCTCCTGACCGAGGCGAAGTGCGTCCGGATTTCCGGCCTGGTGAGCATGAGCGAGCGCGAGGAGAACGCAGGCATGATCATAGGTGTCTTCGCAGTCATCGGCGATGGCGCCGCCCTCATGAAGCACCCTTGCCCAGCCGCCCCGCTTCGTGCGGCCCTTCTCCATGAATTCGATGCCGTGCGCGATCAGCCGGTCGGCATCGCCGTCCCAACCGCGTAGCTTTGCCACGGAAAACGCGTAGACTTGGCGGGCCATGGTGCGCATCCGTTTCGGCTTCATCAGCGGCACGCCCTCGAAGCTGAGCGCTTCGTGAAATCCGCCATTCCGCTCGTCGACGCCAGCCTTCGACCATAACGGCAGAGTCTCCTCGAACAGCCAATGAGCGACCCGCTGGCGCCAGGCGCCGGGCAGCAGAACGCGGTCGTGCGCCGGCGTGAACTTGGTCTCCAGCCGCCCGCTCTTCTCCAACTGTTCGACGATGCGTTTGACTTCCTGGCTCTTCGCCACCGGCGCCACGAAGGTCGCGTCGGCCGTTGCCACGATCGCAATATCCTTGAGCCCGATCACCGAGAGCAAGCGCCCCTGGCTGCGTAGATAGGAGTGCTCGCAGTCGATGGCGACGACATCGCCGATCGAAACGTTGCCGGTCGCATCGGTCGGGCTGACGTCGAGCAGAGACTGCCAGGACCCGAGATCGCTCCAGCGGAAGCTTGCCGGCACCATGGCGATGCCGCTGGCATGTTCCATGATCGCATAGTCGATCGAGACAGAGGGAATTGCCGAATAAAGCCCCTGCGGCAGATAGGTGCCCGACACCTCGCTCGCTGCCGCAGCGTGAGCGCGCTCCGCCATCTCCCAGATGTCGGGCTGATGCCTGCGGAATGCCGCGCGCATGGCGCTCGCGCGAAACAGGAAGATGCCAGCGTTCCAGAAGAAGGTGCCGGCCGCGACATAGGCTCTTGCCGTTTCCAGGTCGGGCTTTTCGACGAAGCGCGCGACATCGCGGACATCGCCCTTGCCCGTTGCCTCGATATAGCCGTAGCCGGTCTCCGGCTGGCTTGGTGGAATGCCGAAGATGACGAGCCTGCCCGCGTCGGCAGCCGGCACACCATTTTCCACCGTTTCCCAAAATTGCGTCTCGGTCGAAATCTCGTGGTCGGACGGCACGACCAGCACCAACCCGTCACCGTAGGCAGTGATCGTCTCGAGCGCGGCCACCGCCACCGCGGCCGCCGTATTGCGGGCGACGGGCTCAAAGATGGCGCGACCGCCCGCAAGGTCAATGCCGGCCATGTCGGCGCGCACTCGTTCGGCATGGCGTTCGGACGCGATCAGGTGGATCGACGTCTCGCCCGCGGGCCGGGCCTTGAGCCGCCGGATAGTGCCGAGCAGCATCGAGCCGTGGCCGGAAAGGTCATGAAATTGTTTGGGGTTGTCCTCACGCGAAAGCGGCCAAAGCCGCGAGCCGACGCCGCCGCTCATCACGAAGCAGGAGATCCGTTCCGCCATTCTCTCGTCCCTTCCCTTGCCTGCCAGCCCTGCGGAATACCGGGCACGTCATGCCGCTCAAAACGTCTGGTTATAGGGGCCGACTTCCACGTGTTCCCTGAGAACGCGGTCGACCGCCGCGAACATGGCCCGCTGCTGTGCTTCCGAAACCGGGCTTTCCACCACGACGACAAGCTCCGGCTTGTTGGACGAGGCCCTGACCAGACCCCAAGTGCCGTCCTCAATCACCACGCGCACGCCGTTCACGGTGACGAGGTCGGCAATCTTCTGACCGGCAATCGACATGCCGTCGCGCTGCATGCCCCTGAACCGCTCCACCACGCTCTCAACGACGGCGTATTTGACCTCGTCGCCGCAATGCGGCGACATCGTCGGCGAGCCCCAGGTCACAGGAAGACCCCGATAGAGTTCGGCCATGCTCCTGTCCGGATTGCGGTCGAGCATCTCGCAGACAGCGATCGCGGTGATCAGCCCGTCGTCATAGCCGCGCCCGAGAGGCGGGTTGAAGAAGAAGTGCCCCGATTTTTCGAAACCCGCGATGGCGCCGAGCTCGGCGACCCTGCGCTTGATGTAGGAATGGCCGGTCTTCCAATAGTCCGCGCGAGCACCGTTCGCCCTCAACACCGGATCCGCCGCGAACAGCCCCGTCGACTTCACATCGACGACGAAAACCGATTGAGGATGCAAGGCGGAGAGATCCCGTGCCAGCATCACCCCGACCTTGTCGGCGAAGATCTCGTGGCCCTCATTGTCGATCACCCCGCAGCGGTCGCCGTCGCCGTCGAAGCCCAGCCCCACATCGGCGCCGGTGTCCAGCACCTGGTCGCGGATGGCATGGAGCATCGCGAGGTCCTCGGGATTGGGATTATAGCGTGGGAAGGAATGGTCGAGCTCGCAGTCGAGCGGGATTACCTCACAGCCGATCCGCTCCAGCACCTGGGGCGCGAAGGCGCCGGCAGTGCCATTTCCGCAGGCCACAACGACTTTCAACTTCCGGGCGATGCGCTTGCCACGGGTGAGATCGTCGATGTAGCGCTGGCGAAAGTCCGGGACGAATTCATAGGCGCCGCCACCGGCGAGGTCGAAGTCGGCCTCCAGCACTATCCTTTTCAACTCGGCCATTTCGTCCGGTCCGAAAGTCAGCGGCCGGGCCGTCCCCATTTTGACGCCCGTCCAACCGTTCTCGTTGTGCGAAGCGGTCACCATCGCCACCGACGGCACGTCGAGCGCGAACTGCGCGAAATAGGCCATCGGCGACAGCGCCAGGCCGATGTCCCTGACCCTCGCGCCGGCGGCCATCAGCCCGCTGACCAAGGCGAGCTTGATGGCAAGCGAGTAGGAGCGGAAGTCATGTCCCGTCACAATCTCCGGACCAGCGCCCGAGCGTCGGATGAAGGTGCCGAGCCCCATGCCCAGAGCCTGTACCCCCATCAGGTTGAGTTCCGGAGCCTTCCCATCGTCCGGCCGGCCGAACCACCACCGCGCGTCATACTCCCGAAACCCTGTCGGCCTGATCAGCGCACTCGTTTCGAGAGCAAAGCGGTCGGCACCGGATTCCGGCGGCGGCTCATGCGGCGAGCCTGATTTGAACGGGGCAAAATCCACTTGTACCATGTTGCATACCGCCGGCTGTTGAAACGAAGAGCGTCGCTGCGGCAACCATCGCTAATCCACGGTGCGAGGATAGTGCTCGCCCGAACGGAAGATCCCTGGCTGCAATGTTGGGATCGGCAACCTTTCTGCTACATGTATTACCGACATTAGTCGGATGAATACTTAGCTTCACCTCCTCAATTGACCATGACCCGAAAGTCAATTCTCTTTCCTGTGAGATTGAGGCTCTGTAAGACCTTCTATAATTGTAAAGTTACTGACAATTAACGGTAGCAAATATTAAACTACGAATGAAGTATCACATTTTAATAATCTATGTAGCGATATAGTATTAATGCGGTAGCCGTACAGAGAATTGTATTCACCTGCAGCGCTTTGGCAGCGCAAGACCATGCTGATTCCCAATATGCCCGGGGCGGACGCGTTTCCCTCCATCACCGCCAAACCCAATGGCTTCGCCACGGAAGGTCTGATCGACGGCTGAACAACCGCATCACGCTGCCCTTCCTTACCCCTCAACTCACAGCCACCCGTCACTCAATGAAGGGGCGCCAGGCTGTCGGCATCATGCGTCGTGAACCCTGCGAGCGCATATTTGCCATCGGCGAAGGGCATCGAGCGGCGAAGCCGCAGTTCCTCTTCCACGACAGATTGGATGCCGGACCTGAACCGCCTGACACTGAATTGCGCTGCATGCGTCCTGATGACATCTGGGCGGAAGGAATCCTCCCTGGCCTCGAAGGCGTAGATGGCCTTGATCAATCCCTCAACTGTCTGGTTCTCGAACAGAACGCCTGTCAGTCCTGGCACGATCGTTTCGACCGCGCCGCCGCTTCCGTAGGCGACGACGGGACGGCCGCTCGCCATCGCCTCGACTGGAACGATGCCGAAGTCCTCCTCACCGGGAAAGACGAAGGCACGGCATTTCGCGAGCTTCTCCTTGAGTACGGCGAAAGGCGCGCGTCCCAGAAAGGTGATGGTCGGACCGGCCATGCGTTTCAGTCTGGCGATATCCTGCTCCTTGCCGCCGCCGATCACCACCAGGTTCTTGCCCATTTTGGTGAACGCCTCGACGGCGAGGTCGATCCGCTTGTAGGAGACGATCTGCCCGGCGCAGAGATAGAAGTCCTCGACCTCGGCCGAGGGCGAGAAGTCCTCGATGCCGACAGGCGGATACACCACGGTGGCAGGTCGGCGATAATACTTGCTGATGCGGGCCGCCACATGGTGCGAATTGGCGATGAAACGGTCAACGCGAAGGCTGGTGTTGACATCCCATGTGCGCAGCATCGGCGCCAGCACCGGCATCATCATGCGCGACAGCATGCCCGCACTCGAGCGGTAGGCGTGATAATGATCCCATAGATAGCGCATCGGCGAATGGCAATAGCAGATATGGGCGGCATGCGGCGGCGGGATGATACCCTTGGCGGGACCCGATTCGCTCGAGATGATCAGGTCGTAGCCGCTGAGGTCGAGGCTCTCGAGCGCAAACGGCATCAGGGGCAGCAAGGACTGATAATGGCCGATGGCCCCGGGGACTCGCTGCAGAAAGGATGAGGTCACCTTGTGCTTCTTGATCGTGTCGGAAACACGTGCCTCGTCGTAGACAAGTGTGAAGATATCCGCTTCTGGATAGAGATCACACAACGCCTCGATTACCTTTTCGCCACCGCGCATCGAAACCAGCCAGTAATGTACGATTGCGACGCGCATAGCGGTCCCTCGCTTTCAATACCCAGCGCAGCATGCGTCAGACGGGCACTTCGTTGATAGCGCCAAGATCGGTCTGTGCGTGCATCCGAGCGAACGATGTCCCTGATCGAAAGGGTTAGGTCCGGCTAGGACCGGGCGCCGCGCTAGGGTATTGGGCAGGTGTAGCCTATCCGATGGTTTCCCTGGTTTAGGCGGCTTCCCCAAAAGGGATTAGCCGCGTTTAGGCCGCAGTCAATTTTATCTGGAACGTTTTGAGCCGACAATCGGGCCGGGTTTTGCGTTCGGCCGCTCGGCGGATCGCGACATCTTGAGAAATTTGAGAGGTCCCATGCCAACTGCCGGTCAGAGCCTGCCGAAGCTGATGCGTACCCTCGGACGCACTTCAACATTTTGCACCGCAATCGGTCTGGCGACCTTCGGCGCCCTTGCGTCGGCCCATGCCGATCCAGCATTCCGCCTGCAGCCACAAACGCGGGTGAAGGTGGCGATCGTCGAGTGGATGGCGTCTACCGGTGAATACAAGGAATGGACTGCGCTCAACGGCGAATACATCGTGTCGCCGTCCGGCACGATCTCCGTGCCCATGGTCGGGGAGATCACCGCCAAGGACCGAACACCGGCAGAACTCTCTTCAGCAATCGGCGATCTGCTGAAGCAGCGTACCGGACTGATGACCGCACCGCAGACAACTGTGGAGGTCATCCGATATCCGATGATCTACGTTACCGGCCTGGTGGATCGCCCAAGCGAACTCGAATACAGGCCGGGCATGACGGTCATGCAGGCCGTGACCATGGCAGGCGGGAGAGAGCGGCGGACAAACCCGGCCGGTGGGTACTCCGACATGGAGCAGATCCGCTACACGGGCGAGCTCAATCGTGTGGAACTGGAGTTGCTTCAACTGGCGGCACGCCGCGCGCGGCTGAGGGCCGAATTCGCCGAGAGCGCCAAGGTGGAGTTCCCCCAGGTGCTGACAGGTGCCAAGGGCGCCGCAATCCAACAGATGATCCGGGACGAAAACACGCTCTTCGACGCGCGGCGCGAGGCGCTGCGTCGACAGGTCGAGTCCCTCAACGAACTCGCCACGCTGCTGAAGAACGAGATCGATGTCCTTGAGGAAAAGAGGGTTTTCAAGGAACGGCAGGTCGTGATCGCCGAGGACGAACTCAAGGGCGTGTCGAAGCTGCTCAATGACCAGACGGTGACGAAGTCGAGGCAGACCTCACTCGAACGGATCCTGGCGGACCTCCAGAGCGACAAGCTCGACCTCCAGATCGCCGCCATGCGCGCCAGGCAGAAGCTCAGCGAAACCGAACGTGACGTGGTCACGCTGCAGGGACAGCGCCGCACCGAGGCCGGGCGCGACCTGCAGACGACGGAAGCTTCGATCGAGGATCTGAAGGTCAAACGCAATACCTATCTGCAGCTTCTTCAGGTGAACGGCGCCTCGCTCTCGCGCATCGCCAGCCTCAAGTCATTTGATCAGCAGCCCTTGGAATACTGGGTCACCCGCGCCGGCGGCGCGGACGCACCATTCAGGGTCACGGACACGACGCTGCTCGTGCCCGGCGACGTACTCGACGTGCGTTCGCCGATACCGGACGCGGTCGACACGCAACTGCTGTCATCCGTTGGAATCGAGCAATCACAATAACGCACTGGCGCGCACCTTCGAGAGGAAAGTCAATGGTCGTGCATGACATCTCGAAAATCGTACTAGACGAGAACTTCGAGGCGCGCCGCGCCGATCGACAGGAGAACATATCCTTTCGTGACGTGACCGATTTCCTGCGCCGGCACACGGTCCTCATCGGTGTATTCGGGGCGGTCGGGCTTGCGCTCGGCTTTTTCTACATCCTAAACACCCCCCCCTCGTACACCGCCACGGCACGGCTTGTCATCGATCCGGAACAGGGGCGCATTGCCTCACAGGACGCATCGACCGGCACGATCATCATCGAGGCGGCCGAAATCGCCAGTCAGGTGGAGATTGTCAAGTCCGAGGCGATCGCGCGCGCCGTTATCGAGCGACTGGACCTCACGAAAGATCCAGAAATCGTCAGCACCTCGTCCTGGGTCTCCTCCATCAAGGAAACGGTGAAATCCCTCTTCACGCTCCGCGCTGCAGACGACACCGCGAACGTGCCGGACGAGGAGTATCTCATGCGACGCACCATGGCGACGTTTCTGTCGCGCATGACGGTGCGCCGGGTCGGCCAGTCCTACGTGCTCGAGATAGGGTACACCTCGCTTGATCCTGAGAAGGCGGCAAAAACCACCAACGCCATCGCCACGGCCTATATCAAAACAGGCTTGAACGAGCGGGCGGAAGCGGCCCGCAGCGGCGCCCGCTGGCTGGAAAGCCGGTTGATGGAAATCGGCGAACAGGCGCGTGCCGCGGCCATGAGCGTCGAGGATTTTCGTGCCATGAACGACATCACGACGATCGGCACGACTTCGACGCTCGAGCAGCAGCAACTCTCCGAACTCAGCAGCCAGATGCTGGCGGCGCGGGCAGCGACCGCGGCCGAAACCGCCAAGCTGATGTCCTTCCAGGAGTTGATCGCGAGCGGCTCGATAATGGCGGATGTCGATGAAGGCGCCGACAACCCGCAACTCCAGAAGCTGCGCGACGAGATGCGCGCCGCAACCAGCAAGCTCGAGAACCTCAAGGCCCGCTACCACGACGGCAATCCGGCCATCGTGGCCGCCCGGGCCGAGATCGAACGGCTCGAAGCGGCCATGCGCGCCGAGTTCCAGCGGATCGAGCGGCTCTTGCAGTCGCATGTCGACATCGCCCAGACCCGCGAAAAGCTGCTGGAGACGGAGCTTGCCAACCTGACGGCGGCCGGCGCGGGCAAGAACGTTGCCCGTGTGGAACTCTCCGAAATGGAAAGCCGCGCCACGACGTACCGCAACATGTACGAGGGTGTCCTGCAACAACTCATCGGTGCATTGCAGACGCAATCCTTCCCGCTTGGCAAGGCCCGCATCGTGACGGCGGCGACGGCGCCGCTCGGCAAAACCTGGCCGAAACCCTCGACCGTCCTGCCGCTTTCGCTGACCCTCGGGTTAGGAGCGGGACTGGTGATGGCCGTGATGCGCGATGGTCTCGACCGCCGCGTCAGTTCGAGCGAGCGCCTCCGGGCCGAACTCGGCATCGCATCGCTCGGGCACGTTCCGGTCTATCGAAGCGGACCGCGGCCGCAGCAACCCGCCATTGCCTCCACGATGCTGCCGCTGCGCTCGGTACTCGACATGCCTTATTCGCGCTTCTCGGAGGCATTGCGCGGTGTCAAGAATTCCATCGATTCCGCCTTTCCGGCCAATTCCACAGCCGTGGTGGGCGTCACATCTGTCGGTCCCGGGGAAGGCAAGACGACCATCGCTTCCAATCTCGCGCAGCTTTACATGAACGAAGGCACCTCCGTTCTCCTGGTCGACGCGGATTTCATCGGCTCCCGTCTCAGCCGCGTCACCAGCGAGGACGGTGCCAGCTTCGGCATGGAGAGCCTAAGGCTCATCGGCATATCGGGACAATATTCGAGACGGAGATCGAGCGGCGAGACACCGAACCCCGAGGACTTCGACGGCAAGGCGGTGTGCTGCGTGCCGGTGCTGACGGTCGACCAGACCCGCAAGGCGGCGGTTGCGCATCAGCGCTACGGCCACCTGCCGGCACTGAAGGCTGAACTCGAACTTTTGCGGCAGCGCTACAAGGTGATCATCGTCGACATGTCCGGCTTCGAGGATTCCGCCGATACCCGGGTGATCTGCACCTATCTCGACGGCATCGTCGTCGTGCTCGGGCAGTCCGACAAGATGACAGTCGAGCGACTTGCCGAGGCACTTTCGACCTTTGGCAAGTCGCGCGTGGCGCTGCTCGGCGTCATCTCGAACCGCAGTGAAGGTCCGCGTCGTGCCAAAATGAAAGGTCGAAAGCCATGGCGCCCGAGCAGCACGTGATTCCGTCCGTCGTCCGGCCCGGATGCACCCGGGCGTCGCCTTCGACAGGTGCCTCGACGATGACGATCGCGATCGGCATCGCCAGCGCCGGGCGACGGGAGGTTCTTTCGACGGTTCTGCCCCTCATCGCCCGACAGACGCGCAGGCCGGATGACGTGATCGTCTGCCTTTGCTCGGCGACCGACATCGACCAGCACAGCATCGACATGCTCGACTGTCCCGGCAAGATCGTTTTGTCGCAGCGCGGTCTCTGCCGCCAGCGTAACGCGATCCTGGCTGCCGTGACAGCGGACGTCGTACTCTTCCTCGACGACGATTTCCTGATGGCGCCGGACTATCTCGGGGAGCTTGAACGCCTGTTCGAGGAAAACCCCGGCATTGCGATGTGCACAGGAACCGTGGTCGCCGACGGCATCATCGGACCAGGTATTTCGATCGAGGGAGGGCTTGAGACGATCGACGCGATCAAAGGCAAGCCGCGCCCCGCGGAAACGCTGGAGCCGGTCTACAATGCCTATGGCTGCAACATGGCCATCCGAATGGCCGGCGTCAGGAGCGGGCAGTTGCGATTTGACGAGAACCTGCCGCTCTACGGTTGGCTTGAAGACGTCGACTTCAGTCGGCTGGTTGCAGCGCACGGCCGCATCGTGCGCTCCAACCGCCTGCTCGGGGTCCATCTCGGCACCAAGGTTTCGCGAACGCCGGGCGTCAAATTCGGCTATTCGCAAATCGCCAACCCCATTTACCTAGTGCGCAAGAAGACGATGAGCTTGCCTGCCGCGGCGATCCAGATGGCGCGCAACCTGATCGCCAATATCGTCAAGGTCTTGAAGCCGGAGCCCTGGATCGATCGCAAGGGCCGGCTGCGGGGCAATGCGCGCGCCTGTCTCGACCTCTTCGCGGGTCGCCTCGCGCCGCAGAATGTCGAAAGACTGGAGTAAGATCCATGGGCGGCATCGCACCCGCACGCATCGTCATCATCAATGACCGCTCCACCAGGATGGGCGGAGCGACCAATCTCGCGATCCTTTCGGCCGAATTGCTGCGGCGGCGCGGACTGTTGGTCACGTTCTTTGCCGGCGACGATGAGCCGGGGGACCGGCCCGCGGAGGACATGATCAACCTGGGAGAGGCTCCGTTGCTCGACCGGCGACGAAGCGACGCTCTGCGCCTGGGTCTCTACAATCCAAAGGCCTACGGGGCCCTGAGCCGACTGATCTCGACCCGCGATACTCCGACGACGATCTATCACGTGCACGGCTGGTCGAAGATCCTGTCGCCGGCCATTTTCCGCGCACTCGCCAAGGTGCGCGAGCGGGTCGTCCTCCATGCCCACGACTACTTCCTCGCCTGCCCCAACGGCGGCTTCGTGAATTACCGGACGCAACGGGTCTGCGACCTTGAACCGATGTCACGCCGATGCCTGACGACGCAGTGTGACAAGCGCGGCCTGAATGAGAAGCTGTGGCGGACGGCGCGCCACCTCTTGCGCGAACATCTCTTTCCCATTCGCAGCACGCCGGCGCAGATTGTCATCGTGCATGAGAAAATGCGCGACTATATGCTTCGCGCCGGAATCGGCGACGAGCGCCTCGAGACAATCCGCAACCCCGTTTCTCCGCTCGCCGGCCCGGGACTGGCGCCCTGGACGCGCGAGAATTTTGTCTTCATCGGACGGCTCGAGGAAGAGAAGGGGTACAAGGACGCGGCGCGCGCGGCGGACCTCGCCGGTGTGCCGCTGCATTTCATCGGCGACGGCGCAGGCCGCGCCTTCCTAGATCGGGAATTTCCGGGCGCAACGGTTCACGGCTGGAAATCCAAGGAGGCGATGCATGATATCGTGAGCGCGGCGCGGGCCGTCGTCGTCCCCTCGCGTGTGCCCGAACCCTTTGGCTTGGCTGCGCTCGAGGCCGCCGGCAGTGGCCTGCCTGTCATCATCACCAACGCGGCCCTGCTTTCGCAGGAAATCGCGGCGTCCGGATGTGGCTTGTCCTTCACCCCGGCGAATGTGGACGACCTTGCCGCGGCCATGCGCCGTATCGCATCCGACGACGCTCTCGTTCACCGGATGAGCGCGGCTGGCGTGGCTGCGGCCCCGCAATTGTCACACACGCCGGAAAGTTGGGCCGACGCGCTGATCGATCTCTACGGCCGCATGTTACCGCGCGGCCGATCGGATTCTGGGGCACCGGCCCCACTGCCGGGCCCCCGTGCGACAGGCTCGCGGTCCGTGCACGAGCAGGTGCGCTAATGCGCGCGATCCTTGACATCCTCACGGCCAGCACGTCCTCCCTCGTCCGGCCGCGCGTCATCCGGATTTTTCCTGCCGTGTACGTCCATTGGACGAGGCTTTGGCCATCAGAGTCGATTGTCAATCAGGGTGGCCGCTGGCAGCCTGAAAGACATCGTACGACTTCGAGGAGCGAGAGATATGCTGTCTGTTTCTGATGGCCTGGCAAGACGGGAACGCTCCGTACCGGCGAGGGTCGCGGCGCCGCGCGGCGACCGAGGCAAACGCATTTTCGACGTAACGGTTTCCGCTGTCGCGCTTGTTTTCTTCGCGCCGCTGCTGGCAGTCATCGCGGTCGCGCTGCTCGTCGTGGACGGCCGTCCGCTGATCTTCCGCCACGCACGCGTCGGCGCGCAGGGCCGGCTGTTCGACTGCCTCAAGTTTCGATCGATGCGGCGCGATGCCGCGGAGCGGCTGACGGAACTGCTCGCGACTGATCCCGAGCGTCGACGCGAATGGACCGAAAACCGGAAGCTCAGGAGCGACCCCCGGGTCCACTGGCTCGGGAAGATTCTTCGAATGACTTGCCTCGATGAGCTGCCGCAATTCTACAACGTGCTACGTGGCGAAATGAGCCTCGTCGGACCTCGCCCAATACCTCCGGAGGAGACCGAGAAATACGGCAGCAACCTCTTCTATTACACGTCCTTGAAGCCCGGAATGACGGGAATGTGGCAGGTAAACCGGCGGGCCGACACCACTTACGACGAACGCGTCCAGTACGACATCAAGTATTGCCAGTCCCGGTCAGCCTATCTCGACCTGGTGATCATCGTAAAAACGGTCGGCATCGTCCTGTTCGCAACGAACTGTGCGTAAGGGGCGATCACCAGATGAAGACGACGAGCGCAGCCCAAAAGATGAGGCAAAACGCGATTGCCAGCCAGCGAATGACCAGTTGCGCGTTCCACGAAGTCCGGCTGGTCATGGTGTCCAATCCGCCAAATGGTACCTGCCTCGACATTTGCGGCGAGCCCTCCGTTCCTGCCAGCGGGCCAAATGTCCACGGAGTGACGATTGCCTCCGCCTGCCCGTCCATTCACAGGCGCCAGTCCCGGTTGCCCTACCCGTCACACTGCGCCAGACGGCAAACCGGCTCCTGCCTCTATGTCACAGGACACCTGTCATGTGGTGATATTCCGGCAACAGCGTGGCTTTTTCCAGACCATTGTGGCTGGCATCGCGCGTCGGACCACCTCGAGCTGGCAATGCCAGACGGCGGGCCTGACGGCCGGACGGTCGGCGCGCGATGATGCTGCACCGGTTTTCCAGCGCTGCCATGCGCCTCAGAACCCTGTCGGCCGCCCCGCGGCGATTGGTGAGCCTGCCATCCCTGGTCGGGGATGGCTTCATGGCGCTCTCCGCCAAAATCATCTCCCAGGCGGTACAGCTCGTGATCTTCATCGTCGCCGCACGCGTCCTGGAGGCTGCCGAGTTCGGGTTCTTCGCGTTCAGTTCGTCCCTTGCCATCTTCGTCCTCGTCATGGCCGAGGGCGGGTGGGGCGAATTTGCCATGAAGGCTGGCGCGGACAAGGTCGATCTCGATCAACTCGCGACCTTGTCGATCCTGTCAGGCGCGATGGCGACACTGCTCGGCCTATTGGCAGCGCTGGCGGCGGTCTCGTGGTTCGCAGACGGGTGGTCGGCCGTCCTGATCCTTCTGTTCAGCGCCTGGTACTTGCCGGCGTCGCTCTCCACCGTCTACGACGGCATCCTCATCTCGCGCGGTCAATTGCGTGGCCAGTCCCTGATCCGCATCGCCGGCGAAGCCGTCGGACTTATCGTTGCTGTCGGCGGGCTGTGGATCGGCCACGGAATCGCGGCACTCATCTCCGGTCGGCTGGCACAGCAGATAACTTTCCTTGGTGCATCGATAGCTCTCGTGCGCTGGCTTCCCTCCCTGCGCCTCTGCAGCGACTTCGCGCTCGAAGTCCTCGAGTTTTCCCGTCACATCGTCGCGAACCGCCTCGTATTGTTCTTCCGCTCCTATGCAGGCACGCTGGTGGTCGGCAGCGTGTTGGGTCTTGCAGAGGCCGGTTATTATCGCGCCGCGGAGCGGATCGTCGCCTCATTTTCCGAATTGATGGGCGAGCCGGCGCGCATGCTGGCCTGGATCGTCTTCGGCCGCGCCGGCGACAAGGCCAAGAGCGAGCCCGACCGAGCGGCGATCGGTTCCACGGCAACCACGTTCATGACCGTGCTGATGGCGGTCTCTGCTCCTGTCTATCTCGGCCTCGCGCTTGTGTCCGCTGGGCTGATCGACGTCATCCTCGGCGAGAAGTGGGCGCCCGCCGCCATTCTCGTCGCCATTTTGGCAGCCAAGCAGACCCTGCTCATTCCGGGATACGTGACCGAGCCGTTGCTTTCGCTGAGCGGCACCATTCACAAGATGCCGCGGGCCATATTGCTGAACGGGGCGATCTCCGTGGGTCTCATCGTGCTGCTGACACCATTCGGCGCGATCGCGACCGCGCTCGGACAGTGCCTTGCGGCGGTGATCTCATTTAACATCTCGATGCGTCTTCAATCGCAGCAGGGCGGCCTCGCCTGGAGCCGTGTGCTCGGCAATTGCGGCCTGGTTGCCATCGCTGTTGTCGCGATGGCGGTAACCGTGCTGCTTCTCGGCAGGATTGCCGAGGTGTCGGCACTCAGGCAGATCTCGACGGTCACCCTCCAGGTCGTCTCCGGCGCCTGCATCTATGTGGCGACGCTGGCGCTCCTCCAGCGGTGGGGCGGCGCGCTGAAGCCGATTTTCGCTTTCGGGCGGCATTGACGGGATTGATCAAAGTGCCCGTCACGACAGAGGTAGCAAAAATGCTGGGCAACGACCTTAAGAATACGGCCTATCCCTTGTTGCGCCGCGCGATGCGCGGCCTTAACCAATCGCTCACACCGTTGCGCGCGGCTGGTGGAAGACTGCGCTACCTCTCGCCCTTCCCGCAGCGATTCACCGGCGCCTACGCGACATTCGAGGAGGCGATAGCCGCCGCTCGGTCGAACGGCCTCGCCGGCTACGATCACGAGGAAATTGCCGAAGTCGCGTTCGAGCAAATGTGCAAGGTGGCACCCTGGGATTATCCCGTGCTGTTCTGGATGCGCCAGCTCGCCGGGGAGGTAGACGGGCTCGTCGATGCGGGCGGCCACATGGGCACGAAATACCGGGCGTTCCGCAATCTCATGCAATTCGACGACACCTTCCGATGGGTCGTCTATGACCTGCCGTCGATCGTCCAGGCGGGCCGGTGCAGGGCAGAGCGGGAAAATCTCCCCGGGTTGCATTTCGTGGAGCGCATCGCGGATGCCGGGCCTGTACAGCTCTTCCTGGGCTCGGGCCTCCTGCAATACCTCGACGTCCAGTTGTCGCGGCTCATCACCGAACTTCCTGTCCGCCCGCAACACGTGATTTTGAACAAGGTGGCGCTGCGCAAGGGAGGAACGGTGATCACGCTGGAGCGTATCGGGCGCGCGACGGTTCCCTACCAGATGCGCGACGAAGGCGTACTGCGCCACGACATCGAACAGCTCGGCTACACGCTTGTCGATCGCTGGACGATCCCGTCGCTTGCCCACGTGATCGAGACCCATCCGGAACTGGGCGCAAGCGAGAGCGCGGGCTTCTATTACCGGCTCGGATAACGGGTTCGCCCGGGCGTGTCGTTGCCGGGCGTCACTTGCCGGTAGCGGCGAGCTGTCGCCGCAATTCGACGACGGAGCGGCGTTCACTGCGGGCCTTCAGGTGATCGGCAAGCCGGATCGCCAGTGCAAGGACCATCAAGGTCGGGTTGGCGTGGCCCGGCGTCGGAAAGATCGAACTGCCGGCGATGAACAGGCCGTCGACGCCATGGACCATGGCATCGGGGTCGACGACGCTGACCGATGGATCGGCGCCCATGCGCGTCGTACAGGAGGGATGCGCCATGTCGGTAAAGACCGCCTTGCCCTCGTCGTTCTCGGCGATCCAGTCGGCCAAGCGGGGCGCCGGCAAGCCGTTGCGGACGAATTCCGAGGACAAACCGTGCGCCAGCCGCTTGATGCTCTCGACCTCCGTCGCGCCGATTTTCCAGTTCACGCGCGGCAACGGGGTCCCGAACAGGTCCCGCTGCTCCGAAAGCGTAACGCGGCTGTCCGCATCGAGTCTCTGTTCGGCCATCACATCGAAGCGAAGCTCGTCGCAACGGTGCAGCATTCCGCGCTTTTGCACGAGGCGGCGGAAAGCGCCCTGAGCCAGCAGGCCGGGCGATCGGAGAGCCGTGGCGAGGTCGCCGAATAGCCCGGTGCTGCCGCCCTGCGCCAGCCGTTTCACCGCCGCCCAGGGATCGCCGGCGGCATGGACCTGCACCGGATAGGTCGCGCAATTCACCAGCGCGTCGCGCCGCTGCACATGAGGACTGAGACGGATTCCATGCAGATAGAAATGCGGCCGCCCATGATGTGACAGGCCGTAGAAATTGAAGTGCCTGGCCACCTTGTCGACATCAGGCCCGACGAAACGAGCGATCGCTGCGCGAGGATGGTCGGCGAGATAGCGACCGACGACATCTCTGGAATTGCCGATGCCAGATTTCATTACCGCATTGGAGGCAAGCAGCAAGCGCGCGTTCTCGACGCCGCCTGCGCAAAGCACCACGGTCGCCGCCTGCACGGTGGCATGGACGCCCTCGACCGCGCGTACATCGAGCGAGACCACCCGTCGGGCATCCCGGTCGAGATTGATGGCTGTCACGGTGGCGCGCGTCAGCACGTCGACATTCGGCGCATCGAGATCGCGCGCGATCCGGCCGAAACGCATCGGCTCACCGCGCCGGTCGCGTTCATGGCTGAACTGCCAAAAAAAGGGCCGAAGGAGATCGGCATCAAAATCGAAGCCGTCCGGCGGCGTCTGCAGCAGGCGATACAGCCCGTCGTCATAGAGATTGGGACCGAGGTTGAGCAGGTCGGCGGCCCTGGCCAGCGCCGGCGACAGGTCCTCGCGTGTCATCGGCCAGCCGGACACCGGCAGCCACGGCCGACGCTCGAAGTCGATCTCGTCGAAGCTCGCGCACTTGCCAATCCAGGTATGCGTGCTGCCCCCGAGCGTGCGGTTGCGCAACTCGAAGGGCGCGACATCGTTCAGCCAGGCGAGGCTGCCGTTATAGCCGCGGCCAAGTGGCTCTGCGCTGGCGCGGCCGATCGGCTCTCCTATATTTTCGACAGCGTTCAGGGCTTGATGCTCCTGGCAGAGATCGGGGCCGCCGCTTTCGATCAGAAGGACACGACAGCGGCTGTTGGACAACTCGCGAGCAATCGTGATGCCCACGGGGCCGCCACCGATGAGAGCGATGTCCGCCCGGAAGCGGGTTCCCGGCGGGAAGGTGCGAAGATCGTGGATCGACATGCGCCTACTCCTGCGCGTTGAATTCCGGTGGTACCAGAAGCATCCTCGGGCCGAAATCCGCCAATATGGATAGGAGTCTAGGTGCACTACTGATTTCGGATAGTCGCGGGCTGCACACTTTGAGCAGGCCATGACCGTATGTCCATTTTGAAACGCGACACGCGCGCGACTACCCTGATACTGCGCCGGCATGCGGCAGCGGTCTCTCTTGTCTGGAACGCCGATGGTCGGCGGCGACGGGACCGGCGCGGATCGGAGAACAAGGGATGGCGCGCGTAGGGTTGAGGGAATGGCTGGCAGTTGCACCTGTCTTCGCGTCGGGAAAGCTGGCGCGATTCAGCGGTGACGGCAAGAGTCCACTGACGCGGTTCGAAGCTGACTTCTCGGAGAAATTCGGCGTCAGGCACACGTTGACGGTCAGCAGTGGAACGGGCGCGCTCATCGCCGCGCTCGCAGCCTGCGGCGTGGGACCCGGCGACGAGGTGCTCGTTCCGGCCTATACCTGGATTGCGACAGCTGCAGCGGCGATCGCCGTAGGCGCGGTTCCGGTCATTGTCGACATCGACGAGACCCTGACGATGGATCCGGCGGACATTCTGCGCAAGCTTACCCCACAGACAAAGGCGATTGTTCCCGTGCACATGGCAAACATGGTTTGCGACATGAGCGCGATCCTGGGGATCGCGCGAAAGCACGATCTGATCGTGGTCGAGGATGCCTGTCAGGCAGTGGGGCTCACCTACCGTGGAGTGCGTGTGGGAACGATCGGCGATGCAGGCGCCTACAGTTTCAACCAGTTCAAGAACATCAACATCGGCGAGGGGGGCGCGATCGTGACCGATGACGACCGTCTCTTTGCCCGCGCACGCATGTACCACGATATCGGAGCGCTATTCCGCGGCCACCTCGACAATTACAACGAACCATCGATGGTCGGCATAAATCTCAAGGCCAGCCAGATCCAGGGCGCCATGCTCAACGTCCAGCTGAAGAAACTCGATCCTATGATCCGCCGCATGCGGGTGCGTTACGATGCGATGGCGGAGATTCTCGACAGCACGGGGTTCAGGCTGGGCCCGCACAATGACCAGGAGAACGCTGCCGGGCTGCACCTCCTCTTCGATACCGCCGAGGAAGCACAAACGTTCGCCGCCGAGAATAAGCGGGGCGTCTACCGTCTCTTCGATTCCAGTCGGCACGTCTATACCAACTGGCTGCCGATCATTGAGCAACGCACCGCCAATCCCAGAATGAACCCCTATTCCTGGGCTGCGCGGAAGATCGAATATACGCCCGACAGCTGCGCGAAATCGCTCGACATCCTCAAGCGGACCTGCCGAGTGAGTCTCGGCGAAAACTACCCCCTGGCGGTAATGACCTATCTCGCCAGACGCATGCGGCGCCAGGGCGCGGCATCAAAGGGGGGACTGGCCTATGCGACCTAGCCTCGAGCGCATTGGCCCGAGTACCATCGACATCTGGCAGTGGAGCATCGCGGCCGAGGCGACGCAGGCCGAGGCGCATCTTCCGCTGCTCAGCGCCGTCGATCGTGCCCGCGCGTCACGGTTCATCCACGCCCATGACCGGCATCGCTTCATCGTCGGCCGTGCCGGGCTGCGTCTCGTGCTCAGCCGCTACCTTCACATCCCGCCGGCACGCATCGGACTCGCCTACAATGCCTTCGGCAAGCCGCGCATCGCCGCGGCGATGGTCCCGGAGTTGCACTTCAATCTAAGCCACAGTGCCGATGTCGCCATGCTGGCTGTGTCGGACCACTATCCCGTCGGCCTCGATATCGAGGAAATCAAGCCGCTGAAGGAAGATGTCGCCACCCATTTCTTCTCGCCTCGCGAGTGCGCCGAACTGGCCGCTTTGCCGGCTGAGCATTATCTCGCGGGCTTCTATCGCTGCTGGACACGCAAAGAGGCTTTCGTGAAGGCGCACGGCGCTGGCCTCTCCCTGCCGCTCGATGCCTTTGACGTGACAGTCGGCGCCACCGAACCGCCACGGCTCGAGCGACTGGACGGCGACATGGACGCACCATCGAACTGGAGCCTGCTGGAACTGATGGCGCCGGAGAACTTTCATGGCGCCGTTGCGGCCCTGACGATCGGCAACACGGTGCGCCTGCGCTATCGCAGAGAGGACGTCTTCCAGATCAGGACGTCAATCGCGCATCCAGCACATAGCGGTCGCCTGCCGCATCGAAATGGTGGCAGCCCACCAATCCAGGCTTGAAGTCGGGCTCGATCGTGCGCACGCACTTCTCGCTGTAGGTGTCGAGATCCAGTTGCTCGATTTCCATGATATTCAGCCCGTAGCCGTAGATCCCATGCGCATTGCGTTGCGAGGGGCGGAACACACGATCGTCGCGCGCGAAGATTCGCCCGGCGTTCCGGGCGAAGGTACTGCCGATCACCACCGGATTGCGCCGATGCGGCGTGATGCGCGATAGCGCCGGCCCGTCGACTTCGAAGATGTGCAGCTCGCTGCAGTGATCTTCGTAGGCGTGGTATTCCGACAGGTTAGTGAAGAGCCACCAGCGGTCGGCGTGGCGGGTCAGCACGCTGTCGGCCGCCGACAAGCCGTTGAGCGCCGTCGAATGCAGCTCCCACTTCAACGGGAACTCCACGCAGCGCCAGATCTCGATCCGCTTCGATTGGTGCGTTTCCGGCATCATGAAGATCTCGCCGCCATCGCGAAAGACGAAGGGGTATGACAGGTGATAGTGGCAATCGAGGGCAATGCCTATGGGCTCCAGCCGGTCGCCGTCGAGCCGTCCCACGGCGATATGCGCCTTGCGATCGCCATTGGCATAGGCCTCGTAGAACAGATAGCAGGCGCCCTCGTGTTCGAGCAGGAATGGATCGGCCCTGATGTCATCGCGGGTCGAGGGAATTTCGACCGAGCCGCGCGGCTCGAAACTGTCGATTCGGCCGCTTCCGGTGTAAAGCGTCCAGACCGCTGATCCCGATCCCGTCTTCTTCTGAACCGCCTTGAACGCACGCCCGGCAAGTCGGCCGGTGAGGCCGCCCACGTATTTGACGAGTTCTCCGGTCGTCGGCGGCGCGGTGTCGGGCGATGGGCGCGGCGTCGACCGCAATTCGGTCGAATCCGCCAGGCGCGACAGTTCGCGCATCAGCAGGGTGGCCGCGCGCTCCTTGACGAAATTGATGTTCCGGAGCGCACTGAACTTGATGTTGAAGGATGAGGCGGCGATTTCGCCCACGCCGGCGCCAAACCGGACATAGAGGGAGAGATCAACGCAAGCCGCGTTGCGGGCAATCTCGCGATAGCTGAACCATTCGCAGCCCCTCGCCTTCTGGTCCGAAAACGAGAACGCCCATTCGCCGTAGCGCAAATGCCCGACGGCATCGTCGGGCATTCCGTTCGGAGACATGCGGATGACGAGGTCAAGCCCGAGCTCGGCGATTTGCGCCTGTATGGCACCCGGCGTCGCCTGTGCAAGTGGCACGATGCGCTGCTTGCGCGCCTCGAAATTGCAGGGGCTGTACGGCGCCTGCCTTCCCAGCGTCTTCTCCTCGAAGCCATAGGCCAACTTCAGGAGTGTCGAGGGAGCGGTCCGCAATCCCCGAGGCCTGTCGATCAAGATCGCGGTCAGGGCATAGCGGCGGTCCGCTATGATGCGGTCGAAGACCATCAGTTGCCAGTTCTCGAAGTCTACGGCATCCGCGAGGATTCCAATGCGCAGCGGGTGGCTCAAATCGCGCATGGTGGTGCTCTCCACGTCGGTGATCAATTATTGCCACGGCCGCCGAAACGATGTGTGGCAATGGCGGCAAGTGCTTTGATACTGTTGCTGTTGAGACTGTCTTCATGCCACCCCTCGAGGTCGAAGACCTCCGTGTCGGGGGCAACGGCCTCGCCCCAGCCGAACAGGAGCTTGCGCGCCCGCGGATGGTTCGCCTCGCTGCGGAAAAGCAGGACCGGATTGCCGTCCGCCTGCGCAGGACGATAGTTGCGAGCCGCATCGACGAGCAGGTCGGTCACCCTTGCATTGATCTCTTCCTCGTCCGAGTAGGTGCCTGCCTGCAAACCGATGCGTTTCATCAGGCCTAGGCCGAAATTGAACTCCCGGAGATAGTCGACCAGGCGGATGCGGCCGACCAACAGCTTGCGGGTGAAATAGCTGAGCCGCTTCAGACGCCGCTCGCCGTTCCAGCGCAGTCGGCGCAGCTTCGGTTGGGAGCGCACGAACCCGGGTGCCCAAGCGTCTATCACCGCAGTGAAGCGCAAGTCCGCGCCGCGCTCACGTAGCTGCCTGGCAACTTCCATGGCAAGCACGCCGTTGACGCAGAGCCCCATGATGGCAATCGGTCCCTTGACAATATCGGCATCCATCCGGTCGACGACGCGGCGTGCAATGTCCTCGAAGGACATCGACGCAAGCCTTCCGTCGAGATCTCCGCTGAACATGTTGGCGTTGTAGACCGACACAGCGCCGTCGAGTTCATTGGCGAGCCGATAATAGAGAAAAGGGTGGTTCAGAGTGTAGAGCGAGCACGGGCCCGTGCCCTCTCGGCAGAGGGTGACGGTCCAGGGATTGTCGTCTTTCGTTGCCGCATCGCCATCGTCGGCCCCGTCGAAGATCGCAGCGGCAAAACCGCCAAAGGTCGGTTCCTTGAATAGCAGTTCCAGGTCCGCTTTCCGGCCGAGCTTCGAACGCACCGCCGACAACATGCGCAAGGCGAGCAGCGAGTGGCCGCCGAGCAAAAAGAAGTTGTCGCCGGGCCCTATTTCCGGGACATCGAGCACATCCGACCAGATGGCCGCGAGCGCCTTCGTCCTTTCGCCCACCGGCATGCCGATCCTCCCCGCGGCGGGCGCGACCTGCACCGTCGGCGCGGATTTGACGGGAACCGTTAGCGCATCACGATCAACCGTGCCGTCGGCCTTGCGCGGCAGGTTCAGGAGCACACTGATGCCTTGCGGCATCGCTGGGGTCGCCAGCTGCGACCGGAGATAGGACATGAGCGTCTCGGGCAGTCGGTCGAGCGGCTCGATCAGGCTCGGAGCAGGCGTCACGAAGGCGTAGCTGCCCTTGCCGTCGTCGGTTGGCACCACGGCCGCGGCAGCAACCGAGGGATGGCCGGAGAGGATTTGCTCCGCGACCGCGACCAACGGAAGGAGTTTCGACTGCGGGAATATCTCCCGTTCAGGCATCGTCAACGAGGACAGCAATGCGGAGGGGTGCTCCAGCGCGACCTCGTAGACCTGTTGCCAGAGATCGAGCAAGCCTTCGATGGTGCGTCGCTCGAAGAGGTCGACATTGTATTCGATCGACATGCGCCAGCCGCTTGGGCGGCCGATCATCATGAAGCTGAGGTCGTAGATTACGCCCGGCGACTGCGACGGCGCGCTGATGAGTTCGAGGCCGCCATAGCGCTGGTCCTCGAGAAACGCCTTCTGGAGATTGAAGTTGACGGAAATGAGTGGATTGCGCGAGGGATCTCGCACCGGGTTGACCATCTCGACGAGCTTGTTGAACGGCATGCGGTGATTATTGAGCGCCGCCGTCACGATCTCGCTTGCCGAGCGCAGGTGGTCGGCAAAAGTCATGTCACCGGAAAAATCGAAGCGCAACACGATGTTGTTGATGAAAACGCCAATCAGGTTTTCCAGATCGGTGTCGTCGCGCCCGGCCACCTGGGAGCCGAAGAGGACCTTGTCGGCAACGGCGTAGCGATGGAGCAGCGCGCTTACCACGGCAGCACCGAAACTGTAGAGGGAAACGCGATGCTGCCGCGCGGCGGCATCGATGCGCTCGCTGAACTCGACCGGTTTCGCGACGGACAGAATGGAGCCACGTGTCGTCTTGACGGGTCCTCTCGGATGGTCTGGCACGACCTCGAAATAGGGCGCGCCTTCGAGACGCTGACGCCAGAACTCCTTCTCCGCCTCGAATCCATAGCTTTTCAGATACTCGCTCTGCCAGAGCGAGAAGTCGCCATACTGCAATGGCAATTCCGGGAGGGCAGGCGTCCGCCCGGCGTCGATCGCCGCCGAGATCTCGCCGACCTCCCGCCCAAGCACACGGATCGACCAACCGTCGAAACAACTCTGGTGGGCGGTGATCAGCAGGAAGGCGCGGTCGTTCTCCACCATCAGCAGCGAGACGCGGAAAAGGCAAGGCTGACTGAGGTCGAACGGCGCGCGCGCCGTCTCCTCGCCGATCGAAAGGATGCGGGCCTCGCGCTGATCGGCCGGCACGTTCCTGAGATCGATCACCGACATACGGAAATCGACCTGGTCGACGACCTGCTGGCACGGACGGCCGCCAACTTCGACGAAACGGGTGCGCAGGATCTCGTGACGCTGGATGACGGTGCGGAACGCCGCCTCAATCGTCGACGAGCGGATCGCGCCACGCACCTCCCAACGCACCGCGACGTTGAGCGCGGGATTGCCGGGCTTCATCTGATCGAGGATCCAGCAGCGCAATTGTGTCTGCGAGCAGGGAAATTCGGCGACGACCGTCGGTGCGGCTGTTGGAGCTGCCTGGTTCGTTTCCTTCATGCCCGTGTCACCTGTTCGATGGGGCGGCGCGCGCCATTGCGGAAATCCCTTAACGAGGGAACATTCGGATGGGGCAGCGTCGCATCAACTTCGTTGCGCGCCTCGGCGAAGGCCGCGAGTTCCGCCACCGAGGGATGCATCATCAAATGCTTCGCCTCGAGTTCGAGGCCGCTGTCCAGCATGCGCGCAGCGATGCGGAAGATGACGAGAGAGTCGGCGCCAAGCGCGTAGAGATTGTCCTCGACGCCAATATCGTCGGAGTTCAGCACCTCGCGCCAGATGGTGCAGAGCCGCTCCTCCATCGGCGTACGGGGAGGCACCCGAATCACGGTCGCTGCGCGCTGCGGCAAGCCCCGTTGCTCCAGCGCCTTCCGGTCCAACTTGCCGTTGGCCGTCTGCGGGAGCGCCTCATCGAATGCCCAGAAGGTCGGAACCATGTGGGCAGGAAGGTTGGATTCCGCATGGGAAGAGAGTTGCGCGTTGCTCGGGGGGCTGCCGCCTTCCTCGGCCACGAGGTAGCAGACGAGGTGCTTTTCTCCCCGGCCGTTTTGCGCCGCAACGACAGCGCATTGGCGAATACCGGGTGCGCGCGCCATGACGGCCTCGATATCGCCGAGTTCGATGCGGAAGCCGCGCAGTTTGATCTGTTGGTCGCGGCGGCCGAGCAATTGCAGGGTGCCATCGGCAAGCCGCCTGCCGACGTCACCCGTCCGATACAAGCGCTGTGACGCGCCGGTACCGATGTCGATCTCGACAAAGGCTTTTTCCGTGAGGTCGGGACGATCAAAGTAACCGTTCGCCAATCCCTCGCCGCCGATGTGCAACTCTCCCGTAATTCCGATCGCCGCAATACGGCCGGTTTGGTCGAGAATATGAAGCTGCGTGTTGGCAATCGGGTGACCGATCGTGATCGGCCTGTCGACGGTGTCGACCTTCCCGACGGAGGACCAGATCGTCGTCTCCGTCGGTCCGTACATGTTCCAGAGTTCGCCGCCCGTGGCGAGCAAGGTTTCGGCCAGCGCCTTCGGCAGCGGCTCGCCGCCACAAAGCATCTTGAGACCGGGGCGCTTGAGGCCCGCTTCCACAAGCATCTGCCACAGCGTCGGCGTCGCCTGGAGCACGGTGGCATTGCACTGCTCGACGAGGCGTACGAGCGCGAAGCCGTCCCGCACCGCCTGGCGGCCCGCCAGAACGACGCGCCCCCCGGTGATCAGCGGTAGATACAACTCCAGGCCTGCGATATCGAAGGAGATCGTCGTCACGGCGACGATGGTGTCGCGGTCGGTCAGACCCGGTTCCTTCTCCATCGACACCAGGAAGTTGACCAGCGCCCTGTGCGACACTTCCACCCCTTTGGGTGCCCCTGTGGAACCCGACGTGAAGATGACATAGGCGGCCGCCGCCGTGTCGGCGGGCAGCTTTGGTGCCCTTCGGACGGCGGCGATGGCGTCGGCGTCGGTGTCCAGCCGAATGGCTGGGAGCTGAGGTCCTGCGAGCCCCGCGGACTTTTCGCTATCGCATATGATGGCCGCCACGCGTGCGATCTCAAGCGTCTGGGTGAGCCGGTTTTCCGGGTGCGCTGGATCGAGCGGCACATAAGCATGCCCGGATTTCATGATGGCGAGCAACGCAACGACCATCTCGAGCGAGCGCTCGACCAGAACGGCGATCCTCAGACCGGGGTTGGGCACTACCTTTTGGATATAGGCAGCGAGTTGGTCGGAACGGCGATCGAGTTCGGTGTAGGTCAGGGCCTGACCGTCGTGCTCGACGGCGACTGCATGCGGCTGGGCCTTCACCTTATCCGCAAACAGCGAGAATACGAAGGCGTCGCGGTCATAGTCCGCCGCGCTGTCGTTGAGCGTGTGGACCAGCCAGTTTTTCTCGCTCGCGCGCATCAACGGAAGCTCGTCGATCGGCTTGGCTATGTCCTCGGCAAGCGCCTCGACAAGGGTGACGAGATGGCCGATCCAACGTTCGACCGTAGCTCTATCGAAGACTTCGGCATTATAATCGACGTCGATGCGCACGCCCTGCGGGCCCTCGGTCAGGTTGAAGAACATGTCGAAGTTGGAAAAGGCCTTACCGTTCGAGGCGATCCGCGTCTCAAGGCCACCGAAGTGCAGATTTTCCGGCACTCTCTCCAGGTTGAACTGGATCTCGGTCAACGGCAGGCGGTGCATGTCGCGCTTGATGTTGAGCTTCCGCACCAGGGTGCCATAGGTGTAGTCCTGATGCTCGAAGGCATTGATCACGAGTTGTTGCGTGGCTTTCAGGTGTGCGTCGAACCGCATGCCTGCATCCACCCGCTGGCGCAGCGGCAGCAGGTTGACGCAATGACCTACGAGCGTCTGGCCGCCGAGCAGGCTCTGGCCGGCCGAGGGTACGGCGACGACGATGTCGTCCTGCCCGGAAAGACGGGCGATCACCACCTGAAGAGCTGCAAGCAGAGTCGAGAACAACGTGGCGCCGGCCCTGGCTCCAGCTTTCTTCAGAGCCTTGTAGGCGTCGGCTCCAATCTGTCCATGCACGGTACCGCCGGAAAAATTCCGCCGCTCGGGCCGAGGACGATCGAGCGGCAGGTCCGGAAGGTCCGGGACCTCGGCAAACTGATCGAGCCAGAAGCGCTCGGTCGCGTTCGACATTTCCGTCTTTGGAGCAAGTTCCGTGGCATAGGTCGCGTAGGACAGGGCCGCGGGCAGATCTGGGGTCGCGCCACGGACGAGGGCGGAATAGGCGCTCGCCAGTTCCTCGACGAGAACATTGACCGACCAGCCGTCGCACACGATGTGATGAGCGGTGAACACCAGCCGGTGGCTCTGAGGTTCCATGCGCAGTATGCATGCACGGGCGAGCGGACCTTCGGCCAGATCGAAGGGTGTGCGTGCCTCGTCTTCGACGAACCGGGCGAACAGCGCTTCACGATCGGTATCCCCGAGGAGATCGGCGCCGCCGACATCGAGATCGAAATCAGGGATGAACTCGAAATGGTCTCCCGCTCTGCCGAACCGGATCTGCAGGGCGTCGTGCCGCGCGACAACGGTCTTGAGGGCTTGGCGAAGCTTGTCTTCGTCAAGCGGCCCATCGATTGTCATCGTGAAGGATTCGTTGAACGCGCATGAGGCGCCGTCCCCGGCTTGCGCCGCCAGCCAGATCTCCTTCTGGGCCTCCGTCAAAGGAGCCGTCGAAACGCGGGCAGCCCGCGGGATCGACGTCTGCGGTGGGGAGGCCACCTCCGCGGAAGGCGTACCGAAAATGCCGACTGCCTGAAAAGCATCAAGGCTTTCACGGAACGCGGCAGCGATCGCTTGGAAATCCGCTTCGCTATGGGCCGTCGTGAGGAAGCAAGGGTACCCGTCCTGGATGTGAATGCCGAGCATGCGCATCTTGGCATAAATCAACGCGCCCAGCGGATCGTCCCTGCCGAAATCGGTGACGAACCAGCTCTTGTAGCTTTGTACGACATTGGGGATGCCGCGCCGCGCAAGGTCGGCGTTGACCTCGGCCACCAGCCCCTCGGTGCGTTCGGCCACCCGTCCATACAGCGCGGCGCCGTCGCCCTTGATATGCTGGAGCACGGCACGGGCCGCAGCGAGGACCACCGGATGGCGAACGAATGTCCCCGCGCAAAAGGTCGGTGCCGTCGTCGGCACGGAATCGTCGCCGTAGTTCCAGTGGCCGCCGTCGAGCGCATCCATGAACCGGCTGTCGCCGACCAGAAGGCCGATCGGCATGCCGCCGCCGACAACCTTGCCGTAGGTCGCCATGTCGCCCTTGATGCCCCAGATCGCCTGCATGCCGCCGGGATCAACCCGGAAACCGGTGACGACCTCGTCGAAGACGAGCGCGAATTCTGACGTCGTTGCTATCTCCCGCAAGGACCTTACGAACGCCTCCGGACGCAGCTCCGGATGCCTGCTCTGCACCGGTTCGATGATGACCGCTGCAATTTCTCCGGCATTTGCGCGAATCCAGTCGAGGCTCTCGGCGTCGCCATAGCGCAGCACGGTCATGTTGGTGACGGAGGCCGCCGGAATCCCCGCCGCAACCGGCAGCGCGACAGGTGTACCACCGCGATTCCTTCCCTTGACCAGAACCTCGTCGAACTGGCCGTGATAGTCGTTGCCGAAAACGACGATCCGGTCACGGCCGGTGACCGTGCGGGCGACGCGCATCGCGGCCATCACCGCTTCCGATCCGGTGTTGCAGAAGGTCACGCGCTCATGTCCGGTCATCGCCGCAACCAGCTCGGCGACCTCGCCGGCAAGCGGCGTCTGCGGACCGATGGCGAAACCCGCATCCACCTGGGACTTGATCGCCTCGGCCACGAAGTCGGGCGCATGGCCGAAGGCCGTCTGCCCCATGCCGTTGACCAAGTCGATGTATTCGTTGCCATCGATGTCCCAGATGCGGGAAGCCCTCGACCGATCGGACACGATCGGGAAAACGATCTCCTTCCAGTCCTGCCGGAAACCGGCGGCCGTGCGCGGATCGGCAAGCCATCGCCGGTTCCGGTCCGTGAAGCTCTTCGATTTTGGATTGCGCGCGCCATAGGCAGCGATCAGCTCGGTCACGAAGGCTTGCTTCTCGGGCGTCATCTCGGAAGCCGCGCTCTTGGTACCTGGGCTGTAAAGCTTGATACGCTGCGCGCCGACATCGCCATCGCCCACGGTCCGTGCGGCTTCCGGCGTCGACGGCGCCGGCTGCAGCTCTGGCACAGGCATAGGCTGAACCGTCGTGACAACGGGTGCTGCCGGGGACAGTGAGCGCTCCGCGGTACCCGCCTGCAAGACCTGGAGCTGCTGCGAGAGGATCGACTGCACCATCAGAAGCTGCGACTGCATGATCCCTTCAAGACCACTTGCGCTCGCGGGTTGCACGCTCGCCGTCGGTGCGCTGAAAACGGCAGTCGGAGCGGACAACGCCGGCGGTGGCATGGTGATCGGCGCGGCAGTGGCGGGTTCCGCGACCACCGGTTGGGTCGATGTTTCCGGTTCTGGCGGCAGTTGCTCGTCAAGGTGGCGCGCCAGATCACGGACAGTTGGGATATTGCTCAGCAATTCGCGGAAGGAGAGTTTAATCTTGTAATCCTTCTCGATCCGCTGCGCGAACTGTCCGATGAACAGGGAATCCAAACCCAGCTCCAGGAAGGTCGCAGTCGACTCCCCTGCCCCGAGCGCCTCACCGGACATGTCGGCCAAGACGGTCAACAACGAGGCTTCGAGCTTCGGAGCGCGGCTGGCCGCGGGTACTGGTTTGACGACTTCCATGGTTGGATTTCCCTCGGTCGATGTGGCTTCCACAATGGATGCAGGTGTCTCGGCAGTCTGTGCTGATGCCGCCGGGGCGCGGTCGCCGGCGCGCCGGACCGATGGCGGTGCATCGATCCAGTGCCGCTGACGCTGGAATGGATAGGTCGGCAGAAGCAGCTTTTCCGGCTGCGCCCCGGGTTTTTCCGGCCAGTTGAGATCGCAGCCCGCCATCCAGAGCTTGCCATGCGCCTCGGCAAGCGTCTCGCTCGCGGCATGGGCGCGATCGTGTTCCGGCAGCGACTGCACGATCGCATGGGTGGCGTCACGGCTCAGTGTCTGCGCGGCAAAGACCGAGAGGGTGCGCCCTGGGCCGACCTCGAGCAGCACCGGCTTCTGATCCCGGCTCAGCGTTTCGAGGCCCTGCGAAAACCGCACCGCCTCGCGGCAATGACGCGCCCAATAGTCCGGCGACGTGCCCTGATCTCCTGTTTGCCAGCTGCCGCTGACACAGGAGATATATGGCAGGTTCGCCGTTCCGTAGGTGACCTTGGCGGTTTCCTCGCGCAGTGCGTCGGTCACTCCGTCCATCATCGCGGAATGGAAGGCATGCGAGGTGTGCAAGCGGCTGTAGGCGACCCCGGATGCCTCAAGGGTCGCGCAGGTCGCGTCGACGCCGGCGAAAGTCCCGGAAATGACGCAGAGCTTGGGCGCATTTATCGCAGCGATCTCCACATCGTCGCTCAGGTGCGTCGTCACTGTCTCGACGTCCGCGCGCACGGAGACCATCGCGCCCTGCGGCTGCGCCTGCATGAGACGACCGCGGGCGGCCACCAGGCGCAGGCCATCCTCGAAGGAGATGACATTGGCGAGCGTCGCGGCAACGAACTCGCCGACGCTATGTCCGATCATCGCACTTGGCTTGAGCCCCCTGCTCATCCACAACCGGGCCAGCGCGTATTCGACCAGATACAGGCAGGGTTGGGCAATCCGCGTCTCGCGCTGCTCATCTGCCATCGCCTGCGAGACTGCGCCGGCATGACAGATGAAATCGCGTAGGTCGGTCTTGAGGGACGCACGCAGCAATTCGGTGCCGCGATCGATCCAGCGCGTGAATTCCGGCTCACGCTCGTAAAGCACGGCGCCCATTCCGACATATTGCGAGCCCTGTCCCGGGAACATGAAGACGATGGGCGGGCGATCGGAGGCGACGGCGCTTGCCACGCGCTCTGACCCTAGGCGCTCGACCGCGTCGCCGACGCTGTCGGCGACGATCGCCGAGCGATGCGCGAACACCCGGCGGCCTGTCTGAAGCGTATGGGCGACACTCGCCAATGCGCCATCAGGCATCTTTTGAAGATGGTCTCGCAGGTTGAGGCGCATCGCCGCCAGCGCCGCTTCGTTACGCGCCGACAGGGGGAGAATGAACGGGCCGCGGGCGAGATCGCCCTCCGGCGCCCTGTGGACCGGCGCCTCCTCGACGACGACATGGACGTTGGTCCCGCCGACCCCGAAGGAGCTGACGCCCGCCCGTCTTGGCCCCCTCCCCTCCGGCCAGTCGGTCATCTTTGTGGGAATGTAGAACTGGCTCCCGTCGAGTTCGATGCGAGGATTGGGGCGCGTGAAGTTGTGCAGACCAGGAATCTTTGCGTGCTGGAGCGCCAACGCCGCCTTGATGAGTCCCGTGACGCCGGCCGCGGCATCGAGATGGCCGACCGTACCCTTCACCGACCCGAGTGCGCATGGCCACCGCCGCTCGCCCGTGTCGCCAAAGGCCGTCCGCAGACCTGCAAATTCAATGGGATCGCCAAGCGGCGTCGCCGTGCCGTGGCATTCGACATAGCCGATGGTCGTGGGATCGACGTCGGCGCCCGCCAGCGCCGCACCAATGGCCTCGGCCTGGCCAGCCACGCTCGGCGCTGTGAAGCCGACCTTCTCCGATCCGTCGTTGTTGACGCCATAGCCGCGGATCACCGCGAAGATTTGGTCGCCGTCACGAAGCGCATCCTCCACCCGCTTTAGAAGTACGACGGCCGCGCCGCTGCCAAAGACCGTCCCGGCGGCCCGTTCGTCGAAGGGACGGCAAATTCCATCGGGCGACACCATGCCGCCCTCCTGATAGAAATAGCCGCGCCGCTGCGGCACTGTGATCGACACGCCACCGGCGAGCGCCATGTCGCAACTGTAGGTCAACAGGTTCTGGCAGGCCTGCGATACCGCCAGCAGTGACGTCGAGCAGGCCGACTGAATGGTGATGGCGGGCCCGCGCAGGTCAAACTTGTAGGCAATCCGGGTCGCCAGGGCATCCGTCAGGGACCCGACGATCTGCTGGAAGCAACCGATCTGGTAGTTGGACGTGAACTCCTCCGCCTTCGCCCGCTCTCCGAGGACGTTGTTGATGAGGTAGGTGGGCATCGAAGCGCCGGCAAATACGCCGACAAGTCCGGGATATCTCTGTGGATCGTAGCCGGCGCGTTCCAGCGCCTCCCAGCAGATCTCCAGGAAGAACCGATGTTGCGGATCGGTGACTGCCGCCTCCCGGGGAAACATGCCGAAGAACTCGGCGTCGAACAGCTCGATGTCTGGCAGCTGCGGGCGGGCGGGCACGTAATTGGCGCTACCGCGCTCCTCGTCGGTGAAGGCGTCTTCGAGCTCATCCGGTTTCAGCTTGGAAAATGCATCGCGACCCTCGCAGATCATCTGCCACAGGGCTTCTACCGAAGGTGCTCCGGGAAAGCGGCCGGACATACCGATGATGGCGACGCCGGAAAGGTCGCCGTCTGCTTCGCCAATCGCTCTCATGAAGCACTCCCGCGAAATTGAGACATGGTCTTGCGCCGAAGCGCGGCTCGTTCCGCCGGTGACATTGCCCGCGCGCCGGCAATGGCTCTGTCATCGAGAAAGCGCGCCAGCCCGCTGATCGTCGGATGCTCGAAGAGCGCGACGACGTCGACCGGTCGGCCTAGGTTGCTTTCGAGCGCTGCATGGATGCGCATCAACTGAAGCGAGGTCCCGCCGAGATCGAAGAAATTGCGATCGAGTTCCACCGCCTGGATACCGAGAACAGTCCGCCACAGATCAAGCAGGACCGCCTCGGTCTGGTTCGTGATCGGTACCGTTGCCGTTGGTGCAGCATCGACGGGCAGGGGCAGCTTGGATCGGTCGACCTTCCCGGATTGATGCAGCGGGAGCTGGTCAAGCACAGTGACGACGCTCGGGATCATGTAGGCCGGCAAGGCGTTGCGCAGCCGCTCCATCACCCCACGTACCAACTCGGCGGCATCTGCGGCCGCGCCGCCCTGTGGGCAGATGTAGCCGAGGATTCGCTTGTTCTGCGGACCGAGCGTCTGGCAAATGACGACGCCGTCGGCAAGGCGCGGGTCGCGCCGGAGCGCGGCCTCGATCTCGTCGAGCTCGATGCGCTTGCCGTTGAGCTTGATCTGTCGATCAACTCTGCCCTTGAACCGAGCCGACCCGTTTTCATCCAGGACGGCCAGGTCGCCGGTCAAATAACCTCGAAGAGGCCCCTCCGGCGCTTCGATGGTGACAAACCGCTCCGCCGTCAGTTCCGGCCGCTTGAAATACCCGATGGCAACGCCGTCACCCGTCAGCATCAGTTCGCCCTCGACACCGGCCGGAACCGGACGAAGCTCTTCGTCGACGATCAGAATGCCGGTATGCTCCACGACCCGACCAATCGGCACGTCGTTGCCGTCGAAGCCTGCCGGTATGTCGAAGGTGGTGGCGAGAACGGTGATCTCGGTGGGCCCGTAGGCGTTGGTCACCCTGCAGTCGGGACATGTTTTCTGAAAGCGCCGTACATGTTCGACAGAGGCGACTTCGCCGCCGAAGAACATGTGGCGCAATGACGGCAGGGCCGAACCGGGGTAGTCGGCAAGCAGGTTGAAGAGCCCTGTTGTCAACAGCGCGACCGTGACGCCATTCTCGCCCACGACATCGCGCAGGCGGGCGACTGAAAAGTTGCCGTCTGGCAGGATTGCAAGCGTGCATCCATTTGTCAGGGCGCACCAGAGCTCGAAGGTGGAGGCGTCGAATGCGATCGTCGCGGCGTGCAGCATGACGTCGTTTTTAGTGAGCTTGATATAGTTCTGGTCCAGCGCCAGCCGCGCAATACCGCGGTGCGCGATGGCAACGCCCTTCGGTCGGCCGGTAGAGCCAGACGTGAACATGACATAGGCCATGTCGCCGCCGCCAACGGTGACCTCCGGCCGGATCTCGTCCGCGGCGACAGTCAATTTCTGAAGCAGCGCGAACATATCGACGACCGCCCCCCTTGCGTTCGGGACCGAGCGGATCGTCCGGACCGTCTCGCGATCGACGAAAACGACCTTCGGCTCGCATTCGCCGATGACATAGTCGAGGTGCTCAATGGGGAAAGTCGTGTCCAGCGGCAGGTAGGCAGCCCCGGCCTTCAGAATCGCCAGCATGGCCATGATCGTTTCCGGCGACCGCGGCACGAACAAGCAGACGATGTCGCCTTTCTGGACGCCTTCCCGGATGAGATAGGCCGCTAGACGGTCCGAAAGTCGTTCAAGTTCACCATAGGTGATCGTGCGCCCCTCAAAGACCAGAGCGACCGACGTTGGATTTGCCGCGGCGTGCTCTGCAATGATCGAGGGAATCGAGCGGTCCCGATCATAATGCATGATCACTTCGGAGCGCGGCTCCGCCGGTCGGGCGGCGGGGAATTTTTCCTCTGTCACGGAAACACGCAACTCCGTCATTGGCGATCTCCTGTCCCTTCCCGTCTCCACGCAGCGCCGAATGCGGTGGTCCCACGCGACTGGCAACAACGGCGCGATCTTCAAAGCGTGCCGCCCGTTGTCAGAATTCCATGGCGAGGAAAAATAAACAGATGATCATTTGGATAGCCTCAGGTTTGCCCGCGGCCAAAAGGGTTAGACAGTTTACTCCTTCGGCGGACGCTCTACGGGACGGCCGCGCCAACGCACCTCGAACCCGAGTGGGCACAAGCTGCGAGCGTGGGAACACGCGCGCTCCTTGGAAACGCCTGGATGAATTTATCTTACGATATCAATGGAAGCGGTAGACGCGGACGTAGTCCACATACATGTAGGAGGGGTCGGGTGCATCGTCCGCGGTTGCCTCTACTAGGGCGAGGTTGAGCAGGATGAACATCGGCTGGCGATGCTCGGGACGCGTGCTTGCCTTCCAGACCAGGCGATGGTCGAAGTACATCCGGATGAACTCGGCGTCGATCTTGACGCCATAGCTATGGAATTCTTCCGGATCGCCGGCGACAAAGGCGTCGATGCGCTTGTACTGGGAATCGTGACGTCCATCGCGATGCCACACATGCACGACCGACGAGTAGCCGTCCGGCTTGTCGCCGTAAAACTCCATCACGTCGATCTCGGCCGTCGCCTTCGACCGGTCCTTGCCGATCAGCCAGAAAGCTGGCCAGACGCCGGCGCCGGTCGGCAGCCGCGCCCGCATCTCGAAATATCCGTATTGCTGAGCAAAGCCTCTGCCCCTGGGGTCGACCGAGGCAAGGAGGCCGGAAGTCCATTTGCCCTCGTTGCGCCTTGCCTCGATGCGCAGGATGCCGGCCTCGGTGGTAAACGGATATCCGTGTTCAGGATTGGCAAAGCGCGCACCGCCGAAATCGCCCGACCAGGGCGTATGCGCTATCCAGCGCGTGTCGGGCCCCCAGGCGGATACGCTGAGGGCGTCGAAACTCTCGTCGAAAGACATCTCCATCCTGTCGAGTGAGAGTTCGTCGCCGGTATCGCTGTCCGCAACCCCTTCTGCCCGCGCCAGGCGGGGGAAAGTCGATGCCAGTGCGCATGCCAGAAGCCCGGGAGCGAGCTCTCTGATCAGGAACCGGCGGCCCAGTCGGGGCCCGAGGCCGTGAGGATGCGAGAACATGGGAACAAATTACCGCAAACCCGTCGCGGCCATACACTACCAATTCGGATCGAGCGGCTATGCGAAAGGCTTAGCCCCGGGCGTAAATACGCGCGTTTCGGCCTTTGCTACGATCCCGGCACGAACCGGATCCTGGCCAAATGAACTTTGAACCGATCGGCGTCATCACCGTGATTGTAGGACTGGGCGTCCTGTTTGCGCCGGTCCATTGGGCCTTTACGTTCATGGTCATATCGACGGCGCTCGGCTCCGCGGCTGCATTCAACCTGCCTGCCCTTGGGGGCGCGTCGGTGCTTGTGCCCAACGCCTTTCTGATATTCTTTTGCGCCAGGGTCTTGATGGCCTATGGCGAAGGGCCGGTGCTCGCTGCCTACGCTCCGCCAAAGGCGGGGTTCTGGCTCTTGGCGCTGACTATGGTCGGGCTAATGACCGCGATCCTCCTGCCGCGCCTGTTCCAAGGCGCCATCGAGGTACTGACCGTCGAGCGTTCGGTCGGTGCCCGCAGCATTATTGCCCAGGTGCCGCTCCGTTTTTCCTCCAGTAACATAACGCAAGCGGTCTACGCGCTCGGCGGTTTTGCCTGTTTCGGCCTTTGCTACGCGTATATCCGCCGGACCGCCGCGCCCGCACATCTGGTCAAGGTTCTCTTGATCGTGGGCGCTGTCAATCTCGGCTTTGCTGTCGCAGATGTCCTGACCTATTTCACCGGTACGGAGCAACTCCTGGAATTCGTCCGAACGGCCAACTATGCGCTGTTGACGGCATCGGAGAAGGGTGGCTTCAAGCGGATTTCCGGCGCTTTTCCGGAGGCATCGGCCTTCGCCGATTACACGCTGGTTCTCTTCGCGGCCACTGCCAGCCTCTGGCTCGACCGCATCCGCTCGTACATGACCGGACCGATGGCGGCGGCGCTGCTTGTCGCGTTGGTGCTGTCCACGTCCGCAACGGCCCTCCTGGGCCTCGCCGTCGTCGTCCCGTTTCTATGGTCGCGTTCGGTCGCATCCGCGCTCGGTCCCCGACGCGCGGGGCGCACCGCGTTTCTCCTCGGCCTGGCCGCGCTGACCCCGATCGTTATTCTGATGATCATATCCCTGTTCCCGGCGACCGCCGAGGCCGTCAAACAGTTCCTCGACGAGATATTGTTTTCCAAGGCAGACAGTCAGTCAGGTCGGGAGCGCATGACCTGGAACGCCGCCGCCTACCAAACGTTTTTGGACACTTCCGGACTTGGCGCCGGGCTCGGAAGCGCTCGCGCATCGAGCTATCTGCTGGTGCTCCTCTCGAATGTCGGGATTTTGGGAACGACGGCATTTTGCCTCTTTGTCGCCGCCACGCTCGGGTCCCGAATGCCGCGGGCTTCGGAAGGGAACGGGGAAACGGCGTCGTTGGTGCGCGCGGCAAAAGCCGGCTTGGTCGCGGGCCTGACGACATCACTCGTTTCAGGCACGGTCTACGATCTCGGCCTAACATTCTACATCCTCGCCGGAAGCATCTCCGCACTCACCTATCCCCGCGCCACGACGATACAGGCCGTTCGGGCGCACCCTGCCGGCGCGGCGGGACGGCGACATTTGGGAAGCCCTTCATGAAGGTCCTGGTCTTTAACGTCAAATACAGTGCGAACCTCGGAGACGGCCTGTTGGCGCAATGTCTCGAGGGCGAACTGATGCGCGGATCCAACAATCTCACCGTCGAGACCATAGATCTTGCAGGACGGGCCGCTTTCGGAGAGAGCAACAATGCCAGGCGGCGTCTGTTCCTCCGGGTCCTTCATAGGCTTCCCTCCTTTCTCCGGCGCGCCGCGGTTTCACACGGGCTTGCCGCAAAGCTTGTGAACTTGCGCGATCGTTGGCAGGTGTTGATAGACGACGCCGACGCCGTGGTGATCGGCGGCGGCAATCTCTTTCAGGACGATGACCTGAACTTTCCCCTGAAAGTCGCGACCGTTCTCGATTGTGTGAGGCGCAGCGCAAAGCCGCTCGCGATTTATGCGGTCGGGGTTGGACGCCAATGGTCGCCGCGCGCCGACGAGCTGTTTCGCAAGCTCGAACTGGTGCGTTTGGTTCATGTCTCCGTTCGCGACCGCATCGCGGCCAGGAACTGGGCTCGACATTTTCCCGCCGGGCCGCACGCCGAAATCGTGCCCGATCCCGGTCTTCTGGCCGTCGATCTCATGGCGAGACACCCTTTACGTGAACCCGCGCGGACCGGATTGGCCATTGGTCTCTGTGTGACCGACCCGCTTATCCTGCACAGGCATGCAACACAGGGCCGGTCGACCATACCTTTCCGCAATCCGGGTGAATATCAGGAACTTCTCAAGCTTCTGCTCGATGAATGTCACAGTGTCCACCTCTTCAGCAATGGCGCCGAGGAGGACCAGGCGTTTGCACGGCGGCTCCTCGACGCGCCTGACCTCGCCCCTCATGTCGCCCAAGGCAGGCTCAGCTTGGCGCCGCGCCCTACCCGGCCGGAGGAGCTCGTCGATACGATTGCAGCGATGCAGGTGATTATGGCGCATCGACTTCACGCATGCATTGCCGCCTATTCGCTGGGCGTGCCGCAGATCGGACTCGCATGGGACGAAAAGGTCGAGGGCTTCTTCAGCTTCACAGGGCAACGCGACCGCTTTGCTGCCGGCGACGTGCCGGTCCGGCAGATGGCAGTCGCCTTGACGCGAGCCGCGCGCGAGGGGATCGATCCGAGGGCACGGGATGAGATCGTCTCGCAAGCGCGATTTGGGGTGCGCGGGCTCGAAACTGCCTTGGGAGGCGCGCAGCCGGGAAAAGCCTCTGGTGGAAGCATCATCCAGCGCGACGACCGATGGGCCACCCTCAACGCTCTTCCACATCAGTGAGACCCTGAGTGTCACATTCCGAATCTGGATTGATAGGCTTCGAAATCCCGGCGCTGGGGATTGATTTTGTTCGGCTTTCACCAGACTTGATCGCGACCCCACGCGGCTTAGACGGCACTCGCCCGATTTTCACCAGCTCTAACTATCTTGGGTAATATTCCCAACCATCGGTTGTCTGATATATTCCAAAGTACGATTGCGCAGACCGAAGAGAGTGTGTGCCTTATGGCGCGGCGACTTGAGGCATTATCCGGGGTGCCGGCATTCGGCGAGCCCCGGTGTTTCGATGTGACTCTGGCTAGCCCGGAATTCACGACGGCACGAAAGCGTTCTCGCGGCCGGTTCGATCCTGTCGGGCCGGGCCGCCGATCCTGTGTCTTCTACCTCGTCTCCGGTTGGAGCGTCAGCCGCAAGATTCTCGCCAAGGGCACGCGCCCCGTCATCGAATACGCTCTGCGCGGCGAAATGGCTGGACGTTGTCCTCCGATAGAACGCGACAAGCTATAGTTGATGCGGAAGGCCCCAGGTGTGATCTGATCGCGAAGCCAACCAAAAAGACTGACGAGATCGGCAGGCATGTTGAGCCATACTCGTTAATTGCCATTACTAATCAATTTTAAAAACAAAGGGAGAAAGATTAATGTATATCCTGTCCGCGACTGCCGGAAGAACCGCAACGAAAAGACATGCAACGTTTCCGAGGCTCGACTCTTGTTCGCCTTCAGATTTGTCTGATTCGGACGTGATCGGCCACGAGGAGCATGCGGACTACATCCTGCTCATCGATCCACGCGCCCTGGACCGGGAGTGCCTCTCAAAGAGCTTGCTGGGCTACGATCCCACGCTCAGCGTCATGACGGTCGGTTCGCTTGAGGAATGGCGGCGCCGCAATCTGCAGACCGATCCCTCCGCCGTGCTGCTGATCGTCGGCGGCAGCAAGATCGGCGAACCGGGGGTCTGCGAGACGATCGAGAACCTCGTCGAGAAGTTCAAATTCAGCCCGGTGATCGTCGTTGCCGAGACCGACGAACTCGGGCAAATCCTCAAGGCGCTGGAGTGCGGTGCCCGCGGATACATTCCGAGCAATGTAGGTATCAATGTCGCTGCTGAGGCGATCGCACTTGCACGCGCCGGCGGTGTCTTCGTTCCTGCCAGCAGCATCCTGACGATGCGCGAAACGATCAACTCCGTCGTCAACGGCGCGCGTGGTTCCGACAGTTGCTTCACGCCCCGCGAGCTCGAAGTCGCCGAGGCCCTGCAGCGTGGCAAGCCCAACAAGATCATCGCCTATGAAATGGACCTGTGCGAAAGCACGGTGAAGGTCCACATTCGCAACATCATGAAGAAGCTGAATGCGACCAATCGTACGGAGGTCGCCTACAAGATCCGCGAGTTCATGAAGTAGGACGGGCGGCCTCACCGCGAAGGTCAGCCCGGGTCGACGCGGCCCTGACGAAGCGTGGCATGACCTGCGGTGGACATTTCAATCGTCGTTCAATTCGGCACGATCGAATTCGCGCCGAGGCGCCTGGTCACACGTTAAAGGCCGCGCCGATCAGCGTCTTGGTATATGGCTCCCTCGGCGTTTCGAATATCGCGTCCGTTTCCCCCTCTTCGATGATGCGGCCGTTCTTCATGACGATCACATAGTCCGACATCGCCTTAACGACCGAAAGGTCGTGGCTGATGAAGATGTAGGAAAGGCCGTGCTTGCCCTGCAGGTCGCGGAGCAGTTCGATCACTTGGCCCTGTACCGAGCGGTCGAGCGCCGAAGTCGGCTCGTCGAGGATCACCACCCTTGGCTTCAGTATCATCGCCCGGGCTATGGCAATCCGCTGACGTTGGCCGCCCGAGAATTCGTGCGGATAGCGGTTGCGCGAGGCAGGGTCGAGGCCGACCTCCTTCAAGGCGGCAATGGCGCGCCGGTCGCGCTCCGCACGGCCGAGCCCCGGCTCATGCACATAGAGACCCTCGGTGATGATCTCGCCCACCGTCAGGCGCGGCGAAAGCGAGCCGTAGGGATCTTGAAAGACGAGCTGGAGCTCGCGGCGCAGGGGCCGCATCGTGCTGCGGTCGAAGCCTGAAATGTCGGTCGTGCCGAAGCGGTAGGAACCGTTGCTCGGCAGCAATCGCAGCAGCGCCCGCCCCAGCGTCGATTTTCCCGATCCGGACTCGCCGACGATGCCGATCGTCTGGCCCTGCCGCAGGCGCAGGTTGACGCCATCGACGGCCCGGAAGACGGCGGACGAACCGCCGAAGAGGCCCTTGCCGATAGCGTATTCCACCGCAACGTCGCGGCCCTCGAGAATGATAGGCGCATGGCCCGGCGGCGGCGCCTTGCTGCCGCTCGGCTCGGCGGCGAGCAGCATCTTCGTGTAGTCCGCCTTAGGGCGCTCGAAAATCTCCGTCGTTCTCCCCTCTTCGACCACCTCGCCGCGCCGCATCACCGCGACGCGCTCGGCGAAGTGCTTGACGATGCCGAGGTCATGCGTGATCAGCACGATCGCCATTCCGAAGCGCTTCTGCAGCGATTTCAGCAGTTGAAGGATCTGTGCCTGGATGGTGACGTCGAGCGCCGTCGTCGGCTCGTCGGCGATCAAAATGTCCGGCTCGTTGGCAAGCGCCATGGCGATCATCACGCGCTGACGCTGGCCGCCTGAAAGCTCGTGCGGATAGCTGTCGATGCGGCGCGCAGGCTCGGGAATGCCGACCAGTTCCAGCAGTTCGAGCACCCGCTTCTTCGCCTCTTTGAACGTGCCGCCGCGGTGATGGACGATCGGTTCGGCGATCTGCCTGCCGATCGTGTAGAGCGGATCGAGCGAGGTCATCGGCTCCTGAAAGATCATGGTGATCTTCGACCCGCGTACGTCGTTGAGTGCCTTTGGCGGCAGCCCGATTAGTTCCTGGCCGCGGTAGCGCGCCGATCCGGAAACCGTGCCGTTCTTCGCCAAAAGCCCCATGATGCCCATCATCGTCTGGCTCTTGCCCGAGCCGGATTCACCGACGACCGCCAGCGTTTCTCCCGCATTGACGTCGAGATCGATGCCCTTGACGGCTTCGACCGTGCCGTCCGGGGTGGAAAAATCCACCGTGAGGCCACGGACGGCGAGAATGGAATCCTTGGTTTCTGCCATGTCAGCGGTCCTTGGGATCGAGCGCATCGCGCAGACCGTCGCCGACGAAGTTCAGCGAGAACAGCGTGACGACGAAGAAGATGGCCGGGAAGATGAGCAGCCACGGCGCCGATTGGATGTTGTTTGCCCCTTCGGAGATCAGCGCGCCCCAGCTCGTCAGCGGCGCCTGCACGCCAAGGCCGAGGAACGACAGGAAGCTTTCGAGCAGGATCACTTTCGGCACCACGACCGTGACGAAGACGATGACCGGGCCGATCGTATTCGGGATGATATGCCGGCGAATGATCTGCCAGTCGGTCAATCCCAGCGCCTGCGCCGCACCCACGAATTCGCGGCGCTTCAAGGCAAGTGTCTGGCCACGCACGATGCGTGCCATGTCCAGCCACTCGACGGCGCCGATCACCAGGAAGATCAGGATGAAGCTGCGGCCGAAGAAGACGACCAGCACGACGACGAGAAAGACGAAGGGCAGCGAGTAGAGGATCTCGACGAAGCGCATCATGACGTTGTCGACGCGCCCGCCGACATAGCCGGATGTCGCACCGTAGACGACGCCGATGCCGAGCGAGACGAGGCTGGCGAGCAGCCCCACGGCAATCGAGATCTGACCGCCCAGCATGACGCGGACGAGCAGGTCGCGGCCGTTGGAGTCCGTGCCGAACGGGAAATATTCGCGATCGACCTGGCCCTCGAGCTTCAGCCGACGGCCATCGTCCTCGGTCGCGACGACCTTGGTGTGCTCGAACTCGTTCGCCCGGTCGAAGTAGCGAGTGGCGCGCGGATCGATCGGCTCCTCGGAGCTGACCGTGGCGGTGAAGGCTTCACCCTCGACTTTGAAATCCTCGAGCGTCACGCGGGCGCGCGCCGCCACACTTTCCATGACCTCCTGCAGCGTCGAGGTGTCCGGCCGCGGCTCGAGGCTCGGGCCGATCGACACATAGGACGGGAAGACCTGATCGTAGCTGTGCGGGGAGAAGAAGGGCCCGACGAAGGAGAAGAGCGCGATCAGTGCCAGCATGACGCAGCCCGCCATGGCGGCGCGGTTGCGGCGGAAGCGCAGCGCAGCGAGTTGGAAGAGGCTGCGCCCTTTTGTCTCCGGCGAGATCGCGGGGACCTGGACGATATCAGTCATGGCGAACCCTCGGATCGAGCAGGCCGTAGAG
The DNA here is from genome assembly GCF_001651855.1 of Sinorhizobium americanum. Lineage (GTDB taxonomy): Bacteria > Pseudomonadota > Alphaproteobacteria > Rhizobiales > Rhizobiaceae > Sinorhizobium > Sinorhizobium americanum. The sequence goes on along the minus strand of NZ_LNQC01000039.1, from coordinate 25,816 downwards.
AATATCGACCAGGAGATTGAAAACGATGACGAAGATGGCGATGAGGACCACCGTACCCATGACGAGCGTATAGTCGCGATTGATCGCGCCGAGCACGAAGTAGCGGCCGACGCCTGGAATGGTGAAGATCGTCTCGACGACCGCGGAACCGGTGAGCAGCGCCGCCGCGCAAGGCGCCAGATAGGAAACGACCGGCAGCATGGCGCCGCGCATAGCATGGGTGACGACGACGACGCGGGACGGCAAGCCATAGGCCTTGGCGGTTCGAATGTGATCCGTATGAAGCGCCTCGATCATCGAGCCGCGCGTCAGCCGTGCGAAGACGGCAAGCTGCGGCAGAGCCAGCGCGATCATCGGCAGGATCAGGAAGCGAAACGATCCGTCGCCCCAGCCCCCGGCCGGAAGCCACGACAGCATGATCGCAAAAATGAGGGTCAGCACGGGGCCGACGACGAAATTCGGCACGGTGACACCGACCGTCGAAATGGACATCACGGCGAAATCGAGAAAGCTGTTCTGCCTGAGCGCGGCGATCGTGCCGGCGATGACGCCGCCGACGACGGCCAATATCAGCGCGTAGAAGCCGAGTTCCATCGAATAGGGCAGGCCCTTGCCGATCAGCTGCGCGACATTGTTGTCATGGTAGATATAGCTCGGGCCGAAGTCGCCGGTTACCGCATTGCTGAGATAGATCAGGTATTGGCGCCAGAGCGGCTGGTCGAGATGATAGGTCCTCATCAGGTTCTCCATCGTCGATGGAGGAAGAGGACGCTCGAGATTGAAGGGGCCTCCTGGGGCAAACCGCATCAGAAAGAAGGATATGGTGACGACGATGAACAGCGTCGGCACCGCGCTCGCCAGCCGGCGAAGGACGAAGGAGATCATGGACTTGGCTCCGGAGGCGACGCGCGGGCTGCCGCGCGTCGCCTCATTTCGTTACTCGGCGATCGACAGGAACTTGCTCAGATGCGCATTCGGCGCATTGTCCTGCCAGCCCTTGACGCGGCTCGACACGAGCCACAGGTCCGCCTGGGTGAGGAACGGCGCAATTGGCTGCTCCTTCATCAGCAGCGTCTCGGCTTCATGAAGGAATTTCGAGCGCGCCGCCGGATCCTGCTCTTCATAGGACTTCTTCATCAACGCATCGTATTCGGCGTTTTCGAAGTGGCCATAATTGAAGGTCTTGTTGGTGCTGAGGCTCAGCGCCAGGAAGTTCTCCGCATCCGCGTAGTCGGCAACCCAGCCGGCACGGGCGACATTGAACTTGCCGCCTTCCTGCAGGTAGGCGTAGTGCGACGAGACATCGAGATTGACGAGCGAGACCTTGGCCCCGAAGGTGTTCTTCCACATGTCGGCGACCGCCGTCGCAACGCGTTCGTGGTTCGGGTTGGTGTTGTAGCGGATCTCGATGTTCAGCGGCTTGCCGCCCTCGCCGTAGCCGGCTTCCTTCATCAGCTTGATCGCCTCGTCTTCGCGATCAAGCTGCGATTTATCCGCGAAGTCCGCCTTGGCAGGATCGCCGTAGCCTTCGATACCCGGGGGCACCATCGAATAGGAGGGGATCTGCGAGCCGCTGTAGATTTCCTTGGCGAGGAAGTCGCGGTCGACCGCCATCGACAGCGCCCGGCGGACGCGGACATCGTTATAGGGCTCCTGGCGCGTGTCGAAGGCGTAGTAATAGGTGGCAAGCGTCGGCGAGACATGCACCTGGTCGCCATAGGACGTGCGCAGCCGCTCGATCTGGTCGGCCGAGAAGTTATAGGCGAGGTCCATTTCCTTCGCCTCGAAGCGGCGCACCGAGGCAGCCTGGTCGTCGATCGGGTAGAAGATTACCTTGTCGAGCTTGACGTTGGCGGCATCCCAATAGCTCGCATTCTTCTCGACCGTCAGGCTGTCGTTCGGCACATGCGCCGTCAGCCGGAAGGCGCCGTTCGAGACCATTACGCCCGGCTTGACGAAATCGGCTGCGTTCTTCTCGACGCTCGCCTTGCTGACCGGAAGAGCGGTCTGGTGCGCAAGCAGTTCCAGGAAGAAGGGCGTCGGCCGCTCGAGGGTGACTTCGAGCGTCTTTTCGTCGACGGCCTTCACGCCGAGCTGGTCGACCGGCACTTCACCCTTGTTGACCTTCTCGGCATTCTTAATCGGGAAGAGAATGTTGGCGTACTCGGCGGCCGTCTTCGGATCCTCGACGCGGCGGAACGAGAAGGCGAAGTCCTCGGCGGTCACCGGCGAGCCGTCCGACCACTTGGCATCGGCGCGCAGCTTGAACGTATAGACGACGCCGTCATCCGAAAGCTCCCAGCTTTCGGCGGCACCCGGCACGATCTTGCCGGCGGCATCGTAGATAGTCAGACCTTCATAGAGATCCTTGAGGATGAATTCCTCGATGTTGATGGACGTGTGCGCCTGGTCGAGCGTCTGCGGCTCGCCGGCATTGCCGCGATGCAACACAGCCTCAGCGAGCGCCGGGCTTGCACCGATAAGCAGCGAGCCGATGAGCGCGGCAGCGCTGAGGTTGAGTTTCAATGAAGCCATTTTTCTTCTCCTTCCCCTCGTTTTGAGTGTGGTTGATCGCAGGAGAGAAGTGCAAATTCTCACCAAAGGCAAGGCGATTTTGCACCCTCCTTTATAAAATGAAACTCTGATAATCGTTCTAGTTGCATTAGACCCTTGCGACGGATTCCATCGGCTATTTGAGATGATTAGCTCGCGAATTATGCGCCGGAAACCCGCAACTGCAACGATTTAGATCAGAGAGAGAATTCGAGCCCCCTGCTCTCCTGTGGAGGCAAGATCACGGCTCCATGCAAACTTCATGAATGGAAATGGCACTTTACGTAATATGCGGAAAAATTTGAAATGCCTTTCGCAATCTTTTTGCGGGGTGCGCGCGTTGCGTGTCGCCCGACGGGGTTACCCGCAACCAGGCGACGGGTCTACGCAGGATGAGAGCCGGGATGCCGAAAGCGTCGTTCCCACCGGAGTTCTCCGCCGCCGCCACCACCAACTAGAAAGCGAATGTCCTGATTTTTCGCAGGGCGGCTTTTCATCCACAGCAAATTGCCCTGACGCACGTCAATCAACTGTCCGCCCCGCCCCTTGTGCCGGTTGCCAAAAGGTCTGCATCAATTATTGTGCGTCTGACTTGGGCCGATACGCCGGTTCCGGAGGCATCGGAGCACGCCCCGCGCCGCCGGCGAACGAGGGCGCACTGTGGCGGCGAGTGGCCGCTTAATTCACGGCGCCTGGAGTGAGGCGCACCAGCATCAGGGAGATTTCGAATGGCATTGATCACATTGCGGCAACTGCTCGACCATGCGGCGGAGAATAACTATGCGCTGCCGGCCTTCAATGTGAACAATCTCGAATATATCCAGGCGGTCATGCGTGCCGCCGACGCGACCGACTCCCCGGTGATCCTCCAGGCAAGCCGCGGCGCGCGCGCCTATGCGGGCGACGCCTTCCTGCGCCACCTGATCCTCGGCGCCGCGGAAGAATATCCGCATATCCCGGTCTGTCTGCATCTCGACCACGGCGATCAGCCTTCGACCTGCATTTCGGCGATCACCAACGGCTTTACCTCGGTGATGATGGATGGCTCGCTGGAAAAGAACGGCAAGACCGTCGCCAGCTACGATTACAATGTGGCGGTCACGGCCGAAGTGGTGAAGATCGCCCATGCGGCGGGCGTTTCCGTCGAAGGCGAGCTTGGCTGCCTCGGCAATCTCGAAACCGGCGCCGGCGACAAGGAAGACGGCCACGGCTTCGAGGGCAAGCTCTCGCGTGAGGAATTGCTGACCGACCCCGACCAGGCTTTCGACTTCGTCTCCAAGACCGGCGTCGACGCGCTGGCGGTGGCGATCGGCACCAGTCACGGCGCCTACAAGTTCACGCGCGAGCCCGATGGCGAAATCCTCTCGATCGAGACGATCGCCAAGATCAACAGGCGGCTGCCGAACATCCACCTCGTCATGCACGGATCGTCCTCGGTGCCTGCCGACCTCCAGGAACTGTTCAACGCCTATGGCGGCAAGATGAAGAAGACCTGGGGCGTGCCGGTGTCGGAGATCCAGAAGGCCATCCCGCTCGGCGTCCGCAAGGTCAATATCGACACGGACCTCCGGCTCGCCTTTACCGGCGAGATCCGCAAGCACCATATCGAGCATCCGGACAATTTCGATCCGCGCAACTACCTGAAGCCGGCCATCGCGCACATGACCGAAGTCTGCAAAGAGCGATTCGAGGCATTCCGTGCGGCCGGCCAGGCTTCAAATATCCGCGTGCTCAAGCTGCAGGATATGGCCAAGCGCTACGCGAAAGTGGCCTGACACCGCCGTTGCAAGAGGAAAAAAGCCGCGCACCCTGAAGGGCGCGCGGCTTTTCCTTTCTTGATTTAGCCCTGCCGCTCCGCCTCATGCTCGTAGAGCTGGTCCATGCTGAGCGAGCCGACATCGGCAAGTGGCGTCTGGCTTTTCACGCGGCCGGCGCCGAGCACCACGACGTCGTCGCAAAACGAAATCGTGCTTCGGTGATGGCTGATCACAATGGTCGTACGCCGGCCGGCGCGCAGTTTCAGCGTCTCTACGATCGCGGCTTCCGACAGCCCGTCGACGGCGTTCGTCGCCTCGTCGAGAATCAGGATTGCCGGATCGCGCACCAGTGCCCTGGCGAGCGCGATGCGCTGGCGCTGCCCGGCCGAGAGACTGGCTCCCCGGTAGCCGACCACGGTCTGATAGCCTTGTGGTAGCGTTTCGATGAAGCTGTGAGCCTCGGCCAGTACGGCCGCGCGTTTGACTTCCGCTACTGTCGCCGCCTGACCGTAGGTGATGTTCTCGAAGATCGTGCCATCCACGAGCTCCAGGTCCTGGCTCGCGACGGCGATCTGGCGACGCCATTCGCCCGGAGCGATCTGATCGAGCGGCACGCCGTCGATGAGGATTCGGCCTTCGTCAGGCTCGACGAAGCGGCACAGGAGATTGACGATCGTCGTCTTGCCGGCACCCGACCGGCCTATGAGGGCCGTCGAACGGCCCCTGCGGATCCCGAAACTGGCGGCGCGGAGCACGACCGGGCGTTCCTCCAAATCCGGATACCTGAAGGTCACCCGATCGAATGTGATGTCTCGGTGCAGGCCCTCGATCGGCTTGCTGCCGGCCGGCGGCTTCGGCTTGTCCGAGGAATCCAGAAGCCACCGCACTTCTTCAAGTGATCCGCTCCAGCCCTGGATCTGGCTCCAGGACATTTGCAGGGCACGCACATGCGGCTGCAGCCGGTAGAGCAGCACGACGAAGGCAACGATCACCGGAAAGCTGACGCCGACGGACCAGGCACCGACGACGGCCGCCAGGAAAAGCGCTGAATGCAGCACTTCCGTAAGCGGCGGCAGGATGCCCTGTCGGGTTTGCAGGACGAAAGCCGCGTGTCGGACGGAATCGGAAGCGGAGTCGAACGCCACCTTCTCCCGGTCTTCCTGGCCGAAAACGCGGATCAGCCGTCCCGCATGAACGAGATGCAGCATTCGCACCGCAAGCTCGCTGTTGAAGGAGGTCACGCTACGGCTGGGTCCCTTGAGGGTCGCCGAAAGCGCCGCATGCGCTACCTGAACAAGGATCAGACCGAGTGCAACGAAAAGCGTCATCTGCCAGGACAGGAGCAGCAGGAACGCCAAAAGGATCACCGCGGCGGAGGCGTTCACCATGGCCGCGAGCACGGTCTGGATCGCGTCGGACGCCCGCCAGGATTCATTCGAGACGATGTTGAGCAGCCGGCCGGGGTTCTGTTGCAGGAAAAACGGGTAGCCTATGCGCAAGAGCTGATTGGCCAATGCACTTCGGATCGAATGGCTCGCCTTCCCATAGATGAAATTGGTGACAATGGTGTTTGCAAAGGCGAGGAGATTCTTGAGGACGATCAGCGCCAAGATCGCGACTGCGAGCGCCAGCAGCCTGTCACCCTTGTCAAACTCCGATCCCACTTGCTGGAAAATCGCCGAGATGCCGCTCAGCGCGGGAGAATCGTCGCTGCCGGCGATAATCCCGAGCATCGGGATGATGAGACCGATGCCGGCACCTTCGAGCGCCGCGCTTGCGAGCCCGAGCACGACGACCAATGGAAGCAGGTGCAATTGGCGCCCGAGCGCGTCGCGCAAAAACTGCAGGCCAGGCATGAGGAAGCGCACAATCATCGGCTCCGCTCCAGTTCAGGTGTCCTCTCCTCGATCGGCTGCAACTCGGTCGGCGCGGCCCGGCTTGCTACGACGAGATAGGCGAACTTCGCGGCGCCAAACAGGTTCATCGAGACGATCGGCCAATGGGACAGTTGCAGTTCAGGATCGAAACGAGGACCGCCGAAGACCTGGCCACAGGCCGATCTGGCCGTCCAAAAGAAATGCCGGAGAAGCCACGGCGCTTTGAGGAGGTGTTTCAGGCAAAGCGCTCCGTTGCCCAGGCTGTAGCTTCGGTGGAGCTTCTCGATCGCCGCGCGAGACTTTCGTCCGTGGTGATGAAAGACCGTCATGTCCGGAACGTATTCGACGGGGATGCCGAGTTGAAAGGCACGCACGAGATAGTCGGTATCCTCGGCGGAATGGAGCGGCGTGCCGGCGCCGAAACGTTCGTCGAAGTGGCCGATGAGAGCGGCAACCTCGCGATGCATGGTCATGTTGCAGCCGAGGACAAAGCCACCGGGATGGACATCGCGGGTCAGGCGAGCAGCAACCTTCGACCGTTTGATTGTGAAAGGCTGGTCGGAGGCGTTACCGAGTTCGACGCGGCCGCCGCGAACAACACGCTGATCGCTGCACGCGTAATGCCGTTCCAGGTCACGCAAGTACGATCGATCTATTTCGCAGTCGTCATCTACGAACACCAGAATCCGTCCGCGGGACCGCTCCATCCCCGAGTTGCGTGCGGCCGCAAGGCCCGGGCGCGGCTCGGTGACGAGGGTGATCGTCATATTTGAAGACGCGGCGATGCGGCGCAACTCACGCGGTGTGTCGTCCGTCGATCCATTGTCGACCACCACGAGTTCGCTTGTGATCGCAGGATAAGCGCTGCCCGCCGCTTCTATCGAGCGGATGCAGGGCGCAAGCGCCTGCGCGCGGTTTCGCGTACAGACGATGAAGCTTGCGTAAGGCCTCGTGCGCGTGCGCGCCGCAACAGCGTTAACCGTCTTGCTCGGGTTCAGCGGACGTTCAAGCGCCATTTCACACCGCACCCTGCTGAGGAAGGATCGTTGCCGCTGGCACGGACTGCATGTAGCGTGCCAGCCAATCCACTTTCCTGGTGGCGGCCATGGAGAGTCGGCTGCACCAAGGTGCACGCACGCCGGCGAGCAGGCCGTACCGCTCCCGGCGCCGGAGGAGCTGCCATTTCCCCGTCCGCGTCAGGAAATCGTGCGTCAGTTCCGGCCGTTCTTCATCGACGATCATTTGATAGAGAAAGTAGAAGAAGCACAGAATGCCGTCTTCGTAGGCCTTGCGTGTCTCGGCCGGGCTGGTGCAAATCCTGCGTTCCAGCGAGAGCATGAATTCGGAAACAGCCGCGATCGTCTGCGTCGTCACCGCGGCTCCAATCTCGCGAAGTGGGCCGGCATCATCGAAAAGACCATCCCGCTCAAGGTTTTCAGCGACGATCTTCAAGTGTGTCTGACGCATCTGCCGCTGATGCTTGCTCGTCACGCTGTCGCCATGGATGCGGTAGGCAACCAGCGGCTCGTCGATCATCGCGGTCGGAAAACAATCGGCGATCCGCCGGAACAGATCGAAGTCTTCCGCATGCGGATAATCGGGATCGTAGAGGAGCATATCCTCCGGAATTGCCTTCCGATTGTAAACCACGGTCGAGTGCAGGAAGAGGGTGAAGAACATCGACAGGACGCGCATGCTTTCGCGCCGGTATATCGGGCTCGGCTTGCCGCGGAGGATGCGCGTGCCGATAAGCGTATCGATGCCTGAGCCGCACAAGGCAAGCCGAGGCTCCTCTTCAAAGAGCGCGACCTGGCGGGAGATGCGGGACGGATAGGCGACATCGTCGGCATCCATCCGCGCCACGAGCTCGCCGCTTGCGAGCGCCAGTCCCTCGTTCAAGGTCGCAATCAGGCCGCGGTTCTCCCGCGATAGAATGAAAAGGCGGCCGTCCCCTTTTCGATAAGTCTCGAGGATTTCCAGCGAACGATCCGTCGATCCGTCGTCGATCGCAATCACTTCGAGGTGCTTGTAATCCTGGTGCAGAATGCTCTCGAGCGCTGCAGCGAGGTAGGGTTCGCCATTGTAGACGGGCAGCAGGACGGACACCAATGGGCTAGACGTGGTTCGGCTCATGTTTATCGGACCTCCGAGGTCTGGAGGGCTTCATTGCGTTCGCCCTGCGCCCGTGGGCACGCCGGATTCTCCCCTTTCACGCTTCCGCGGCGAACATAGGGGAAGTGCCGTTTCAGCGCGTTGAGCGGTTGTTCGAAGGCGATCCAGGAAATCGAAGCAAGGATCAGCGTACCGGCGCCGGCGACCAGGAGCCGCCCCGGCCCCTGCTCCGAGACGTTGACGGGAATGAGAGGCTGCGCCTTGACAACAAGGGCAAGCACGATCGCATGGTAAAGATAGATGCCATAGCTGACGCGGCCGACGGAGACCATCGGCCCGCATTCGAGAAAGCGGCCAAGATTGCCTCCGGTCCCGCGCGAGCAACTGCCAACGAGCAGCGCCAGCGGCAGGAGCGGAAAGATTTCGAGCCCCATCCAGGCCAGCCACTCCAGGAGCGGCGGTTTCGGCGTCGGGCGAAACCACAGGAGGATCAGGGAAATGGCCATGAGCGGCACCCAGCCTCGCTCAGCCCATCGAGGCCAAGCTTCTCCGCTTGATCGCCTGGTGGCCAGAAGCGCGCCAATCGCCAGCGCGTCCATCGAGGCCGGCGGCAACAAATCGCGCGCCAGCGACGGCGTCCCGGTCAGCGGCCAGTAGAAGCGATAGGCGATCGAGAAGGCGATGACGCCGAGGCAGATAGCCGCGACCGAGCGCCTGGGCGCAAGAAGCACGGCCAGCGGCCAGACGATGTAGAATTGCTCCTCGATGCTCAGGCTCCAGGTGTGACAGAGCACCCAGGGGGTCCACTCGTTCTGCAGCGCATACCAGAAATTGGAAAGGTAAAGCGCATGCCAACCCAGAACGTCCTTGGAACTTTCCAACCCGGTCATCCAGACGAAGCCGAGTACCGCGAAATAGGGAGGAAAGATGCGCAGCGCCCGCCGCACATAGAAGGATTTGAGCGCGACGGCCGGCTCGAAGGCGGAATCGGCGCGCGCCTCAAGTAGCAGTCGGGTGATCAGGAAGCCGCTCAGCACGAAAAACAACCGCACGCCGATATGGCCCCAGTAGGATCCATCCGCCGCAAAAAAATGGCCGTAGAGAACCAACGAGACAGCGAGGGCACGGAGCCCGTCCAACTGTAGGTCGCGCGCAATCTGCATGAGCATCCCCCGAGTGATACCTTTGCGGGACTCTCCCTGGCGGCATCACTCCCTAGGCCGGAAAAATTTTGCCGCCACCTCGCCAGTTGCTCTCGCAAGAACGGTGAATTCAGGTGGATGAAAGACAGTTAAGGCGGTTGCGGGCGACTGTATGCCCGAATAGGGCCAAACTTTGGCACGCCTTGCGCAAGCATTCCCCCAAACTCTCACGAACCCGCGGAAGTGTGTTTCGCCTGCAACGAGGATATATCTAAACTGCAGTTGATACTGTACCGGCCACATCGGGCGCTGGTTGTAGGAATATTGGCACTACGTCTAATAAGCTGCATCAGCGGTACGCCAATTTACCTGAGGTCGTAGCCGTAAATCTTTGCAGGACCGCCTAAAAAGTCGGTGGCGTATTGATCCATAGAAGGATGGTCTCGCCATCATGGCGGTTCGACCAGGCGTGGCGGCGGCGGCTCTCGAAATAGAGGGAGTCGCCCGGATGAAGGTCGTAGAACTGATCCGAATCCAGCACGAACTCGACGCGCCCGGAAAGCACATAGACAAACTCCTCGCCTTCGTGCCGATAGGCTCCTTCGCTCGAAGCGCCGGGCGCCAGCACGAAGCGGTGGCAGTCCATCTGGTTCTTGCCCTCGGCAAGCAGCTGCACCGTCACGCCCGGCGTCGTACGCGGCCACTTGCGCCATTCGCCGGCGCGCACAAGGGCGCGTGCCTGCGGCTCGTCTTCGCCCGAAAGGCTCGAGACCGTGGTGCCGAAATATTCGGCAAGATTGTGCAAGACGGCAATCGAGACGCCCTGAGAAGTTCGCTCGAGCGTCGAGAGTACCGATGCCGCGATGCCGACATCGCCGGCCACCTGTTCCAGCGTCTTGCCGGCCGCATGCCTGAGACTTCTCAATTTGCGCCCGACCTGGAGGTCGGCATTGCCTTCCGCCGCCGGCCCGGGCCCGGAGTCGTCATTCGCCGCGCCTTCGGCCTCCAGCGCCTCGCGGATTGCGGCCGGGTTGAGGCCGCGCTCGGCGCGAAACCAGGAAATGCGCCTCAGCCGAGCGAGGTCCGCCTCGGTATATTGCCGATGGCCGGTCGCCGACCGCCCGGGCACCACGAGCCCCTGGGTTTCCCATAGGCGCAGCGTCGAGGCCGAGACGCCGGCGAGCCTCGCGGCTTCGGCCACCTTATAGCGAATATTGCCCGGCCCGCTCATCGATATTCGTCCTTCCGTCGCCGAAGACGGCGCGATTCCCCGTCGTACTCAATTTTCGGCAATCTAGCGGCGCGCCCAGCAGATTTACAAGAAGCGCCCATCAGTCGTCGTGCTCGCTCCATCACCAAATTTGATTTGCTTTCCATGTCAAAAGATGTACCACTTCCGCAGAAAAGTTGCAGAAAAAATACAATATATCTAAAACCATCCAGACAGGACAGCGACGATGACCAGCCTGACCGAACGCAAGAATGCCGCCATTTCCCGCGGCGTGGGGATGACAACGCAGATCTATGCCGAGCGCGCCGAAAACGCCGAGATTTGGGACAAGGAAGGCAATCGCTACATCGATTTCGCTTCCGGCATCGCCGTCGTCAACACGGGTCACCGCCACCCGAAGGTTATCGCGGCCGTCAAGGCGCAGCTCGATCGCTTCACCCACACCTGCCATCAGGTCGTTCCCTATGAGAACTACGTTCACTTGGCCGAGCGGCTGAATGCGCTCACCCCCGGGACGTTCGCCAAGAAGACGATCTTCGTCACCACCGGCGCGGAGGCGGTCGAGAACGCGGTGAAGGTCGCCCGCGCCGCGACCGGGCGCCAAGCGATCATCGCGTTTGGCGGCGGCTTTCATGGCCGCACCTTCATGGGCATGGCGCTGACCGGCAAGGTCGTGCCATACAAGGTCGGCTTCGGCGCAATGCCGGGCGACGTGTTCCATGCCCCCTTCCCGATCGAGCTGCACGGCATCAGCGTCGAGCAGTCGATCGCAGCACTGAAGAAGCTCTTTGCCGCAGACGTCGATCCGGCCCGTGTCGCCGCGATCATCCTCGAACCGGTCCAGGGCGAAGGCGGCTTCTATCCGGCCCCGACCGCGTTCATGAAGGCGCTCCGCGAGATTTGCGATCAGCACGGCATCCTTCTGATCGCCGACGAAGTCCAGACCGGCTTTGCCCGCACCGGCAAGCTTTTCGCGATGCAGCATCATGACGTTGCACCGGATCTGACGACTATGGCGAAGAGCCTCGCCGGCGGCTTCCCGCTCGCCGCCGTGACGGGCCGCGCCGAGATCATGGACGCGCCGGACCCGGGCGGTCTTGGCGGCACCTATGGCGGCAATCCGATCGGCATCGCCGCGGCGCACGCCGTGCTAGACGTCATCGAGGAAGAGCAGCTTTGCGAGCGGGCAAACCAGCTCGGCAACCGGCTCAAGCAGCGCCTTGCGGCGATCCGCGAAAAGGCACCCGAGATCGCTGACATCCGCGGCCCCGGCTTCATGAATGCGGTCGAATTCAATGATGCGAAAACGAACCTGCCGAGCGCCGAGTTCGCCAACAAGGTCCGCCTCGTCGCTCTCGAAAAGGGATTGATCCTGCTGACCTGCGGCGTTCACGGCAATGTCATCCGCTTCCTGGCGCCGATCACCATCCAGGACGCGGTTTTTGCCGAGGCGCTGGATATTCTCGAAGCTTCGATACTCGAGGCCCGCGGTTGACGGCTGGCCGGGCGACCGCTATCGCGCTCTTCTGCCTGTTGCTGGGCGCGCCTCTGCGCGCCCCGCAACAAAACAATGAGCGAGGCTTGCTGAGCCGTGACCCGCCTCGCCGGAGGACGCAACATGGCCTTGACACTCGCACTCACCAAGCATCTTGGCGCGGCGGACCAATTCACAGCGCTCGATCCGGTGAGCCGGGCCGCTGGCGTGTGGAACGGGCCGACCTTCGATGTCTTCAATCCTTCGACGGGCGAATTGCTGGCGACGCTTCCGGACATGGGGATCGAGGACGCACATGCCGCAATCGAAGCAGCCGCCAGGGCTCAGCCGCTCTGGGCGGGGAAGCCAGCCAAGGATCGAAGCGCGATCCTGCGCCGCTGGCACGACCTCATCGTCGAGCATGTCGACGATCTCGCCGCCATTCTCACCGCCGAGATGGGCAAGCCACTTATCGAAGCGAAGGGCGAGGTCCTGCATGCCGCTTCCTACGTCGAATGGTATGCGGAGGAGGCGAAACGCGTCTATGGCGAAACCTTTCCGGCTCCTGCCAATGACCGCCGGATGCTCGTCATCAAGCAGCCCGTCGGCGTCGTCGGCACCATAACACCATGGAACTTCCCGGCCTCGATGGTGGCGCGCAAGATTTCCCCGGCGCTTGCCGCCGGCTGCGCCATCGTCCTGAAGCCTGCGGAACAGACGCCGCTGGTCGCCGGGGCGATGTTCGTGCTTGCCGAGAAGGCCGGCTTTCCCGATGGCGTACTCAATCTGCTCTACGCCTCGGAGGGGGCGCCGATCGGGCGGGAACTCTGCAGCAACCCCAAGGTCCGCAAGATCAGCTTCACCGGTTCGACCGAAGTCGGCCGCCTCCTGATGCGGCAATGTTCCGACCAGATCAAGAAGGTCAGCCTCGAACTCGGCGGCAACGCCCCTTTCATCGTCTTTGACGACGCCGACATAGACGAGGCGGTCGACGGCGCGGTCCAGGCGAAGTTCCGCAATGCCGGGCAGACTTGCGTTTCGGCCAACCGCATCTATGTGCAAACGGCGGTGCACGACGCCTTCGCCGCAAAATTCGTCGCGCGGGTGCGCGAGCTAAGCGTCGGCGACGGCTTTTCGCCCGGGATCACCATCGGTCCGATGATCGATGCCCACGCGATCGAAAAGATCGAGGCACATGTCGCCGATGCGCTCGCCAAGGGCGCCGAACTTCGCTGCGGCGGCCAATCGATCGGCACGAAGGGCACGTTCTTCGAGCCCACCGTGCTTACCGGCATTTCGCACGACATGCGCGTCGCCCAGGAGGAGACATTTGGGCCGATTGCTCCGATCATCCGCTTCGAGACCGCCGAGCAGGTGGTGGCCGAGGCAAACGACACGATCTACGGCCTCGCCGCCTATTTCTATGCCGAGAACCTGAAGCGGGTCTGGCATGTGGCAGAGGCGTTGGAATATGGCATGGTCGGCATCAATACCGGCCGCATGTCATCCGAGGCAGCTCCCTTCGGCGGCATAAAGCAATCAGGGATCGGTCGCGAGGGCTCGCGCCACGGCCTCGAGGACTATCTCGAGATGAAATATCTCTGCATGGGCAATATCTGAACTTTCGCGGTGCACCCCTCACATCATCTCGTTGCCGGAATGCCTTACAGCTCTTGAAATTCTCTCTGCGCCTTGCCAATTGGGGCGAAACCCGAAGCAGGAGGGACGCAAGGCCTCCCGCTCCGACCGGTCGAAATCAAGCTAATCCCAGGAGGTCCGCAGCACGATGAGTGACGCCGAAATGTCCGTCGAGAAACATGTCTTCGAAGCCGATGTGGCGAAACTGCTGCATCTGATGGTGCACTCGGTCTATTCCGACAAGAACGTCTTTCTTCGCGAACTGATTTCGAATGCGGCGGATGCCTGCGAGAAGCTGCGCTACGAGGCGATCGTCGCGCCGGAACTGCTCGGCAGCGATCCGGCGGCGCGCATCACGCTGACACTCGACGAGGAGAACGGCCGCCTCGTCGTCGAGGACAACGGCATCGGCATGAGCCGTGACGAGCTGGTCGAATCGCTCGGCACGATCGCCCGCTCCGGCACCCGCGCCTTCATGGAGCGGATCGAGGCGGCGCAGGGCAAGGACGGTGCGCAGCTGATCGGCCAGTTCGGCGTCGGCTTCTATTCGGCTTTCATGGTGGCCGACAATGTCGACGTCGTTTCCCGCCGCGCCGGCTCCGACAAGGCCTGGCACTGGGCGTCAGACGGCAAGGGCAGCTACACGGTCTCCGCTGTCGAGCTCGCCGATGCGCCGGCGCGCGGCACCCGCATCACGCTGTACCTGATGGAGGACGCCAAGACCTACACCTCGCGCTGGACCGTCGAGCGTATCGTCAAGGATCAGTCCGGCCATGTACCGGTACCGATCTCGATCGCTGAGAAGCCAGGTGCCGAGCCTGCGCAGGTTGCAGACGGCACTGCGCTGTGGACCAAGCAGAAGAGCGAGATCAGCAAGGAAGACTATACGGATTTCTACCGCGGCGTTGCCGGGCAGTACGACGAGCCGGCGCTGACCATTCACTTCCGAGCCGAGGGGCGCCACGAATATACGGCACTCGCCTTCGTCCCTGGCTCGAAGCCGTTCGACCTGTTCGATCCGGATCGCAAGGGCCGCATGAAGCTCTATGTGAAGCGCGTCTTCATCACCGACGAGGCGGAGTTGCTGCCGCGGTACCTGCGTTTCGTGCGCGGCCTCGTCGACACCGCCGATCTGCCGCTCAACGTCTCGCGCGAGATGATCCAGGAAAGCCCGCTGCTTGCGAGCATCCGCAAGGGCCTGACGAACCGCGTCCTGACAAGCATCGAAAAGCTTGCGGAAAGCGAGCCGGAATCCTTCGCCACGGTCTGGGAGAACTTCGGCAGCGTCATCAAGGAGGGCCTCTACGAGGATTTCGAACGGCGCACGCAGCTCCTTGCCCTTTCCCGCTTCCGCACCACCGTCTCAGACGACGGGCCGCGCGCCTTGAGCGACTACGTCAAGGACATGAAGGACGGCCAGTCGGCGATCTACTACCTCACCGGCGACAACCTCGCCCAACTCAAGGCCTCGCCGCAGCTTGAGGGTTTTCGCGCCCGCGGTATCGAGGTGCTGCTCTTGACCGATCCCGTCGACAGCTTCTGGGTGACGACGGCGCCGGACTTTGAAGGCAAGCCGTTCAAGTCGATCACCCAGGGAGCCGCCGACCTCGCCGGCATTGCCAAACAAGGCTCCGAAACGGCCTCTTCGCAGGCCAGCCCGACGGTCGCTGAATTCGTGAGCTTTGCGAAGGCGACGCTCGGCGAGACGGTCTCGGACGTCAGAGCCTCCGACCGCCTGACGGAAAGCGCCGTCTGCCTCGTCGCCCCGGAGCACGGCCCGGACCGCCAGTTGCAGAAGATGCTGCAAGGCGCCGGCCGCATGGAAGGAGCGGCAAAGCCGATCCTGGAGATCAACCCCGAGCATGCGTTGATCGCCGCGCTCGCCGGTTGCCCTGCCGAAGACGGCTCGTTCCGCGAGGATGCGGTGAAGCTGCTGCTCGATCAGGCGCGCGTTCTCGACGGCGACAAGCCTGAGGATCCCCGCGCCTTTGCTGAGCGTTTGTCGCGGGTGTTCAATAGGGCCTTGAAGGGCTGAAGGAGCGCGGCTTTGCCCCTCATCCGCTGCCGCGACCTTCTCCCCGCAAGCGGGGCGAAGGGGCGAGCGGCGCGCTCCCAGACCCCTCGTCCCGCTTGCGGGGAGAGGGCTGGGGTGAGGCGCAAGCAAAGGGAATTCCATCGACGGCGCGCAGCTTAGTCGGCTTCACCATTTTTGGTCGGAACGGCCATCCCTATTTCCGCCAGCACCTCGGCCGTATGCTCCCCAAGCCTCGGCACGCCGCGCTCCAGCGCCAGCGATGCGCCGGAAAACCGGACCGGTGTCCTGACCCCAGGCGACGTACCGGTCGCCGCCCCGGTATGCGGCGTTTCGACCCGCATCTGCCGATGCATGATCTGTGGATCGGCGAAGACGTCGGCAACCGTATTGATCGGTCCGCCCGGGACGCCGGCAGCTTCGAGCTTGGCGAGCAGCGCGTCGCGCGCGAACTTCTGGGTCTCCGCGGCGAGTTCCGGCGTCAGGCTGTCGCGGTTCTGAACGCGCCCGGCATTCGTCCTGTAGCGCTCGTCGGCTGCGAGATCGGGACGGCCGAGCAGCTCGCAGAACTTGATAAACTGCCGGTCGTTGCCGACCGCGACGATCAGGTGGCCATCCGTGGTCGGGAACACCTGGTAGGGCGCGATATTCGGATGGGCGTTGCCGAGCCGCCGCGGCGCCTTGCCGGAGACGAGGAAGTTCAGCGCCTGATTGGCGAGCACGCCGGTCATGCAGTCAAGCAGCGCCATGTCGATCTGCTGCCCCATGCCGGTGCGTTCGCGCTGCGCCAGTGCAGCCTGCACTGCGATCACGCCATAGAGGCCGGTGAAGATGTCGGCAAAGGCCACGCCGATCTTCTGCGGCTCCCGGTCCGGCTCGCCGGTCAGGTCCATGATGCCGCTCATGCCCTGGATGATATAGTCGTAGCCGGCGCGGCTCGCATAGGGCCCGTCCTGGCCGAATCCGGTCACAGAGCAATAGATCAGCCGCGGGTTGATCGTCTTCAGGCTCTCGTAGTCGAGGCCGTATTTGGCCAGGCCGCCGACCTTGAAGTTTTCGAGAAGAATGTCTGATTGCGCTGCAAGACGGCGCACGGCCTCCTGCCCCTCCTCCGTCGTGAAGTCGAGAACGACGGAGCGTTTTCCCCGATTGCAGGCATGGAAATAGGCGGCATCGAGCTTCTCGCCCCCCTCGCCTTCGACGAAAGGTGGACCCCAGCTGCGGGTGTCGTCTCCGGCCGGGCTCTCCACCTTGATGACTTCCGCACCGAGATCGGCGAGCGTCTGGCCGATCCACGGACCGGCGAGGATGCGGGCGAGTTCGAGAACCCTTATGCCCTGGAGCGGCGCTTCCATCGTCACACCGCTCAGAAAAAGGCCTGCAGCCCGGTCTGGGCGCGGCCGAGGATCAGTGCATGGACGTCATGCGTGCCCTCATAAGTGTTGACCGTCTCGAGGTTTACCATGTGGCGCATGACCTGGTACTCCTCGGAAATGCCGTTGCCGCCGTGCATGTCGCGTGCCATGCGGGCGATGTCGAGCGCCTTGCCGCAATTGTTGCGCTTGACGATAGAGATCATCTCCGGAGCCATCCGCCCCTCGTCCATCAGCCGCCCGACGCGCAGCGACCCCTGCAGCCCTAGCGCGATCTCGGTTTGCATGTCGGCAAGCTTCTTCTGGAAGAGCTGCGTCTGGGCGAGCGGTCGGTTGAACTGCTTGCGGTCGAGGCCGTATTGCCGGGCCGCGTGCCAGCAGAATTCGGCCGCACCCAACGCTCCCCAGGAAATGCCGTAGCGGGCGCGGTTGAGGCAGCCGAAGGGGCCCTTGAGACCTTCGACATTCGGCAGCAAGGCCTCCTCCCCCACTTCGACATTGTCGAGAACGATTTCGCCGGTGATCGACGCCCTGAGTGAAAGCTTGCCGGCGATCTTCGGCGCCGATAGGCCCTTCGTGCCCTTCTCCAGCACAAAGCCGCGAATGGCATTCCCATGCGCCTCCGACTTCGCCCAGACGACGAAGACATCGGCGAGCGGCGCGTTGGAGATCCACATCTTCGAGCCGATCAGGCGATAGCCGCCGTCCGTCTTGATCGCCCTGGTCTTCATGCCCGCCGGGTCGGAGCCGGCATCAGGTTCGGTGAGCCCGAAGCAGCCGATCCACTCGCCGCTGATCAGCTTCGGCAGGTATCTTTGCTTCTGTTCTTCGGAGCCGTAGGCGAAGATCGGGTAGATGACCAGCGAGGATTGCACGCTCATCATCGAGCGATAGCCGGAATCGACCCGCTCGACCTCGCGGGCGACGAGACCGTAGGCGACATAGGAGGCGCCGACGCCGCCATAGGTGTCGGGCACCGTCACCCCGAGCAGGCCGAGCTCGCCCATTTCGCGGAAAATCGCCGGGTCGGTCTTTTCGTCGCGATAGGCTTCGATCACCCGCGGCTGCAGTCGCTCCTGGGCATAGGCGCGTGCCGTATCGCGGATCATTCGCTCGTCTTCGCTCAGCTGATCTTCCAGGAGGAATGGATCGTCCCACTGGAATTGACTTTTGCCGGACATGTTTCTCTCCCATCGGATCTCAGTAGGCAGGGAATTCAGGCGTAAAGCTGCACATCTTCCCGGTCCCGCCGCTGGAGTTATCGCAAGTGGGGGCAATGGTTTCAAATGTAATTGAGGCAATGGTTCATGCACCAGCTGCATGATTTCCCTGAATTGGCAGTTGCAAGCAGTCGTCTGCTTCATCCGCTTCTGTTGTCGCTGATGAGAGCGCCCAGGCCCGCGCCTGTGAACTGTAACAGAAGCTACAACAAACTGACATCGCGCCTTCACGAAGCGTCGATATGGCAGGGATCACTAATAAACGATCGCCCCCGGACGAGGACCTGCTGCCGATGTTTGAGTTGAGGAACGTGACCCGCCACTTCGGCAAGAAGCGAGCCGTCGATTCCGTCACCTTCGATATACCGCAGGGCCAGATGGTCGGGGTCATCGGCCGCTCCGGGGCCGGCAAGTCGACGCTTTTGCGGATGATCAACCGGCTGGTCGATCCAACCTCCGGGACGATTGAATTCGGCGGCATCGAGGTCTCCTCGCTCAGGGGTTCGGCCCTCAGAAACTGGCAGCGCGACTGCGCGATGATCTTCCAACAGTTCAACCTCGTCCCGCGCCTCGACGTGCTCACCAATGTCCTTCTCGGCCGGCTCAACCATCGTTCGACGGTCTCGAGTATACTCAACCTGTTCACCCGAGAAGAACGGATCATGGCGATCGGCGCACTGGAGCGTCTCGGCATCGAGCAGACGGCACTGCAGCCGGCCGGTACGCTGTCCGGCGGCCAGCAGCAGCGCGTCGCAATCGCCCGGGCGCTGATGCAGCAGCCCAAGGTGCTGCTGGCCGACGAGCCGATCGCGTCACTCGACCCGCTCAACGCCAAGATCGTCATGGATGCGCTGCGCGACATCAACGAGCGCGACGGCATCACCGTCGTCACCAACCTCCACACCCTCGACACGGCCCGCAATTATTGCGAACGGATCATCGGCATGGCGCAGGGCCGCGTCGTCTTCGACGGTCAGCCCAAGGATCTCACCGCCGCGGCGGTCGCCGAGATATACGGCGCCGATACGGCGATTGAGGAATCGATGACCTCGACGAGCATCCACATTCCCGCGGCTGTCGCTCGCGAGGAAAACGCATCGGCCGGCTACAAGCCGCTGGCACTGGCCGGCCTTTAAGGCCGCCGCGATCGAATGCCCGCGTCAAGGGCATCTTTAACCGCCAACCATCCGCATATCCGGAAAAACGGGAGAACGAACCTCATGCTGAAGAAAGCTCTTCTTGGCGCCGTTGCGCTAATTGCCCTCGCCGGCCATGCCCAGGCCGAAGACCTCAAGGAATTCCGCATCGGCATCATGGGCGGCGAGAACGAAGCCGACCGCCTGCGCAACTACCAGTGCCTAGTCGACAAGCTTCCGGCCGCCATCGGCGTCGAGAAAGTCTCGCTCTTCCCGGCTGCAGACTATGACGGCGTCATACAGGGCCTCCTCGGCGGCACGCTCGACTATGCCGAACTCGGCGCTTCTGGCTACGCCAAGATCTACCTCGCCAAGGCTGATGCGGTCGAGCCGATCCTGACCACGGTCCAGACCGATGGCTCCACCGGCTATCACTCGATCATGGTCGCCCGCAAGGACTCCGGCATCACCAAACTCGAGGATCTCAAGGGCAAGAAGCTTGGCTTCGCCGATCCGGACTCCACCTCCGGCTACCTCGTCCCCCTCGTCACCCTTCCGGAAGCGATCGGCGCACCGGTCAAGGAATATTTCGGAGAGACAGGCTTCGGCGGCGGTCATGAAAACCTCGTCCTCGAAGTCCTGAAGGGCACCTTCGATGCCGGCACGACCTTCGGGTCGGGAGTCGGCGAGTTCAAGGACGGCTACACCTCCGGCAATCTGCGCAAGATGGTCGACAAGGGCGTGCTCGACATGAACGACCTCGTCGAGCTGTGGCGCTCGCCGCTGATCCCGAACGGCCCGATCGTCGTGCGCACCACGATGAACGACGACATGAAGGCGAAGTTCAAGCAGTTCATGATGGATCTGCCGAAGACCGACGCCGCCTGCTTCTCGGCCATCCAGGGCGGTGATTTCACCGGCTTTACCGAAGTCAACACCGATTTCTACAAGCCGATCATCGACGCTCGCAAGGCAACGATCGGCGGCTGATCAAGAACCGCCAGATATAGGCTGGCCGCGTCACGCGGCCAGCCTTTGATTGTTCGGGGTTGCCGCCGGCACCCACCGCAAGAGGCCGGCACGAGCCGGAGATCCCATGGCCACTTCCGTGCTGTCCCAGCGCTTGAGCGAGAACGGCGCCCTGATCGAGCGTCATTGGCAAGAGCTCAATGCGCGCCGGCGCCTCTATACCTGCCTCGGGCTCGCCGCCCTTGCGCTCGCACTTTTCGGCTCGCTCTGGTTCGCGAACGACTCGAATGCCGGGAAATTCCTCGTCCGCCTGCCGCATTTCTTCGACTTCGTCGGTGACCTGATGCCGCGCGAGCCGATGGAGATCGGTCGGGCGCTCTTCGATCTGCCTTCTCCCTACGACGACGGGAGTTTCAAATACAATTACCCCGAAGGCCGGCTATACGTCACCGAGGGCCTCTACATTCCCGAATACTTTCACAAGATGCTGGAGACGGTGAATATCGCCATCTTCTCGACGCTGATCGGTGCGTTCTTCGGCTTCATCCTGTGCTTCCTCGCGGCCCGCAACCTGACGCCCAGCGCTTGGGTGCGCGGCCCGGTCCGCCGGATCATGGAAATCCTGCGCGCTTTTCCGGAAGTCGTGATCGCCGGCTTCTTCCTGGCGATCCTCTCGCTCGGGCCGATCCCCGCGATCGCGGCGGTGTCGATTCATACGATCGGCGCGCTCGGCAAGCTGTTCTTCGAAGTGGTCGAGAATGCCGACATGAAGCCGGAGGAGGGCCTGCGCGCCGTTGGCGCCAGCTGGATCGAGCGGGTCTGGTTCGGCATCGTGCCGCAGGTCCTGCCGAACTTCACCAGCTATTTCCTGCTGCGCCTGGAGATCAACGTGCGGGCCTCGACGATCATCGGTGCCGTCGGCGGCGGCGGCATCGGCGAGCTTCTGCGCCTGTCGATCGGCCAGGGCCATCAGGCCAAGACGCTCGCGATCGTGCTTTTGCTCTTCGCAACGATCTTCGCCGTTGATCAGTTCTCCGCCTGGCTTCGCCGCCGCCTCGTCGGCGACCAGGCCTTCCAGCTCGCCCAGTAGGAGCGCGCCATGATCGCCTCGACCAAGCCCAGTGCGCTCGAAATGGACGCCATTGCAGCGCGCCACCCGCATCTCCTGCAGTCCTCTACTGCAAGGAGGCGCAGGACGGCGCTAATCGGAATCGGCGTCGTTCTCTATCTCGCATTCAGCTGGTGGTTCTTCTCGATCGGCCATGTGCTTGCCAACGCCAATTGGGGCATCGCGGGCACCTATCTCGCCGACTGGGTCTCCTATGAGGTTCGCCCCGAGATCGCTGTCGCGCCCGATGGGACGATGGCCGTTTCCTACCAGCGCAACTCGCCGCTCGGCCGAAATCCCAATCCGGAGTGGCTGGCCCTTGAAAAGCGCACAGTAGCACGCACCGTCGAGGCACCGGCTGCGGCCCAAGAGGCACCGAAGCCGAAGACGAGTTCCTCGTTCAACTTCATGACTCCGAAGGCCGCGCTCGGCGGCGGAGAGGCTGCGGCCGGGCAGAAGATTGGCGCGGCCCGTACCGAGCAAGCCGTCACCCGGGCGGTCGTCACCTATGACCGGTCGACGCGCCTCGAAGTCGCTGACAGACTGGTCACTGCCATACACGGTGGCGAAACGCTGACCATGACGGTCGACGGCGCCGACACCGTTACGCCGCAGACGCCGTTGCCAAGCTGGGCCGTGCAGAAGCGGCCGGGTGAAAAGGTCATGCTTTCCTTCGGCTTCACCGGCTGGGCGGAAGTTACCGGCGACGAGGTCTCGATCCGCAATCGCTTCTTCGGCTGGGCGAACTTCCTCTTCGATACCAACTCGCCGTTCTTCGGAAAATCCTACGGCGAAGTGGCACGTCTGATCCTGTCGGGAGACCGGATCGATCCGGCGCGCCCGAACCTGTCGCTCGCCTGGGACAACATCCTCTACAATGCCGAATGGCAGCATCTCGACGTCTGGACGAAGCTGCTGCAAACGATCGTCATGGCCTTTGTCGGGACGGTCTTCGCATCCTGCATCGCCTTCCCGCTCTGCTTCCTTGCGGCCCGCAACATCACGCCGAGCCGCATGACGAACCAGTTGGTCAAGCGCTTCTTCGACTTCCTGCGCTCGGTCGACATGTTCATCTGGGCGCTGTTCTTCACCCGCGCCTTCGGGCCCGGGCCGCTTGCCGGCATCTCGGCGATCTTCTTCACCGACACCGGCACGCTCGGCAAGCTCTACTCCGAAGCGCTGGAGAACATCGACGACAAGCAGCGCGAAGGCGTCAAATCCGTCGGCGCTCCGTCGATCGCGGTGCAGCGCTTCGGCGTGCTGCCGCAGGTGCTTCCCGTCTTTGCCAGCCAGGCCCTTTATTTTTGGGAATCGAACACCCGCTCCGCAACCATCATCGGCGCCGTCGGGGCCGGCGGCATCGGGCTGAAGCTTTGGGAAGCCATGCGAACCAATTCGGATTGGGAGAATGTCGCCTATATGGTGCTTTTGATCTTGATGGTTGTCTTCGTTTTCGACAGCATCTCGAACGCGTGCCGCTCCCGGCTGATGGGGCGCAGCGGAGACTGAACTCTTTTTGCGCTTCACACCGATGCGATCATGATGTTGTCATGCAAATCGGCTAGCTGCGCATCACACCCACAAGTGGTCGGCTCCCCTCACCCCCGGGGCGACGATCAAGAAAGTGAAGACCAGTGCGCTACGCAATCTATTTCGCGCCGCCGGCCGATGACCGGCTGTCGCAGACCGCGTCCCGTTGGCTCGGCCGCGACGCCTTTCTTGACGGTGCACTGACTTGGCCGCAAGACCTGGCACTCGAACGGGAACAGCAAATGGCCTTGACGGCCGAGCCGCGCCGCTACGGCTTCCACGGCACGCTCAAGGCACCTTTCGAGCTTGCGTCAGTACGAAGCGAAGCGGAATTGATCGCGGCCTTCGACGAACTCGCGGCGGAAATCGAGCCCTTCGATATACCGGACATCAGGCTTCAGCAGATCGGTCCATTCTTCGCGCTGGTACCCTGCGCGCACTCCGCGCCGCTACAGGCGCTGGCTGAGCAGGCAGTTCGCCGCTTCGAGCCTTTTCGCGCGCCCCTTTCAGAAGCGGATCTCGCCCGCCGCAATCCCGAGAAGCTAACGCAGCGTCAACAGGTTCACCTAGCGGCATGGGGATACCCATATGTCTTCGAGGAGTTCCAGTTCCATTTGACGCTCACCGGCCCTGTGCCGGAGGAGGCGCGCGACTTGGTGCGCGAGACGCTCGAGGCCGCCTTCGACACGTTCATCGGCCGGCCGCTGAGCATCTCGACGATCGCTCTCTTCGTCGAGCCGCAGCGCGGCGCCCCCTTCACCGTTCATTCCCTGCTGCCGCTCGGCAGCGCATCCGCACGAAAGATTGCATGACATGAGCAGCGAACAGGTTCTGAGCAATGCCCGCATCGTCCTCGAAAATGATATTATCGACGGCTCGGTGCTGATCCGCGACGGCAAGATTGCCGACATTTCGGAAGGCGCGAGCCCGATCGGCGAGGATTTCGAGGGCGACTATCTGCTTCCCGGACTGATCGAGCTTCACACCGACCATCTCGAGGCGCACTACTCTCCGCGGCCCGGCGTGCGCTGGCTGAAGATCGCCGCCATCCAGGCGCACGATGCCCAGGTCGTCACCTCCGGCATCACCACCGTCTTCGACTGTCTGCGCCTCGGCTCGGACGAGGAAAGCGGCTTCCCGAAGGGCGAAATGCGCAGCATGGCCGACGCCTTGGCTCAGGCGAAGGACGAGGGCCGGCTGCGCGCCGACCACCTCATCCACCTACGCTGCGAGGTTTCGACCGCGGACGTTCTGGAGCACTACGACGATTTCCGCGACGACCCTCAGGTTCGCCTCGTCTCGCTGATGGACCACGCGCCCGGCCAGCGCCAGTTCCAGACGATGGAGCAATATATCCTCTACTACAAGACCAAGCGCGGCCTGACGGACGAGGCTTTCGCTGCCTTCGTCGAGCGCCAGCAGGCGCTGTCGGCACGCTATGCGGCGCCGCACCGCACGGCGCTCGCTGAGGCCTGCGCCGAACGCGGCATCACCGTCGCCAGCCACGACGACGCCACCCTTGCGCATGTCGAGGAGTCGATCGGTTATGGCGTCCGTTTGGCAGAGTTTCCGACGAGCTTCGAAGCGGCGGAGGCCTCCCACCGCGCGGGCCTCAGCGTCTTGATGGGCGCGCCTAATGTCGTGCGCGGCAAGTCGCATTCCGGAAACATCGCGGCGCGCGAGCTTGCCGAGCGCGGCGTGCTCGATGTGCTTTCGTCGGATTACGTGCCCTTCAGCCTGATCCATGCACCCTTCATCCTCGCCGACGAGGTCGAGAGCATCGATCTCCCGAGTGCAATCGCCCTGGTAACTGCGACACCGGCACGCACCGTCGGCCTCGCCGATCGCGGCCGGATTGCCGTCGGGCTGCGCGCCGATGTCGTTCGTGTTCATCGCCCTGAGGGCATTCCGGTTGTTCGCTCCGTATGGCGCGAAGGACGGCGTGTCGCATGACGGCCGCCGAAAATCAGAGCGGAACGCTGATCGTCGTCGTCGGCCCGAGCGGTGCCGGCAAGGATAGTGTCATGGGTTTCGCCGCCCTCCACTTCGCGCAGCGGCCGGATATTCTCTTCGTCCGCCGGGTCATCACCCGCCCCTCGGATGCCGGCAGCGAAGTGCACGAAAGCGTCTCCACAGCGGAATTCGAGGAAATGCAGGAGAGTGCAGCCTTCGCCGTTTCCTGGCAGGCACACGGCCTGAGCTACGGCATTCCGCGCGAGATCGCCGACAGGATCGAGAGCGGCATGACGGCGATCGTCAACGGTAGCCGCGCCGCCCTTCCCGTGATTCGTGCCGCCTTCGGCAAGGTTGCGGTCGCCCTGGTCACCGCCGACGCGCCGGTGCTTGCAAAGCGCCTCGCCCAACGCGGTCGCGAGAGCGAGGAAGACGTGCTGCGTCGACTAAAGCGGCAGGTTCCCGACGTCGTCGCCGGACCGGACGTGACCGTGATCGACAACAGTGGCCGGCTCGACATTGCTGGTCAGCATTTCGTCGCGCTCGTCGAACGGCATTGCGCCAAGGCCCCTCACCCCGCCTGATCGGCGACTATCGGACAATTTCGCCCCAAGCCCCGGATCGAAGGACCGGGGCCTTCTCTTTTTGGGCTGGGTCTGTCAAGCAAAGGACATCCTCTCCGCGCCTACAAGGCGCGGCGTCGGTCGTTGT
>NZ_LNQC01000038.1 GCF_001651855.1 Sinorhizobium americanum | reverse complement strand
TTTTAAGCCCCAGCTCATTGGCCGCGCGGAAGACGCGGATGGCGATTTCGGAACGGTTGGCAACAAGGATCTTCGATATGGGCATCGCAACTTTTCTTCACAACCAGGTGGCCGAGAGCAGGCCCTCGCCTGCTTGGCTGAGCCTGCTCTCTTCGATAATCCGACGAACGTATTCGCGCTTAGAGCGCCGCGATCGTTTGGACCTCTACGAGGAACGGTTCCTTCACCAGCCGGTCGACCATCAGCAAAGTGTTCGGCGGATATTTTCCGTCAGGGAACATCTTGGGAAACTCACGCAGACGAAATTCCATGAACTTCGGGATGTCCTGTGAGTGGACCAAATAGGTCGTGAATTGCACGACATTGCTCCAGGACGCCCCCGCAGATTCCAATGCGGCTTCCACGTTCTTGAAAACCTGCGCGGTCTGGGTGTCAAAGTCACCCTCACCGATGACGTTTCCAGCAGAGTCACCGGAAAGCATCCCCGCGAGGAACAGAAACTCGTTCGCCTTCACGCGGGTGACATGTGTGTACTGCCCCATTGGCGGGCCAAGCTTTTCGGGGTTGTAAATATTGATGTCGGCCATTCTCTACTCCTAGCTTCGATGTGCGACGATTATCCGACTGGATTCTCGATGGTGCCGATTCCGTCGATTTCGACGCGAACGCGATCGCCCGGGTTGAGGTATTTCGGCGGGTTAAAGCCGATGCCGACACCAACAGGTGTACCCGTGGCAATGATGTCGCCGGCCACCAGCGAGATCGAGCGACCGATTGCTCGTATCAGCGTCGGAACGTCAAAAATCAGGTCGCCAATCCGGGCGTTTTGACGCTGCTCATCATTCACATGGCAGCGAATGCCCTTGGAAGAAATGTCGCCCATTGCTTCCCGCGTGACGATCGCAGGCCCCATAGGCGCGAAGGTGTCGATACCTTTGCCGAGCAGCCACTGCTTGTGGCGCTTCTGCAGTTCACGCGAGGTCACGTCGTTGATGATGGTGTAGCCGAAGACGAAATCCATCGGATCATCGTTTTCGGTGACGCGGCCGGAACGACCGATGATGACAGCAAGCTCGGCTTCGTAGTCCACCGACTGATAGGGATCATTTGCCCACTCGATCGTTGCGCCGGGGCCGATCACCGATGACGGCGGCTTGCTGAAGATGATCGGATATTCCGGAACTTCGGTGCCGCCGATCGACCCGGCGTCGAAACCACTGCGACCGAACTCTGCAGCATGTTCATGATAGTTCTTGCCCACGCAGAAGATGTTCCGGCGAGGGGTGGGGATCGGCGCGCGAAGCTCCACCTCGGAGAGCTGCAATGCGCTGGCTCTCTCTTGGACAAGCTTCTCGATCTGGGCAGTGCGCTGATCGTAGTTCTCGATCAGATCCCGCATATCTGTTGCGAGGCCCGCTGCGGTAAGGTCCACCAGGCGAGAACCGTCGTCGACCAGAACGCCGACGGCGCTATTGCCCCGATGCTGGAATGTAACAAACTTCATCAATTTACTCCTGTCTGAGGGGACGGGTGGGCACTGCACCACCCATGTTGGATGCGAGATCGGGGACTTATCGGCGAGCCGAGCGCTGCCGGAGCCGGTCGAGGCAGACCGCCAGCAGAATGACGAGGCCGACTGCCAGTGTTTGGAAATAGGCGGACACGCCAATCATGTTCAGAACATTCGAAAGCATCCCGAGCGTGACGACGCCGAACACAACATGGATCATTCCACCGCTGCCGCCCTTGAGAGCCACCCCACCAAGAACGACGGAGGCAAGGGCCTGCAAAGCGAGATTGGGTGCCGCAATCGGTTGGGCAGCGCTTGTCCAGGCGGTCACTACGACCGCACCGATCCCGGCGCAGGTGCCGCTCAAAACATAGACGAGCACCGTATAGAAACGGACATCGACGCCTGAATGCAAAGCCGCGGAATAGTTCGAACCCATGGCGTACACGTACCGTCCAAAGACGGTAAAGCGCAGCAGGACCCAACAGCAGGCCAAGACTGCCAGGCCGATCAAAACCATCACCGGAATTCCGGCAAGTGAGGTAAAGCCGACCAGATCGGTATATTCGCCGGGAACGTCGTAGATCGGCACACCATTCGCCAAAATGAGGGCGAACGCCTGCGTGATGGAAAGGGCCGATAGGGTGACGATGAGCGGACTAGCCCCCGTAGCGGCGGCGACGAAGCCCGACAACAGCCCACAAAAAGCGCCAACAGCAATCATGACGCAAACGCCGCCGCCAATACCGAGCTGCGGCATCACGAGGACGCCCACGACCCCGGCCACAGACAAGACGGATGATTGCGAAAGATCCAGCCCGCCAGACATGATGACAATGCCTTGGGCGGCCGCGAAAATCAGCAATGGCGTCAATTGCCGAAGGAGATTGAGCAGGTTGTTCGTTGAAAGGAAACGCGGCTCAATCATCACTGCGACGAGCGCCAGCAACAGGATAAGCAACGGCAACATCAAGTCGGCATAGCCAACGTGTCCGAACAGATGCCGCACCTTTGGAGGGCTGGCCTGGTTGATACTGCTTTGCGAACTCATAGGACTTCCTCCCTGTCTTTTGCATGTGTCGCGCCAACCACGTCCGCCGAGATCGACGACATGTCGCCGGTGGTCGGGGCGCTGTACGTGCGCACGCACTGTCCATCGAACATCGTGTGAATGCGGTCGCTGAGCGCGATCGCTTCTTCGAGATCGCTGGACACAAGAAGGATCCCCCATCCCTTGCCTGTGCATTTGCGCAGTAGATTGTGAACGTCCGCTTTTGCGGCGATATCGATTCCGGCCGTCGGCTCCTCGAGCACGAGCAGACGGAGGTCGGATCCGAGCAGCCGACCAATAAGGACCTTCTGCTGGTTGCCGCCGCTCAAGCTCGTGATCGGATCTTTGGCATTTCCATACCGGACGCCGATTTCCGACAGTTCCTTGTCAGGATCTCCGCCCGTCGGAGCAAGCGACGCCCGCTGCTTGCGGCTGCGGGGACGCAAATAGAGGTTTTCGCTTATACTTCTCGTCGGGAGAATCCCGTTCGCGGCGCGGCCGTTTGGAAGGTGCCCTATGCCGAGCCTTCGCGCTCGAACAGGCGTATTGACGGCGATCTTTTGCCCCTCGACCTCCATCGCGACGGATGCGGCGTCCGATGCCTGGCCCGATACGATTGAAGCAATCCGCTCGCTACCACAGCCGATGACGCCATAGAGCCCGACGACTTCACCAGGCGCCACGCGAATTGCTTCGGTGCTACCGTCCAGACGCGGCACCACGATCGAGAGCAGATCGGCCGCGCTATTATCGGGGTTTTGAACGACCTGGCTCTGCTGTGGCCAATGCGGGGCAGGAATACCGCCGCCGCCGAGACGCTCAACGATCTGATCGACGGTCTGGCGCCCGGTGATGCTCTCAACGAGAGCGCCATTGCGAAGCACGGTGACGCGGTCGGCGAGCTCGGCGACTTCTGACACATGGTGGGTAACGAAGACGATAGCAGTGCCGTTGGCCCTAAGCTCGCCCATGATGCCGTGCAGGTGTTTGCGCTCGGCCAGGCTGAGCATGGCCGAGGGTTCATCGAGCACGAGAATCTTCGGCTTGCGCGCCAGGGCCTTGCTGATTTCGACAAGCTGCTGCTGGCCAGGCGGGAGTTGGTTGACTGGCTGCCTGATATCGATCCTGCCAAGCCCCACCGCATCCAGAACGCTCTTGCAGTCCGACCGTTCTCGCGAGCGTCTGAGCACGCGAAGCGGGTTACGGGTCGGCTCGGCGCCAAGAAAGAGATTGTCTTGGATGCTCAGATCCGGCGCCAGCGAAAGCTCCTGGAAAACCATCGCCAGGCCGGCGGCTCGCGCTTCTTCAGGGCTGAAAAATGGAACTTCCTTGCCATCATACCAGAAGCTGCCGGTATCAGGTCGGACAAAGCCCCCGCACATTCTGCCCAAAGTGGACTTGCCCGCCCCGTTTTCCCCGATGATGCAATGGATCTCACCCGGGAAAATATCAATGGAGACCCCCCGGAGCGCCCTTGTCGCTCCGAAGGACTTGCTGACGTCGACTAGTCGCAGGAGTGGTGTCATCAGGGCACCGTCACTGCTTGATGTTCAAAGACCAATCCTTCGGCGGAAGGTCGTAGACGTCGTAACCGTAGGTATCGACGTTCTTCTTTGTGATCACGGCATTGTTGGTGAAGATCGTCGGATAGGCCATGCCCTCAGTCTTGAACTCGTCGCCTTTCGAGAGCTTTTCATGATCTCGAATGGCGAACTGCACGATGAGACGGCCCATCAGGATGCCGGGCTCCGACGTGAGTGCCAACAAGCGGTCGTTCTTGATCAACGGGAGAGCTTCCCGGACGATGGTGGCGGAAACCACCTGGGCTTGGATGCCGCTCTGCCGAGCTGCCTGGGCCGCACCAAGTCCAAGCGGTATCACGGGCGTGAAGATGAACTTGGTGTCCGGATTTTTCTGAAGCATATCCGATGCCTGGGTGAGGCCCTGCTCCAGCTCAAGCCCTCCGGTAACAGCACCCTTGACCAAGGTTACGTTCGGGCAGGCATTGAGAGCTTGCTCGAAACCATCGAGCCGCAAGCGCGCCCATTCAGCCCCGGCGGGTCCCGGTAGCGCAATGACGCCGGCCTTGTCCGACCCGGCAGCCTCGCAGATCTCCTTGGCCAGGCCGACACCGATCGCTCCATCATCCTGCGTGACACCGAAATCGACGTTCTTGCTGTCGACCGGGATGCCTGCGGCAATGACGCCGATGCCCGCATCCTTCAGCCGCTTAAGCTGGGGATCGTAACCCTTATAAGCAGCAGCGCCGAGCACGACATAGTCGACGCCAAGGCTTTGCAAGGTTTCGATCTGCGAGAATTGTTGCGTCACGTTTCCGTAGGCGCCGGCAATCGAAATCTGGGCGACCGTGACATTGCTTCGCTTTGCCTCGTCGGCAATCCCGTAGGCGATGCCTTTCCAGAAATCGTCGTTGAGATGGACCAGCGTTACGCCGAGCTTGAGCGGCTTTTTCGCGACGACCGGCTCGACGATCCCGGCCAGGCGGTCGGGCTCCTCGGCTAGCGTGGGCGACGCGAAAAGTGATCCAACGACGACAGCACAGGCGATGCGGGCAAAGCCGAGTGTATATTTCGAAATTCCGGTAACCATAGTAGAACCCCTCTAAGGTGTTGTTATTTTATTGTGGTTGCGGGAAGAGCGTATGAGCGGCGGACAAAAGCGCGTCCGTTCGCTCAAGCGCCACTGAGTGAGAGCAGTTTGCGAGCAGGACGACGTCCGCTTGCGGTATGTGGTCGGCAAGTTTGAGAGTGGTCGCTGGCGGGAATGGTTCGTCCACTCTCCCGTGCAGCATCGTCACTGGACATTTGATGCGGGCCAGCACCGAAGGGTCGATGATGGCTTGATCGGCATAGCGCTGCCGATCGCCGGCAAACATGCGCGAAAAGTAGTCCTTGTAGGTGGGATCCTCATGGAGGACCTTTACCCGTGCGTCCAGATAGGCATCGTCGATCAGCGATTTGTCGTTGATCAGGAACCCGATCGCTTTCTTAAGATCCGCCCGGGTTTCCGGAAACGTCCAGCAGGCGACCGTACCTTCGTTGACCGTGAATTTCGCACCCATGGCCCCGGTGGTCAGGACTTGACCGACGCGGCTTTCAGATGCGGCGACCTGCAGGGCGAGCGACGCTGAAATGGAATGTGCGATAATTCCGACCTTTTCACCGGGGATTTTTGCCAGCATCGCCTTGCATTGCCGAATCCAGAGATCGAGATCGAAGAAGGGCTCCGATTTCTTACGGTCCGACTTGCCGAAACCGATCAGATCCATTGCATGGACATGATATCGCTCGGACAGGGGTCCGAGGACCCGGCTCCAGTTCCCCAATGTCGATGCACCAGGCCCGGATCCGTGGATCATCAGCAGGGGATATCCCTTGCCGCCTTCGATGTAGGCGACCCGATGGCCGTCAATCGAGAACTCTAGGTCTTCAAAAAGAGGCATGCCTATCTCCAGAAACGCCAGCTGAGGGGTTGCCGAACGGTATGCGAAAGCCCGCACCCGCACATGCCTGTGCGGGCTCCTGGCGTTCGGCAACTGGGTGGTTGACTGCAGCTATGCTGCTGCGTCGTAGGCGATGTAGCCCATGCCGCAGATCCACTCGACGACCGGCTCATAGCCGATCACGTCGGCCTTCGACCCGCCCATGGCGCCCATCACGGCCATCCAGTTGAGGATCTCGTGACCACCGTGTCCGCCACCCTCTTCCACGCTTTCGAAGGTGCAGTTGCGAAGATACTCGGTGTCGCCTCTTCCGAAGGCCTCGATGATTTCGCGGTCCCACGCCGCGTTGACCAGCGGGTGCTGATGGCGCAGCGGCCACTGCATCTTGTCGGCCATCTCAATCTCGTAGGCGGCCAGGTCGGAATAGAGCGTCGGATCTTCCTCCGCGACGTGCTTCCCTTCGCTTTGATAACGCTTCATGCGCTGGAGGAACTGGTCGTCTTCCGGCGCACCCTCGGTCCAGACGGGAGGCCAATGCGACAGGCCGCCGGTCGCCAGGAACGCAACCCGAAGGCCGGCCGGCAATTCGCGTTCAACGATATCGCGTACCGCCGCACCCATGTCGTATGCACGCGCCATGCTCGGCAGCGGCGGCGAGAACACGTTCGTGTAGATTGGAATGACAGGAATGTCGTATTGCGGCCGGATCAGCTTCCACGGCACAAGAAGGTTGTTGCCGTATTCGATCTCGCCCATGCGCGCCGCATCGAAGTTGCGCTTGATGAGCCCGCGAAGCAATGTCTCGGCATGCTCGACATTGCTCTCGATCACGACCTTCTCGTCGAACTTGAGAGCCTCCATCATATAGTCGGCCGGGCCGCTATGGGATGCCGAGATGCCAACCGCGAAAGCCGGCATCATGTTGCGGAAATGGTTTTCGAAATGGTCGTCCAGGAAGGCGATGATCAAGTCGGGGCGTGCGGCCTCAAGACGCCGAGCGCATTCCTGATGGGCTTCGTGGATGCTCTTTTTAACCGCTTCGGATGGCGCGTCCGCCCATCCGAGGACGCCGGGGGCATGGGACATGCTCAGGGCGCAAACAACTTCAGCCATTAACTTCCTCCTCATTGATGCGTTCGTTCAGCCGGTCAAAGGTCCGGTGACGCGGTTTGTCGGCGGTGAAGGCGCCAACTCAATCTGCATGCCTTTCGGATACAGAATACGGGATTCAGGATACATACGTGACAAGCGATTGCAAGTGGTTTATGATCGCCGACAACGAATTGGTCGGACGCGGAAGCTGACGCAGAAATCGGGAGGACGGCCCTGGTGCATGTCGCCCCGCTGGAGCCGGGGCGTGCGGACCCAAGAGGACTTATGTTTTGCGGAGGCGCAGCCGCGCCTGCCGAGATGGAACTGTCAAAGGAAGAAATACGAATGGTTTCAGAAGCCGGCCCGAAGCGCCAAATGCAGAGATCCAAGCTCTCTTCCCAACTATATTCGATGGTGAAGAACGACATCCTGCAAGGACAGTTGCTTCCGGGCAGTCCCATCTCGGAAGAGGCGCTGGCCGAAACCTACGGCGTCAGCCGCTCCCCGGCCCGCGAAGCCCTTGCAGAACTGGAGCGTGTCGGGCTTACGCAGAGGTCCGGCATGCGAGATCGGAAGATAACCGTTCCAAGCTTGGAGATGATTCGAGAGAAGTTCGAATTGTGGTGGATCGTGGATGTGGGACGGACCTATCTCGCCTCATTATCGGCGAGCAAAGACGACGTCGACGAGCTTGAGCAGTATGCCAAGCAGATGGCGGCCGCTGTCGAGAAAAACGATGTCAGGACCTATAAAAGCGTCTCCCATAAGTTCCACCTCAAGATCCGGCACTCTTGCCGCAACGAAGCGGTGAACGAAGTCGGGCGCGACTGCGATGTCTACCTGGACTGGTTCGAAAACCTGTACGATCGCTATCCGGAATGTTCGATGCTCATCGTGCAGGAGCACCGGTCTATCCTGGATGCTTTCAAGCGCCGCGACCTGGCAGGCTTGTCCGAGACGATAAGAAATCACATCGAACGGCAACGTGACCGGATCTTGCAGCACTTTCAAGCCGCGGAAGAAAAGCAAAAGACGCGGTCAAAGCTGTCGGCGCGACAGCGTGTTTCCTCCTAAAACCTCGAACGGCAGCTTCCAGGGCCGCCGTCTCTCACATCTTGCGAGATTCATTGGTGCTACCGAGCTGGCCGACCGGGAAGCCGTAAGGAACAATCGTGCGTCCGATCCGCCGTAAGAACATATCCGAGACTGCCGCCGAGATGCTGCGCGCCGAGGTGGGCAGCGGCAAATGGCCAGTCGGGACACGTCTTCCAAATGAAACTGTTCTCGCCGACACGTTGATGGTGAGAGGAACGATAAGGGAGGCGGTGCGGGTTCTCGTGTCGGAAGGATTGCTGGAAACACGGCAAGGTTCGGGGACGTATGTGTGTTGTCCGGCAGCGGCACCTCTCGAGAAAAACCTCAGGCACTACAGCCTGCGCGACAAGCGGGAAGTGCTTGGCGCGATCTACAAGCAGGCAGTGAGCTTGGCCGTCCGACGTTCGACGCCCTCGCAGATCCAGGAAATCCGAGGCGCGCTAGCCCAGCCACATCGTGGCGATCCCGCCGCATGCCAAGCATACGATACCGACCTGCACCGTCGCATAATGTCGACTTCAGGAAACAAGTTGCTCGTCGATCTTTTTACGAGCCTGGCAGCCGCGCTCCGAAATGATCTAGAGGCCGGGTTATCTGAAACCTCGATGTTGACGGATCGCACGGCTTGCCTGTCGTCACTTTTGAATTCGATTGAGGCGAGAGACGCCGACAGCGCGTTGGCAGTCGTCGAGCAAGTGATCGACACACAACCGTGATCGAGAATGGTGGCCCGGATCATGATCTGGTTGTCCCACCGCACGCGACCGCACACCTACAGAAAGAGTGAGGATTTGATGTTTTACACGCTTCCAGAAAATCTTGATTGGACCGAGTCGCGCCGGGCAACCGCAGAGCCGTACTCAGCGAGCGGCCGGAACTCATGCTTGTGGCATTTCGCTTCGAGGAAGGCGGCATCCGCCCCTTACACTCCCACCTGAACAGCCAGGTGAGTTACGTCGCAGAGGGTACCTTCGATGTGACCGTCGACGGGGAGACCGTCCGCTTGGGCCCGGGAAGCAGTTTCGTCGTCGCGCCGCACCTCGTTCATGGGGTCGTGGCTGTTACTGAGGGTATTCTGATCGATACGTTCAACCCACGCCGGGACGACTTTCTGGAAACACAATAACAGCAGTGTCGCACCTGCGACTCCCGCAGGTTCGTTACCCTGACCGGTGTCGGGTATCCGCTTGCCTGCAGTCAGCGCGCCGTCCGGTGCGCGACCACCACAAATAAATGGCGGGCGCGGCCACGAAAGCACGCGTCCGCCCCGTTTTGACGGGTGGCGGCATTGACCGGCTTGATCGATCCAGGGGCGCTTGCCGCAGGGCCTATCGTGCCGCCAATCTGCCGCGCCGCCTTCGACTTGCGGAGGAAAATTACGCAGATTGCACGGCTAAGCTGGAGCCGGTCGCGGGCGAAGTCGGGCGCATTGGCGGCTGTGGCGCCCAGCGCGAGATGATCGAGGACATGCTTCTTAGGTCTCGACAGCGTTCTGGCTGATCGGGCCCAATCCCGCGTGAATACCACAGCTTGACCGAAAGGCAGCCCAGGTAAAGACCCTCCGCAAAAAGAGGTCACGCGAGGGCGGCAGTTCCCTTGTCGAACAGAGATGGATCCTCCAGGACGTTCGCCGTCAGCATCGCGCCTTCCAGGGCGGCAAGCACGTGCAGCGCGCTGTTCCGGGCTAGTCCCGCCATGGTCAGCTTGTCGATCCCGAGCAGGAAGAACCGTTTGACTTCGTCGCGGACTTCTCTCGACAAATCTTGCGATGTCGCCCCCAAGGCGCCGCAGAGGCACATTCTTCCGTCGCGTTGCAAGGCGACTCGAAAGACCTGCCGCCAGGCCTCGACGATATCCTCGCCGCCGGCGAGCTGATGATCCACCGCCTCGAGAAAGCGGTCCGTGTATCGGCGGGCGACGGCCGCCGCGAGCTTTTCTTTGGTAGGAAAATGATAGTGAACGCTGGCACTCTTCACGCCGACGTCGGCGGCAATCTCGCGAAAGCTGAAGCCGCTGTAGCCCGTCCGCCGAATCCGCTCCTCGGCGGCGTCCATAATTGCCTCTGTCGTATCGCTCATTGCCATAGCCTTTCTCAATCTATCAGTAGATAGGTCATTCCGGAGAGAATAGCAACACCGGCGCGACCGCCTGAAAAATCATTCGATCTATCGATAGATAGGCATTGCAAAGCGTAATTGGATCGACTAGGTATTAAGCGTCTACCTATCGATAGATAGACAACAGCTAACATTATGAGCTTGGTCACAGACCACGGGAAAGGAAAGATCTAATGAGCACTGGCAATAAGCAAAAGCGCATCCTTCTCATCATGTCGTCGGTCGACGAGATGGGCCTCAGCGGCAAGCAGACCGGTACCTGGTTCCATGAATTGGCCGCGCCCTACTATATCCTGACCGGCGCCGGTCACGAGGTCGTGTTCGCCTCTCCCGAGGGCGGCGAGGCCCCGATCGACCTCCTTAGCATGAAGGCACCGTTTACCACCGAATATACGGACCGTTTCCTGGCCGACCCGGTCGCGATGTTCGCCGCCCGCAACACCCGCAAGCTGCGCAACATCGACTACAGCACGTTCGATGCCGTATTCTTCCCCGGTGGCTACGGTCTGCTCTGGGATCTCGCCTCCGACTCCTTCGCCATCAAGCTGATCCGTGACTTCCACAAGGCCGGCCGGCCGATCGCCATGGTGTGCCATGCACCTGCGATCCTGCGCGATGTCAAGAAGGACGATGGCCAGTATCTCGTAAACGGCCTTAACGTAACCGGCTTCAAGAACGCCGAGGACACCGAGATTGAACTGCTCCACCACCTGCTGTTCTCGCTCGAAGACGAGCTCAAGAACCGCGGTGCCAACTACCAGAGCAAGGCGAACTGGGAGCCGAACGTCGTCGTCGACGGCGTCCTAATGACGGGCCAGAGCCCGGCGTCGGCCGTACCGCTCGCCGAAGCTCTTTCGGAGCGCCTCGCTTCGTAAATTCAAGTTTCTGGGGCGCTCCTTGGCGCCCCAGAACGAACAACCCTCAAGCGCCGGGGCGCGACCGCCATGATGTTGTAGAAGACCTTGGCGAACAGCTCCGATCGACCTTCAAAACCCGACATTCCGCGGCTCAACGCCCTGTCGACAATGGAAAAAGCGAGATCTCACATGCACATGCAAGACTGGAATGCCTATCGCGACGCCCTGCTCGGCCGTGTCGGCGAGTTCGCGAAGCAGAGCCCAGATGTACTGCGCGGCCTGCACACGATCGAGACGAGCGCCAGCAAGACTGGACTGCTCGAGCCGAAGTTCCATGAACTGATTGCTCTGGCGGTCGCCGTCACCACCCGTTGCGATGGCTGCATCGCTGTTCATGCGAAGAAGGCCGTGGAACTGGGAGCCACAAACGGCGAGATCGCCGAGGTTTTGGGCACCGCAATCGCTCTGAATGCCGGCGCGGCGCTCACCTACACGGCCCGCGTCTTCGATACAATCGCGAGCCTGCCGAAAGAGTAACGGGGTAAACGAGGGCCGGTCATCCGGCCCTCGCCTCGACCTGAACCCTGGTGTCTTTACCCTGACTTGCAGTTCAGGGCCTGGAATCCGGGCGGCGCGCTGGTTTTGCCCTCGTCGCCGGCCACTCTCTTCGTCCCCAGGTGGCCAGGCTTCGCACCGAGAACATCCACCTATCTCTCGATAGATAGGGGTTGCAATGGGCGCTTGTCTCGTCTATATGAAATCGACAATCTATCTATCGATAGATATATGAGGAGATAGATAATGCGATTTGAAGGCAAAGTGGTCGCCATCACCGGCGGAGGTTCTGGTATCGGGAAAGAAGCAGCCGCGCGCTTCCTTGCTGAGGGCGCGAAGGTCGCCATCAACGGCCGCAACCTCAAGAAACTAGAGGAAGCTGCGCGTGAAATCGACCCCAGCGGCAAGAACGTTGTTGCGTCGGCCGGTGATATTGCGGAGCCGGCAACCGGCGCTGCACTCGTGGATGCGGCTGTGTCGCGCTTCGGAAAGCTCGATGTGCTGGTCAACAACGCTGGCGTATTCAATCCGAAGCCATTCCTCGATCTGACCGAGGCAGATTATGACTGGTATCTCGCCACGATTTTGAAGGGCAAGTTCTTCACTGCCCAGGCCGCCGCGAAAGCCATGACCAAAAATAGCGGCGGTGCGATTGTCCAGACCGGATCGATGTGGGCGATCCAGGCGATCGGCGCCACGCCTTCGGCAGCCTATTCCGCGGCCAATGCCGGCGTGCATGCCATGGTCCGCAACCTCGCCATCGAACTTGCGCCCCGCAAGATCCGCATCAACGCCGTAGCCCCGGCAGTCGTCGAGACGCCGGTCTATAACACGTTCCTGTCCGACGTCCAGGTGAAGGAAGTGCTTCCGACTTTTGACGCCTTCCATCCGCTGGGGCGTAACGGACAGCCACGGGATGTCGCCGAAGCAATTCTTTTCCTCGCTTCCGAAAGCGCATCCTGGATCACCGGCGTCGTTCTGCCTGTCGATGGCGGTGTTACCGCCGGTCGCCAGTAGCGGCAAATTTTTGCCCTGCCCGGACGACGCTTCACAGGCGAACGACTGCCCCTATTGAGCGACTGCACCAATCGAAACTTAAGAGGATGACATGGCTTACCTTGAAATCACGCTGCAGATCGCAGCCGAGAACCGCCGCGCCGCCGCGGAAGTCTATAAAAAGTACAAAGAGCCGTTCCTCTCTCAGATTGCGGGCGCGACCTCCAAGGAGCTTCTCATTCGCGATACTGACGTTCAGGTTCTGCACGGATTCAACAGCGTCGAAGACGCGAAGGCCTATCTCGAAAGCGAACTGTTCACGGACGATGTCGTAGCCGGGCTGAAGCCACTTCTGGCGGCAGCCCCGGACATCCGCATCTACGCCGTGGCCTGAGCCCGGCAGGCCTGGAGGGGCCGGATATCCGGCCCTCACTCTTCACGAGGAGCTTTCCCTTGTCACAATCCATTCTGATCGTCGGCGGCGGGCTTGCGGGCCTGACCGCAGCGCGGCTCCTCCATCGAGCAGGCATCGGCTTCAAGCTTCTCGAGGCTCGTGACCGCCTGGGCGGCCGAATTCTATCGGTCGACGGAACCGGTAAACCGTCTGGCGACGGTTTCGACCTTGGACCCTCCTGGTTCTGGCCCGGCATGCAGCCGGCCATGGGCGACCTCGTCCATCAACTCGGGCTTCACCACTTCGAGCAGAACAGCGATGGCGACGTGATCTTTCAGCGGATGGCTCGCGAAGCGCCGCAGCGCTATCGCGGAATGCGTCAAGAACCGCAGTCCATGCGGCTCGTCGGGGGAACCGGCGCGATAATATCAGCGCTTGCAGAAAGCCTGCCGGCGGAGAGCATTGAACTCGGTGCACAGGTGACGCATGTCTCGCTCGACGGCGAAGGCGTCGTTGTGCAGTACCTCGATGCGACCGGATCGGCGCAGAGAGAGCGGGCGTCGCATGTCCTCTTCGCCATGCCGCCGCGTCTCATCGAGGCCAAGATCCTGTTCTCGCCCGCTCTCGACTTTGCAACACTGGAGCGGTGGCAGCGCACCCCGACCTGGATGGCGCCGCATGCAAAATTCTTCGCGCTCTACGATCGTCCCTTCTGGCGCGAAGCCGGCCTCTCGGGCACGGCACAAAGCATGGTCGGACCGCTCGTCGAGATCCACGATGCGACTACCGCGTCCGGCAGGGCCGCTTTGTTCGGCTTCGTCGGCGTGCCCGCGGCCGAGCGCGCTGCCGCCGGGCGTGACGCAATCGTCGCGGCTTCGGTTCAGCAACTCGCGCAGATGTTCGGGCCCGAGGCCGCCAGCCCCCGCGCGACCTTGTTCAAGGACTGGGCGGACGACCCTCTGACCGCGACGTCAGACGACCGGCAAGCAGGCGGCCATCCGAGTGCGGACCCGCGGCCATGGATCAATGGAAAGTGGCGCGATTACATTTCGCTGGCCGGCAGCGAAACCAGCATCAGCGAGCCTGGTTATCTGGCCGGCGCTGTGGAAGCGGCCACTCGTACAGCGAGCGAACTTATCGGCAGGCTGCGCAAGTCCGAGGGACAGGCGTTCCCCGCGGTGTCCGATAAAGTCCCTACATAAGGACCGGGAACATGAAGACCACCTATCGAGCCATGCAGGTCAGCGCACACGGAATGCTTGAGCTTGTGGAGCGGCCGACGCCTACACCTGGCGCCGGTGAAGTGCTGATCGCGGTCGAGGCCTGCGGCATCTGCGGCGCCGATGTCAGCGACATCGAAAGGGCCGATTCGGCGCTGAACCCGCCGCGCGTTCCCGGTCATGAGGTCGTCGGCCGGATCGTCGCACTCGGCCAGAACACGCCGTCGATCTGGAAGATCGGTCAGCGCGTTGGCGTCGGTCGCCTTGGCGGCCACTGCAACGAATGCAGCGAGTGCCGGCGAGGCCATTTCAATCTCTGCCGCAACCAGCCCGTGGTCGGGTCGTCCTGCGACGGAGGCTATGCCGAGATGGTGATCGCACGCGCAACGGGACTCGTCTCGATCCCGGAAGCTCTTTTGTCCGTGGAAGCCGCACCGATCCTGTGCGCCGGCATTGCCACATTCAACGCACTGAAGAAATCGGGCGCGGAAGCCGGCGATACCGTCGCCATCCTTGGAATAGGCGGCCTCGGGCACATGGCCCTGCAATATGCCCGGAAGATGGGTTTTCGGGTGGTCGCGGTGGGCCGAGGCACGGATATCGCCGCCGACGCGATGGGTCTGGGTGCGCATCGCTACATCGACACTGAACTGGAAAATGCCGCCGAGGTTTTGAACACCATGGGTGGCGCAAAAGCGATCCTGACGACGACCGGCAATCCAACGGCAGTTGCCGCGTTGATGCCTGCTCTTCAGCCGGAGGGCCGCCTCGTCGTCCTCGGCGTCGGCAAAGATCCGCTACCGGTATCTCCAGGATACCTGGTGGGCGCGGAGCGCGGTGTAATCGGTTCGATCACCGGCTCCCCTTATGAGAACGAAAAGACGCTGGATTTCAGCGTGCTTACGGGTGTGCGGCCGATGATCGAGATCATGCCGCTGGAGCGCGCCCAGGAAGCTGTCCAAAAGATGAGATCCGGTAACGCGAAGTTCCGGATCGTGCTGACGATAGGAGATCAGACCAATGCGCATCAATGAAGACCTGACGAAACCAGTTACCGTCCATTCGACTAAGCTCGACTGGAGTGCCAGCCCGTCCGCCGGCGTCGATCGCCGGATGCTGTATCGCGTCGGCGGTGAAGTCGCCCGCGCCACCACGATCGTGCGCTACGCGCCGGGAAGCGCTTTCCCGCGTCATGTCCATAGCGGTGGCGAGGAAATTCTCGTGCTCGAAGGCACGTTTCAGGACGAACATGGCGACTATCCGGCGGGCTGCTATTTCCGCAATCCGCCCGGTACCTCGCATGTACCAGCGTCGAAGGACGGCTGCACAATCTTCGTGCGGCTCTGGCAGTATCGCGAGGGTGACAGCACACAGATCGTCCGTCAGCCCGGCGAGGGTGTAACCGTGCCTTTGCGCAAAGGAGCCGAGGCCGCGCGGGTCCTGTTCGACGATGGGAAAGAACACGTATCGATCGAGCGCTGGCGGCCCGACGCCACTATTATGGTCGATAATCGCCGCGGTCTCGAATTCCTCGTGCTTTCCGGCAGCTTGGCAATCGGAGAT
Source organism: Sinorhizobium americanum (assembly GCF_001651855.1). Classification (GTDB taxonomy): domain Bacteria; phylum Pseudomonadota; class Alphaproteobacteria; order Rhizobiales; family Rhizobiaceae; genus Sinorhizobium; species Sinorhizobium americanum. Next base: position 93,230 of record NZ_LNQC01000038.1, on the reverse strand, counting down.
GAGCAGTTGGAGCCGCAGAGCTGGGGCCGGCTGCCCGCAGATGAACCGATTCAGGCGGTGACCGGACCCGAGGGTGTTGAAATCTGGATCAAGGACGCACCCCTTCAGCACCCGGACGTGCTGCAGATTCCGGCCTGATCAGACCCGAACCTTGCTTATCGTTGCGGCGCGGGATTATCCCGCCGCGACGGCGGCTTTCAGCCGCGATCGCTTCATCGACGGTAGCCCGCGGGCAGCCGAGGTTCACGCGCATATAGCCATGCCCCTCCAGGCCGAACTTCTGCCCCTTGTCGAGCCAGAGCCGCGCCTTGGTAAGCATGAACGTCTCGAGCGCGGAGGCATCCACTCCCAAAGGCCGGCAATCCATCCATGCAAGATAAAGCGCATCCGCCGGGAGCACCTTAAGCCCGGCATTCAGCCCGTGGATCGCGGCTGCGAAATGCGCGTGGTTTGCCCGGACGTAAGCGATAAGCCCTTCAAGCCACGCCTCGCCGTGGGTATAGGCCGCCTCGGCGGCAACCATGCCCATCGCGTTCACCTTCGGGTAGAGGTTGCGTTCCAACTGGCGCCGGAATTCTGCCCTGAGGCGCGGGTTCGGCATGAAGGCATTGGCGCATTGCAGCCCCGGCAGGTTGAATGTCTTGGAGGGCGCTGTGCAGGTGATCGAATTCTCAGCGAAAGCCTCGGACAGACTGGCGAACGGCACATGCCTACAAGAGGGATTGATGATCAGGTCCTGGTCCAAAACCCCATGGCGGGCGCAGATTTCTGCCCATGCTGCGCAGTTCGTCTTCCGTCCAGACATTGCCGGTCGGATTGTGTGGGTTGGAGAGAATGAAGATCTTCGTGTTCGGACGTATCGCTGCCTCGAACACCGCCGCATCATAGCGATAGCCGGCCTCGGTCCGGGGGTGCACTGACGGCAAACCGCCCATTGATCAGCACATCGTCGTGGAAATGCGCGTAGACCGGTGGCCGGATCAGAACCGTGTCGCCTGGGGCCGAAAAGGCCTGCACGATGGTCTTGAGCGCCGTAATGACACCGGAGATCGGCACGACCCATTCCGGTCGCACATCCCATCCAAAACGGCGCTTTTGCCAGTCGGTCACAGCACCGAGATAGCTGTCGCGCGCTGAAAACGAGTTGCTCGAAACGGAGCCGAACCCGTCATTTCTGGCCCTGCACCCGACGTTGGATATTCTATATGCCGTCCACGGCGACCTTGATCTGGTGACATCATACTCGATCGAGCGTGAGACTGGCCTTATTGGCAAGGTCGACAGTCAAGCCACTCGAGGCCGGAACCCTGTTCACCTTGCGCTGGATCCAACGCATAGATGGCTCGTTATCGCGAACTATCGCACGGACAGCGTCGTCACTCTGCCTGTATCATCGACTGGTGATCTAGGTCCCGTGAGTCATGTAGAGGCTCTCGCGGGCGAGTTCGGCCCACGTCGAGAGGAACAGAACTACGGCAGGCCGCATCACGTTCCGTTTAGCCCGTCAGGCAGGTGGCTTATCGTGCCGGAGAAGGGCTTTGACCAGATCGTCTCGTTGAGACTGAATGCTGAAAACGGCTCACTACTGGAAGCAGCGCGGTGCCGTTGTCGAGAGGCAAGTGGCCCCCGGCATATAGCCTTCCACCCGACAAGGGCGCTGGCATATGTTCTCAACGAGCTTGACTCGACCGTTACCACCTACGAATTTGATGACGATAACGGCAGCTTGCGCCCGGTGGATATCGTGTCGTCTCTGCCAAGGGATTACACCGGCAACAGCCGCGCATCCGAAATTGCAGTGTCGAAACGCGGAGACTGCATATATGCGTCAAATCGGGGGCATGATTCTATCGCGGTATTCCAACTCGGAAATGATGGAAAACCAGCAAGCCCAAAATGGCTGCCCTGCAATGGCGCCACCCCTAGATTTTTCGCCTTCGATCCGGAGGAAGAGTATTTCTATGTCGCCAATGAAGACAGCGACACCATTGTTGAGTTCCGACCGGGGGAGACCGGTGAACTCTTGCCAACAGGTCAGGTGATATCGACGGGGAGTCCCACAGCGATCGTCTTTCGAAAATCGTTAGACGTATAGAGACGCGGCACGCCTGAAGAGGAAGGGCGAGCACCTCCGCAGGATCCCGGAGAGTGCGCTGGCGGGACTTCACTCAGGCCGCAAAGTCAATTTCGCACGTGCCTCGAACAGCCGCAGCCTCGACTAAGCGGCTTGATGCAGCCGAGTTGTGGCCCAGTTTCCTGCCTCGTCGGCGATTTTGAATTGGTTCAAAAGCTCGTTCAGCGATCCAATGTCGCCGGGTAAGTGCGTGGCTTGCAGCAGTCGACTCCTCGACCATGGCAGCATTACGCTGAGTGGGCTGATCGATCGTCGTAGTGGCCCCATTGATCTCCTCAAGGCGCGCAAGCTGCTCTCTTACCGATGACGCGATCGATTGGACACGACTGTTGGCAGCGTGCAAATCAATGAAAATTCCTGGCCTTCACCTTGAGCGTGTCGATGTGCAGATCCGGGATGAAGATGTCGCGCGGCTTCGCAGCCGCACGCTCGCGCGAATCCGCACTGCCTGGCGCGCCATGGGCAAACTCGTCGCCGCGACCGGTCGGGAGCCTAAATGCGTCGTCGCGGTCCGCAAGACCTGACAGATCGCCCGAAAGATCGAAGAGCTGCTGGGCGATGAGGTGGACCACCTCGCCTTCCCTCTGGATCCGTCCATTGATCGCCATCATGCTCGATCCGAGCACAATCCGCCGGCGGCGCTCGAATAGCTTCGGCCAGACCACGACATTGGCCGGCCCGGTCTCGTCCTCGATCGTCAGGAACATGACGCCTTTCGCCGATCCGGGTTTTTGTCGAACAAGGACGAGGCCTGCCGTCATCAGCCAGCGGCCGTCACGCGCGCACATCGCTTCCTCGCAGGTGACGATGCTGCGGGCGGCAAGATCCTTGCGTAGGAAGGCGATCGGATGCTGGCGCAGCGTCAGACCGGTGTGGCTATAGTCCTGGATAACGTTGTGCCCCTCGGTCATCTGGCGGAGCTCCACCTCCGGCTCCTGCTGTTCGGCGATTGCCCTCTGCTCGCGCTCGGCGGCAGCGGAGAAGAGCGGCAACGGCTCGTCGCGGAGCGCCTTGATCGCCCAGAGCGCATCGCGCCGCGGCAGATTCAGAGACGGCAAAAAAGCGTCGGCCTCGGCAAGCTCGACCAGCGTTGCTGCGGGAACCGCGGAGCGACGCCACATGTCGTCGACGCTTTCGAAGGACTGATCCATGCGCGCGGCAACGATCTTCGCGGCGTCGATGGCGGAAAGCCCGCGGACCAGACGCATGCCGAGCCGCACCGCGTGGCGATCCGTGCCCCCCATCGGTTCTAGAGTGCAGTCCCATCGTGAGCGGTTGACGCAGACCGGCCGGATTTCCACACCGTGTTTTCGGGCGTCGCCGACGATCTGGGCGACCGCGTAGAACCCCATAGGCTGGCTATTGATCAGGGCCGCGCAGAAGGCGTCGGGGTAGTGGCACTTCACATAGCTGGAGGCATAGGCGATGAGCGCGAAGCTGGCGGCATGGCTTTCCGGAAAGCCGTAGGAGCCGAAGCCCTCGAGCTGCGAGAACGTCTTTTCCGCGAACTCCGGCGAATAGCCGTTGTTGATCATTCCCGTGACCAGCTTGTCCTTGAACTTCGACACACCCCCGGTGAACTTGAAGGTCGCCATCGACTTGCGAAGCTGATCGGCCTCGCCACCGGTGAAGCCGGCGCAGACCATCGCCACCCGCATGGCGGACTCCTGAAACAATGGCACACCGAGAGTCTTGCCAAGCACGGCTTCAAGTTCGGGCGTCGGATATTCGACCGGCTCCTTGCCCTCGCGGCGGCGCAGATAAGGATGGACCATATCGCCCTGGATCGGTCCCGGCCGAACGATCGCCACTTGAATGACCAAATCGTAGTAGGTGCGCGGCTTCAACCGGGGCAGCATCGCCATCTGAGCCCGGCTCTCGATCTGAAAGGTGCCGAGCGTGTCCGCCTTGCGGATCATTGCGTAGGTTGCCGGATCCTCCTGCCTGATACTCGCAAGATCGAGCTCGTCGTTCTTGTGCTCCTTGATCAGGGCAAAAGCCTTCGACATGCAGGTCAGCATGCCGAGCGCCAGGACATCAACCTTCATGAACTTCAACGCCTCGACGTCGTCCTTGTCCCATTCGATCACCTGCCGGTCAGCCATCGTCGCCGGCTCGATGGGAACCAGGTCATCAAGCCGGTCATGGGTCAGGACAAAGCCACCCGGATGCTGGCCGAGGTGCCGCGGGGCTCCCATCAATTGCTGGGCGAGCTTCAACGTCAGTGCGAGCCGGCGGTCGTCCGGATTGAGGTTGAGTTCACGCAGATTTCGTTCGCCGACCATCTCGGCCGACCAGGACCACATGCCGGACGACAGCGCCTTGATCATGTCTTCCGGCAATCCGAGTGCCTTGCCGACGTCACGGATCGCGCCCTTGGCACGGTAGCGCGTCACGGTCGCGCAAAGTGCTGCCTTCTGATGCGTATAGGTCCTGTAGATCCACTGGATCACCTCCTCCCGCCGTTCGTGCTCGAAATCGACATCGATATCGGGCGGCTCGTCCCGCTCCTGGGAAACGAAACGCTCGAACAGAAGATCATTGGTCTCGGGATCGATCGAGGTGATGCCCAGGATATAGCAGACGGCGGAGTTTGCGGCCGATCCGCGTCCCTGGCAGAGGATGCCTTGCGACCGCGCATAACGAACAATGGAAAACACCGTCAGGAAATACGGGGCGTATTTCATGGTATGGATGAGCTCGAGCTCGTGCCGAACGATTTTCTGCACCTTGTCGGGCAAGCCCTCGGGATAGCGCTGCGGCGCGCATTCCCAGACGTAATGCTCCAGAGACGCTTGGGCGTCCTTGCCGGGGACGATCGCCTCCTCCGGGTATTGATAGGTCAGTTCCTCGAGTGAGAAGCTGCACCGCTCGACGATCTCCATCGTCCGGGCAAGCGCTTGCCGGTAGCGCGGAAACAGACGCGCCATCTCCTCCGGCGGCTTCAGGTAGCGATCGGCGTGGCGTTCGCGTTCGAACCCGACATCGTCGATCGTCGTGCCGGTGCGAATGCAAGTGACGACATCCTGGAGCTGACGGCAAGACGGCTCATGGAACAGCACGTCATTGGTGACGACCGTCCTGACCTTGAAGCGCGCGGCCATGTTCGACAGCTGATGCAATCGCATCTGGTCGTTGGGTCGCCGCCGGAGCGATAGGGCGACGTAGGCACGATCGCCAAAGATCCCGGCCATCTTCCTGAGCTGCAAGGCGCATGCCTCATCGGCAAGGTCGGGCACGAGCACGCCAATGAGGCCCTCGCAATAGTGTCCGACATCATCGAGCGTGAGAATGCAATTGGCCTTGCCGCCCCTGGCCTTGCCCAGCGTCAAGAGCCGCGTCAGCCGCGCGTAGGCGGCGCGATCCGTAGGATAGACGAGGATCGACATGCCATCCTGTAGATCGAGACGGCAGCCGACGACCAGACGAAGGCTCGTCGCACGAGAGGCTTCGAGCGCGCGAACAATGCCGGCGAGCGAATTGCGGTCGACGATGCCGAGCGCCCTGATGCCGAGCAGCTTCGCCGTCGCAAACAGTTCCTCGGCCGACGAAGCGCCGCGCAGGAACGAAAAATGCGTCGTGACCTGGAGCTCGGCGTAATTCATGCGAAGATCCCGTGCAGAAACCACTTCTGCGACCCCGTCGCCGTGTCGAGACCGTCCCCGCTCCGAAAAATCCAGAAGCGCTCGCCGGCGTCATCCTCGATGACAAAGTAGTCGCGCACGGCGTCAAATTCGGAACTCCGCGCCCACCACTCGCCGAAAATCCGCTCCGGGCCGTCGGCACGTTTCACGCGCCGGCGCTTGCCGCGCCAGGTGATCGAGACGGGCGGATGGTCCGGCAGCAGTGCGATCACCTCGATCGGGTCTGGACGGGCAAGAAGCCGCACCGGCCGTGGCCAATGCAATGTCCAGGACGCACCGACCTCCTCGGCTGCGGCGGCAATCCGCGTGACGCTGCGTTCCGGTACGTCGCTTGCGACCGGCGCGACACGGTAGACGCGCTGGCCGCGGTTGCCGATCACGTCGATCAGCGGCGTGATATCGACGACCTCCTCCTCGATGAGGGAGGAGGTTTTCTGTGTCTCTGTAAGCGGCTCGGCGATGACGGCGACGAGTGACAGCTTTTCAATGCCGAAGCCCGGCTCGATCTTCTCGATCCGATCCTTGAACAGCTTCGTCAGCCAGGCGACGTCGCGGGCGGGTTTTGCCGTGCCGGCGCGGATTGCCTGCATGGTGTTGTCGACCTTGTGAACGAGAAGGTCGGATCGGCGAACCCCAAGCCCCTTTTTCTCAAGCGCGTCGCAGAGCTCTCCGACGAGGCGCGAGACATATTTCGCTATGGTTTCGGGTGCTCCGATCGGCTCGGCGAAAGCACGGCTGACTTCGACGACATCCATCGGTCGGATTGGATCGATCGGCTCCGGTAGCCGTCCATACATCTGATCGAGGCGACGGCCTATTTCAGGACCGAAGCGAAGGGCGAGCGGCGCACGCGGCGTCGCCGCCAATTCGCCGATCGTCTGAAACCCGAGCGTCCGCAGGCTGATCACGGTTTCAGGCGAGAGCCGCAATGTAGAAAGCGGCAGCTTCTCGACAAAGCGTGACGTCGCACCGCGCGGCGCGATCACCGTTTCACGACCGCTTGCCCGCGCAAGCGCATGCGCTGCACCCCAGCTGTCCGCGATAGCAACCCGCGACGTGAGACCGCGGGCGCGGAACCGGTTGACGATGCTGGAAAGCATGAGATCCTCGCCGCCCTGGAGATGATCGGCGCCTTCGGTGTCCATGACGATCCCGTCAGGCGCATCCATGGCAACGATCGGCGAATATTGCGTCAGCGCCCAAAGCGTCAGGCGCTCGAGTGCCGCAACGTCGGCGATGGGATCTGCCTCTACCACCTGCAGGCCCTGGACGATCGCCTGCGCCTTGGCCGCCGGCATGCCGACATGCAGCCCGGCCGATCTCGCCTTGGCGTCGACGGCGGCAAGCCAGCGCTTGGATCCGCTCTTTTCGATGACGACGAGCGGCCGTTCAGGCGACAGTTCTCCCGTCCCATCGGCGCGTCTGATCCTCTCGATCGCGAGATCTGGGAAATAGATGGATACGACCCGTGGCATCGCACGCTCCTACGATAAACTCCGCGCACTCACCTGCTTTCACGCGCATCAGCTCCAGAAGCCATCGAGGTCGGCCGACGCCTGGGACCGGAAGCTCCTCCGACGGCAAAACGCTGACCCGCCACCGCGTTGTCGATGCCGTCGGCTGCCCGAAATCTGAAGCCTCGGTCTGCCGCCGCCACCGCCGCACGACCAGCCCCATCGTCCCTGTTTTTTCCGCGACGAGCTGCAGCCGCCGCGATGCGGTCATCGGAAGCCGGACGACTTCACCGACGACAGCGCCCAGGCCGCCGAAGCCCAGCCCCTCCTCCATCGTCGCCAGCACATCCTCTTCGCGGTCGGCTTCGGCGAAGACCACGCGATCGGGATTGAGACCCGCCTGCGCAAGTGCGGGGAAAAACAGGTCGGGACGCGTCATGCACCAGAGGATCTGACCCTTCGTGCGTGCCGCAATACCCGCGACGCAAAGAGCCGCGGCTGCGCCATCGACCGTTCCCGACCCGCCGCCGGCAAACTCGTGCAGAGCGCCATAGGCGAGGCCCCCGCCCGGAAGGGCCGCGTCGATCTCGTCAACCCCGAAGGCAAGACAGCCGCGTTTCCTCACCGTGCCGCCCTCAAGCGAGGCGATACGCTCGCGTAGATCGGATATGACCCATTCGCGGGCAGCAGTCATCGTTCACGAATCCTATTAGGTCGCGTTTCAGGATCGACATCATGTCGTTCAAACACAGATGTTCACTATCTGTTCCGCCGACATAAAAGAGTCAAGCAACCCGAAATAGGAATTTTATCCGCCCTATTTGAACTTCGGACAGATTTGCGAGAGGAATCAACATGTCGGCTGTTTTGGCCCGGCAGAAGAAATATCTCAGATATTTTGCTGCCGGCGTGCCATTGGCGCCAAGCATTTCTGTCGACTAGGATGCCGGCACCATCAACCGGATCTGACGCTGCGATGTGTAATCTCTACCGTATGGAAGACAAGGACTGGGTGGCGAAGTGGGCACAGGATGCCGAGAGCCTGATCAACTTGATGCCGGCCTACCAGATGAACCCCAACGAGATGGGGCCGATCGTGCGCAATACCGCCAATGGCAGAAAGCAGCTTGTCCATGCGCGCTGGGGTCTGCCGTCCCCCCGTTTTGCGCTTGAAAAGGAAGCCGAGAAAAAGGCGGAAAAGCTGCGCGCCAAGGGGCAGGAGGTCGATTTTGAAAAGCTCGTCCGGGAGCAACTCGACAGCGGGACCACGAATGTCCGAAAACTGAACTTTCCACATTGGAAGCGGTGGTTTGGTGTCGCGCATCGCTGCCTCGTGCCGGTCACGAGCTTTGCCGAGCCGGATCCGGCGAGCAAGGAGGAAGGTGGAAAAACTCCGAACGCCTGGTTTGCCCGAGACGAAAGCAAGCCATTGATGTTCTTCGCCGGGCTCCATGTTCCGCAATGGACCAGCGTGCGCAAGGTGAAGGATGGCCCGACGACCGACGACCTCTATGGCTTTCTGACCACTGACCCGAACAATGTCGTCAAACCGATCCACGAGAAAGCCATGCCGGTCCTGCTTCTGACCAGGGAGGAGACCGATGTCTGGATGCGGGCGCCATGGGACGAGGCGAAGGCGCTTGCCCGACCGCTTCCGAACGATGCGATCATCGTGATCTCGCGGGAGCCCTATGGGTCCACGATCGTCACCAAAGCAGGCGAACCGGTTGCTCAACCGATGCTGTTTTGACGCGCCTTTGACCTGTCGCCGTCGTTAGATACCCGCACAGTGGAACGTGGCCTCTCCGGGGTAGCCGCCGTTTCATTGCAATCTGTCAGAAACATGCATATATTTCTGACAGGAGTAACGCCATGCAAAACCTGACGTCTCAGATCCTGGGCTATGCCCAACAAATGCCGGAAGGATCTCCCCTCTCGGCCAAGAGCCTATTGCATCTCGGAAATCGTGCTGCGGTCGACCAGGCCCTTTCGCGGTTGACCGAGCGCGGAGAACTCATCCGGGCTGGTCGTGGCATCTACATGCGGCCCGTCAAAAGTCGCTTTGGCAGCCGGCCGCCGACGGTCGAACAGGCCGTCGAGGCGATGGCGCAGCAGCGCGGCGAGATCATCGTTTCCCATGGCGCCGCGGCGGCAAATGCGTTGGGATTGACCACACAGGTTCCGGTCCGTTCCGTCTACCTTACATCCGGCCCCAGCCGGACCATGAACCTTGGAAAGCAGAGCGTCGAGCTCAAGCACGTGCCCCGCTGGCAGTTGGCTCTTGCCGATCGGCCGGCCGGCGTGGCGGTCCGGGCACTTGCATGGCTCGGACCCGAAAAGGCCGAGGAGGCACTGTCGAGGATCAAGCGAAAGCTCCCGCCGGCCGAGTTTGGCGAGTTGGTGGCCGCAGCACCGCAGTTTCCGACGTGGCTCGCAAGAAGCGTGGGCAGGGCAGCGCATGGCTGACCGTTTTCTGGCACTGTCAAAGGACGACAGGCGTGAAGCCCTAGCTGTCGCAGCCGCCCGCACTGGGCGGCCCATTCATCTGCTCGAAAAGGATGTCTGGGTCGTCTGGGCACTTGAGGCGCTCTATTCGTCGAAGCTTGGCGAGCACCTGGTGTTCAAGGGCGGCACCTCGCTCTCGAAAGCCTATGGCGCCATTCGACGGTTTTCGGAAGACATCGACCTGACTTACGATATCCGGGCTTTGGCCGCCGATCTCGTTGGTGACAATGACGAGGCACTGCCGAAAACCCGCAGCGAGGAGAAGCGCTGGACCAGCGAAGTGCGAAAGCGCCTTCCTGTCTGGGTGGCCGAGTCGGTGGAGCCGGTCATTGCAGCGGCAGTGCGCGGCCAATCCCTTCCGGCACGGATCCGCATCGAGGGCGATACGCTTTATCTCGACTACGAAGCCGTGAGCAGCGGATCGGGTTATGTCGCACCGAGCGTCATGCTGGAGTTCGGAGCACGATCGACCGGTGAGCCGGCCAGCATCCGCGATGTGGGCTGCGACGCCGCGGGTTTTGTCGATGATGTTGAATTCCCGAAGGCAAGCCCACGCGTCATGCATGCCGAGCGGACATTCTGGGAGAAGGCGACCGCGATCCACGTCTTCTGCCTGCAGGAGCGCCTCCGCGGGGATCGGTTCGCGCGCCATTGGCATGACGTCGTCCGGCTGGACGATGCCGGTTTTGCCGACAAGGCTTTTGCTGACCGACAGCTTGCCGATGCCGTGGCGAAACACAAATCCATGTTCTTTGCGGAAAAGGCGGCCGACCGGTCACCGATCGACTATGCGGCCGCCGTCAACGGCAATCTGGTTCTGACACCGTCTGGAGATGGTCTCCGCGCGCTCAGTGAGGACTATGCAAAAATGGTCGATGACGGCCTTCTGCTTGGAGATTCTGAACCGTTTGAGCAACTGATCGAGCGATGCGCGCTCCTTCAGGAGCGCGCGAACAAGTACGGCACGACAAAGTAGCCGATGGCCAGTTGAGAGGCTTTACCTAGTCTCAATGCTTGCGATCGCCTTTGTCACCCTGGCCCGGTTTGGCCTCGTGTTTCGCATCGCGGCGGGCATCGTCCGACAGCGATCGCGAGACGTCGTCGCTCTCCTTGAACCTGCCTTTCTTGTCACGGCGGACATAGCGTTTGTCGGTTCCGGTATCGATCAGTTCGCGCTTACTCACGACGAGACTCCCTTGAAGTTGTTCCTCCATGAAAACGCGCGTGGCCCCGAAAAGATCACCGAATCAGGACTCTAGGCGGGACTCGCAAAACGAGCACGCGATCGCAGCTAAGTTATTGAAAAATGATTCGTTTCGACTCGGAACGATTCGCCGCTGATTCGCTTGAATCGCTTGAGTTGCGTTCGGGAGGTCAGGGTCATGGTTGGGCCAAGAGCGAATTGGAAAGGCTACATCAAGTTCGGGGAAGTGACCTGTCCTGTGGCGCTTTATACGGCCGCATCATCCTCGGAGCGCATCGCCTTCAATACGCTCAATCGCAAGACCGGCAATCGGGTCAAGCGGGAGTTCATCGACAGCGAGACCGGTGATCCGGTCGAGCGCGAGGACCAGGTCAAGGGCTATGAGGTCGAGAACGGCCAATATGTCGTGCTCGAAACCGACGAGGTCGCCGCCGCCATTCCCGACAGCGACAAGACCCTGAAGATCGACGCCTTCATTCCCTGCTCGCAGATCGATACGACCTACTTCGACAAGCCCTATTACCTGGCGCCCGACAAGATGGGCCGGGACGCCTTTCTGCTTCTCCGCGACGGCATGAAAAAGCAAGGGGTGGCTGCTATCGCGCGAACCGTTCTATTTCGCCGGGTGCGCACCGTGCTCATTCGCGCCCATGGCAAGGGCTTGATCGCCTCGACGCTGAACTTCGATTACGAGGTGCGCTCTTCGGAGGAGGCGTTCGACGACATGCCTGATATGAAGATCGGAGGGGAAATGCTCGAGCTCGCCGAGCACATCATCGGCACCAAGAAAGGCAGTTTCGACGCAAGCACCTTTGACGACCGCTACGAAGCGGCGGTGGCGGAACTGGTGAAGGCCAAGATCGAGGGCCGCTCGCTGCCGAAGAGACAGGCGCCGGTCGCCTCCAGGCCCAGCGATCTCTTGCAGGCTCTGCGCGAGAGCGCCGGCATCGGTGCGAAAGTGACGAAACCGAAGCGCACTGCCGCCAACGCCAACCGCGGCGCCGGCCGCCAGAAGGCAGCCAAGCCCGCGGCGAAAGCAAAGCAAGCTCAGGCGCCGCCGCGGCGAGCCGGCTGATCGGAGGTCACAGCCATGGCCCTGCGTCCCTATTGGAAAGGCTATCTGAAACTCTCGCTGGTCACCTGTCCGGTGCAGATGATGCCGGCGACGTCAGAAAGCGATAAGGTCCGTTTCCATACGCTCAATCGGCAAACACAGAACCGTGTCGTCAGCCGCTATGTCGACTCCGTGACCGGGAAGGAGGTCAAGGAAGAGGATGAGGTCAAAGGCTATCAGCGCGGTGAGAACGAATACGTCATCCTTGAGGACGAGGAGCTCGAGAATGTGGCACTCGAAAGCACCAAAACGATCGATATTTCGACGTTCACGCCCCGCGACAGCATCGAATGGATCTGGCTCGACACGCCCTATTATCTCTCGCCCAACGATCCTGTCGGGCAGGAGGCGTTTTCCGTCATCCGCGACGCGATGGAAGCTCAGAACATGGTCGGCATTTCCCGGTTGGTGATTTCGCGCCGGGAGCGCGCCGTCATGCTCGAGCCACGCGGCAAGGGTATCGTCCTCTGGACACTACGCTATGGCGATGAAGTCCGCGATGAAGACACTTATTTCGAGGCGATCGGCGATGAGAAAGCCGACTCCGAGATGATGCCGCTCGTCGAGCAGCTGATCAAAAAGCAGACGAAGGACTGGAGCCCGAAATTGGTCGCCGACCCGGTCCAGGAACGGCTGCTCGAGATCATCGCGGCCAAGAAGAAGGCGTTGAAGCCGCAGAAGGCCAAAGGCAAGACAGCACCTTCGTCGTCGCCGAGCAATGTCGTCAACATCATGGACGCTTTGCGGAAGTCAGTCGCGGCTGAGAAACGGGCGACCAAATGAGCCGTCGCGCCAAACCGTTGCTGCAGGATGATTCCGTCGCCAAGTCCAAACCCGCCCGGCCGCACGACCCGGCACAGCCCAATCTTCCGTTCGACCCGATGCCCGAGCGCATCGAGCCCTGCCTGGCGCTCCTGAAGCCGGTCCCGCCGAAAGGGCCGGATTGGGCGTTCGAGGTGAAGTGGGACGGCTATCGCCTGGCAATCCATATCGAGCCGAAGGGTGTCAGGATCATCACCCGCGGCGGCCACGACTGGACGCATCGTTTCCCTGCAATCGCCGAGGCCGCCAGCAAGCTCGGTGTCGGGACCGCCATCCTCGATGGCGAGGCCGTCGTGCTCGATGAGCAAGGACGGTCCGATTTCGGGGCGCTGCAGCGCTCGCTTGGCGGGCGTGGCGGCAGGCGTTCGTCGACGGAGTCGGTGTTTTTTGCGTTCGACCTACTTTATTTCGATGGCCACGACCTTACGGGAACCGAACTCTCCGTGCGCCGGCATCTGCTCGAAGGCTTTCTTGACGGCTCCAGCTGCGCCATCCAATTGTCGGAGGAAGTCTATGGTGATGGCGCAGCATTTCTCGCGAAAGCCTGCTCGATGGGGCTCGAGGGGATCATTGCCAAGCACCGGGATCGGCCCTACCGCTCCGGCCGCACCGGTGACTGGCTGAAGATCAAATGCGTCCAGAGCGAAAGCTTCATGATCATCGGCTACGAGCAGTCGCTGACTGCCCGCGGCGGGCTTGGCAGCCTGCTTCTCGCCGGCCGCAAAGGACATGACTGGGTCTATGTCGGCTCGGTCGGAACGGGGTTTAACACCAAGGATGCCGAGTATTTGCGCAAGACGCTCGACCGGCTGAAGACAAGCAAACCGGCCGTGCCGCTCAAGGGCAAGAACCTGGTCTTTGCCCAGCCGACCTTGATCGCGGAGATCGAGTTTCGTGGCTGGACCCATGACGGGAGCCTGCGCCACGCATCCTACAAGGGCCTTCGCGAGGTTCAGGACAATGCCGCGGTGTTTGACATGAGCGAACGGGCGACCCTCTGAAAGGCGGGGGTGGCGAGCCGCGCCGCGAATGACCGCTACCGGAGCTCCTCCTCGACCGCCTCTTTGATAGCGCCAACGATATAGTTGACGAGCCCGCTGCCGGCCGCTTCCACCAGCATGTTGCGACTGATGCCCTCCTTCTCGGCGTCGGCGAGAAGATCCTCGACCAGCCTCGACGCGTCGCTCTGCTGCGTGCCGCTATCGATATGCTCCGTTTTCCAGCGTTCAAGGAATTGTTCAGGCTTCATAGCTTGGACCTCCTGACGAGGCGAACCCTTAGGAACCGTAATGGTTCTCAGTATGACACCACCGAGATTTGGGAAGCCCTGCCGATAAAAAACAGGGCGCTCGACCCTTGCGGGGAGCGCCCTGTCGGACCCGGACGACCGCGCTGCAGACAAGCTGCCCGGCAAGGCGATCATCGATACGGGTGTGAGCGACAGATGATGACCGGCTGCACGCATGTCAAGGTCCGTCGACACGCTGGAGCTCGAAGAAATAGATCCGCTCGTCGCCCTTGATGGTCATCGCGCCCATGATCATCTCCGCATCGATCCGTCGAAAATGATCGACAATGGGTTGATCGTCATAGACCATGGCCGCGCTCTCGACGCCGCCAAACACCATGGTCTTCATGGAAGCGACCGGACCTTTCGCCCGAAGACGACGCTGGAGATAGGAAAACAGGTTACTTGCCATGCGCATTCTACCAACTTCATGAAAACGCAACGCCAGCCGAAGCGGGATCCACTTGGGATCAACCGCGACCAGCCTCCGGTCCCCCGATCGAAACAGCAAGGCATCGGCGCGCATCTCCGGTGTGAACCGTTTGCCGAACCAGCCGAGATTTTCGAGTACACCGTCGAATGGATGCCCCGTCGGGATGCCGTGTCCTTTCCAAAGCCCGACCATTTCGCGCGGCGCGATGGGCGGCATGCTCCGGAACTCCTCAAGCGCTGTCTGCTGGTTTTTCACCGGGAGCATCTTTCTTGTCCTTACGCTCTCTGGCCCGTCGCCTGGATTTGGCGTCGCGCCGGGCGATCCGCAGTTCCTCCAGCGTCGGCATCCACCAGCCCCTTTTGAGCTCGCGCTCGATAGGCGGCATTCGTGCGGGCCAGGTCGTCACCAGTTCTTCCAGTGAACCCGATCGCCAGGACGCCCAGACAAATTCCTCGCCATCTGCGGCGGGGAAGTAGAACGTGCTGACCGTCGCCGGGTCGGCCAGCTCGCCGTCGATGCCGATGAAGAAGACGACGCCGACATGCGTGCCGACCGCGCGCTCGAAGGGCGGAGCATCATCGACAGGAACGGGATAGCGTTTCCGCCGCCGCTCCCTCATCCTCGCCCTGGATGCCTCGTCTTCTTGCGTTCCCTTGATCGCTTCGCGCCGGGCCCGCCGTGCTTCCGGCTCATTGCGCTCGGCCGCCGCCTCGATCGTGGGCCATCGCTTGCGGAGTTCATCGAACGAGCGGTAAGGAACGGTCCATAGCCGGTGATCGGCGTCCCAGCGCGCGTGCGGAATTTCCCGGATCTCGTTGACGACAGTGCGTGAATAGGGTGTCTGGATCTGCAACGTGGCGGGCGTCGCCTCGAGATAGCGGCTTTCGATCGGATCGAAGGCGAACGCGTCCCTGCCTTTCTCATCAGCGAATCTATCGGCCTCCGCCTCCATCTCGGCCAGCCAGCGGCTGATGCGTTTTTCGGCGGTGCGACCCGGAACGAACCATGCGTTCAGCCTGTCGCTCCAGCGGGCACGCGGGAACGCCTCCCGAAACCGTGCAAGCGTCATGCGGTCATGCGGCAGGTCGGTCGTCGCACCCACACGCGCGGGCGTGGAAGATTGGTCTTTCGTTTCTTCGTCCATCGGTCATGGTCCGGGCCAGCCCCCTAGGAATCACGCGGCCCGTCTTGATTTTCCGAGGCGCTTGATCGCCTGCTCGAGCGGACGCTCGCCATCACAATAGTCCTGCCAGGCAGTGGTCTTCGCAAGCAGCGCCGGCACGGTGCGGACGGTAAACCGCTTCGGATCGAGATCGGACTTCACCTGCGTCCAGTTGAGCGGCATCGAGACTGTGGCGCCGGGCCGCGCGCGCGGCGAGAGCGGCGCCACAGCGGTCGCCATGCGATCGTTGCGGAGATAATCGAGGAAAATGCGGCCACCGCGAAGGATCTTGCTCATCTTGATGAGATAGAGGTCGGGATTGTCGCGAGCCATCTCAAGGCAGACATCATGCGCGAATCCCTTGGCCTCGGCCCATGACAGAGGCTTGCGCTTATTCACCGCGAAGGGCGTGACGACATGCAGCCCTTTGCCGCCCGTGGTCTTGCAGAAACTGACGAGGCCAAGTTCATCCAGCCGATCGCGCATCTCGCGCGCGGCCGAAACCACAGCAGCAAAAGGCACGTCGGGACCAGGATCGAGATCGAACACCAGACGGCCGGGCACTTCCGGCTTGCCGGGTTCGCAGTTCCACGGATGCAATTCGATACCGCCGATCTGGGCGATCGCCGCGAGCCCCTCGATCCGGTCGATCTGAAGGTAGGGCTTCCTGTCGCCGAAGACCTTCACCAGTTCCAGCAGATTGGACGTGCCGGGCATCGCATGTCGCTGAAAGAACTGCTCGCCGCCAATGCCGTCCGGCGCTCGAATGATCGAGCAGGGCCGTCCCTTGATATGATCGATGAGCCAGGTGCCGACAGCTTCATGATAGCGGGCAAGGTCTTCCTTTGTGACCGGCTCGCCATCGCCGGCGTCCGGCCAGAGCGGTTTGCCGGGACTGGAGATCAGGACGCCCATTACTTCGCTCTTCGCGCCTTTGCGGTGAACGGCCCTCGTCTTTGCGCTCGGCGCCGGCTCGGATGTGTGGGTCTTGGCGGGTGTCGCCGGCTTCTCGGCCTCGACCTCTTTCGCCGGCTTGTCCTGGCGCAGACCTTTGAAGGCCGCCTGACGGACAAGGCCGTCAGCAGTCCAACCTTCGAATTCGATTTCAGCGACAAGCTCGGGCTTCACCCAGACAACCTCGGCCTGCTTCTTCGGAGCGCCAATACCGGTGAACGGCGATCTGGCCGTCTCCAGTCCCTTAAGTCTCGGAAGCAGCGTCTGCACCTTCTTGGCGCCGTAGCCGGTTCCGACACGGCCGACATAGACAAAGTGATCGCCGCGGTGAACGCCGACCAGGAGAGAGCGGAACTTGCCGTTGGTCTTGGCGTAACCGCCAATCACCACCTCGTGTCCAGCCCGGCATTTCGACTTCGCCCAAGTGTCGGTGCGGCCGGACTGATACGGTGCGTCCATCTGCTTTGAGATGATGCCCTCGAGGTGCAGCTTGCAGGCGGAGCGCAGCACGGCGTCGCCACCCGATTCGAAATGTTCGACGTAGCGGATGCGAGGATCATCGCCGGTATCGGTGAGAAGGTTTTCCAGCCGCTCCTTTCGCTCGAGCAGGCGCGTCGACCGCAAATCCTCTCCGCCATCGAACAGCAGGTCGAAGGCGAAATAGACAAGGTCACCGGTCTTGCCTTCCGAGAGCGCGGCCTGGAGTGCTGCGAAATCCGGTGCGCCATTGTCGTCGAGGGCGCAGATTTCGCCATCGATGATGCAATCGGGCAGTTCGGATGCAGCATCAGCGGTCTCTGGATATTTCGCGGTCCAGTCGAGCCCCTTGCGCGTCTTCAGCGTCACCTTGCCCTCGGCGACGCGCATTTGAATCCGATAGCCGTCGAACTTGATCTCATGCAGCCAGTCGGCACCGGCCGGCGGCCGCGAAAGCGTCTCGCAGAGCTGCGGCGCGATGAAGTGCGGCAGGTCGGCTGCCGTGGAGGTCACGACATCCTTCCGCGATCTCTTCTTGCGCTCGTCGGCCGCCAGGCCATGCTTGCTGTCCCAGACAGCATCCGCCTCGACATTCGCCTTCGCCATCATGAACGGTCTCGGTTTGCGGCCCTCGCCCTCCGCGATCTGCTCCATGCTGCGGCCGGAGGCGACCGAAGTCGGGTTCTCCTCAAGGACCGCCGCGCCATTCTCCTCGACCGAATGATCGTCGTGATGCTTGATCAGCAGCCAGTTGGTTCGCTTGCCGCCATCGCGATCGTTGCGCATCCGCACCAGGACGAAACTGCCGTGTAGCCGCTTGCCATGAAGCGTGAACTTGAAGTCGCCCTTCTTCAAGGCCTCTTCTGGTGACTTGCGACCCTCCGGTTCCCAGTAGCCGCGATCCCACAACATCACCGTGCCGCCGCCATATTGACCCTTGGGGATCGTGCCTTCGAAGTCGCCATAGTCGAGCGGGTGATCTTCGACCTCGACCGCCAGGCGCTTGTCATGTGGATCGAGCGACGGCCCCTTGGTCACCGCCCAGGATTTGAACACCCCGTCGAGCTCGAGCCTCAGGTCATAATGGAGCCGGGTGGCGTCGTGCTTCTGGATCACGAACCGACGGCGGTTCGACGGCTTGACCTGCGCCTCACCGCTCGGTTCGCTGGTCTTTTTGAAATCGCGCTTGGCACGGTATTTGGAAAGATTGTCGTCCATTTCGCGGCATCCTCCAGCAGCACGAGCGGCGGCGCCGACGTCTGCCTCCTGATTGTCGAAGCTCACAAGACGACAACGCCGCGGGCGGTCCGGAGTTTCGCGGACATAGGCCCCGGGCCAGTTGAAATAGTTGATCTCGCGGCAAAGACTGCTATGTTCTCTATTTGTTTCGGCGCCGCCTTCCAGATGACATGCCGCGCCCATCGTGATCGCCGAAGCCGCCATGAACGACATGAGTCCAACCCCCGTCCGAAAAATCGTCCATCTGGACATGGACGCTTTTTACGCATCGGTCGAGCAGCGGGATAACCCGGAGCTTCGTGAAAAGCCCGTTGCGGTCGGCCATCCGGCGGCGCGCGGCGTGGTGGCGGCGGCGAGCTACGAGGCGCGCGCTTTCGGCGTCCATTCGGCCATGCCGTCGGTGACCGCGAAACGAAAATGCCCGGAGCTGATCTTCGTGCCGCCGCGCTTCGACGTCTACAAGGCCGTGTCCCAGCAAATCCGGGAAATCTTCGCGGAATATACGCCGCTCATCGAGCCGCTGTCGCTCGACGAAGCCTATCTCGATGTCACCGAGAACCTGAAAGGCATGGACATCGCCACCGAGATCGCACTGGAAATCCGTGCCAAGATCAAAGCGGTCACCGGGCTCAACGCGTCGGCCGGCATCTCCTACAACAAGTTCCTCGCCAAGATGGCAAGCGACCTCAACAAACCCAACGGCCAGGCCGTGATCACGCCGAAGAACGGACCGGCCTTCGTCGAGGCCCTCCCCGTCAAGAAATTCCATGGTGTCGGGCCGGCGACTGCGGAGCGCATGCGGAAATATGGGATCGAGACCGGACTCGATCTCAAGGAGAAGACGCTTGAATTCCTGGTGGAGCATTTCGGCAAGTCGGGTCCGTATTTCTATGGCATCGCCCGTGGCATCGACGAGCGCCAGGTGAAGCCCAATCGGATCCGCAAGTCCGTGGGCGCGGAGGATACCTTCGTCGAGGACATCGCTGATCTCGATCTGGCGACGGCGGAGCTGAAACCCCTTGCCGAAAAGGTCTGGCGCTACTGCGAAGCGCAAGGCATCAGCGGCAAGACGGTGACGGTAAAAATCAAATACTCGCACTTCACCCAGGCGACGCGCAGCCGAACTGGGTCAGTCGCGCTTGCGGGCGTTCCCGAAATCCTTGCTGCAGCATCGGACCTCTTGGCGACCGTCTATCCATTCAAGCGGCCAGTGCGGCTGCTCGGCGTCACGCTTTCAACGCTAACGGCCCCGGAAATCGGCGATGCGCAACCGCAGTCCCAACTTGATCTCGGGCTCTGAGGTCCATCGCCCCGAAATAGAAAAGCCTGCCGCGGGAGGAGGTGCGGCAGGCTTTCCTAAAAGAACCGAACAGCGACTTGGGAGGAGGAGTGCCGCCGTTCCAACAGACGTCCCTTGGGAGGAGGAGTGGGCCATCTGAATTTCGAAGCGTTGCGGGAGGAGGTGCATCGCTTCGATGAAAATGATCATACTCGGGCCACTGCCGTTCGCCAGCGCTGATGCTGCACTGCAGCTATGCGTCAGCTGCAATAATTCAGGCGTAACGTGCTCAAATCGCAGCCACTATGCCCTGAATCGATCGAGGGTAGTGGCGTACTTGGGTTGGTTGGCCTCCCTCTGGGCCGAGGCTTTGATCCGCACTAAAGAGGCAAGGTTCGGTCCCAGCGCCGACGAAAAAATTAGAGCTCCGTGCGGATCATTCCCGCTTCATCGTTCTTCGGATAAGTGGTCGAATAGCCAAAGTGATTTTTGAGCTTCGCCACGTCCCACTTGGAGGTATGGGCGGTCTCGTAGTTGAAAATAAGTTCGATGTCGCCGCCGCCATGTTTGACCGTGCGGGCAATTGCCTCGAGATGGGGATGTTTATGGCGCGATCCGTCGGTGGATATGAGAAAACGCTTCGAACGGATCTCGTTCATCAGTTCGACTGTGTGCGTACCATGACTTCCGTGATGCGAGAGTTTAAAAGCGTCGAGGACGGTCGGAGGGCCGCCATCGCGAAGCTTTCTAAGTGACTCTGTCATCAACGGCGCATGGGCATCTCCCGTCAATACGACCCTCCGTCCGTCGAATTCTGCCAGAACGCAAATGCTGGAGCCGTTAGCTTCCGAAGTGTCGGGTTTGAATGCGGACGCAGCAGCCTCTTCAACTTCTTCGATCGTGAGCGCACCAAGGCTCTCGACGCCTGGAGAGTCGGAATCGTCTTCCTCCGGTCCGAGCAGGCCTGCTTTTCGCAACTCGGCTTTCCAAACCGGACTTAGCGCTTCGAGTTTCTCCCAAGTAGGAGACAAGAGGGTAAGCCGCATTCCGCCGGAGAGCGTCTTTACCGGCAATTCACCGGTCTCAGGAATTACCACCGACTTGTGATCGAAGGCAGCGTTCCATGCCCAGCCCTTCTGTCCGATACCATCGGTGAACTCTTCGCCCTGCTTGGCACCAAGCGACTCGATCTTCTCAAGGTGTTTGTGCCCGTTGAACCAAACGTCTTTGAAGCTGACGGCAAGATCCGGAGCTTTCAGCATTCTTAACAAGCCCTCGACGTGGTCGGCATCGACATGGGAGAGGACAAGTAGCTCGAAATACCGTTGATCCGGCGCGAGTTGAGCGAACCGTGTTTCAAGAGTCTTCCAGGCTAACGGCCGTCCACCGTCAACGAGAATCCGGTGCGGCTTAGCAGCGTCGCCATACTCAATCCACAGACAGTCACCCTCGCGGCCGGGCAACATATCTATGCGGAAGATGCTCATCACTTCCCTCTTTCCGTTGTCCTGATCACGGTAAACGCTTGAGAGACATCGAGCCTTAGTGCAACTTTATGCACCAACCGCAGCTTCTCATCCACTGCAGGGTCTCCAACAAACTGGGAAAGCCCGTCGAGAAGCCAGGAAATCCCGGCCGAATAGTAAGGAATTCCGCGGTCGAACGCTTCGAGCAGGCTCGCCTTCGCCTCCGCCGAAGAGTCCTGCGTCTTTGGAAAGCGAAGGCGCAAGGCAGCTCTGAGGATCGCTCCATCGGGAATTTCCGGGAACCGTTTCGCCAAGTTGTCCACCCATCCGTGCCAGCCACCCTCCTGCCGGCCCGCAGCAAGTAGGACATAGGCGCCAGCCGTTGCTGCGAGAGGATGCTCACCCTTGCCGAAGAGCAGGTCGCGTGCCTGGTCGAAGGCGATCGCTGCCTTCGGCAACGTCGCCGCTGTCATTAAGCCCGCCATCGGAGCAAAATCGGGGTCTGAGACAACGACACCAATGCGAATCTTGTTTTCACGCGGCTCAAGGCCGACCATTATCTCAGCAGTCGCAAAGTTGTGGAATCGCACGGTCATCCAGGGAAGTGGCAGCGAGACAGCGAAATCTTCGCCCATCCACTCGACGCGAGCTAAATGCCGGCGCGGTTCTATGCCTTGCGCGTGATAGAGCCATGTGACGCGCCCGCTGTCCTCCATCAACGGCCATTGAGGAGCTGGTCTGTCATCTCCGGACTTAAAAACATTCTGCCAAGCGGCCGCCCCCCGCAACGCCGAGTCCTGGTTTGGGAAGCGAACAACCGGAGGGCTATTGCGCGCAAGCATGTCTCGCTCGGCACTTTCCGGCGTGCTCTTTCTGCTGCTAAGCCGCTGAAGCGTTTGTTCGCCCTCGATGTTACCCACAAGGTATTGCATCCCAAGCCACTCATGCGGAGAGTGCTCAACCGAGTGAAGGGGAACGGAAAGGTCCTCATCCTTCTCTACGGCAACCTCAGTCGTAATGATCTCACCAGACGGAAGCGTCGCCTCGACGAGCCATCTCCCAGGCGCGACGTCAACGGAATTTGCGTTCCCATGGTTATTAGCCGGTATCGTAACCTCAGTGCGGGTACCCCTGACCGGGTTACCCTTGTCGTCAGACAGCTGCTGCAGGGTTGCTACAGCACCCATAGAGGTGTCGACAGAGTATTTTTGCAAATAGACGGAAAGACTGCTCATGGTGGCACCGCGATGGTAACTTGGCGGAACGTCGGATGAACGTGATTCCTTACCTTCTGAGGCGGTTTGGCGCCGAACACAGCCGTAAACTCATAGTCGCCCGAGGGGAGTTGCAACGCCCACAGTTGTGGCTTTCGTCCAGCAACCGGTGCATTGATTAATGCTCCTCCTGCCAATTGGAAGCTCAACGAGGCTGTGTCGATTGCATCGGGTGGATTACTGACGACGTAGACCAAGGCATCAGGAATGTCCTTGATGAAGGTCAGATAGAAATTCGATACGTCATCCGCGGTCGGTACTTGTCGCTTCTCGATGTCCGCAGCAGCGCGTTCCGCGACATGTTCCACAGCCGTTTGGAGCTTGCCGGTGGTGACCCTCCAGTCCCCCA
Source organism: Sinorhizobium americanum (assembly GCF_001651855.1). Classification (GTDB taxonomy): domain Bacteria; phylum Pseudomonadota; class Alphaproteobacteria; order Rhizobiales; family Rhizobiaceae; genus Sinorhizobium; species Sinorhizobium americanum. Next base: position 70,432 of record NZ_LNQC01000038.1, on the reverse strand, counting down.
TATCGTCGTCGGCTCCCAAATCGCGCAAGCCCTTTAGCAGAGCTTCAGTGAAAATCGTTGCTTGGCCAGGCAGGGCATATGCTTTGAAGCCATTGTGGGTGGCATAAAATACAGGTGCGCGCCGAGGCTCAAGTCCGTGGGGACGCGGTCCGGCCCCAATTACAACCAGACCCGCATTGCCTGCTGCTTCAATAAGAGTGTCTGTTGATGACCGGCAGGCGTCCACGAAGTAGATTTGGTTTGCTGCTTTGCAGCGGTTCATACCGAGACGCAGGATACGAAAGTCAATGGCGCCGCGAAGCGCATTCAATTCGTCTTGCCCATAGTCGGCCAATAGCAATGCGGTATCCGTTCCCTGCCCGATACCGTGGCCGCAGAAATAGAAGATGAGCTGGTTCCCGACGTCCTGATCACCGCGCTTGAAAAATGCTTTGATCGCGTCTTCGACATTTTTGGACGTGGCTTCAGCCACAGCAAAGCTTTTTGCACCGTCTGTGGGGTCGACAAAGGGTGTCGGGGCGGCTTCGGAGAGCAACAAGGCTACGCTAGCGAGAGGCTTGTCCGGGTGGTGAAATTCCGAAATCAGCCACGCGGCGAACTCGCGGGCAGAGATGGGAGGCGAGGTGAGCTGCTCCATGCCATCGTGGTCAGCAGTTCGCTTTGCCGTCCCGCCATTGAGATGAGGGTAGGCACCAACTCCGATTACTAGCGCGTGCGTCGCGGGTCCAGCCACCGCAACGTCATGGACAAGGAAAGGCTCCACCGTACCCCCTCCGACACTGCTTATAGTAAAATCAACACGAAACACGCTATGATGGCAACAGATTTCTTCTACTAACCGACTACGATTTCCGCACCGGTGAGGAACAGTTATGCCGCAGACAACCGATGTTGGACCGATGGAATCGCGACTCGCCGATTCTGTTTCCCAATTTGGCTGGGAAGGCAACGCGCTCGAACCAGGAATCGGACTGTCGATGTCGGGCGGCGGCTTTCGCGCCATGCTTTTTCATGCCGGTGCCTTGATCCGGTTGAACGAGCTCGGCCTGCTATCGAAAGTCAAACGAATTTCGAGTGTATCGGCCGGCTCGATCGCGGCTGGACATTTAGCTGCGGTCTGGAGTCAGCTGGGGCGCGCCGATGAAAGGGGAGTTTTCGGCGAATTCGAGCGGCTCTACGTGGCACCAATACTCTCGTTTTCGCGGCATAATCTCGACGTAAAGACCGCTCTCACGGGCCTCCTGCCAGGTGTGTCGGCAGCGGCCCTGTTGGCAAAAGCCTATGAAAAGTACCTGTTCGGTGCGCTGACCCTTCAGGACATACCGGACGTGCCTCGATTTGTACTCTGTGCGACCAATCTCCAGAGCGGTGTTTTGTTTCGGTTCTCTAAACCCTACGCGGGGGACTATGTGATTGGTAGGCTTAACGAACCGCAGCTTAGATTGTCGCAAGCTGTCGCAGCTTCCTCAGCTTTTCCGCCGGTGCTCTCCCCGCTGGAACTGAGACTACCTGAGGGCAGCTTTACCGACTGGCCCTCTCGATCTGGCGTCCCATCGCTGTCCCGGGACGAACTAGCCACTCTACGCAGTCGAATCGTGCTGACAGATGGCGGCGTGTACGACAACCACGGACTCGAGCCGGTGGTTAAGCGCTACATGACGATATTGGTGAGTGACGGCGGTGCCCCGTTCGGGCGAGGTGCCCATATTGGATTCGATTGGGTCCGGCAGCTTAGGCGAATTCTTGATGTGACCGATAACCAAGTCCGGGCCTTGCGGCGACGCAATCTGATCGAGAGATTGTCGGCCGGCAATGCCGCCTTCGACAGTGGCAGACTCAACGCCAATGAGACGCGCGTGCATGAAAGGCTTGGCGCCTATTGGGGAATTGACACCGATGCTGATCGGTTGACGCCGCCTAGCGCGTTGCCATGTGACGGACCGCTCACCGATCGTCTCGCACGGACATCCACCCGCCTCACAGACCTCGGCGAGCTTACTTCGAAGCGGCTTATCAATTGGGGATACGCGATTTGCGATCGTAGCGTGCGAACTCATTATCGCGGAGCCGATCCATTGGCCAACGTCCAGCCAACGTGGCCCTATGCTGATGCGAGGTTGTGAGCCGTTCGAACGCTTTGAAGGTCCTGAATGGGCCTACCCTTCGGTCAGCGACCTGTTTGTCTCCCTCCGCCCCCCAAAATTGCCACGTTCGACCGCGGCCCGTCTCGAGGATAGCACGCGCGTCGAAGCCGTCATCGACACTGAAGGCATTACTTTTTTTACAGGCTCCTGCAAGCTCACGCTGAAGCTGTCACAACCCTAAAATGAATGTTTGGTACGGTTTGAATCGTAATTGCAAGCCGGCCATCAGAGGGAGGGAAAAATGGGTTTTCTGCAGATTGCAAGCTGGAATATTGAACATCTGAGCGGCGCGCCCCGTGCCGAACGTAAGCAAAGCGCTTTTGCTCTGGCTGATCACATAGAGATGTCGGGGATCGACGTGATCGCGCTTCAAGAAGTCTATCTTACACCTGGCGATGCCGAAGTTCGGCTGGGCGAAGGTCAGCCAGTCATTGAAAGCCGCGCAAGGTCCGAGCGCAGAAATGCCGATCTGGATGTCGTCTGCTACCTGTTGGAAGAACACCTTGACGATCCATGGGCCTACCAAATCGTTCCCAATCGCCAAGAGGGAGATAAATCGCAGCTATGTGCTGTGATGTGGAATACGAAGCGGCTGAGCCTCGACAAGATCACTGCCCTTGAGGTGAGCCATGAGGACGCTGAAGACGTTCTTTGGGATCGAAAGCCTCACCTCTTCAGCTTCAGTTCGGAAATCCTGGTTTGGCGGCGGTCGGAGAACGGTGATTGGGAACAGCTTCCTGAAAAAAGGAGGCTGAGCCTGGTGCCGCTGCACATGAAGTCGAACTATGGCGGCGTGACACAGAATCGTCGTGTCCGAGGCAAGGAGGCGGTCAGCCTCTGCGCAGCAATCGAGCGGGTCAGAGCTGATATTGACCCGACATTGGTATTGATCGGTGATACAAACATTCTCAGCAATGCAGAACCCGCAATCGAGGCCTTCATCGATGGGGGTTTCGTCGATCTGAACAATAACGACAGCGCGACCTATTGGAGCGCGCAGTATAAGGAAGCGCCGTTCGATCGAGCTTTCGTTGCTGTGGACCGACCAGAGTTTCGCTACACCCGACAATACGTGTTGCGGTCGTCCGACCTTACTGCCCACGATCGCTTTCTCTCCGATCACTACATGATTAAGATAAGCATAAAAAACTATCTGGATGATGCGGATCCGCGGTGAGATGATTGGAAAATAGACCGAGCACGCAATAGCGCCGTACCTTCGGCGCTAGCGACCCCTTAGGGTCATTGTAGAAGATCACTCTAAAAAGAGTGCTTTGACTACTCCGCGTTGAGCAGTCCGGAGCCCGTGATATCTCTGGCATATCATTCGACCCAATGGCAGCCAAACCGCCGACTCAGCCAAACTGCCGTGGCGCCCGAATGTCGCTTTGGTGCCACGGCTTCGCTACTAACATCTCGTCGAAGTCGCCCCGATGCCTTGATGGTCACCGTGACTTTTTCCCCAGTGCAGTTCCGCCATGTTGGCCGACAAAAGCGCGACACTAATTCGCGAGAAGCCGCCTTTACGGTTTAGTAGCTTGATCGACTGACGCTCCGACGGGCGTCGATTGCAAGGGCTGCATCCTGATGGCGTGGCCCGCGCCAATAATCGAAACGATCGCTGAAACGCAAAGAAGAAGTTGGATCGTTTTTACAGTCGAAGGCCAACCAGACGGCTTCAAAGTCACCCGATATTCGCCATCGAACTTGTTGAGGTTATCGAGATAGCCATTAAAGGCTCGCCCGAACCTTCCCATAATATTTATGAACGCAATACTGAGAATCACACAAAAGAAAAAGATGCCCGCTGCGACGACTCGATCGGTCTTCAGCTGAGAAGCCGCAAAATACCATAAACCTCCTAGCGCGACGGTAAAAAGCGGAGGGATCTTGTACAAGATGTCGTTCATTGAACGGAAGTGCGCATACTGCTCTCGATAGATATCAGCTATCCGGATACGTTCCACGACGCTGTGATTATGGGAATTTTCTTGCTGTGGTTCATTCGCTATACCGTTCGACATCTTAAACCTCATCGTTCGATTCTCTTTAGCATCGAATGCGAGTCGAGTGCGGGAGGATTCTGAAATGGGGCACCCAATCTATCTCGATGGTTTTGCCACTTTACCGCTTGCGCCTGAAGCTCGCGACGCGATGCTGGCCGTTTGGGCGCACCCTGGCAATGCGGGTTCGCCGAACGTTTCAGGCGAGGTTGCCGCACGGACGATTGCCGATGGCCGCCAATCCGTTGCCGACCTGATCGGCGCCACCGCAAGCGAGATCACCTTCACGTCGGGCGCCACAGAGGCTAACAATCTCGCCATTTTGGGCATGGCGCGCGCGGCTCGCAGATTCGATCCAAACCGGAAACGCGTCCTCGTTTCGGCAGTCGAACATAAGGCTGTCTTGGAGCCTGCTCACGCGTTGCAGTCCGAAGGGTTCGACGTCAGCATTGCTCCCGTCGATCGTCGAGGTCGGCTTGATCTTGTTGAATTTGCGAAACTAGTCGACCAAGATCTCCTCCTTGCATCAGTGATGATGGTCAACAATGAGACCGGTGTCATTCAGCCGGTAAAGGAAGCTGCTGTCTTGGCGCATGAGAGCGGCGCGTTCTTCCACAGTGATGCTGCACAGGCAGCCGGCAAGATCGATGTCGACGTCCTTCAGCTTGAAGTCGACTACCTCACCCTCTCCGCCCACAAGTGCTATGGTCCAATGGGCGTAGGGGCCTTGTATGTTGCAGCATCGGCGCCGAAGCCGCTTCCACTGACTTTGGGTGGTGGCCAGCAAAGCGGTATGAGGCCCGGAACTGAGCCGGTCGCACTCGTCGCGGGCTTCGGTGCGGCAGCTCGGCTCGCGAGAGATCGACTTGAATCCGACCAGGAGCATTGCTCGGCGTTGATCGAGCGCTTGCTTGAGACGCTCGAACAACGGCAGCTTCGCTTTCGTCGGGTCAGCGGCGATGCGCCAACGGTTCCAGGCACAGCGTCCATCCAGTTATTCGACGTCGATGCGGACGAGCTGTGCGCCCGCATCGCACGCCACGTATCGCTTTCAACAGGCTCGGCATGCACCTCAGGGCAAATCAAGACTTCTCATGTTCTTGAATCTATTGGTCTTTCTGAAACGGACGCTCGTGGGGTTATTCGGATTTTCTGTAATCGCTACCAGCATTCGGAAGAGATATTAGCCGCTGCCGACCATATTGTTGATGCCGCCGCGCTGTCTCGCCTTGAAACTGGAGAGGTTCACCAGTAAGGTCCCCTCATGGGACGCGCTACGATAAAGATCGATTCGAGAGGGCAGTTTGCGGGACACGAGACGTTCCCGCTTCGATTGCTATGGTTGAAGAAGGCCTTCGACGCGATCGGCAGCGGAGCTGATTCGAGAACATTCCAGGAACAAGATGCAATAACTCGTTTCGGCGTCGGGCGCAATATGGCCGTGTCGATGCGCTATTGGGCGCTCGCTTCGGGCTTTTTCGCCGAAGTTGATCGCATCGTTGCGCCAACCGGGGTTGGTCACGCGATTCTCAGCGACGACGGTCTCGATCCTTACCTTGAGCAACCATCGACGATTTGGCTCGCTCATTGGCATATCGCCAGCACGCCGGCGATGACAACAACTGCCTACTACGCGTTCAATTTGCTCAATGCGATCGAGTTTGACCCGACGATGTTGCTCGACCAGCTCATGGCCTTGGTCGAGAGCAACGGATGGCGGGCAACGCGCGGAACACTCAAGCGCGATATCGAGGTTTTCTTGCGCAGCTATGTGCGGCGCGCAGATACTCTCAACGAAGACGCCGCAGAGCCTCTGTTAGCCGAACTTGCACTGATCCGGGAAGCTCGGCTTGGCGGCTGGTACGAGTTTGTTCGCGGTCCCAAGCCAAGCCTCCATGACGCCGTTTTCGCTTACGCGCTTGGTCAGTTCTGGGAACGATCCGGCGGCGCGACCACATTGACGGCTGAACAGATATGTTATGGAGCAGGCTCGCCGGGCCGCGTTTTCAAACTCGACGAAGACAGCGTGGTTTCCCGGCTGATGCGGCTTGACGATCTGACGGCAGGTGCTTGGCAATGGGTAGACACGGCCGGTCTTCGCCAGATCCAGCGCACGTCCGAGTTTGATCCAACGACGGTTCTTTCTCTCGCTTACCCACGCAAACTCGACCGTCAGATCGCAGCATGAGCAAGCTTTCCTGTGTAGTTTCCATTGATCGCCGTTTCGCGCGATCAGCCCGGCTCGACGCGGACCTGAACGGCACGCCACCATTGGTCGGATACGTTTTGCAGGCAAGCGTCGCGAAATCTCTGCGTATCCTTGGTGAGAGCCAGCGGGACCACCACCAGGGCGCCTTCACTTGGACCGGTCCTTATGGCGGCGGCAAGTCGAGCGCTGCCTTGCTGCTTGCGAACCTGGTGGCCGGCGCAAAGAAGAACCGGAAGATTGCTCGAGACATTGCGGGGGAGCCTCTTTCGACCCTGTTCAACGAGGCGTTCCCGGAAACCGGCGGCGCCTGGAAAGTCGTCGCCGTTACCGGAAGCCGGACACGGCTCCGGGATGCAATCGTTGAAGCCGCACGCAACGCGCTTGGTTGGTCGCCGGGTACCGCGTCACAGTTCGCAGCAAGCGATGATCGCCTTATCAAGGCTTTGATCGCGGGCGGCGAAGGCGCGTCGAGTGGAACCCTCCTCATTCTCGACGAACTCGGCAAGCTTCTTGAGCACGAAGCACTCGAGGGTGGCGACGTTCATCTGCTTCAGGACCTTGCCGAGCATGCGTCGCGCAGCAGCGGCCGCTTGGTCGTCATCGGCATTCTGCACCAGTCTTTTGACCAGTACACCGCGCGTGCCGCCCGCGATGCGCGCCAGGAGTGGCGTAAGGTTCAAGGCCGTTACCAGGACATCGCATTTCTTTCAGGCGCAGACGAAACAGTTGCGCTGCTTGGCCGGGCCATCGCCACCGAGCGCCCTGATCACGATGGGTCCGGCGCCCGCACTGTTGCTGAAGCGGTCGCCAAACGTCGTCCCACGGACGTCGACGTTCTGGCGGACGCGCTCGCGCAGACATGGCCTCTTAACCCGGTGAGCGCACTTCTGCTCGGACCGATCTCAAGAGCGCGGTTTGCCCAAAATGAACGAAGCGTTTTTGGCTTCTTGAGTTCGGCTGAACCCTCCGGCTTCAAGGAGTTTCTGGAGACAACCGATCTGGAGGCCGGGACCTACGACCCCGCGATGCTCTGGGACTATCTTGTTGCGAACTTCGGGATGGCCCTTACCGCGGGTGTGGACGGTAATCGCTTCAGCCTCGCATTCGAGGCGATCGAGCGGGCCGGTGTTAAAGGAACCAGTCTGCACGTCGCATTGACGAAAGCGGCCGCGATCATCGAGTTTTTCCGGAACGGGTCTGGCGTCGTGCTTGCAGACGACTTTTTGAGCGCGTCCGTACCCGGCTTCACGATGAAAGCGATCAGCGGAGCGATCAAGGATCTCGTCGATTGGGCTATTCTGATCCGGCAGCCACGCCTTGGTGGATATGCCCTTTTTGCCGGCAGCGACTTCGATCTTGAGGAGGCCATTGGGCGGGCTATCCAACCGGCGGACTCACTTGAACTCGCGGACATTCCGCGCCGGGTCGGCCTGGGCTTTGCAACAGCCAAGCGACATTATTTCCAGAAAGGCGCGCTCAGGACTTTTGAGATAGCGCTGCAGGTCGTCGGTCCACACGATACGATCGAGTCGTTGACGAGCGGCATTTTGGCCCGCCCCCTTCGTGGCAGCGGCCTATTACTATTGCTCCTCGGCGACGGTTCTTTGACTACGAAATCAGTCAATCAACTGGCGCAGAAAGCCGCCAAAGCGCTGGCAACGGAGGAGCGTGTGATCGCCGTAGGCGGGGCAAATGACAGTTTTGCCCTCCGGTCAACGGCCGCAGAGTTGTTGGCGGTCGAACGCGTTTTCCGTGAGCACCCGCAGCTGGAGGGCGACCGGATAGCGAGGCGGGAGATTGCCGCGAGACAATCCCACTGCATCGATCAGCTTCATCGGGCGCTCGAGACTGCATTTGAGAACGCAAGCTGGTACCTGGCGCCTCAGCCGAGCCACGCCATTCGCGCACCGCTAACGGTCGTTGCAAGTGCGCTGGCCGACGCCGGTTTCTACAAGGCGCCGATTATCAAGAGCGAGTTGCTCCAGCGAGACAAACCATCATCGAATTCGATGGCGGCTTTGCGCGAACTGGCTCATGCGATGGTCAACTCGTATGCAGATGAGCAGCTGGGAATGACCCAGTATCCTGCAGAACTCGGCCTCTATCTTACCTTGCTTCGACCGTTCGGACTGCACAAAGAGATCAAGGCCGGCGTGTTTGGTTTTTCAGAGCCGGACGATAGCCAAGAGGGAGCATCGCTTCGGCCTGCGTGGGAGGTAATCGACCTTGCGGGCGAAAAGCCTCTCGATGCTGTTTATGCGGAGTGGGCTCGGCCCCCCTATGGCATCAAAGCCGGTGTCATGCCGGTGTTGGCGCTTGCCTACATGCTTGCCAAGCGCGAGAGCGTCGCAGTCTACATCGACGGGGTCTATCAAACAGCAATCGATGACGTCGTCGTCGACAAGCTTTTGCAGAAGCCCGGCCTCTTCCGTTTGAGGCGGATCGACCGGTCCGTGCGCGAAACAGCGTTTCTCAGTGGGCTCGCGCAGCTGCTCGGCGTTGACCATCATGGCGCGTCATTGCCCGTTGCCGCAGCTCTTTTTCAGCGTTTCGAAGAGCTCTCACAGTTCGCAAAGCGGACCACCAATCTTGATCGTCTGGCGGTGAAAATCCGCGGGGTCGTAGTGAAGGCGGACGACCCCGAGCGTCTCTTGTTTGACGATCTTCCGGCTGCTCTCGGTGAAGAGCTCTCCCCGGAGGCGGTCTATCATGCCCTCCAAGCGGCCGAAGCGAGCTATCCGGCGCTTCTCGAGGAGTTGCGTCTGGCACTTGCAAAAGCGCTCGGTATCGATGCCGCGAGTTTCGCTGGAATTGCGGAACGCGCATCGCTGCTGAAGGGCCTGACGAACGATTACAATTTCGATGCGTTCGCAGATCGCGTTGCAGCGATGGAGCTCGGAAAAGGCGACATCGAGAGCACCGTTAGCGTCCTGTTGCACCGCCCCGCCCGGAATTGGTCGGATAGAGACCGGCAGGAGGCTTTGACCGAAATTGCGCGATACGGGCGCCGTTTCCGGGAGCTTGAGGCTCTGGCGATCGTGCGAGATCGACGCTCCCAGACCGAGGCCCTTGCACTTGTCGTCGGCCTCGACCCGAAGACGCCGCCGTTGATGCGCAGCTTCGAACTGAGCGAAAGCGAAAAGGTGGCCGCCGCGGGAATCGCTGATCGCCTGGTGGCTTCGCTCAGATCAGAAAACAAGAGTGGACGACTGCAGCTTGCTGCATTGGCGCGTGCAGTCGCGATGATGGCAGCCGATGGCGAAGATGAGGTTGGTAGGCAATGAGTGGGGAACGTCATATCCTCGGTCTCTCAGGCGGGCGCGACAGCGCCGCGCTCGCCGTTTACATGCGGCAGCATCATCCAGAGCTGCCGATCGAGTATTTCTTCACGGACACCGGTAAGGAGCTGCCTGAGGTCTATACCTTCCTGGATAAGCTCGAAGGTTTCCTGGGTCGGCCGATCCAGCGGCTTAACCCCGATCGCGACTTTGATTTCTGGTTGGACGAGTACGGCAATTTTCTCCCCTCGCCCCGCACCCGCTGGTGCACGCGACAGCTGAAACTCCGGCCCTTGGAGCAGTGGCTGCAAAAGGATCTGGAAAGTGGGACGATCGTACACTCCTACGTTGCCATCCGCGCCGATGAGCCAAGCCGCGAGGGCTATCAAGCCACACACCCCAACATGCGGGTCCATCTTCCGCTTCGTGAAGCAGGCGTCGACCGTACCGGCGTCATCGAGATACTCGAGCAGTCAGACGTTGGTGAGCCGACCTACTATCAATGGCGTTCCCGGTCCGGGTGCACATTCTGCTTCTACCAGCAGAAGATCGAATGGGTTCGGCTCGCCGAGCATCATCCAGACCGCTTCGCCGAGGCCGTCGATTATGAAAAGACCGCGCTACGAGACGGCTCGCCGTTCACGTGGAGCCAAGGCGAAAGCCTGACGGATCTGATCTCGCCCGAACGGGTCGAACAGATCAATTCAGATTACGAGAAACGCCGGGAGCGATTGCGGCGCGGCCGGCGGATCAATCCGCTATCCGGCAAAACTTCGGAGACAATCGACGATGTCTACGGGCTCGACGAAGCAGCCGCTAGCTGCGTCGTCTGCCATAAGTAATCCCCCTCCGGCTGGCTTAGTCATCCGGACCACTACCGGCGTCATTGGCCAGAATTGCGTCCACGGCGGCGTCTATATCATCATCGGACAGGAATGGCGCCTGGGCATATATGATTGCTGGCTCACCGCTCAGCCTTGCTGCAAGGTGGCCAAGCCCTAAGAGCTGTTCCGCTCCCTTCACGCCAAGTGCGATTTCGGATGTTCCGACGCTCGCAACCTTCAAAATCAATCTGTTGCCAAGGTTGTCGCGTAGCTGCATCGGCATGACATTCGCATCGGGCCGCTGTGCTGCGAAGATCAGATGCATGCCGGCGGCGCGTGCCTTCACGCCCAAGCGCGAAACGTTGGATGTCACGGCAGACTTGTAATCCTCCGTCAGCATCCACTCCGCAAATTCGTCATGAACCAGGAAGACGTATGGCAGCCGCTCGTCACGCTCAGCTTTGAAATTGAACGCTCGAATGTCTCGAGCCCCTTTGGACCGGAAAAGCTCATAGCGGCGTTCCATCTCTGTGACGAGACCCTCCATGACTTCAACCGCCCGCGTTTGGTCGACAATCACCCCGCCCTGCAAATGCGGCAGCCGCTCGATTGCCGCGTAGTCGACACCCATCTTCGGGTCGATCAGGTGGATATGCGCCAGATCACTGGAGTTGGTCGCAGCGATGTCGAGGAGGAGCGCTTGGATTAGAACAGATTTCCCAGACCCGGTTGCGCCTGCGACGAGCGTGTGGGGCTCATGCTGTTGGCCGCCGGCGAATGGCCCACCAAGGTTCAGATAGAGGATATCGCCGTCGAGTTCCTTCAGGCCGAGCACGAAGGACGTGTTCACGCCCGCGGCATTGCGATTGATTTCCCGTCGGCCCCAAACATCCCAAAGGGAAACGACCTGTCGCTGCGGCCGCGCTACGCCGACGACGATCTCGCCCGGCAATGGCGAAATCGAGATCAGCCTCAGCCCATGCGTCGTCAGAAGGGATGACTGCTTCGCTTCGATGTCTTCAACGCGCAGACGATCCGACCCCATGAAACGGATGAGTGCGGCGTTTGGAGTAAGGCGCGTTCCGACGATCTTAGCCTGGAGATTGTAGCCGAGCAGTGCGGAGCGCAGCCTTTGTGCGGTGCTGTCCAACCATTCTCGCTCGTCTGCCGAGTTTTCGCGCGCTTTTTGTGCGCGAGCTTCGATCAGGGCGGCAATGCCGATGTCGACGCCGGCGCGGGAGGGTTTGTCGGGCGTCGGAGCAGTCGTTTCGGCGCTCGGCAACGCTGGAGCACCCGGTTGCGTGTTCGTTAGAGACGGAGTTGAGATGGTTGTCGGGTTTTCGCCCTTGGTTTGGGCCGAGACTGAGGCAGGCATGGTTTCCCCGCTGGACAGGCCGCCGCTGTCGCCGCTCGCGGCGACCGAACCATTGTCGCCTGTGCCGGGTTCCACGGCCTCGATAACGATTCCGCCTTCGGGATCGCCCTCGTCGTCATCCTGATCATAGTCGTGGCTAATCGGGTGTTCGATTGCAGCAATCGAATGCTCTTCTTTGATGGCTTTGGTCCAATCCACCCGCGGCGCCGGATGACGATAGCTGACCGAGTTCCACGTGTGCTTTTCGCCGAGCTGGGCGCGGAGTTCGGTTAGACTTTGTTTGGCCTGGTAAGCCTTGATCAGTTTGCGAAGCCCTTCGCGCGTAAAGGTTTCCTGAAGGCCCATCTGGATTTCCGGCAAATCATCCTGCTCTCCCAGCGAACTGCCGTCGGTCGCCGGGCCGGAAACGAAAATGTGGGAGTAACCGCGCAAATCGATCGGCACAGCACCGCGGCGAATGCCGTCGCGAACGCGTTCAAGAAGGTTTGCCTGCCCCAGTGCCGCCGTGCCGTCCAGCAGCAGATCGGAAATCCGGGAAAGCCAGAGGTCGCGATCGAGGCGTCCGGGATCGCCAAACAAGGCGTCATCGATACGGGCAACGGTCTGTCGCAACTGGCTGCGCGACTTGCGGCTCGCCTCCGCCAAGCCAGATTGGTCCACGTACTTCGCTTCGGTCACGATTGCCCTGAGCTTCGGAAGACCATCCTCACCGGTCGAGAGGCTGATGCCAAGGATATCGGCGATCCCTTCTTCTTTTTGCCCAAGCCACTCCGCGTAGTCATCTAGGAGGAACCAGGCAACGGCTGCTCGCTCACCAAGCTCTTCTTCGACCAGGGCCCGGCTCAGCACCAAACCGATCAGCTCGCCGGCCGAGACACCTCGTTTGGCTGCACGCAAAACGATATCGCCGGATATCGCATTGGCGTCTTCGATCATTCGGCGCGCGAGACCTGCAAGGCGGTCGTCGTCAAGACCCAAGGAGAGTTCCGCAAGCCGCCGCTTGACCAGCACGTGAAGTATTCGCAGCTCCGATGTCGACGAGACGACCATGTTGCGGCCGTGGGTGCGTTGGCGACGATACCGGATCACGTTGATCCCTTGGGCAGCAAGCTGCCGCTTGTCGAGAAGATCGTCATAGGTGGCGACCCACTCCGCCAATTTATGCACCTCGTCGAACATCCCCTTCAGGCCACCATCTTGAAACGAGATCTGGCGCGCCGGCAGATAGTGCTCGTCTGGACCGTGCGACTGGCGCCGAACAACGTTCGCGACGGCGTCGATATAGGCCCAGCCCGCGTCGGGCTGACGTGGGCACGTCAGGTAGCTCGTCGCCTTGAGTTCGTCTTCGGCAGTAACCCGCCGGTACGACCAGCGGGCCGGTACGTGTTCAAGCAAAGAGGGATTATCCTGCAAAGCCGGAACCGGAAACCACTGTTCACGCGCTTGACGGGACACAACGTCGTGCAGGAACGCTACGTCTATCTCGCGTGCTCCGCCCGACTTTGATCCGCCCGCGACGTCGAGCATGACTCCGATACGCAGCTTCGACATGAAGTTCCGCGATGTCTCGCTGACCACAACCGCATCGGGATCATTTTCCGATCGTTCAAGCAGCTCGGTGTAGACTCCAGACAAGCGGGCCCGGTCGCGATGGCGGACCAGCACATTGCAATGGACTTCTTCTTGGTCCTGCACCGAACTTAGCGCGCTCACGGTTGCGAGCGGCAACCCGGCCGCATCGCAATTGTAGAGCATGATGCTGAGATTCGACCGCTCATGCGGCTGCAGGTCGAGATAGCGTTCGAGCAAAGCGCGGATCTGTCTTGCGGCCTCTGATGGGTCGACGTCCGTGGTTGCCTCAGACGGATCACGGACCGGCCGCTCGGCCAAGCTGTAGTCGTTGACCGTGCTCGTTTCCGTCAGCAGGACAGGTTCGCTGCCGTCATAGCCGACGGCTACTTCCGGGTAGAGCGGATGGCTGAGTTCGTCGCGGAGATCGCTGAAAAACAGACGCGAGTCGCCGAAGTTCACATCGACATCCGACAAGAGATAGTCGGCCAAGCCTGCCACCGATCGCATTTTAGCGGCGACACCAGCCAAGCGCAGCGGGTGCCAAGGCGCGATGATGGCTGACGGCGCGCTCCCCAGTACTTCGATCGTCCCGATCCGCAGCACCGGCTCCCAGATATCGCGGCGGTTAAGATCACCTATGGCATTCTTGGCCAAACTATTCAGCAGGGCGCCGTAGGCGTCAGCCTGCGCGATGAGCGTGGCAGACGCGTACCCGGACGACTGCAGGGATGTAAGTGCGTCGGTATACAAGGCGACGAATTGTTTCCACGCCGCAGCAATGTCGTCAGCGCCCGCCTGTGTGATCCGGCCTGCCTCGCTGGCCTCCTTCAAGAGTTTTGGGAAGAGCTTCGCAAGGTCGATGCCGGTGCTCGTGCGCGGGATAAGCGTTCCAGCATCCTGCCCGAAGGCTGGTTGCAGCGTTCCTGTATCGCTGAGAGACACCGACTGGAGGGCGCCCTTTCGACTAACCGAGAGACGGGCAACGCTGCTGCGTCCAAACGGGCGCTTGATGAGGCGACCGAGATCTTTCGGCAGTTCCAGGCCGATGGCTGATGGCTGGCCGGTCCACACGAGCTGAACGGTTGCCCGCTCCCGTCCGGCCGTTAGCGCCACATCGAATTTGATCTGCAAGGCACCTCGCGCCGTCGACTCGTTTCGCCGATACTTTTTCTGACGTGCTTTTGCGCGATCAAGCAGTTCTTCGTAGCTGAAGAGATGGGGTACGTCCCATTCGACGGCTGCGCCGAGAAGCGCGGGCAACCCTCTGTAGCGCAGGCCGAAATATAGGCCAACGTCGGCATTGAGGTCGAGCCACTGGTTACGCGATCGCCGGGCCGACTTAATGCTCAGTTTACGGGGGCCACCTCCGAGGCTCACCTGGCCAAAGAGACGTTCAATGACTCGCAACAGGCCTTCAAGGAAATCGGTGCATTCGATCGGGCGACCGAAGACGAAGCGCTCCCACTTGACCCTCAGAGCCTTGTCTTGCGCCAGATCATCCCTGTGAGCCTCGAAAAATTCGCGGTCGTCCTCCCGCGTCTCCTTCAGCGACCGGCCCTTCAGAACGCGGAGGTATTCGTTGTCGGCTGGACTCAGCCGGTCGGGAAACGTGAACTCGAAGAAATTCACTGTCTCTTGGGCAAGCGAGGTCTTCTTCAGCTTTATCCCGGAAAACAGCTGGAGAACGCTCTCAGCCTCCCATTCGAAAAGGCTGAGCGCTTCTGCTTCCGGGCCCCAGCCTGGCGCGGCCTCAATGAAAGCATCAATGGCAGGATGGATCTCCGCCGGTATATCATCCCGCACCTCCGCGAACTGCTCTCTCAACTCTTCATTTTCGATGAGCTGACGATTGGGACGCTGCTTGACCATCAAAGGTTTTCGATCCGCGACGAGCTTTTCGAAAAGTTTTTTCCACCGACGCGGGACTTCGCGATCGCGTTCGCCAAGTCCCAAAAAGTAACCGCTGTCGCGCGGCAGGCGCAACGCCGGCAATGCCCATCCGAGGGCATCCGTGACCGGTACCGCATCGGTTTCGACTCGCGCTCGGGTCATGGCGACATAGGTTGCAATCTGGTGGAGCGTCCAGTCATCGGCCGCAGTCAGCCCCTTCAGCGCGGCCATCCAGGTCGCGATTTGGCTTTCGCTCAAACCAAGGCCGGCAGCGGCGGCCTCGACCCAAGGTCCCGGCTCTTCCGTCAGCTGTTTCGCACCGATCAGTGTTACGTCCCCGAGAGAGGCGCCTTGGTCTTCATCCGTGTTGGCAAAAAGAAGTGCGGGGCGGTCATAGTCGGCGTGCCGGATCGCCACCATCCGCTCATCCGTCATCACGCTGTCCGGGAGTCCGAAGGATGAAACCAGGCTGCGCGGCAACGCAATGTTCAAAAGCTCGGTGGCTTTCGCATCGGTGAGCAAGGCTTGGGTGATTGCAGCGACCTGCTCGCCGGTCAGACGATCGAGAAGATATCGCGCCATGCCATCTTCCGCCGACAGCGCGTCAAGGCGTAACCGGATCGATGTCGCGCCGGCGGCGCCAATGAGATCAGAGGGGTTCACTCGGCTCTCGCTCTCTGGAATGGGTTTTCGACATAGGCGCAGCTGTCGGATAGGCGTCTGAGGAGACCCAGGCTTGCCAGTCGCTCTTCAAGGCGATGGGCGTTGTCCGAAAAGTCTTCTTGATCTGCAGTCCCGGCATCGACAAATGATCGTGCCTGCGCATCCCCAATAACGATCCCGTAGCGATGATGTAAGCGCGCCAGGAAGTCTTTGAATTCGAGCCTATTATCTACGCACGCGACGACGAGGGTCTTCAGCAACCGATCGGTTGGTGCGTAGCGCAAGCGCCGGCTCGAGCGACGCGACGACAGTCCGATCGCCCGCGACCATGTCGCATGAATTTTGCCCACGTGCTGCTTGTGCCGGGTAGTGGCCTTCCCGAGCAGTTCGTCAAGCAGTTGCTTCGGATCACCAACAGTCTCGTCGTCGTCCCCGTCCGGCCATCCAAACTCACGCTGCATCAGGTCACTGGCCCTCAAGACGGATTCGTCAGATGCAACGGCGGCTGTCCAGGCCGGCGTCTCGGCAATGCGCATGATAAACCGCTCGATCGCCAGTTGCGGCAGCATGTTGTTATGTTGATAGGAGTCGGCTGACAGATCCCGCACAACAGACTTTTTGGGCGAGACGATTTCGCAAACGAGTTCAACAGGGGAACGATCAAGCAGCTCTCTTGCCCGATCGAGTTGATAAAGAAGCAAATTGAGACCTGCAGTGGTCACAAGGTGCGGGATTGCGTCGTGGCCGGGAATGGGCAATTTCAGGATCGAAAGCCAATCTTCCGCCATTCGATCGAAGACAGGATGCCGCGAACATGGCAGATAGGCGCCCCCACGTTCTGCCTTGGCGAGCTGGATGTCTCCCTGAAGCGCCCGCGCCATCGCATCATAAGGTTCCGGTTTATCCAGAAAGCGGGAGGTCAGCAAGGCGCGAAGCTCGTGAGCGTGTTTGCTCCTGCTTAACATGAGATAGAGAATTTCGCCGGTGCGGGCGAAAAAGCGGCGATCGTTCGAGACGCTGCCATTCGGCTTGACGTTGACGTCTTCGAATAGAGAATGCGGCCCAAACGGGAAGACGAATTTGGAGCTCCACCGCTTGTTGCTCGACCCTTCAATCGCTGAGCCTTGAAGGAAGCTCAAGACGGCCGCGAAATCGTCGAACGTTTCGAAGCGATCGCGAAGATACCTGAAATCGGGCTTGTCGATGCCGCCTGCCGTTTCCGCCATCTTATCGAGCCAAAGCGACCATGCCGCGTCGTCTGACCCCGCTTCGGTGCGAACCGTCATAACATGCGGATTGTTGAACACGAGGTTGCGCAGACGTAGCTGAAGCTGTGGCTTATACGAGAGGCTGTTATACACCTCCTCCCTGAGTGCGCGCCCTTCACGGTGCTCCGACAGGAGCACCGTCAGAAACTCGAGAAACGTCAGCCATGGTGACTGCTCGTCATGAAGGCGGTGTCCCCAAATCGCTTCGTCGATCCAATAAGCGGGCCCGGTGCGTTCTTCGAACTGGGTAGGGCGGTCAAGAAATTCCATTGTCATACTCGCACGATCACGCGTCGCGGCTGAGCGCGGCCATCGGGACTGATATCGATAAACCTCAAGACGAGTTCTCCGTCTGCCGTCACGTCATCGCCATCGAGCTTGCGGCGGTTTTCGGTCTCCCGCAGCAGCCGCGCTTTGAAGGCCAATAGATCTTCGTGGCACTCAAGCGAAAAACTGCTTGGGAGGGCACCCTCGGCGACGCGCCCGAGGAACTCAAACCTTGTCGGCGACAATGCCAGGAACACAGGAGGAATTTCGCCGCCTCGCACCAGCTTGACCGAGACTCCGAAGTTTCGGCCAGCTTTGTCCGGGACAATGCTGACCTCTTCACCGCTTGCTCGAGGCACCGAGATGATTTCATCGAGCAGCGGACTGCGCTTCGACTGCGAAAAGCTGCCAGAGGTCGCAAGCACAAGCTCATCTTGGTTCTGAACCAGCATCCCTGTGAAGATACGGTTCAGTCCACGTACGATCATACTGACCGCTTGCCGGGGAGCAGCTTGTCCGGCCGAAATTTTGTGTGCCGTTTCGAGGTATAGGCCAGCGTAACGGAACACGCTGAGGTCCCAGAGATCGTACTCGTCGACCTTGGGCTCTGGCATCGTAAAGAACATGCGCTGCCGCTGGGCCCGAAGGGCTCCAAGGAAGACAGTGCGTTCATTAGCATCGGCACCCTCGAGGTAGGTGCGTTGAGCACTGGTGAAGGCGGCCGTCGCTCCGTACACAGGATCCGAGACGACAAGTTCATCGTAATCCGCTTTATAGGCAGGATCGTCGGCTCCATAGACGAGCAGATTATCAACCCGGTTGCTTGTCTCCGCACCGATGCCAAACGCATTGAGCTTACGGAAAAGCTCAGTCTTCTCTGCCCTGCTCGGTTTCAAGTTTTCGCCAAAAATGTTGCGGTAGATGCTCGCTAAATCGAGGTGGCCGGCGTCCTGCAGCGCAGGTACGTCGGCGCATGTCATCAATCCGTCCCGGGCGTCGGGATGACCGAGAAGACTGTTGGCGACCAATGCCAAGAGTTGACGCACCGGGAAATGGCTTCCATTGCGCTCGCTGAGTTCAATGATCGCCGCTAATCGCTTTTTGAACGGATCCTCTTCGCCGATGCCCATGAGCCGTCGGCGATTTTCGAAGATGGGACAGATAGCGCCGTCGCCGCCCGCGGAGCAGCCGTCGCACCCCTGCCAACCTTCATGCTCGGTTATCGCTGCGATGATCGCCGTTATCATCTGAGCCGCCGGAGATCGGCTGAGATCTCTCAACTCGAGGCGAATTCCCGCGTCGTTCGTCACGCTCGTAACCAAGAGGTCTTCGACGACCTGGCTCGCCCGTTCGATCTCAGGAGTCTTCGGCGCGGATTTGAATTTCTCGAGCAACTGCCCGTGATTGGCGGCAAAAAGATACGATGTTGAGGCTGCTGCGTCCGCGATATCGGCCGAAAATTCAGTGATCAGCGACGCACTTTCGTCGTCGCGCAGTTCGCTCAAGTCTTTGACCACGACGAGAGACCGGCCGTCGCAAATGTCCAGACGCTGAATCTTGGCGCCTTGGTTCCAGAGGTTCGCATCGCCGCCGAGCTCGATCCAAACCTCTCGGCAATGATATGTTTTTCCATCACCTGCTGTGCCGGTGATGATGTACGACACCGGAGACGGACTGCGAAAGTTTTCTACAAGCTCGGCGCGAAGTGGCGCGGGGAGTGTAATCGGTCTGATTTTATGACGTCGCAGCGCGCGCTGTATCGTCTCGTCGTACATGTTGTCGTTAGTAGGGATCGGCCCGTAGTTTCTTAAGAACCGTACCCACGCAAATGTAGAAGATGCTTCCGACAAGCTCCGCCCCCAATTTTCCGACAAGTTGTAGACGAAGATTTGATTCGATCAATCATACTCTACACGCAGCTCGAGATGCGCCGACAAGTCAGAGATCAACGCTTTCTAATTTGTGACCAGTGCAGATCGAAACTGCCGTTACGAAATTAGCCAATATTTGCTTGTGAGAGAGATGATGAAGGTGCTTTTCGATCGGGAAATCTGTTGCATTGCCAGACGGCCCAGATTGATAGCCCGTGGCTCGGACAACGTTTAGATAAAGGCCAGTTCCTGCCCAATCCCGGTCGCTGTCTGCGCTTCGATCTTGAATCCACGCGATCTTCCAGGCGCCGTTCCCGACTTCCCAGTATACGGCCTGTTGGCCCTTTCCATCCAAACAAAACTTCATGTAAGCGCTCCCTCAAGTAAAGGCTGATGAGCCTCGCTCGCCCGTTCAGCTTACGTTATCATCCAAAGGCGTGAAGCGCGGCGACGAATTCTGTGATGTCGGAGTAGTTGTTTGCCTTGCTGACAGGAAGGAACTGAACACGGCTGTCTTTCAGCCAGCGAATCTTTTCGACTTCTGTGACCTCTTCCTCAGTCATCAGCGCATAATGCGTAGGCCCTCCAGAAGGTGTAAACACCTCTGAGATGTAGCCAAGGAGTAGACGAACCTCAGGGTCTGTCATGGAAGCTCCGACAAACACTATTGTGTACATTGTAAACATCGAAAAAAGCAGACTTTGATACGCGCGCTGCCGATAAAGGATGTTTCGATAATCACCCTCCGTCAGTATAATACCGTTGCCGATCTTATGGGCGTCGCCATGGGCCTTAAGTATAAAGAACTCGCGTTGGGAAAGACTTCGCTGCACTGCGCCTGTGTCCGTGAAATCATATACAGAGACATCTTCATCTCGCACTCGAAAGGCTTTTTCTAAAAGCGAGTCGTAGTTGGTTGTAATGACAAATTGGAGCCGGTCTGCTTCGACAAGCGCCCTGTGAAGATCTGTTGGTTTCGGCTTTGGGGCGACGAACGTATCTTTAATGAACTGATCGAAGTGACCTCCCAAATCCTCTTTCAACCCAGAAGCTACCAGCAAATAGTTGGTTGGGTTTTTTAGAAGCTGCGTATACTCCTCAGCGCGTTCTGTTCGTATAACTTGGTGACCGAGCGCAGCGGCAATCATGCTTTCGAGAAGCACGCCCCAAGTGGGTAGACCCGCGCCGATCGAGGCTCCGGCGCCGACCAAGACGGCGACGCGATTATTCTTGTAGTCCGCCTTGAGGCGGTCCGGAATGCTACTCGGATCAAACGCCATCCTAGACCTCAATATTTTGAGTGAAGAATTTCAAAGCGGTATTTCGCGCTACAAGATTTTCTTTGGTGCCACCCTGCGCCTTAAAGGCCGTAATGTAGTTATAGAGGTGTTTCCGCTCGGTCGCTCCCCTACCTCGTTGAGTAAGGAGGCGTTCTGGATTTCGAATATTCTCCCTTCGGTGACGCTCAAATTCCATGTACCGGTTTGCGAGTTTAACTGCGTCAACCGCCATGCCTGCGTCGTGGTGTTGCATGATAAGCCAGGTAAGATCCACAAATATCCATTTCTGGGTTATACTAAACCGGGCCTTAGCATTGACTTCCGCTAAAACCGCAAGTGCCTCACCCACTTTTGTAAAGAGGCCCTGCACTTCAGCCTCTCTTCCATTTTTGTATGTCTCGAACATTCGTTTCAGATCAGGCGCTTTTATATCGCTACTGGCCTGAAAGACGGCCATCGCAAAAGCGTGGGCAGAGTAATCCTGCCGCTTGTAACGATTGTCGGGGATGCGACTCGTCTCGAAGAAGACATGCGAAGTCGCGACCATGTCGACCACGTGCCGCATGGCGCCAAGGACTGCGTTTCTTAGTTCAGCCGGGTTTAACGACATCCCCATCTGTAATCGCGAGAAGAGATTCGTAATCTCGTCGGTTGTGCCTTCAACGATCTCAGCAATGTTCACTAAAAAGTTGTCGAAGCGATCGCGTAGAGGTTTCGGGAGTTTGGCGAATGTCTTGCCATCCAGACTGGTATTTCCTATCAATTCCGGAGGATCACTAAAGCTGAGTTGTAGCGCACCGTCCCTGAAAGCCCAGATAGCACGCAGCCTCTGCTGCCCGTCAACCGCCTCATGCGAGAACGTAGCACCGTTGGCCAGTTTCCTGAGATATATCTTTGGTATATCCATGCCGCGAAGAATGGAATCAACTAGCAACGATTGGCGCTGTACCTGCCATGTAGGCCCTCGTTGCCAGGCCGGATTTAGATTGAATTTACTCTTATCATCATAGAGCTGCTTTGAGGTCCAGTTATGTTGTTCGATACGCATTCTGCTAATCCATTAGAATTTGGATGAAAAATACTCGTCGAGGATTACTCAACCCTTACGAGCTGCGGGCGTCGAGCATTTTCTTTGCGATCGGTCAGCCAAAATGACGGGTCGTAGCTATAAACTTTCTCGGTTT
The DNA here is from genome assembly GCF_001651855.1 of Sinorhizobium americanum. Taxonomy (GTDB): domain Bacteria; phylum Pseudomonadota; class Alphaproteobacteria; order Rhizobiales; family Rhizobiaceae; genus Sinorhizobium; species Sinorhizobium americanum. The sequence goes on along the minus strand of NZ_LNQC01000038.1, from coordinate 48,604 downwards.
AGGCATTTTGGTACGCCATCGGTGATCGGAGTAATGCAAGTTTCGGAGCATGATGTCCGCCGGCTCTTTTCCGAGGTGGGCTTGATTGGCAGATAAGGAAACAGGCTTGCTTGCCGATTTTACCCTACGAAGGACCAAATATTGGATGAGCAGCAACAGTACTCTCGTGGTCGAATAGAACCGATAGCACGGGGCCACCGATTCTACCGGCAAAACCTCTCGTCCATGAACAACGTGGTTCCGGAATATGCGAACGAGCTCGGCGGCGGCTGATGGCCCGCTCAAACCATACCGACTCTCAATATGGTCGATTTCCATTCTTAGAGGATCGAGGAATGCGCAAGCCCTACGTGCGACTGCGTAGCTGACGTCGAGCGCGAATACTTTGGATGCTTCCAAGTGCTCGTCCACCAGCATCTTTCTTGCTCTAACTGGCAGCTTATCCTTTCCATACATATCGGCTAATGACGTTTCGATCGCCGCTTCATACGCGGTCCAGGCGAAATTAAACATAATGAGGGCTGCGGTATATTTCGAAGCAAGCTCCCGATCCTCATCTTCCCGATCGGCGACGGATTCGCAGTAATAGCCCGCGTCATCATCGTGAGCGTAGGTAGGATCAGTTGAAAGATCCTCTAACCCCCCCGCCATTTGAAGTGCATAGATAACTCCGGGCCACGGATCATCATGCTCTGAGAAATCCAAGAAACGGCGGGAATAACCTATCGAAACTATCGCTCGATAGAGCGCTGCTATGTGAGCTCGTAGAGGTAGGAGACCATTCGTCCAGCATTGCTCCCGCCCACAATTGCAGCGAATGTACTTGTTTGCCGGGTCTGTTGCGCGATACTTTTCTTGCCCTACATCCCGACCGAGGCGCATCGCCGCCTCTCGCCTATAGCGGTCGAGTAGATCCTCTGACTTCATCTCCGACATATGCATTTAGTCCTATCTTCGGGAGACACGCATTCTCTCACCATAGGTGCGAGCATTGCGAATTTGCTAGTGTAGCGGGTGCTCATATTTGTATTATCCCGAGCTTTCCGCATGTGGCAACTTCAGCAAACGTGCTTGATGCTGCGTTCCTTTGATAAGAATCCGATCGAAAAGCGCGCGAGCCCGAGCAGCTGTATTGCGCGGAGAATGCGCATCACTGCCAACCTCAAGAAATCAGGTCCTAAATTGTAGAGAGACGATTTGGACCGCATCATTTGATGGATTGAAGTACACTTACAGGACTCCCCATGCCCGAAACCTCCCCCTTCCCGTCATCTCGCGCAGGCCGAGTTCTGAAACGATCCGCCGCGCCGCCTGCGGCGTCACCTCGAGCGTTTTCGCCACCATGTTTGCCGACACCAACGGTTTCGCCATCACCAGCTCGACCAGCTCCGGCAATTTTGAGGAGGTTCGCCGCCCCTCCAATTTTCGGTCCATCATCGCTTTCGCCAACGTAAGCCGGTCATGCTCTTTCAGACCGATCTCCGCGGCCGCCAAAAGACCGTGGGCGATGGCGAGCAACCGGGTTTCGCGATCGCGATGCCGGCGCCGATCGACGGGTATGGTTTTCAGGCCGAGATTGATAGCCGCCAGATGAACGCCTGACGTGACGCCAGCCTGACGCAGGATCGAGGCGCAAAACAGGCGGCCGAGCCAAGGTGCATGCTGCAGGACGGCAAGTTCGTTCCAGGCATCGAGGGTGACGATGGCCTGCAGCACCGCCGGCAAGTTTTCGGCCTGACGCAACACGCCGCGCCACTCGTCAAGCCGAGCATCCTCATCCCAGTCGAGATCATAGACGAGAGGGTCTCGTTCCCGGGCATCGGCCGAAGTCCGTCCGGGCTTTCTTGCTTGTTCGATCGCCGCCTCCGATCGGGCCAGCACTGCATCGATGGCGGCATAGTCGGCGCCGGGCAGATTTCCCCCGTCGTCTTCATCCCCCTCCCCTTCCGGATCCGCGGGGACCGCGCGCCGGATGGCGCCTGCCGTCGACGCCTCGGGGCCGGCCGCGTTGATGTCCGACGTCTGTCGCAAAACCCGGATACCCTCTGCGGACAACGTCCAGTCCGGCGACTGCGCGGTAATTCGCCGACGGGTGCGCAACACATCGCGGGCGATTGTCAGTTCGTGGGTGGGCGTGCGAATATCGCGGGTGGCGTCATGCAAGACCAGGTCTTCGAGGTGGACGAGTTCGCCGTCGATCCATAACGAGGCGCAGGCGTCGGCAAAGTTTTGCCGTTCGAGGAAGCCGGCGCCGACGGTGGATCGGGCAATCCGCTCGTCAAGGCGCGTCAGTGCGACGCCGGCGTCGAAAGCGGGTCGCATCAGGGCGGTCATGCTGATTTTCGTAAAATCGTAAGCCATTGAAATTATGGTAAATGATTTCCTACAGGAACTCTATCTGCATTTTATGGTTCGCCAGTGGGTATGATCGGTAGTTGGCGTGCTAACCGCCGATAAGTATCAAGTATCGATATCAGGGTTAGGCCGTGTATATCTTCGGCTCCAGGCGGGATGTTATACATGCTTCTATTCCCAAAGGTGGCGACTTAATCGGGATACATCCGAACACCGTGCTTCTGCAAATCTACGCGGTTCCGCAGCAACGGCACTCTTGGGATTTAGATGGACGGCGACGTTAAGCAATCTTGCCGTCCCAAATAGACTAAAATGCGACGCCGACCCAGGGGATGCCACGGCCGACATCGGCAATATCGGCGGATAGACCTGCAACTGACGATGACCGATTCGCGGGGAATGTCCGCCGATTGCAAATGAGATCTACTCGCCTCGCCCAAGTCAGCCGGATTTCGTCACGAGCGCGGCTGGGTCAACACCCAAAGCGTCTGCGATCTGACCGAGAACGGTGACGCTTGCTGAAGCATCAGCGCGCTCAATTTTTCCGATATAGCGCGCGCTCAGCCCCGTGAGGTCTGCCAGTTCTTCCTGCGTGAGGTGTTTGCCATGACGTATCCGACGCAGGTTGATCGCCATGACCTCCTTGAGATCCATGACGTGAGCGGAACTGAAATAGGAAGAATCGTTCCAGGAACGATAGTTCCGATTCGTTTCCGCACGTGTTATTGGTTGAGCCGCCGCGCATTACTTTTAAGTTCGATGAGCTGGCGATTCAGACCGTGCAGTCACGGCGCAAACGATATATGCGCACGGTAGTGTTCTTGTGAGTGGGTGGCGAAATGAAAGTTGAGGACAAGCGGATGGCCGAGCGTAACGCATCCGGGAAAGCCGAGGAACCCACAGAGGCAGGATCTCGCTACAGCTCACTGAAGAAAGAAGAACTGGCGGACTTGGCGGTTTCGGCAATCCTCCAGCATCGGCGTCTTCTCATCGCCGATGAAGCTGTCTATCAAGAATGGCTCCGCGCCAGCGCCGATCCCTCCGTCTCGAGCGCAGTTCTTCAGAGCCTGCAGGACGAGCATTTGGCTCGGCAGAAAAAGTCGCAAGCCCAGCAGGAGGAACTCTCTGAAATCGTCGAGGCTCTCGGGTATGTCCCTGATGTTCCCCCGGAGGATGAGGACTGATGCTCAGATCAGTCCCCGGTCTTTGACAATCGCAACAAGCTGGGCAACCGTCTTGGCGTCGAACTTTCGCCGCGCGCTGTCCAGATAGTGCTGCACCGTCCTCTCTTTGATGCCCGTCAGCTTGGCGGTGTCCCCCGCGCTCCTCCCCTTTATCGCCCACATCAGGCACATGGCTTCCCGTGGGGAAAGCATCCGCTTAGGCGCGACGAGCATCGTGGCGCCGATGATCTTCAGGCGGTAATGAATCGTCATGACCACCTGAAGCGCCTTTCGACCGTCTTGCAGTTTTGAAATGTCAGCCTTCCGCTCCGATGACGCCAGCGTCAGCATCATCTTCGAGCCGAAGCTACCCTCGACCGGAATTGTCACCCCGCTATAAATGCCATGTTCGACAGCTTGGTCGCGAAACCGTCGGAGCTCGGAAGTGCCGCGATCCGGCCAGTCGTCCGCTGTCCAGGCAAACACGTCCATACGGCGCTTGGCCTCCGTGACGACGGGGTCGATGCGAGCGTAGTGACTGTTGAGATAAACGTCCTGCCATGGCTTTGGATAGGAATTGAAGGTCCGGACTTCGAGGCCTTCGGTTTGCAGATAAGCGAATCGCTCGAATCCGCATGCCTGCGCGAAGTTCTTGACCGCGTTCTTGATCATACGTTCATCGTGCGCGGCTTCCGCCATGTCGATTAGGGAGCGAAAGTCTTCGTCCACTGCTATTCTCCTACCCTCTTGTTGTTCTACGAGTCTTCCACCTCGTCGTGCCTGTCGCAAAGCGTTGATCAGGTGCCGGTCCTCCAGAGCCGACGCACATTCAACCCAATGTCGATCTAAAACACGAGGAAGCAATGTAATACTTTTGTCGCGGTTGCCTCGACGCGATGCTAACGAATGTACAATGAGCCGGCCCTCTTCCCGTCTAGTGGCCGTTGTAGGCTGAAAGAAAAACAATGTCTTGATCCACGAGCACATTGAACTTGTAGCCGGGGCGTATGCGGATCGTCGGCTGAATACTCAAGTTCTTCGAGATCGTCTCTTCAGCCACGCGACCGAAGCTCTCCGCGAAATTGCGCCGTGCCGCGTCCGACGCCGTATCCTGAGACGCCAATGTCGAGCTTTCGGGCATGGACATATCGATTCCGGTGCCGATCAGTGCGATCAATGCGGCCGAACCGAATGCCCGCCAGAGATGGCGATCCACCTTGTCCTTGAATCCGCCGTAGCCTTCCGCGTCGGTGCCGGCCATGCCGCCGAGCTGCAACGTCGATCCGTTCGGAAAGATAACGTCGGTCCAGACGACAAGTACCCGCTCCTGGCCCAAGGAGATCTTCGAATCGTAGCGCCCGAAGAGTTTCGCACCCTGCGGGATAAGCAGCCGATAGCCTGTGGCGCTGTCGTAGACGTTCTGGCTGACCTGCGCGGTAATCCGGCCCGGCAGATCAGAATTGAGGCCGGTGATCAATGTCGCCGGAATGACTGAGCCGCGCTTCAGCTCATAAGGCGACATCTGCGGCACGACCTGGTCCGGCAAATAACCCAGATCCTTGATATCCTGATTGAAGAAGTCCTCCTTCGAGCTCTGGGCGTTCGGATCGACGTTCTGTCCCATCAACCCAGATTTCATGGCTGCGGTATAAAGATCGGAGGCGCTGGTCGCCGTTGTGTCCGTGTTGTGGCGGCTGCTGTCGGTGGCATCTTCCGACGCCTTCTCAGCCCCGGAGATATCCACCTTCAGCGGCGAGTCGAGAGCGGTTGCACGCGCCTGGAGGCGAGCCATTCTCTGGCGCTGAGCTTCACGCATATATTCTTCGTCCTGCTCTCGTTTGAGGCGCGCCTTCCAGTCCTCCTCGGACTCCATGCGTGGCCGCCTTTCTTCGCGCTCAACTCGGCGGCGCTCTGCGACTGGCTCCTCCGTCTCGACTTTCTGCGCGACAGCGGGCGTTGGCTGAAACGCTTCGCGTTCAACCGGCTCGCCGATGATGCCGTCGGTAACCCCGCGTTTGAGCTGGTCGCCGAAGGTCGTCGCCGGCATGTTAGAGGCGCTTTCGATATCGTCGCCACGGTTGAGGGAAAGACCGCGCCAGGACAGGCCGATCACGACGATGCCGCAGAACAGCACCACGAGGACGATGGCGAAAACGATTGGCAGGCGATTGAGGCGACGGATACCCTTCTGATCATCCGCCGGATTGGACGCGCCGAGCTGGAGCGATTGCACCATGATCTCCTCCCCTCAGTTGCGCTGCATGATCGAGAGCGGGCTCGACGGCGTGGCGCCGGCCGCTGTCGGCGTATAGGCGCGGCCGAGTGCGATGGAGGATGTCGTCAGACGGGCAAGAACCTGGCCGTCGATCCCGTCGATTGCGTAGGCAAGCTCTACCGGCTGGACGTCCTTTGCGGTCTTCCCGTCGATGATGACCGTGTACCCCCAGCCCTTCAGGGCAGCCTCGAGCGCAGTTGCAAATTCCGAACTGTCATTCTTCATCCTTATCGTCGTCGTGCCGGCAGGGCCGATCTGGTCGGCAAGCCGACTTGCCATGTCGACGGCAATGGCGCTTGCAGTTGGTCCGGAAAGAGAGACCGGAGCGCTACCGGCGGGCAGTGCCTTCTCGACCGTCTGGCAGCCGGAAAGAAGTGTGGCAGCGATGAGGGTGAGCTGCAGCTTTCCCATGGTCATCCTCCCCGCCGAATCGTGATCTTCTGCTGCCGCCAGCCAACGCCGGAAACGAGGATCGCCTTGTCGACCGCGTAGTCGACGATCATCATGTCGTTCTTCATCCGATAGTTGACGATGCGGTTCCGCCCGCCGGAAACGACGAAAAGAACCGGTGCATCCTGGCCGGAAATCGACTTCGGGAACTGGATGTAGGTCTTGGCGCCATCCGAATAGACCCGCTTCGGCTTCCAGGATGCGACGCCGCTCACCGAATAAGAGAAATTGAGCTTGTCGGGCGCCGGTCCAGGAATGCCGCCTGCCTCCAGACGGGCATTGATGTCGGCGAGTTTGGTGGAGACATCCTCGGGATATTCGAAACCGATCCGGGCCATATACTGGCTCGGATGGGACTTCAGCTGAATGTGATAGGTGCGCCGAGATGTCGTGACGACCATCGAGGTCACAAGGCCCGGTTCGGAGGGTTTCACGATCAGGTGGATCGCCTGCCCGCCGGTCACGCCCGAGGTCGCCGGCTCGACCTTCCAGCGAACGGTATCGCCGACGAGAACGTCTCGAACCATCTCGCCGCCCTGCAGTTCGATGTCGCAGACCTGTAGCGGCGAGCAGACGACGGAGGGCTGGGTTTGACCGAAAAGGAAGATGACCTTTCCGTCCGGGCCGGTGGTGACGAGGCCTGTCGTTCCCCGCCACTTCCTGGCAATGTTCGTTCCCTTCATCTCATTCGTGGTCATGCTCTGCGCCTGGGCGCAAGCTACGAAAACGAGCCCGGCCATGCAGCCGGCGGCTGCGATCAGTCCTGTTTTGTGCATCGAAAAAATCCCCCTTAAAGCTGTGCCGTCCAGTCGAAATCCCGGACATAAAGACCGATCGGGTTGAGGCGGATCGTTGCCTCGTCCTGCGGCGTTGTCAGCGTAACCGTTGCGATGCCCCGAAACCGGCGCGTGCCGGTTTCCTTTCCCTTGCGGTCGCGCTCGTATTCGGTCCAGTCGATCTGATAGGTCTGGTTTGAGAGAGCCACGATGTTGTTGACCTCGATGGCGACTGTGGACGTTTTCGCCTTCTCGAACGGCGAGTTGCCGCGGAACCACGCGTTGATCTTCTCCGTGGATGGATCTGCAGTCCTGAGAAGCGCATAGGTCCGGTCGATGTGTTGCTTTTGCACCACGGCGTCCGGCGTGATCGAGCGGAAGCTGGTGACGAAGTTGCCGAGCGTCGCGCGAACTACGCGGGCGTCGGCATACTCGATCTGCTCAGGAAAGCCGGCTGTTACCGACGTCCCGAGCTTGTCGACCTCGACGATATAGGGCACGAGCCTGACCTGGGTGCTCAGGTACATCGCGTAGCTGAACCCGATCACGGCCATTGACAGGCCAAGGATCCCGACAAGACGCCAGGCTGCCGTGGCTTTGACATAGGAGCCGTATCGTTCCGACCATTCCTGGCGCGCGGCGAGATACGGGTTCTCGGGGGCGCGGTTTGCTGCCATCGATCCATCCCTTTCCTTATGCTGTTAGTCGTTGCGTTCGGGAGGTCGCTTTGGATCGCTGTGCCCGCTGCGGCCCTCGTCGAGCTTGGCGTTCGCGAGCCCGAGGAGCGAGCCTGCGTAGGCACCCGGCGAGCCGATCGCCTTCTCCTTCGCCGCCGATCCCATAGCCTTGCCGGCCGAGCCGATAGCGGCTCCGGCGCCTCTGACCGCGGATCCCATGATCGAGGAGCCGGCGGCTCGGGCGGCTTGCCGCGCCGCGGATCCTGCCCCTGCCGCACCCGCTGCGAGGAACCCGGCCCCAGCAACAAAGGACGCCGCCTGGCCACCATGGCGGATCGCTTCCATCCCCCCGGAGACGGACGCACCATGGACGACGCCCTGGATGATCCCTGGAACGTACATGGCGATGATGAAGACCACGACGGAAATACCGGCGATGGCCAGTGTCGTGACGAACTGATCCGACGTCGCCGTGGGAGCCTGGGCTAAGCCAAGCAGGACGTTCGATCCGATCCTGGCGATCATCACCAGGGCCATGAGCTTCATGCCGACGCCAAAGGCATAGACGAGATAGCGAACGGCAAAGTCTTTCGTGAATGACGTACCGCCCAATCCGAGCATGATCGTGCCCGCGAGCAGGCCGACATACATCTCGACCATCACCGACACGAAAATCGCCGCCACAAGCGAGAAGCAGATGACGACGACGCTCATCGCCAACACTGCAGCGATTGCCAGCGCATTGTCTTCGAACACACCGAACTGCGCCTGTTGCGACATTTGCGAGGCAACCCGTATTCCGGCGTCAAACACTTCTGCGGGCGAGGCTGAACCGCCGCCGGCTCCGATCTGGAAAAGGCTATCGACGACGGCTCGGGCGAATGTCGGACCCTTATCGAGAACAAACGCGAAGAAGCCGACGAACATGATCCGCCTGACCAGTTCGGCAAACCAGCTATCAAGCGCAGCCGCCTGGATTGCGAGCCAGACGGCCGCAATACCGATCTCAATTGCAGCGAGGATCCAAAATAGCGATCTCGCTGCATCCATGATGGTGGCTTCCCACCCCTTCGCTGCGGACGAGACCTGATTTTCCAGTTCGGTTAGAACCTGTCCCTCCTGTGCGAAAGCCGGAACGGCACATGCCACGCAAAAGAGCCCTGCGATCACGACCGAGCGCGTGAGAGTTATATTCACCATCTCGGACGCAGCTCCTGACCATCTTTAACGGGAGGCAACCCGCTGCCGGAGCCGAAGAAGGTCTGCCCGGCAGAGTGCTGCTCGTCCGTGAGGCCAAGTTTGCTGCTGTCTGTGGGATTGACAATCAGCGCGATCGCCGCCATCGCAAGAGACAGGATAACGAGCGAAAGGGCGATGAGGATGGCGCGGTTCACCAGCGGGGCTCCATCTTTTGACCTTCGGGAATGCTCTTGACCTCGGCGTTGAAGAACTTTTCACGCCGAGCTTGGGCCAGATCCTTGTCGGTCTGTTCGGCTTGCAGCCAGGTGCCCATCATGGTCATCTGCTGGGAAACGAGGCCACGAAGCTTCTGCATCTGCGCGACTTGTTGAGCAGCGATCTGGTGCCCGACCTGCAAGGCCCTCATCTGCCCGTCTGCCGTTTCGGACATCGATCGCAAAGACGACATCGTGCTTTCCTCGCCGTCGAATTGATCGGCCGTGAGGCTTGCCCCCTCTAGCGTGCTGGCGATGGTGTCGCGGTTGGTATCCGACCACGTTTCGTACGTGGACGAAAAGCTCGCTGCATTCGGCAGATTGGTCTTGAGGTTGGCATAGCTCTGGAACCGTTGCTGAAGCAGGTCGTCGGCATTCGCCATCGAAAACGAAATGCTCTGACCCTGGTCGACGATGCTGCGGAGCTGATTGAGATCGCTCTCGACATCACCCCAGATATGGGACGGCAGCGTGGCCGTGTTTTGGAGCAGGTTTTGATAGATGTTCAGCTGGGTTTCGATCTGCTGGGCAAGTTGGCTGATCTGCGTGAGCTGGTTCTGGATTTGCTCGCCGGATTGCCCGACGAGCGAAATCAGTTCGCCGTTGTTGAGCACCTGGGTCCATTCGGTTGCGGCACCTGTGGCCGTGCCGGCTTGCGCTGGAATGGCTGCGGCGATGGACGCGGCGGCGAGCAGCCCGAGGAGCAGGTTAGTCGAAGTTGAGCAGCCATGCGGCATCGTGAACTCCTCGCGTTTTCAGCCAATGGATCGGCCATTCGCGGCCATGTTCGGTTTTCAGCGCGCGGACGCGCTTCAGGTCGTCCTTGCCGGAAGCGCCGACAAAGCTCAGCGCTGCAGGACCAAGCGCCATGTCGAAGAGCCGCCGGCCTTCCGGCGTCGCGACGTAATATTCGCGCTTGGGGATCGCGGCCGCGACGGTCTCGATCTGGCGATCGTTGAAACCCAACCGCTCATAGAACTCCCGCGTTCCCGGCTCGCGGGCGGCACCGTTCGGGAGGCAGATCTTCGTGGGGCACGATTCCTTCAGCACGTCGATGATGCCGGAGCTCTCCGCATCCGAAATAGATTGAGTCGCAAGGACCACAGCGCAGTTCGCCTTGCGCAGCACCTTCAGCCACTCGCGGATCTTGGCTCGAAACACGGGATGACCGAGCATCAGCCAGGCTTCGTCGAGGATGATCAGGCTTGGCGAGCCGTCGAGGCGCTTTTCGATGCGGTGGAACAGGCAGGTGAGCACCGGCACAAGATTGCGCTCCCCCATGTTCATGAGACGCTCGACCTCGAAAGTCTGAAACGCACCGAGCGACAGGCCGTCCTGCTCGGCGTCGAGCAACTGACCCATTGGCCCGTCGACTGTGTAGTGGTGCAGCGCATCCTTGATCTCGCGCATCTGAACGCCGCTGAGGAAATCTGATAGCGATCGCCCGGGAGCGCTGGCCATCAACCCGATTTGCCGGGAGATGGCATTGCGGTGATCGGGCGTAATGCGCACGCCTTGCAGCGCGACCAGCATCTCCATCCATTCCGCCGCCCAGGCGCGATCTGCGTCGCTGTCCAGATCGGAGAGCGGGCAGAAGGCGGGCACCCTCCCCTCTCCTTCGTTGGCGACGCCGATCTCGTAGTGGTCGCCATCGACAGCCAGCGTCAACGGTAGAAGTGAATTTCCCTTGTCGAAGGCGAAGATCTGGGCCCCGTCGTAACGCCGAAACTGCGCAGCGATCAGCGCCAGAAGCGTTGACTTGCCCGACCCGGTTGGACCGAAGACGAGGGTGTGGCCGACGTCGTCAACATGCAGGTTGAGGCGGAACGGTGTTGAACCGCTCGAAACCTGGATCAATGGGGGTGAATTCGCCGGATAGAAGGGGCATGGCGCGACCGGATTGCCAGACCAGACCGAGTTCAGCGGAATAAGATCGGCGAGATTGCTGGTGTTGATCAGCGGCTCGCGGATATTGCAGTACCAGTTGCCCGGCAGGCTGCCGAGGTAGGCGTCGGTGGCATTGAGCGTCTCGATCCGTGCTCCAAAACCTTCCGCCTGGATCAGCCGGCGTATCGACTCCGCCTTTTGCTGAAGTGCCTCGCCATCTTCATCGAAGAGCACGATGACTGGCGTGTAGTAGCCGTAAGCGACCAGTTTCGACGAGGCCTGTGCGATAGCGTCCTCGGTGTCGGCCACCATGGTCATGGCGTCCTGGTCGACTGACCGGCTCTCTGTCTGGAATAACTGGTCGAAAAACGGGCGAACCTTCTGCTGCCACTTCTTGCGTGTGCGTTCAAGCGTCTGGCGGGCTTCTTCCGCGTCGAGAAAGATGAATCGCGATGACCAGCGATAGGTGTGCGGCATCAGGTCGAGACTGTTGAGGATCCCGGGCCAGCTTTCTGCCGGCAAACCGTCAATCGCGACGACGCCAAGAAACCGGTTCTCGATCTTCGGCGTCAGGCCGTGCTCGAGCTCGGCTGTCGCGATCCAATCGAGATACATGGGGACGTCCGGCAGCCGGATTGGATGGTTTTCGCCGGTCACGCAGAAGCGAATGAACTGCAGCAGCTCATCATACCGGGCAAAACGCACCCCTCCCCTTTCGCTGACCTCGCGCGTTTCCATGCGACGGATCGAGAGCGTGTTCGCCAAATACTGCTCGATCTCGCGAACAGCGTTATTGAACATGAAGAGCACCGTGTCGGCATACGATTTCTTGCGGCTTTCCTCGTCGGAGTAGATGTATTTGCTGAGCGCGGTCTTCGTGGACTCCAGCGGCCGGTAGGTCAGTATCAGCGCGTGCTTGCTCTCGAAATGCCCCCGCTCACGCGCGAAATGCGTCCGGCGCTCGGCGTCGATCGCACGTGTGACCGGATCGGGGAAATGGCATCGATCCTCTGAAGGGTAATCGATCGTCGGAAGGCGGATGGCTTCGACCTGAATCATCCAGCCGCTCCCGAGCCGCGACAGGATCGCATTGATCTGCCGCGCCAGCTCGTTGCGTTCGAGGGCGGTCGCACTTTCAGAATCCGGGCCGGCAAAGTACCAGCCGGCCATTAGACTCCCGTCCTTGAGCAGGAGGACGCCATTGTCGACGAGGCCGGCGTAAGGAACGAGATCAGCGAAGGAAGGGCCTGTGGCCCGGAAGCGTTTCAAAGCAACCACCACAGCCTCCTCAATGCCGCCGCCACGGCGAACTGGTCGCCTTGTAGTAAGGGCTGTAGCAAATGTGCCTGATGTAGATTTGCCGCATCAGTGGATCGGATTTCGCCATCATCCTGAGCAGCCCGACGATCACGACCCAGACGGCGATACCGAAGAGCGCCGAATAGACCGTCAGGACGACGAAGATCAGGATGACGGCGGCGAGCCCGGTGAGCAGCACCAGTTCCCGATCGGCGCCCATCAGCAGGTTCGGACGGGACAATGCGCGATGAATGCGATTGCGCTGCAGGCCGGACAGGGAATCAGCCACGGGCCCCCTCCCCTTCTCCGTTGAAGCCGAACGACTGCCTCTCCTCGTCCATCAGTCCGATCGACGCGCCGGTCGCGCCGAACAGACCGACGATTTGGGTGGCGCCGAGCAGGATGCCGGCGACGAGGACGATATAGACGAGCCGCCGCGCAAAATCGTTGAGTTCGCCGCCGAAAATGAGCATGCCCCCGGCGATTGCCATCGCTGCAAGGGCAATGGCGCCGGCCACGGGGCCGGTGATAGACTCCTGAATTTGCTCCAGCGGCGCTTCCCACGGCAGCCCGCCGCCACCAGAGCTGGCGAGCGCGCAAGCAAACGGCGCGAGAACGATGGGCGCGGCAAGCAGCGCGACAACGGTGACTTTACGCGACATGGCGCACCTCCTGCTCTTCAATCAGTTGGTCTGCTTCGATCGCGTACTCGCCGCCCGCAAACCGCTCAACCTGAATGACGTCGCGTATACGCCGTCCGCGCGAAGTTCGTTCGATGGAGACGACAAGGTCGACCGCCTCGCCGATGACCTCTTGCATCGGCTGCTGGCTTGCCTCAGCGGTCAGCTGTTCGAGCCTTCGTAGCGCCGACACGGCGGTATTCGAGTGGATTGTCGCCACGCCACCGGGATGGCCGGTGTTCCACGCCTTGAGCAGTGTGAGGGCAGCACCGTCGCGGACCTCGCCGACGACAATCCTGTCCGGCCGAAGCCGGATGGTGCTCTTTAGGAGCCGCGCCATGTCGACAGTATCGCTCGTGTGCAGGAGCACGGCGTTCTCCGCCGCGCATTGGATTTCAGCCGTGTCCTCGAGGATGACGAGGCGGTCCTGGGGCGCTGACTTGACGATTTCGGCGATGATCGCATTAGCCAGCGTTGTCTTGCCAGACCCAGTTCCACCGGAAATGATGATGTTGAGCCGGGCGGCAATCGCGCTGCGGATCGTCGACGCCTGATGGGCGGTCATGACGCCAGAACGCTCAAAGTCGTCGAGCGGGATCAACCGTGAGGCCCGACGGCGAATGGTAAAAGCCGGCTTCGCCACCACCGGAGGCAGCAGTCCTTCAAACCGGTGGCCGCCGATGGGCAGTTCGCCGGAGATGATCGGTTGCTCATCATCCACCTCCGACTGAAGGGCATGAGCGACGGTTCCGATCACCATCTCCGCGGCGGCGGCAGACATTTCGCCGGCCGGCGCAACACCGTGACCTAGCCGCTCGATGAACAGCCTACCATCGGGATTGAGCATGATCTCGACGACAGTCGTATCGTCCAGGGCGGCGCACAGGTGATCGCCGAGCGCGTCCTGAAGTTTGCGCACGAGTCGCGGATGGGAACGAAGCTGGTTCATGGCGATCTCCTTTACGCTACCTGGCTGACGGTGAGTTCGGATCGGTAGTTCGGTGGCCGCAGCTTCTGGAATGTGTCCGCATCCGCGGGCAATGTGCCCGCTACGGCCATCGTTACACCGATCTTCTCGGGAGCACCCATCCGCTGCAGCGGCCAGCCGACGCGAGCGAGGATTCGCTCGAACCGAAGATCGGTCACGGTGACGATCTCGGTGTAGTTATTCCCCATGCACCATTCGATGATGCCCGCGAACATGGTCAGCGTGGCCTCATGGACGGAGCCGTCTCCCCTCCCCTCTTCGAGAGTCGTGTCGACGCAGAACCGGGAGCTCTCGATCATCGACGAATGGGCGGTCAGGCGGCCTTGCGGAAGTAGTGAGGGAAACACATCTGCCAGCATGGTCGGGCCTGTGGCAGGAAGAAGCCGTGCACATCCCGCCAGTCGACCGGCCTTAGAGATGGCCAGGATATAGGTCGGTTGCAGATGATCGAATGCATCGGCCTCACGGCCTGCCGCAACGTCGACGTCCCAGTTCAGGCGGTCTGAAAAGACCTTGGCGCGCAGCTCGTGATGACTGAGGAGAAGCTCGGCTTCTTGGATATTTCTCGGTCTTGAAATCGCGAGAATCTGCATGAATCTCTCCGTCGTTGTTGGACGACGGGGAAATCAGCACGAATCTCAATCAGGCGGCAGTTGTAGAATCCTACAAGGTTTTTTCAGACCGATTCGCTCGACAACGCGGTTTCGCTCCGCGCCGGACGGACTTCGCGAAGTTTTCGAGGAGGCAAACCTATGTAGGATTCACAGTAAAACAGAATGGGAACGTAGACGGCCTGTGTTTCCTCTAATACTCGGATTTCACGAGAGAATTTTGATGTGCCTCGGGCAGTCGGCATGGTTTCTGTTAACCGTTCGTTAACCAAGCAGCGTTTGACGCAACTCGGGAATCGGTTAACTGTAGCGCGACGGAAATTGGGCGACGATCATGAAAAAAGCGTCGCGAGTGATGACAACCATGAATATGCGGCCAGAAAACATGATCGAATCGTCCGCCGAGAAGATTAGCAGGCAGTCTCAATTACTGTCCGCACAGCTGCAATCGCTGCGGGAGCGGATATACGAGCCTAATGCGATCAAAACTTTGAAAACCTACACGTCACGCGAGGTGGCTGGCCTGCTCGGAATAGCCGAATCGACTTTGCGGCAAATGTCGTTGGATGGGGAGGGCGTCATCCCTGACCGCCACGACAACGGCCGTCGCGCCTACACACTTGAGCAGATCAATGAGACACGTGAACACTTGGCGCGAAAGCGACCTAACGACGCGCTTGAATTTCTGCCAAGGCGAAGAGGCTCGGACAAGCTGCAGGTCATTGCGGTCGCGAACTTCAAGGGAGGCTCGGCCAAGACGACAACGACTGTTCATCTCGCTCACTATCTGGCCATCGCTGGGTTACGTGTTCTGGCCCTCGACCTCGACCCACAGGCCTCGCTGTCAGCCATGTTCGGCTATCAACCAGAATTCGATGTCGATGAGAATGAGACAGTCTATGCGGCGATTAGATACGATGACCGGCGGCGCCCGATACGAGATGTCATCCGGAAAACCTACTTCTCTGGTATCGATCTGATCCCCGCTAACCTTGAACTCATGGAGTATGAGCACGAGACCCCACAGGCAATTGCCGATGGTCACGGTCGTGGAGATGAGATTTTTTTTCGGCGTCTGTCTTCTGTCATTCGCGAAGTGGAAGCTGACTATGACGTGGTCTTGATCGACGCGCCACCGCAGCTCGGCTATCTGACGCTCGGAGCATTATGCGCCGCGACCGGACTTCTGATTACCATTCATCCGGCGATGATAGACGTCGCGAGCATGAACCAGTTCTTGGCGATGATGAGCGACCTTATGTATGTCATCGAGGAACGCGGTGGCGTGCTAAAGCACGACTTCATTCGGTATGTCATAACTCGCCACAATCCAAACGACGGTCCACAGGTCAATGTCGTAACTTTGCTTCGCTCTCTGTTCAAAGAGGATGTTCTTGCGCCAGCGGTTGTCGAGACTACCGCGATTGCGAGCGCCGGCCTTGAGAAGAAAAGCCTCTATGAGATGAGCCGGGGAAGCGTCGGCCGCGATACGCTCAATCGCGCGCTGGAGTCAGTCGATTCTGTCAACAAAGAGATTCTTCGGCACATCAAAGAGGTGTGGGGCAGGTCATGACCAATCCGCGCGACCGCAATCAGCGAATGAAGAGCCTGTTCGCCAACGTAAATCCTGACGATTTGGTCACACCGTCGGCTACCATGTCTGCTGACGCGGAGAAGCGGCGTGTGGGCTCGGCCGCTGTCAAATCAATGGACAGGGCATTTGTCTCCATCGAGGAAGAAAACAAGCGGCTCCATGAGCAGCTGCTGTCGGCCGAGTCGATAATCGAAATCGATCCTGACAAAGTAGTTCCCTCGTTCGTCAGCGATCGGCTCGATATTGAGGGAGACCGGACCTTTGAAGCGTTTGTCGAGGGGATAAGGGAGGCTGGACAAAAGCTCCCCATCCTCGTGCGTCCCCTCCCCGGCCGACCGGACCACTATCAGGCGGCCTATGGCCATCGACGGCTTCGGGCGTGCCGGATCCTCAAGCGTCCGGTGAAAGCGATTGTACGAGATCTTTCCGATGAAGAATTGATCATCTCTCAGGGCATCGAGAACTCTGAGCGCCTGAACCTCTCCTTCATCGAGCAGGCTCTTTTTGCGCTCACTCTTAAGGAGAAGGGTTACAGCCGCGAGACGATCTCCGAAGCGCTCGGCCGAAAGGAACAGAAAAACATCGCCTATATTTCCTTCCTGACAAACGCCGCGGCGGCGCTCCCCGAAGATCTCATCCGGCTGATAGGCTCGGCGCCTTCGATCGGCAGACCAAAGTGGGAAAAACTTGGCTCTCTCATTCAGAACAGGTCGCTCAATGCGACGCAGCGCCATGCTGTCGAGGCCCTCACCTCGAACGAAGACTGGGCGTCGGCCGACAGCAATCAGCGCTTCTCGTTGGTTTTGGGAGTATTGGACAATCGAGGGAAGTCGGAGAGTGCCGTCACCGAGATAGCTATCGAAGATGGCAGCGTAGTCGTCGCCAAACGATCTGGGAATGCAATGACTATCTCGATCCCTGAGAAGCGTATCCCAGGTCTATCGGCATGGCTTCTGGAACGCCTTCCAGATCTCGTGCAGGAATATCGCGCCACGCAGAAAGAGGGCTCTTAAATGAGGTGACAACCGAGACGAAAAAGGGCCTACCGACGCCAATCGGTAGACCCTTGATCCATTAGCCAACAGACCGAAACCGATCCGCGACATCACTTTAGCAATCTGATTCTAGGACGGCCCGGCCAAACAATCAAGTCTCTGTAACTCCAGAGGCCGATTTTTTGCGCCCTCCTGCTGGCTTCCAAATAACTGAAGATGGGAGCTGTGGCATACGCCACAGTGGGAATCCTATGTCAGAAATTACACCCGTCGCGTCTTTTAGACGTGTCACGCCAGCCATCGTCGCAAGCAGTCGCTTGGCAATGACGAATGATGTGCCAGATACCGCGAAAGGAGACGTTGCCGTGTTACTGAAGCAGGCGGCTCCAATCCTCGGGATAGACGGCACGACGTATCATGTTATGGACATTCTCTTGGGGCTATCGCGTCCAGAGGACTGGAAAGGGACCGGGCGGCCCATTGTCGCCGTCTCGAACGCGAAGCTGGCCGAGTACACGATGCGCTCGGAGCGCACGGTCATTCGGTGCATCCGCCGGCTCGTTGAGGCTGGCATCGCCGCTTACCGGGACAGTCCGACTGGCCGACGGTTTGTCTATCGTGACACAGGGGGTGGCATCATCGCTGGATTTGGAATCGACTTCACTCCAGCGCGGGTGCGGTTTGCGGAGATTAAAGAGAAGGTAGCGGCCTATCGCGCAAGGCTCGCGGCGGAAACCGAAGCGCGACGAGACGTAGCGCGCTTGGCCCGGGCAATGGAAGATCTTTGCGATGCCTTTCCGGAGGATGCCGAAGATTTGAGGAGCCGAGTCCAAGGAGCTGATTTGACCGCGAGCGGCATCTTAGACAAAGCCGAGTCATATCGTTCTCTTTATGCAGACGCCCTGGAGAGGATCCAGGCGCGCAATGAAGAGAACAAAATGGCAGCCGAGGGTGACATCAATGTCAGGGCTAATACATATATTAACTCTGAATCTTCCTTTGCATGTAAGGATAAAGGCCCGCGGTGTAACGAGCGAACATATTTACTAGAGCGCAACGTCGCTGCCCCGATGGCTGTTGAAGCACCGCCCGGGACGAAAGCTCTAGCGCTTCAAAACAGATCCCCTCGCCCGTCGAGTGCGAATATCCAGACACAAGTGCTGGGTTCGGTCTCGATCGGACTTTTGCAGAGCGCCTGTCCCGAAGCGCAATCGATGATCGGCGAACGCTTCGACACTTGGTCCGCGCTGGATCGGAGCGGTGAAATGTTGCGGCGAATGATCGGGCTCTCTGAAGGAGGATGGATGGACGGGCGGCGGCGCGTGGGCGCATATGCCGCTGCGGCAATTCTGGCGACTGTTCTCGAAAAATCGTTGCGGGATCCGGAGCAGATTTCGAAGCCGGGGGGCTACTTCAGAGCAATGGTTGATCGTGCCGCCGAAGGAAAGCTCAACCTTGAACGAAGCCTCTTTGGATTGGTGGAGGGAAAATACGCGGTGTAGGCGAGAGCGGTAAGCCTGCCTCACTTTCGTGGCAAGAGTTACAGCTGTAACTTGAGCCTCTAGCATGCTGTTGAAAAAGGTCCGTGGTCGTTTGGAGTCGTAGATGCGCGGCGGCGTCGTGACGACGGGGTCAACTCTTCAGCTATGTCGATCTGGAGGATCGCATTCGACGTGATCAACCGCTGCGAGATCGCGCGGTCGTCGATCGCGCCTGAGAAGCCTATGCGCGCCATGCTTTTGCAAGCATTTTATTCCATCCGTTCTGAGCGCCTTTTGATGAAAAGGCTGCAAAATGAACTTCTGCTCCGCTGGTTAACGGACCACTTCTCTGCCGATGGCACGTTGATCAAAGCCTGCGCATTGATGAAGAGCTTCGATGCTAATGCGCGTCGGGCGAACTCCCATCGGAAGGCCGCGGTCGGAATGCGGAAGCAGATTTCACCGCAAAAGGCGTTCCAACCCTCAACGAGTGACCAAGATGCAAGACTTACCGGAAGGGCACGGACAACAAGGCCAAGCTGGTCTCATGGGCCACTGGCTGAGGGAAAACCGCCACAGTTGGCTGGTCGATGCGTGCCTGACGGAGCCTAGCGGGTATGCCGAACGGTTGCGGCGCTGCAGATGATCGAATCCTTTGCTGACCGGTCACAAGCGATCGCTGGGCCGCTGGCGGGTCGCCGGGGCCGGCCTTTGGAATTGGGATTATCTACATTTGGTTGAGCCTGACGCAATCACGATCGCGCGCAAGGTCATGGCGAAACGTCTTCGGGGGCGATTCAGGCGACCGTCAATCTTGGACATAGCATGTTTGTTGTCTCTTTCACATGGTCCGGGTTTGACGTAATGGACGAGCTTTCGCGCGACGGTCACGCCTAAATTGCTCAACGATGACTCGTGCGAGAGCACTTTCGCGTACCGCAATGGCGACTTAGCCGTGGTAAAGGCCACACCAGCTGCTAGGTCGCGCTGGAGAGGACAGGAAGCCCAGGAGTTACAGCTGTAACTCCGAAAGCATGGTCTCCTCTGACGAAAAGGGGGTCGAGTACCCTGCTCCCAGCAGCACGATGCGGTTTTGTAGTGCTTACGATAACGACTGCAAACAGTTCAACCGTGCTGTCGAAAGAATCGACCTCGGCGTCGTGAATAGCCCATCAACAACCAGCCCCAGAATCTGGGTGAGGCTCGCGGCAAGGAGCGAAAGGGGCATTTCAGAGCGGCCATATGACCTTTCGTGCAGCCCCCGGCGGGGAAACGATGTTCGGCGCCAGTTCGCCCGCAAAGGTCTGACGCCAAAGCTGCTAAAGTTCTCCTTTGCGTGCCACATCAACGGATCGCACTAGCTCTGACAATAGGATCCATCGCTCCAATGGCGATTACGACATGGGACGCCTGCTTCGACGCGTAGAGTCGACGCGTAGAGTCCAAGTGATTGCTTCATGACTTCCGGGACGGAAGATCTCAGAAATCCGCCATCCCGCAATGAACTGGAATGACGCGTTCCGGATCGGCTTCCCGCCGGGGCGGATCCCTGATGGGCAACTAAGCGAGCAGCAGCGCCTTCGGCGCGGCCAGGGGGAGGGCGCCGTCAGTCGCAGCACCAGGCCTTGACATAGCTGAGGCCCGAGGCGAGCGCCGGCAGCGTGTTTTCCCCATGCCGCCCTAGGTGCTTGAGCGTCGCGGACATCTGGCCGGCCGACAGCGGCTATTTCGGGCCGCGGCCCGCAGCGGTTGATGCGGGCGGAGGCCTGCGGGCGCGACAAAGAGATACCTGGTTATCTTGGGTGTTTTCCATAAATACGCTAATGTCCTGGGAACTCGTAGGATCCTTCCGGCTTTTGGAATGAAGTTTGCGCGATGAAAAAAGTTACGCCCGAGATGATCGAAGCGGCCCTTGGCGCAACGGACTTTGCGGTTAACGCCACTTCCAGGCGCTGGATGAAGGCAGCACTTGTCGCTGCATTGAGCGTCGAGCCGTTTGCTCGGTACTCGAAGCATGCGGACGACGACGAACAACCCTCTACCGATTTTTCGCACGGTGAGCGCACCTAGGCCATCTTTGCATTCAATGGAAATTCTTTGGTGGAGACCGCGGTCGAAACCTGCCAGAAGACTTGGACCGCAGCCGTCATTCCAGCGACTCAGCTGCACTTTCGGCCTCCATGGCGTCGTCGCATGCCCATGTAACCGGTCATTGCGTGCTTGATCTGTTCCTTGGACACCCTTCGCCGTGCGCTGCGACGACCATTCTCCAGCCCGCGCCTTCGTGGTGCATCGTCACTTTGACGGCTGCCGCGCAACTGCGGATCTGGCTCAGGCGAAATAGCGGTTCGGCTCGTCACCTTACTTTTTATCGAGCGCGAGGTTGCCGCGTTGAGAACGCGGTTCATCGCCGCCAGGTCGAATTCTGGAGGAGGCCAGCGACCGGCTTCCAAGCTCAGGTTGCTGTCGGAAGTCGAGTATCACCGTTTGGGACAAACGAAGGGCCGCTCAGGAAGCTTGGTCGGCCCATGAATAGGCGCTCAGAACCGAACCAGCCCGAAGCGGCGCGCCTCGTCCAACAGCGCCCTGACGGCAGACGGCTGCCATTTCCTGCCGCCGCGTGGTGGTGGCTCCTGCATCTGGTCCAATTGGGCGGCAATGTCGCGAAGCGATAGATCGGGATCGGCGATCGCGATACCGGCGACCAGCCGCATCAGATGTTGCTCGGGCGGCCGACGCGGAGATCGGCTGAGCAGTTCCGGGTTAGCGAGCTTTTCGCGCACCATCCGATGAACGGCCCGGCGCAATCGCTCGACCGTCCAGTCGTGCCCGCGACGATTGAGAATGCGCACGACATCGTCCCAGCTGTGCTGCGGCCGCAGCTGCCGTACGGTCGGCAACCATGTCTGCGCCGACGCAACCAGTTCATCGAGGTAGGCGCGCTCGCGCGCTGCGGAAATCGCACGGATTGCCTCCGGTCGCCGTTCCCGAAGCCCCGGGTTGCCGGCAAGCCTGCCGCGCGCCTTGGCGGCCTGCATGCCGGACTTCGTTCTCTCCGCAATCAGTGCACGCTCCAGCTGGGCGACGGCGCCGAGCACCTGCAGAGAAATCATCCCTTGCGGTGTCGAGGTGTCAATCGGATCGCGCAGCGAGCGGAAGTGCACGCCGCGCGTCTCGAGGTCCTCGATGACCTCGAGCAGGTGGCGGACCGAACGGGCCAGTCGATCCAGGCGAACGACGACGAGCACGTCGCCGGCGGCGAGATCCTTCAGCAGCTTGGTCAGAACCGGTCTTGCCCGCGAAGCGCCCGACCCGTGCTCCTGGTGAATCCGATCGCAGCCGGCGGCGCGCAGCTCGTCGACCTGGGCGTCGTTGAGCTGATCGTCCGTGGAAACACGGGCGTACCCGATGAGCCTTTTGGGCGGGGGAGGGGGATTGAGATGCGAAGCGTTCGTCATCGGATTTTATGGGCCGCTTCGAGGGGCTGTATAAGAACGCGTTAGAAAACGTTCCTTTGTTAGCGTGTTTTATAAGCAAAATGGAAGGCCGTACAGCGCTAACTCTGGTGTTTGATGGGTTCCCGGGCATCGCAGGCGGAGGAATCGCGCCAGTGGCCGTTTATGGCCGAAATGCACCGAAATCAGCTCCTTTCAGGCTGTAGCGCCCATTTCCCGATTTCCCTTTGGGGCGGAGCGAAAAATCCAATGCCGAATTTTTTGCCGAACGGCTTCAGGTCGAGCCGGGGGAGGGGCCTTTAAAGCCCAGAAGCCTTCGTGAGATTGACGCGGAAGCGATCGCGGACGCGTTGATATTTGCGGGTCATTTCTGCGCTGGCATGGCCTAGCTGTTTCTGCACGTAGCGTTCGTCAACCTCGGCCGAGGAGGCAAGGCCGGCCCGCAGCGAATGCCCCGAGAATTTTTCGGCCCGCTCACCCTCGCTCAGATCGCCGCGAATACCGGCGGCGAGGGCCGCCTTCTTTACGAGACGCGCCACCTCCCTGTCGTTCAATCGGTCCGGTCCGACATCCTTGCCTTGGCCGCGGACACGGCGGAAGAGGGGCCCCTTTGCAATCCGGGCAAACTTCATCCAGGTCTCGACGGCCACGACCGGGCAGGTCGCATCCGACGAGCCGCAGCCAATCTCGACTTCGCGCCAGCCGGTCTTGCCGCGCAGGGTGACGAGCAGGCCCTTGTCGAACGTCTCGACCCAACCGCGGCCGTCTTCGGTCTGGTCGCGGCCGCAATCGAGCCCGACGATCTCGGAGCGGCGCAGGCCGCCGGTAAAACCGATCAGCAGCATGGCGCGGTCGCGGATGCCCCGTAATGACCCGCGATCGAGTGTTTCCAGCATGGCGATCAGATGCTCGGGAAGCACGGCTTCCTTCTGGCGGGGAGGGGCGGCGTGGGTATTTCGGATGCCAGCCATAACGGTAGCGATGTGGCGGTCCTTGCGGTCAAGCGGGAGCCCGCGCTGAGCATAGTTCCATGTGATTGCGGAGAGGCGCCGTTCGATCGTCATTACCGAATGGGGCTTCCGGTCGACCGTCGCGGCTCCTGACGCACAGGCGGTAATGTAGAGGCCGACGGTTTGCGGGTCGGGCGGCAGATGCGCGAGGCCCTGGCGCCGGCACCAGCCGGTGAAATGCTTCCAGTCGGAGGCATAGGCCTTCCGAGTGTTGGCGGAGCTCGCCGCCTCGACATACCCGCGGGCGCGACCGGCAAGGCGCTCGAGATGCGCCGGCAGCGCGGCGGTTGCCTCGGCAACAGGGGAGGGGAGTGAAGCGCTGGCCTCCACCGACAGCTGCGCCGCGGAAACATCGTTGTCGCCGGCCGTGCTGTCAGGCGGAGCAGAACTCTCCTCGACGTGATTTTCGCTGTTCTGCTCGATGATTTGAGCCATTTCTTACATAAAGAGCAAAACGTCCGATAATGCAACATTATCGGACGTAAATCTTTGGGGACGAGCTGTGCAGTTATTGGCGAATATCATGGCATAAACCGCACGCTTGCGGTAAGGTTGCTGGCATGGATTCGCTCGCGCTACAGCCGATATCGTCGGCCCTTCCACCCGCCCAGCTACCGTTCTGGGCCATGCCACGCGGCCGAGAGCCGAACGAGCTCGACGTCGCCTTCACCGCCGGCATCGCCCTGAAATCGCTCGACGATCTCGTCCGAAGCGAACCCGTCTGGGCCGGCTGCTGGCGCGCCCGGCAGGCGCTGAAATGCGCTGCGGTCGCTGTTCGACTTATGGGCCGAAACGAGGACGAGGCGGCGCTTCGCGACGCCGTGCTGCTGACCGGACCCGGCGACGATACTGGACCGGCCGGAAAGGTGTTTTTGGCCTACAAAAGGCTGGGCAGCCGAAAACCCAGCATTTCTTCGAAGACCGTGGCCGAATTGGCTGACCTGCTCGGCCTTGCCTGGGACGACCGGCTGGCGGCGGCCGTCGATCATGTCGACAATGCCCTGCAGTCCGGCCGCGCCGTGCCGTTTGCGGCAGCGGACCTGGTGAGCGCCATCCTCGCCGACCGTCCGGATGCCGAGCCGCTCGCCTGGGCGCTCGCCGATGCGCTGGTCGCCTCGATGCTGAAATGGCCATTGCCCGTACCGCTGCTGATGGCCGAACGGTATGGATCGGCCTTCCGGACGCTTGGGGGCAGGGGCCGCGTACGACCGGGCGAGACGGCCTTCCCGCGCGCCGTGTGCCTGGCTCTGGTTGAAGGGACAGGTACTGCGTTGCGCTCGGCCGGCGAGATTGCCCGACGTGCGGAAAAGCTTCTTACCGTCGCGCCGAAGGTCCGCACCAAGGGGGCCGAGACCGTCATCCGCAAACTGCTCGACGAGGATGCCGTGCCGGGCGTCGCGCCCGGCGCCAATCTCTCCCGTTGGGCGAGCACACGGCTGTTCGAGCGGCTTGAAAGTTTCGGTGCGGTCCATGAACTGTCCGGGCGCTCCGCCTTCCGGATTTATGGATTGTGAGCATGGCCGGAACCAAACCCGCAAACACATCCCGCAGCTCAAGGACGAAGGCCGCGGATGCACGTTTGATTGATCGGGAGTTGGAGGACGTGCCGGCGGAGCTTCGCTGGCGCGAATGGATGTTGCGGGTCGAGGCGGTGATCTTCGCTTCGGCCGAACCGGTGACGCGCGAGACCTTGGCGCGCGTCGTTGGCCAGGTTTGCAGCATCGATTTGCTGATCGACGACCTGCGCGAGGAACTGCGCACACGACCCTATGATATCATCGCCGTCGCCGGCGGCTGGCAGCATCGCACCCGCGCCGCTTATGGATCGGTAATCCGCGCTTCCGCCGCCCCGACCCGTTCAGGGGCGGCAAGCCTCTCCGAACACGAGGCGGCCGTGCTGATCGCAATTGCCTATCTGCAGCCGGTAACGCGCGGGGAGTTGTCGAAAGTCTTCGGGAAGGACGTAAGCCGCGACACGATCGGCTCGCTTCGCGACGCCGGGTTCCTCGGCTCCGGGCCACGGAGCCCCACGCCTGGGGCGCCCTACACGTATGTGACGACCAAGCAATTTTTGTCGGTGTTCGGCCTCGAGACGCTGCGCGACCTGCCAGATATCGAGCGGTTGGAAGATGCGGGGCTGCTCAGCCGGCAGGCGCTTGCGCAGGACACCACCACAGAGCCAGAGAGCCAAGCGTTGGAGGGTGAGTGAGTTTCCAGTTCTGGCAGCTTTCTATAGGGTCCCGATCGTCTTGCGGGGTCGACCGATCTCGAGGACAATCACGGCTGCATAGACTCTGAGCAGGTCGTGGAAGCATCTAAAAGTACGTTATAGAATTGCCCCGTTTAAGTCGTCCACTCTAGTAATAGCATTATGTGTAATACGCTTCATGGTGCAGTGGTATACATCTGCATTACGCTGACTATCGATACTTGATACTTATCGGAAGTGAGATGTCACCTCTGTGACATCGACCAGTGACGGACAATAATTATGATATAGCGTCCCTTTAACAAATCATTTACCATGTTTTCAATGCGTTATGATTTGGCGAAAATCCCCACGACCAGCCTGCAGCGACTGCAGCGACCGGTTGCTGATGCGACCGCGGCTCTGGTGCGGCTGGACGAGCGCATCGCCCGCTCACCGGTTGGCGCCGGCTGGATCGAACGCTCTCATTTTGCCGACGCCTGCGCCTCACTCTGGATCGACGGCGAACTCGTCCATCTGGAAGACCTGGTGCTGCACGACGCCCGCCTCGACGTCCGTGCCCCGACCCACGAACTGACCATCGCTCGCGATGTGCTGCGCAGCCGGCGACGGATCACGGCGCAGCCGCCCGCCTGGGCACTGAGCGATGAAGGCCTGCGCACGCTCCGCGGCGGTGGCGGCACCGAGGGCACCGAGGGCACCGTCGCAGACGACACGGCTCATCGGAACACAAGCCATGCTCCACCGCTGGCCACAACCCTTGCCGGAGCGAACGGGGAGGGAGAGGGGGAGCCGGACGAGTCCGATCCGCTGGCCGCGGAACTCGCGGCGATCGACGCCGTGCTCGCCCGCGCCGACGCGGCTATTGCCGGGGCCAAGGCGCCGGGGCGAGGTGGGGCGAGGGAGAAGGATCCGCTGGTCTATGACCTCGATTGGGACGAGGACGAACGGTTCGACGAATGGCGTCTTGTGCTGACCGAGACCGACGGTCTGCCGCCGGTGCTGCGGGCCGCGCTGCTGCTCGATGCGTGGAACGATCTGCAGGTCCTGCAGCACGCGCCTTGGCTCGGCCGGTTGCTGGCCGCCGCGGCGCTGCGGCAAGCAGATCTGACGACGGCGGCACATCTGGCGGCGGTCAATCCCGGCCTCAAATCCATCGCCGTCGAGCGGCGCCGGCATCGTGCGCGCGACACCCGCCTGCTGGCCATCGTCAATGGCATCATCGCGACTGCCGAATTCGGCCTCAAGGAGCACGACCGGCTGGCGCTGGCAAAACAGATGATGGAGCGAAAACTGGTCGGCCGGCGATCGTCCTCAAATCTGCCGGGCCTGATCGAACTCGCCATCGCGCGGCCGCTGGTCTCCGCCGGCATGATCGCCGAGACGCTGAAAGTGACGCCGCGGGCGGCGCTCCGGATCGTCGAGGAGCTTGGGCTGCGGGAGATGACGGGGAGGGGGAGGTTTCGGGCATGGGGGGTAATGTGATTGCGGTTGCAGGGCGATGCACTCCGCCGATCCCTCGCATTTTTCATGATCGATTAATCAATCAGCCGACCCAATTTGCTCTCCTTCAGAATGATCGCGCAACGTTTGCGGATCTGTCACGCCAGCTTCGCCTGAGGCTCTGCCAGGAGCCGGCGGGCCGCCGCGTTGTGTCGTGGCGGTTCGGTCCGGACACCATCCTTGGAAGCGCCGACAAGCTCAACAACGGTGCATGGCAAGCCTGCCGCATCGAACTTGCGCGCAATGAATTCACCTTCATCACGCTTATGGCTCGACATCAGTAGCTGGTAGCCTTCGAACTCCACCAAGTTGCGCATCACATCGACAAATGCAGCAGCGTGGATGATGTCGTTATGCTGCAGGGGATCGTCAAGCAAGAGCGCGCGCCAGCGCGACCAGCGATAAGCGGTGCTGGCGGCGCAAAGGATGCTAAAGCCGTTGGCAGCCATCTGCCCCTCACTCAAGACCAACTGCGGCGGCAGGGACGTCCTATATTGAGCATTTTCGATTGGATCCGCATAGCGCAGCTCCATGGCAAGCGAAGTCCGTTCGACTGTGTGCTCGGCAGTGAATTGCACCGTCTCACCCGGAGTGCTCAACAGCGCGCGGTTGAACGCGTCGATTAGGTCATTGAGCGGCAGCAAAAACTTGGTCGAAAAGCTATCGGCCTCGGATTTGAGCTGCTCACCGTAGGCAGTTACCGCTTCTCGGGTATCGTTGGTCAACTGCAGCGCGTCGCGTGCTGCCGCAAGGTCATCCTGCAACTGCTGTTCCCGGACAACTGGATTGTCCGGCGCTTCTTTCCCACCAAGCGTCTCCATGACGCCGCGCAATTCGTGGAGTTCATTCTGTCCGAGCCATGCTTGGTAGGCCCGAGACAGCGAGCTCATTTCTTCTGAATACTGCGCAAGAGCGATCGCGCGGTCGCCCAACGCCGCGACACGGGCATCGACGGCCTGGGATGAAGGGCCTTCGGACATGCCGGCTTCCTGCCATGCCGTAAGTGCCAAGGAACGGGCGGAATTGGCATTGCTGAGAGCCGCATCGATACGGTCCCTCTCGGTTTCAGCTGCTGCGAGCCGCTCGCGCGCCGCTGTTTCGGCGTTCGCCGCGAGTGCCCGCTTTACGGTCAAGTTGTCCAGGCTTGAGCGGGCTGCCTCTAGCACCTTGCCCTGAGCCTCGATTGCAGCATCCGAGGCTTCAGCGCTCCGTGGCTGTTGGAGCGCTGAAAGACGTTCTTCTAGGGATTTCAACGTCGTCTCATATACAGTTCGGCGTTGGATTGCCGTTGCAAGCCGATCGTCGAGTGAGGCAAGCGACGCGGTCAGGGCGTCGAGGCGCGACTGTGCGCTGCTGACGTCAGTAGAGCTGCCGCCCGCGTCACGGATATGCGCGGCCCGCGCTCGGCCGGTCTCTGCCAATCGATCATTGATCAGCGCCGTGAAGTCAGTATCGGTAGGCACGCCGAGAGCCTCCGCGATAGCGGTCCGCTCAATGGCAACGGCTTCCTCAGCCGCCTTGGCGAGAGTTTCCGCTGCGACAGCCGCAGAAATTATGGCCTGCGCCTGGTTGAGTGCCTGCTTCGCCGCTGCAGTAGCGGCGGCGAATGTGTCGACCGAACGCACCTCATCCGCCAATTGTACGTCTTGAGCGGCCAAGGCATTGCGGGCGCGTTGCTGGAGGTCGCCCGGATCGAAACGGCTGGCACAGACAGGGCAGTTGATATCATCATGTCCGATATGAGCAACAAGGCCCGACAAGAGCTCAGCCAACTGAGACGCCTCGCGTTGGCGGGTCGCCAATCGTTCACGGGCCGCATTTTCGGCATTTTGCGATTTGGCCGCTTCACGTTCGAGCTCGGGTAGCTGGCTGCGTGCCCGATCTGCGCCAGCTGCATGGGCGGCATTTCGCTGCTCGAGAGCCGAAATTTCCTGCGCCTTCAAGGCTGCGGCCCGTAGCGACCAGAGCTGAAGCGTCGCCTGCTCGCTGTCCAGCCGTCCGAGCGTCGCTTGTGCCTCCTGCGCGCGCTTGAGATCATTCTGCGCATTCGCGACATTCTGTTGGCAAAGGTCTCGATCGGCCTGAAGCGTCGCTTCCAACGCCTGCGCGCTCTGCCGCTCGGTCTCGAGAGCAGCAGACTCTGCGATCGCCGCGCGATCACGAATGCGCTCGTCATGGTCGGATTTTGCGCGAGCGACGATCTCCGTTTGCTCCGCGGCGGCCTGGTCGGCCTGCTTTGCCGCCAGCATCGCCTCGGTCAGCTGTCCGGTTGCTGTCGCGACCGCCTCATCGGCAGCCAATTTTCGCACGTTATCGCTCTCAATAAGCGCGGCCGACGTGGCGAAACGCACAACCACGGCTCGAAGACTTTCGGATGCGGCGCGATCCTGTGCGAGCTTATGCTCCTCGGCTTCGATTGCAGACCGTACGCGGGACAAGCGGTCTGCTACGCCAGTGGATAGATTGTCGTCGGGCAGGAGCGCGCCTTCGATGACGGCAAGGCGCTGTTGAAGCGATGCCTCGGACTGTGCGCCAAGTGCGGCGCTACGCATGCGCAACTCGGCCAGCTTTGCTGAGTATCCCTGCCATTCTTCAAGCGCCCGCGCAGCCATTTCAACCGCAGCCGCCTCGTGATCGGCGCGGCGCTTGAAAGCGTTCATAGTCGAGCGGCCGCGTAACGCTGTCCGGATCGCCTCGAGACGATCGATGCCGCTCGGACCCTTGAGCGCCTGCCATTGATCGTTTTTATCTCGGCTGGTGAACCGTTGTTGTGACGCCTGCCCGAGAAAATGAGTGAACCCGAGATAGGCCCCCAAGTCACTTATTTCAGTCCATTTGGAATCCTTGAGTAAGGCCTTCAAGTCGCCGTCATCAGGTTCGTCGAGCAGCCCGCGGGTTAGAGGCTGCCCGTCGGAAAATGTAAGGCTGACCCTGTGCATCCCCGGCGGCGCATCACGTCGAGTAATGTAATCGCTCTCTTTAAGTCGGCCGACATAATTCTCAAAACGGCGAATTTTGCCGGTCAGGCCCCACTCGATGCCGTCAAAGAAACTACTCTTGCCAAGTCCATTCGTTCCTACAAGCAATGTAAGGCCGGGGCCGGGCGCAACCGGAAGCTTGAAATCCCCAAAGGTTCGAAAATCGTGGAGATGAACCTCCCGAAGAAACGTGTTGCTCATCGCGCGCTCCGCCGCTGCCAGGAAGCCACCAACTCCTCGACCAGTTGGTCAGTGTCGACCTCAGGTTCGCTCGCCGCTCGAATCCATTCGCCCGCGGTGTCACGGGGGACGTCGCCGTATGCTGCCGCACGGCTCACGTTATCGAGTGGTGCCATTGAAAAGATTGCGTCGGTAACCCACGGGCGGGCGAGAAAGCTGCGCTTCACAAAATCGTCGAAGCTCTGTTCGTCGGCGCGAGCATCCGTCGGTCGCAGCCAGACGAGCTTGCGGGCGACACGTTCATCGCGCTCGGCAATGAGCGCCAGCGCGCGCCATCGATCGACGCCCTCACTGCCACGGGGGCCGAGCAAGATCGCGTGGAGGTCGAGCGCCGCCGGCGGGCTAAGATAGGATCGGGCCACAACGCACTGGTTGCGCACCCGCCGGACAACGTCGCTCATTCCTTCCTCGTCGGGGGCTTCGGGTAGGAGCGTCAGCAGCACAGGATAGCGGCCGATCTGCAGCCCACGGACGTGATTTGGTAAGTCACTTGGCTCAATTCGGGCAGAGGGCGTATCACTACCGCCAGCAAAGGTGCGACCGGCGAAATTCGGCCGGGATTCGATTTGAAGATTGATCTCCTTGGCTCGGTGGGCGAGTAGAAGTTCGCCCGCATCCAGGACCTCCTGCGCTGGAGATTTAGCTAAGGATTCGCTCATTGTGGGTCTCCAGCGGATTCGATAGCGGCTTTCAGCTGAGTGAAATGCTCTTCTTCTACACCAAGCAGAAGGTTGGCGAGCGCCTGCGCACTAGCCTGAGCCGCAATACGGAAGCGCTGATCGACGGTGAGCATCAACTTCCCATCGGCACCGGATTGGCCAAGCAGCGGTATAGCATTGCCGGTTCTGTTAAGCGAGCTGTTGGCCGCCGCCATCAGCGCTGGTGGGATGGTTTGCATAGGCAGCAGAACGAATTCCGTCGTCCAGGCATGTCGAAGGGCTACCAGCGCCATCTCCTCGCTGTCGATGAGTCCCGCAGCGCAGGTATGGCCGGTCCTCTGCGTACCGCCGATGTTGCGTCCAAGATTACCGGGATGCGCGCTCCGCGGCGTCGTGACCTGCCAAGTTGTTGCGACAGCGAGTGCCACGGCGCATGCCCGGACGAGCTGTGGGAGTAGCCGGCGCCCGGCCACGACCGATGCTCCGATGGCGGCAGCCTCGTCGTCTCGCGCGCATACGGAAAGTCCAAGAAAACGGGATAGGAGCACAGGCTCGGCTTGAAATCGGGCAACCCAGTCTTGCCAGATCGGCGCCATCTGCTGGCGAAGATCGGCGGCAGCCACAAACGAAACGAAGTGGCCTGGATCTTCCCCCTGCCGGATGTAGCGGATGAGACGTTGGTTCACCGCCTGGAGTAACCAGCTATCGAGCGTCCGATTGATTACTGTCGCAAGATCGTTTGCCGCCATGACAATCGGGTCGAGGATCGAAGGCTGGCCGCCGAGCGCCCTTAGAGGCGGGGGGTGAAGCCCGGAAGCGGTCGGTGACTCACTCGACAATGATGATAGGAAGGGGCGCCAACGTGCCACGTCGACGAGCAAGTCGATGCGTGGCGCATGAATCGAGAGGCGCGCAACAGCGTGAGCTAAAGACTGCCCGAGCTGCTCCGGCGGGTCGATGACTGTCAATTCAAACGGCGGAACATCGTCTGACCAGAGTGTTGCAACATCGGTTGGTGCCAATTCCCCGGTCCAGCGGGCACCACCTTCCGTCAGCCAGAGCTTGGCACTGCGTGGCATCGCGGCCATCATCGCGGCCAGTTGATAGCGCGGAGGCGGGAGCTTGGCGTGGCGGGCGAGCCGCCTGAAGTGCTCTCGTGTTGCTGGATTGAGGCTAGGCGCGATACTGTCGACAGGAAAGCGCTGCACCCAGGCTTCGTGCTCAGCGTCATAGCCACCAAGCAGATTGCCGAACGGTTGGCGAATCAAAGCTCGCCCGGGGCCGCGCCGCGCAATTATCCAGTCCGCGACGACCGTTTCTGTACCGCACACAAAGCGTCGGGAACCCTGTCGGTCGTTAGGCTCGGACGGAATTCGTTGCACGTCATTGCACACGAGATGAGTGAAACTTTGCGTGCCAGGGCGCTCGCATGCCTTTTTCAGCAAATACACGGCGAGGCGGTTAAGTCGCGCCGTTTTGATCGACAGGAGCTCCTGCTCGCGCGTCTGGAAAAAGAGCTGAACGCCGGCCCGCAAGTTTTCTTGCATCTGATCGACCAGACCGAGAGCTTCGACCTGGGCACCAATGGCGTTATCATAAGCCGCTATAAAGTCGAAACCTTGGCCTGCAGCGTCGGCGATCATGGCCTGCTGGTCAATCGCCAGGATCGGCTCGCTGAGGGCTTGGACACCCTGACGCTGCGCGATGCCTCGGACGATATCGTCATGCCGGAAGGTCGCGCTGGCTGCGGCGATCAGATCGATCAGCCCGCCATCACCATTGCCGCTGACGAGAAAAGTCGGCCGTGGATTACCGGCGATTTCCGCGCCCGGCACTCCGGCGTCGTGCCAATAGCTCGCGGTTTCGGCATCCGCCAAAGCGAAACGATCTTCAATACCAAAACCGATGGCCAGTACGACGATGTCGAATTCACTCGTTGCGTTTTCGCGCCCGCCGCCGACCGTATCGCGGTCGAAAGCAACCATGAAACGCCCATTTTGGGGTGTGACGGCAGTGACCTGATGCCGGTCGCGTACTGCGAGCCGTCCCTCTGCCGCCGCGATGACTTCGCCAAATTCGTGCAACACCGCATCGCGGACGTCGATCGCCGATCCGGAGCGCCAGTCGAGCAGCGGCAATTCTGCTCTTTCGTGGTCGGCATCTGGATTTGGCCAATCATAGATATGCGGATCAAGGCGCCGTCGTAGCGAGTCACCCTGAAGTGGCAGCAGACGATGGGCCTTTTCGAACAGTTGGACGCTTACGCCGCCCTGCAGGGCGAGGCCGGCAGCAAGCGTTATGCCGGCTGCACCGCCGCCGATGACCGCGACTCGAGCATTGGCGGGGAGCAGGTGCTCATGAAAGAGCGCATGGGCTAGCTCCAGTGCGCGCACTTGCTGCGAGTAGAAGGTGATGCGTGTGTCGTAAAATCCAAGGACGTAGGCACCCGGCGCTGCCGCGATTTGCGAGCCAGAGATAATGTCCGCCGGGTTCAACAAGGCGTACCCCCAGTCACGCAGAAGGAGGCCCGAAGCGATCGGATACAGGGAGTGGCGAGAGGGTTTAACACGACGCTCACGGCGAATGTAGCCTGTATAATGTTGGCCATGTGCGTGTTCAGCGTGTGCCACCGTTGGTGCACGCAAGATTGAAATGTGTTGAGCCCCGAATCATCGCCCCTCTCAACTTGCGTTTTGTAGCAGTTGACCGCATTTTTGAATCAACCTTTACTAGCGTTTTTTGTATGAAGCAAATGGACTGAAACTGCCTGCGCAATAACCTGTTGGGATCGCCGATGGCGTTTGTGAATGTAAATTGGTGGCTTATAGCAATATTTGCGTATGTGTCGCTTGCAGTTATTACCGGCCTGCCGGTTCTGCGAACAATTTTCGGTAAAATTGAGCTCCATCCCGGCGGGCCAAATTTCGAGCAATCAAAGCATTTCACTGATGGAGCAAAGGATGCTTTGCAGCAGCATTTTGATCGAATTCGTGGGACCTTAGGATTTTGGAAAAAGCAGGCGGAATTATTTAGGCGGGCCCACTATTATTGTCTGTTTTGGACAATTCCCTCATCAGTCATTATCCCCTTTTTGGCTCAGGCCTCAGACGCCGACCCACTGTCGAAGTGGCTCATTACCGTAATTTCTGCTTATTCAGCTATCCTGCTCGCTATCCATCGCTCGTTTAAGATCGCGGACAATTACCGTGCCTTTAGAGAAGGTGAATCAAACTTCTATGACACGTACCGGCGGATGCTGGACAGGCCTCACACGTTTGGCTCCACCGAGGAAGAACAACTGGATCGGTATTTCGATGAGGTCGAAAATTTGCGAAAATTTGTTAGAAACGCAGAGACAGACAATACCCCCTCGATAGAGCAAGCAAGAAGCCAGGTGAGCCGTGAAGGCAATCCTCCAAGGTCGAGTGAGTGAGGAGCGCCCAAGCCACTAGGGATGCTGCGCCCTTCGCTGTCTTGGAGTGAAGATGAGTTTACTAGTTGAAAGCCATGTCCGAGAGCGCGCTCGCATGAGCGTTAAATCTGCCGGTCTAACTGCGCGCCAGTTGCTCTCACACCATGCCAGAACGGATTTAGCGCGCTACGATATCTTTCTGTCGCAAGCTATCCGTGATGAAGAGCTAGTTCTTGGCGTCTACACCATACTGACCGAAGATATCGGCCTCACCGTATTCTGCGATTGGGTTGAGAAGCCGATTTCAGACCGGAGTAAGACCACGCCCGCCGACGCGGAATACATCAAAGGCAAAATGCTCGCGTCCAGAGGGCTGATGTTCATTGACTCAGAACACGCAAACACGTCGAACTGGATGAGCTGGGAGATCGGATGGTTCCACGGTGCCCAGCGTCGCGTTTGTGTTCTTCCAATCGTTCGCGATGAGTACGACAAGTATCGTGGACGCGAGTTCTTAGGCCTCTATCCAGTAGTGGAGGAGGACGATCGATTCATCTTGCGCGTACCAGCTCGTTTAGCCGACATCGCGGCCAGATACGTAGCGCCGAAGCCGCTTGCGTTGGCAACGTGGATGCCTTTTCAAGTTTGGGCAACCTTGGAGACGCTTCCGGACTACTTCTTGGGTTAGCGCTAGCGACGGAGCCACGCCGAGAGCTCGGTGGCCGTAAAGGTTCTCTGGTCCAGCACCATCCAGATCTCCTTCCCGTAATTTTTGTGCTTGCCCCAAACAATACGATGATAGAGGCCGAGATATTCCCAGTCTGCCCAGGACATGTCGTATGCGGTGTCGGAGGAAGGAAAGAGCGCAATGTTTGTAAGATCCTTACAGCCGTCAGCAACTCCCAGTTCCCATGGCACCCACCGACTTTCCTTACTGTTCTTGCTGGTTAGAACAACAAACTTCCTGGACTGCCTTATCCTCGATTTCAGCAGGTTGGCTGTGTCCGTGTTAGTGTAGGGCGGCATCTCAGGATCCACCTCGTCGACATAGACCTGCGCACCGTGATTTTCGAGCACTATGATCGCACCGACAACAAGGTCCTGGTCTTTGCTGGAGTGGGATAGAAAGGTAGCGCCTTGGGGTGACCGAGACCGAGCGGTCATGCGCATGCGCGCCTGCTCCGCCGCAGAGCGTCTCGCGGCGTACCTGCGGAGTTCATCAGATGTAATAAATTCAACCATTCGCGAAGCCCATCCTCGCTATGCGACCTTGGCGAGTCGGTCGAGGATCGCGCGAACCGTAGCGAGAATCTGTTTGTCGCTAGCCGAAGGGTTCAAGAGGGCAATGAGTTCGTCATCTTTTGGCCTGGAGGCTTTCGGGCCGTCTGGGGGAGCGCTGGCTCCGATCATTTTTTTGGCGATCTGTTCGGCAGCACCGCCGAATGCTCCAACGGGTAGAACGAAGGAGCCTGCTGTCTGTGCTAGTGCGAATTCTTCCATCACTCCGTCGGCGACAACGGGGGATCCTTTGTTAGTTTTCAAGCCACCCAGAAAGATTGTCACGCCCGCCAAACGAGCCATCTCAGTTCGAAGGGCCGTCCATTGGGCGCGGTCCACCGCTCGCCCCGAGACTCCTTGAGGAAACGGCCGGG
Source organism: Sinorhizobium americanum (assembly GCF_001651855.1). Lineage (GTDB taxonomy): Bacteria > Pseudomonadota > Alphaproteobacteria > Rhizobiales > Rhizobiaceae > Sinorhizobium > Sinorhizobium americanum. The sequence goes on along the minus strand of NZ_LNQC01000038.1, from coordinate 12,801 downwards.
CGATAAGCCTACGGTCGATATCCCAACCGCCACCTTCCCGAAGCGCGTCCATAAACCCGGAAACGACAGCTGGACCGACAAGCAGGCCCGTGCCTGTGACCAGATCCCGATGGGTCTTGCCGATCAGGCGGCCAATCTCTTCAGCCACTGCATAGACTCGGGGGGTGAATGAATTGCCGTCTTCCAGTGGCCAGCTCCCGCTGACCCAAACACGCTTAGCGGCGACTCGCCTTTCGACCTCGCGCAGCAGTTCGGGGACTTCATCGTAATCATCGACTTCAACCGCAACAAGGCCATATCGGCTGAGATCCTTCGCCCAAAGTTTGTGTTGAGCAAGACGGGCATTGAACTCGTCGTCGTTTGTGAAATCCTCCGCTTTCGGCGGCTTAAGGATCGCGAAATGCTCCGGCGGCGCGTCGGTGAAGCTTTCTCTAATGAGCGACAGGACATGACGGACATTGGGATCGGTTAAGCTGAGGCCGACGAAAAGCATGGACATGCTACTCAGATGGGCCTGCAGTAGCGGAAGGAACGCTCCCCGCTTCGTGCGAAACAGCTCATAATCGTCCGTCGAGATGACGATATCATCCAGCCTGTCGACGGAACCATGCATTTTGTAGAGTCGGGTTGCTCCGGGCGTCACCTTAAGCGCGAGGTCCTTCGCGCCGGCGACCGGATCCAACGGCCGACTAATCTCCGCAAAGGCCCGTTCAATCAGTCGGTCGTAGTTCGTGGTCCAGATATGGCGGACAGGAAGGCGAGCAAGGGTTCTAACGGTTTCCGGAAGCGGCCGGTCGAAGCCGATTTCGCGCTTGATCACATTGCGCACACCCGTCGCATTCCCTGTCTCACGGATGTGCCATTGCGCCAAGGCGGCGAGATCCTGAATGTCTCGGGAGTTTACGCCGATCTCCTCGCCTATTTCGGTCAGCAACTTTGACCAGGAGGGATAGCCCGCCGCCATCGAGACGCCAGCGCCGACAAAAATGGCACCAGTCCCTTCGTGCAACGAGGCCGGAAATTCACGAAGAAAACGCGTTCGACCATTACCAACCATGGTCTATCGCCCTACAGCGTTTGCCGCGGCTTCGATCCAGGAACTGATGTTGGCATAGCCGTTGTCGGTAACCCAATTGTACTGGCGGTACATCGTGTTCAAAGGTGTCTGGTTGACATTGAAATAAGAAAGCGGATTGAGACCCTGAACGTCCGCTCCGTTCTGTGGATGCTTGATGTTATGGATGTCGATAGCGAGTAGCCCTTTACGAAGCTCATAGCTGCGCTTGATCTCGTGACGTACCCAAGGACGATGATAGGTTTCAGCACCGTAGAGGACTACAGTAACTGACGTCCCAGCAAGCTGCTCCTCAATCCATTTCTCGATACCGCCCGCACGTTTCTTTACCTGTTCAAACTCGGCCTTATCAAAAAAAGGGGAAGCTTCGCCTTCAGGCCGAAAGATCCAAGAATTTCTTACTTGCATGACACGGTGAACGTCACGATCATAATGAAAGCTGAAAAACACTTTGCGCGCCATCTTCCCTCCTCACAAGCAGCAACTCTTCTTTGGCCCGTCGACTTAGTCTAGCCCACCCGCTGCGCGGTCACAGCTACCATATGATGCATTGTGATTCGAAGATTATTGTCGAGATAGACAACCATATCCAATCCATTGTTCTCTCCCAACCGGCGATACGAGAAGTGCACGTCGACTGCTTCGCCATTCGAACGCTCAAAATGCTATCCGATGGTTTGCTCGCGCGCGTCCTCGATGCGGACAATAAGCCCATTTGCCGGAATTTTGCTTCTGATCGTTCCTAAAACATGTTGCATGTACTCGTCGGCGCGTTTACTCGCTTGTGCTTTGGCAAAGCGATGCTCGCTTTGGATTGCAGACAACTGTGCATTTGCTCGCCTCACATCGCGTAGGGTTCGCGAAGTCCGTGTATTTCGGGACCTTCGTCCGCGGTCTCGAGGTGGATCTGGAAACTGACCGGGTCAATTTTCTGCTGATCTGCAGGGAGCGCCAGATAAAGGTCCTTGACGTCTTCCAGCAGGAAGAAAATCTTGAAAAGTAAGTTAGCGAGAATGTCTCCGGAGCCGCTTTTCGACGCAAATTCGCCAATATATTCCAGACTGGAAACCGTCGCCGGCAGCACAGACAGGATGGCTTTCCATTGCTGTCTGGTTATCGAGACTTGTGCGTCATGGTTAGCGATCAGCAGGCCAAGCTTTTTCATCTCTGCTTTCATGGACTGCGAAATACGCTGATAAATCCGGGGCTCGTATTTCTTCAGGACGCTCTCACAAATTTCAATCATCGCCACCAGACGCTCCACGTTTTTCAGGACGCCTCCGATCGTCAGATCGCTTTCCCTTGATGCGACGATATCGCTGGCAAGACGGCGCATGCGTCTGATCGCGCTCAGTCTGAAATTGCGTTCGTTGTCGTTCTTCAGAGGGATATTTGACGATCGGCGCGAAATCGGGCCTCTTATATTAGAGCCTCCGTGCCTGCCGACCTTTCTTTCAAGATGATCGAGCGAGGCAATCACCTCTTTCTGAATGGCTGACGAAATGCCCTCGACCACATGAACAGCAAACGGAGTGTCCTTGTCGTTTCGTTTGAGGTCGAGTAGCGACGTCGTGTCCGGCAGGATGGTCGTTTCGTCGATTTCGGCCCCTCCGAATGCGGCTCCCTGCAGACGAAACCCTGTGAGGTTTGTGGCCCGCAGGTCGGCTCCAGCAAATTGGGCGCCGTCGAAAAATGCTGAGTCGCCGGGTGCGGCAATTTCCGCCAGTTCGGCAAGGTTATCTGTCCTGGCAGCACAAAGCGCCCGCAACCGGTCGAACATCATCGCTCTTCCACGGACACGGCGTCGGCCAGGATGACGGTCGCAAAGGAGTCCGATAGATCGCCGCAAGGCAGACCCATGGCGAGTACCTCCTTCTTGATGTACTGTTCGACTGCAATTTGCTTGTTTCTGCTGAGCAGACCGCCGTTCCACACCGTCGCGTCAACGATTGTAGGATCCTCGATGAGGAGGTCTTCGCGTCTGCAATGGATCTGAACTGTTACCTCTGGAGGGTCGCCGCGCTTTCGTCCGGCCTTCGTGTCGCGAAGCTTCATTCGAGGCGCGGCCGGATCCCACGCTGACCCATCGAGTCTCCGCGACGTTGCCGGCTGGATTGTGAAAACATATCCGCGACCGTCGGACATTTTTCGATGCGCTATGCGCATCTCGCCGAGATCTTCGTCCTTCTCGATCCGTTTGGTGATTTCAGTGCCGCCCTTGGCATCGAGGTCCAGGTCGAGCCGAGGCTTTCCATTCGCTAATGCCGCCTTGACCGCACCCTTGATCGATCTCGACTGGGTCGTGGTGGTTTTCGCTTTACTCGCAACCAGGGCCGCCCGCGCGACACTGCTTGCGGGAATTTCGATAATATTTGCCTGGTCGCGAAACACATGGATTTCGGCTCGTTTGAGACTGAGCCGGAACCGAACCGGCGATCCAGCCAAAGCGTCAGCGCCCAGACCACCTTCAAAGAAACCGACATCGATATGCAGGTCGGCTTCTCCTATGCCATCTGCATAGGGCGTTCGCCACACGTCGATGGACACTACCTCTGCAAAAGCCCGCGGATTGTTCGGACGATCGATCATTAGAAACTTCTATCCAGGCGATATAAAAGAAGGTTATGCCTAGTCATGAATTGTCACCAATCCCAAGTAAAGCCTTCGCCGCTGTAGTTCGCAGAAATCAACGCACGCGCAGACCATGCTGATCGGCGGGCCGACGCACGCGGATCTTAGCTGTTTCAGGCCCGCCTTCACCAGTGCCGGCAAGAGCTCGGCAAAAATCACTTTGGAATTTATCGAAGTGCAGGAGCAAGCGAAGGCGCGGCAGAAACCTGCGGTGTCCGCCGAAAAACATCGATTTTACCTCCGGCGTGACTAAGTAGCGACCAGTTCGGCGATTTTGGTGGCGACTTCCGCCATCGACTCTTCGGCGGTATTCAGCCCGGCTCGGGAGGCTAGCAGGAGGCTGACCCGCTCAAGCTCTTCATAGGTGGTTCCGTGGACAACCGGGACGAGCCGCTCTCGCCGGAGTAGCGCCGAAAGCTCTTTGTCTGCGATGCCTTCTGCCGGGAGGCGCCGCAACATAGCCGGGGTCACCAAAACGATACCGACACGCGAATTCACCAAGCCCTTGTCGATCGCCCGCATCATCGGCACCCCGAGGCCAAGGTCCTTCTCGCTGAACCACACGCGAACACCGCGCGCTTCGAGCAGATCATGCAGTTCCTTAGCGGAGCCCTGCCTGTCATCCCACGCGTGACAGAGAAACACGTCTCGAAGGTCAGGCTGCGACGCCGCTAGGTTCTCGACGTTCTCGCGAACCGGCATGAGCGCCTGCACTTGTTCAGGCGTGTACCACACAGCCGAACCGGCTCCCGACCAGCGCGGCTTTGAGGTGCGGCGCCCCGATCCGCCGCTGCTCCTTGAGGGGGAATATGAAGGGGACGAGTATGATCCGGAGCTGCTATAGCCGCTGCCATACCCGCCGTAACTGCTATAGCGGCCATACCGGCCCCCGCATGCAGGACAGTCGGCTGCGGCGGCCGCTGAGCGATGGCCCCTTGCTGGTGCAGTGCATCTTGCCATGCCTTTCCTTCTCCTTCACCAATCCGTAGCTCGCTAAGCCAACGCTTTCAGGGTCGGTATGTGAACATCCCCGATCGCCGAGCCGCATCTCTGGGGTCATTGCTTTGCCTGCCCTGCTGCGCGATTCTCTGTCACTAGACCGTGCTCGGAATGAGCAGCTTCCGTGTCAAGATGCTTCCCCGTTCTCGGATGATTGAAGCAGTTGCAACGCGGGTGAGCTCTGATGATATTGCGAGAAGGTCTGGGGCTTCGCCTGATCTCGTTTTCCATTGACATCGCCTAAAGCGCCTAGTCTCTGGCAAGATCATGTGGGAAAGAAGGTCACACTGGCGCGTAGGTCGTCCAACTATCAGACCCAATATCATGTCCGCTGTCCCTGAGGCCTGAGCTGGAAGCCGACCTTCAGCTTCCGGCCCCATTCCAGTCAGGCCAAGTTCTTGTTTCGCCTAACGAATCCATGAAAAAGGAAATTTCCAATAACAGGGCGGTTGGTTCTGATCCCTTCAAGGCGAGGGATAGGAGTCGACATCTCGGGGGCATGTTGCCGCCTTCCGATCGTCTCAGAGGTGGAAGACGGCCCCCGTTCGTCTTGCTCATCTGAACGAGCAAGTTGCGCCAGGAGCGTTATTGCCAATCGAATATACTAACGTCGCGTTCAGGGGCCGTGAACTGACAGTCCCCTTCTGGAGAGCGAGGCCAAGAAAGCAGACTTACACAGTGCGTTCGAGCCACTTAGGTGCAGTTCGAATCTCCTCCGGTGGGCCGAGAACGACGAACCAGAGAACCACATCTACTCTGTTCCCCTCCATAGCCCTCCTAAATAGGGTCACGAGCGAATGGCAAAATATGAATGATGCCGAGTTGTACGCAGGCAGCGGAACGCGGGCGCGGTCGAGCTCGGCTCCTCGTTATAGAGCGACCGTCGAATGCAGGTTCTTGACGAGGCTTCGCTCCGTTCGCGTTTTAACTATCCACACCCCAAAGCTCCGGGTTCCGTTTGAAGTACTCAGTCAGCATTTCGGTGAGCACCCGCACTTTGCGGGTGGGATGCTGGCTCGGCGGGCGTACGACATACGCGGCCCCCGGAGGGACCGGATAGCGCGTCATGATCGGAACCAATGCGCCAGAGGCCACATATTCATACGTGATGCAATCGGGGAGCCACGCGATGCCGAGGCTGTAGCGTAGAATCGGCGGCTTTCAGCCCCGCTTGGTGCGAGTGTGGTGATCGGCGGTAAAGCGAGTTATAGAGGGCAATCGGCGGTGTTTGGCGGACCGACCAGGATTCGAATGCATACTCCGAAATAATCAGCCGACATTCGGACGAGTTATGGCCAGTGTCCGCTTTATGGAGATCGGCGAACGCAGCTCTAACGACCGACATAGGGCACGAATATGCGGCCGTTCCACCACGATATCAGCTTTTGTAGATGCCCTATGACCGACATGCAGGGCGCGCACCGGCCGAGGTTGGCGCCGTCATTCTCGACGTCGCGAAATGGGGCCGCGACGGCGACGGTGAGTTCGCCAGGATGGCACGCATTAGAGAACCCCTCAATCTGCCTGCATGTAATCCGCCACGCTGTAGCAATGGCTCGCCTGATAGGCGTTCTTCCCCCGGTTCATGTGCGTCAGGTTGAACGTGCGAATGGCGCTCACCACGCGGCGGCTCGTGAGGAATTTGCGGATCGAGACAGAGCCGCGCACGTTGATGCCGAAAATGTCCGCACCACGCGGGAAGAAATAACTGACGTGCTCTGGCATCGCGACGCTTTGCTCGAGAAAGGGTTCGTCCACTCGGCTCGGCGTGGCTGAACGATCTGTAGTGAAATCCGAAAGATGCACGATGAATCTGGCGCGGATATCTTCGCCTTGGGCATAGAGTGTAAAAAGCTCCATCCAGCTCGCATTGACGCGTACGAGCGGCTTGTCCGAGGTCGACGGCAGACAGGAAACCGACCAGTAGTAGCGCTCGGTCTTGCGCAGGAGGATCGGAATGCAGTTTGGACCGTATAGCCTGAGGATCTCCAGTACTTCCCCTGCTTGCGGGCGACTAAGTAGCTTCTCAAATCGAGCGACATACTTGAAGCGCTGTTCCAGGGACTCTAAGCGGTCGCACGTGTCCGGCAAGTCGATCTTGCCCGCTATCCAATCGCGCTGCTGCTCAAGGTCGAGGAATTGCCGCAGGCCAGTGGTTCTCGGGCGAGAGGTCGCGCCCATGTCAGACGTCCTGCGAAATTCGTATGCGCGTCATCGGCCGACTCATGTGTTCTCGCTGAGGCGTTTGCGAGCCTAAGCATCGCGCCCAATGCGCCACCGAATGATACCTCGAAGATGGTAAGAAAGTCGCATGACCGTTCGCCGACTTGGCAACGGCTCGAGACTGGTATTCCCAGCGCTGCCGAGCGGCCGCTTCCAGGATCAGAGTTCGATCTAGCTGGCGGCCGCAATTGGGGCGCAAAGAGGCCACCACGACTCCGCTCTGAGAGTCTGCTTCGGTGCAGGGTTTCGGATGCCGGCCATCCACGTGGTGGCTGGCGCCGAGGCCGGCGTCCGAAGGGAGCCGTTGTTCACGAGCCCCGTGCAACGCCTTGTTGCAAGGATGTTCACGTTCTGGGCTAAAATGATCGCATAATGTATCAATGGGAACACGACTATGGAGGTCGTCCCCCCGCGCAGGTGAGAGCGGCGACGACCAACAAGCGGTAAGGTGCCAGCGGCGTCCTTGCCGCGGTTTTGCCCATCTTCATGAAAAGAGTGCCGGGGTTATCAGCGCCAGCCACGAGCACGCCGCGATGACGCCAGATAGCAATAGAGATCAAATAGATCCAGAAGAATTAGCCGGAAGGTTTTGAGCCGAAGAATGAGGAGTTGGCGTTCTCGAAGGCGTTCGCCGGGAAGGCCCAGGCGTAGGAACGATCGGACCGCCTGGGCAGCAGCGAGGATAGAGATCCTCATCCGGCATGCGTTTGAGATCTCGTCCGCGGTATTGGACAAGCGGGCTGTCAGCCTCGGGCACGCACATGATCGGTTCGTTCCGCAAGGTGACTGAATTTATTCTGCGATCCAGTGACCTTCCCCTGCGGGCGTATACTGACTTCACTTCCGTTTGCACAAGCGCAAGCCAGATTTCAGAGCGGTGCGGCGTCACAATGGTGGCTGAGCGCTGACGCATAAAAAGAGCGGCGTCCTCCGAGGGGATCGAAGGCGCCGCTGCTTTTGCCTTTGTCGCGCTGAGGTGAGGGCGACAAAGACAAACTCCGGTGTTCCGGAATTGGTTCCCAAAAGCGTAACTTCCAGTTAAAGGGGCGTACAGTAGGGACGGAGCCCCGCCGGGCCTTAAGCCAGCCCTGCAACAATACTTAGACCGAGATCATCACGAACCCCGGCGTGGTAGGCTGCAATCACCTCCGCGGCGAGCGCTTCAGCTTCTTCTGACTTGCGTGAAAATGCGCGCCTTTGCAGTTCGGCGTGGAGCGCCCTTTCGATCATTTCCAAGCCGTCGGATCCAAGTGGATCGAAACTCATGGGTTGCGCGAAATCCATTGTATTCCCTCCGACGAAGCCGATGCGGCGGCGTTAGAAAATCTAGGCTGGTTGATCGAGATCGCCAGCCTCTTATCAGTCTCAGGATCGACGCTCGGGACCCTGCGATTCGCCATGAACAAGGTGTGGGTGGAGATACCGAACGCGAGTGTCAATCTCTTCACCGGCCGCTGGTGAGCAGTTTCTCGTTGCAGTGCGCCTAGGTTCACTATTGTCGCGGCCCCTTTGAATTCGAACCCTCGGGCGCGAAGCCTCCTTGTTGTCTGGGCAGCAGTGGAGGCTTTTTCTTTTCTTTCTCAAAGGGTGCCAATACGGACAAGATCGGGCCGCTGTCGGCAGTCAGTCGGCAACTTGCTATGGCGAAGACTTGTCACCCCATGACTGCATAAGCTTGAGTAACTGTGCAGCGGGCAGGGGGCGTGAGAAAAGGTAACCTTGCGCCTCATCGAAGCCTTCAGCCTTGATAATCTCGAGTTGGTCTGGAGCCTCGACGCCTTCCACGGTAGTGGTGATTCCCAGCGTGCGTCCAATTCCGGCAACCGCCCTGAGGATCGCCAGCGATTCCTTCCCGGCCGGCAGATCGGAAACGAAGCTGCGGTCGATCTTGATTTTGTCGAACCGAAAGCTCCTCAGATAGCTCAGCGACGAATAACCGGTCCCGAAATCGTCGATCGCGACTTTGACTCCGAGTTGCCGAATCTCCTTCAGTATCTGAAAATTGCGGTCGCATTCATCGAGCAAGACCGACTCGGTGATTTCGAGTTCTAGGCGCGAGGCATTCAGTCCCGTCTCTTTCAATATGTCGCAGACCGTCGCAGCAAGACGGCGGTCGAACTGCACAGGCGATAGGTTGACCGCCACACTGATATCGAGCGGCCATTTCGCTGCCTCGGTGCAGGCCTGACGAAGGACCCATTCGCCAAGTGGCCCGATCAGGTCAGCTTCCTCGGCAACCGGTATGAACTCGGCCGGAGAGATCTGGCCTCGTCCTGGTTGCGGCCATCGGACCAGCGCCTCACATGTCGTGAGCCTGCCCGTATGGAGGTTGACCAGCGGCTGGTAGTGGACTTCAAGCGCATTGTTTGCGAGCGCCTGCCGAAGCAAAACCTTTATCTGCTGTTTTGCCTGGAGATGCGTGTCCATTCCCGGCTCGTACTCTACATATGTGCCGCGGCCATCGGGTTTGGCCTGATCAAGCGCTATATCGGCAGCCTGGATAAGCTCGTCTATCGACTGGTCACCCTTCGGAGCAGCCGCAAGTCCGACAATAACCCCAAGATCGACATGCGATCCTGCGAGCTCATACGGCACTTCAACGACATCGATAAGCTGCTGAGCAAGGTTGCGCGCTTCATCATTGCTCTTTATCCCGGTGCGCAAGACGACGAAATCGTCGCTGCCCAAACGACAGAGAATGTCGGACTGCTTGACACAATTTCGCAGCCGGTCGGCGACACGGCGCAGCAGCAGGTCGCCGCTGGCTCGACCGTATGCCTCGTTGACCGCTTTGAAGCCTTCGAGATCAAGGCAGAGAATTGCGATTTTCGTGTCGGGCACGATATTGTCCGATATGCACTCGAACTCCTCGCGAAGAAACTGCCAATTCGGCAGTCCCGTCAACGCGTCGTGTCGTGCCATGTGGTGCATTTGCTTCTGCGCCAGCAATCGCTCTACTTCCGCCTTGCGGCGGTCGGTGATGTCGAGGGCAATACCAACATAGCCGAGGAACCGCCCGTCGGAGGCAAAGCGTGGCTGCCCGAGATCGATGACCCAGGCCCAAGTCCCGTCGGCGCGACGGAGACGGTATTCCACGCGAACCGGTTTTCGGTCGCGCATTGCCGCCACGAACCCGGCCTCGACCTCTTGCCGCTTCTCTGGATGAACCGCATCGGCCCATCCAAGACCTCGGGACTGCTCGGCAGTCTGGCCCGTCGTTTCGAGCCAGAGGCGACTGTGGTACGTGGCAGCGCCGCTTTCGTCGGTCACCCAAATCATCACCGGCGCATCGTCCGCGATGGCCCGGAAACGGGCCTCGCTCTCCTTAACTGACTCCAAGGCTCTTCGGCGATCGTCGACATCTTCCAGGAGCCCGTACCACCCGACAATCGTATCGTCCTCCGCCTTTCGTGCAGCCGCACGACTGCGAAACCAACGGTGGCTTCCCTCGGCGGTCGCCAGCCGGAATTCGACATCCAGCGGGTCTCCTGTTGAAAGCGAACTGGACCACAGCCGCTCCACGTTCTCAACATCATCAGCATGCACCGCCTTCGCCCGCTCTGTCCCGAGCGCATCGGTAGCCTCGAAGCCGGTAATCTCGTTCCATCGCGGGCCGACTTCGAGAACCTCTCCGGATGGGCGCGCCGTCCACGGGACCTGAGGATGGAGCTCGATCAAGGACCGATAATGCTCTTCACTGGCGCGGAGCTCTGCCTCTGCCCTACGACATGCGGTCATATCCAGGATCGTCACCACCAGCAGCATCTCCTTCGAGCCGCCACTGGCGAGTTCGACGCGCCGTTTCTGTGTCACCAGGCTTCTGACGGTTCCGTCGGCTGCAGTGATGTCTTCCTCAAAAGAGAATTCTTCCCCGGTCTCAAGAACCTGTTGGTCCATCGCACGTATGCGATCGGCCTCTGCCGCCGGTAGGATGTCGTGATCCGTGCGTCCGATCAGATCGCTGCGTGCTCTGCCGAGAAGAGCACAGGCGGCATTGTTAAGGAAGCGGAAGCGCGAATGTTTGTCCTTCACAATGATCGGCTGAGGGACGGCATCGGAAATGACGAGTGCGTGATCGAACTGAAAAAAATCTTCCCATACGCTGAGTTGCGTTTTTTCCATGGCGCTTTGAACGGTCCATTTTGGAAGAAGAGGCTGGCAACGTTTGCTTCCGTCGTCGAGGCGAGGAACGCAATCGTCCGCTTGATCGAGTGGCGCGTATCCGCGCGTTGTCAACACTTTACGGTAGCAATCGTGAATAAGAAATGAATGAGTGCGCCTTATAAAAACAACCCCGCCGGGGCCAGATCGTAACCCTCGTGAACCCTTCCGGACACCACGAAGGGACGGCAGCAGCGCTCCGTATGATCGTACCTGTGCTGCACTCAAGCAGGTTCATCGGTGTCGGATTCGGTGCCAGCCGGCAGCCGGACGGTTTTTACCCCTCACGCGTTCCGACGCTGCAGGGGGCGGTCATCAATCTGTGAAAGGGGAGCGCAAGCATGTCTTACCGTTGGCGCGCTTCATGGGCGGTCGCCAGTTCAAGTTTGTGTATCGCCAGTATTCTCTCATCTCTGATGAGCCGGTCGGCTTTCAGGAAACGTGGCGGCTTAGCGCACAATCGGTGAGACATGTTCGGCTTTGGCCGCGGCACCTACGCGCTTCCCGCAGTCTCGCTGCCCTCATCCAAGTCGTTGAGGGGCAGGTAAGCATAGGACTCCAGCCACTCGCGAACGAGGAGGCGCATCAGCTCTTCCCGCGTCATCTGGAGTTCCTCGCAGGCGAAAGCTAGCGCTGTCTCCACGTCGTCATCGAATATTATCATGCTTCGCATCTCGCTTTGACTTCGGCGGGAGCTGCCACGACTAAGGCAGTGCCCGCGCGACACGGACACTGCCTTGTTACAAGCCATGAACTGGGAAGCCGCCCGGATAGGGGAGCGGCAGGAGCGGCATTTTTGAGGGCGTACAGAGAACACCGCTTCCTTATTTACATCTGCCATTTACGTCGCTTTGGTGTGCGACGGTACTAAACGCAGGTTTTCTAATTTAGTTCCGGCAAAACAAAGCGGCCGGGTTAAACCGCACCTGGCGCAGCGATGTAACCGGGAACAGACTGCCACACCTGCCGTGGGGCAGTGGGAGAAATTTCCCCCAGTTTTGCGGTTCGTCAACCACCTAGGTGTGGCAATGGAGGCCTCGGCCGGAATGACCGATTTTTAATCAGGACATTCCCGTCTGTCTCCGTCGCGCGAGAATGTCATTTGCCGCCTATGCTCGACAGGTCGATCCGCATCTCGGCTGAACCAATCTTGATGGCGTCGGGCGGTTCGGTGGCAGCTTCTTCCGGGTGGATGTCGCTGTTTTTGTTTTCCGCACGCACCGGCGATACATTTTCCATCGTGACGCTCCCTCCCGGATCGGGAGCTTGAAACACCCTCACCCCCTCGAACTCTCCCGTTTTCCATGCGTAGACGGCGTCTTCGAAGATCTGCAGGAAGGCTTCATCGTGCGTGGGATTGCCGTACCACTTTGAAACGATCCTGATGATCTTGGCGAACATAGCCGTGCCCTTGCGAACGTTTTGGCAAGCGTCGAGCAAATCCCGATTGAGGTCCGCCGGGTCCTTGACTCCCACGCCAACTGGAAACTGCGTCAGACCGACACGGACCACCGCGTTTCCCGCATATTGCCGCACGATTTCCAACGCTTCGTCGGCTGATTTGGCCGGCGGGACAAGGATCAATCGACCACCCGATCTGACGGTCACGGAGAGGGGATCGGCCGATCCGGCGTATCCATCCGAGCAGTGCCGCGGGATTTTGGGTGCCGCGCGTGGTAACGTCGGTTCATGGAGATCGATGAGGACAAGAT
>NZ_LNQC01000037.1 GCF_001651855.1 Sinorhizobium americanum | reverse complement strand
GCCGGAGCCGCCGCCAGAGCCGCCTGAGCCACCGCTACCGCCGGAGCCGCTACCACCGCCGGAACCGCCGCTACCGCCGGAACCGCCGCTACCACCGGAGCCGCCGGAGCCACCGGAGCCGCCGCCACCACCGCCGGAGCCCCCACCGCCGCCGGAACTACCACCACCGGAGCCGCCGCTACCGCCGGAGCTGCCGCTGCCGCCGGAACCACCGCCAGAGCCGCCACCGCCGCCGGAGCCGCCCGAGCCTCCGCTGCCGCTGCCGCGGCTGGCGGTGTCGCTGCGATCATCTCGGCGCGTGTTCTTGCCAATGGTCGCGGTTGACAGAGGCGGGCACATTTTGATTTGCGCAGGAGTAAGAATTTTCAAGCGATTTATCGCAACGCAACACGCTGCAAAGTTGTCTTCTGTCAAAGGGCTGCATTGCGCAGTAGTCATACGTCGACGCTCTACTGCATTCGCATCCGTCGTAACGACGACGGATGCTATCGAGGCCGTAGAGAGAAGGAAGAATGTTTGGAAAATCGATCTATGAATTCTTTTCATTACTTAACCCCACGCAAAATATAACTACCGAAATAAATCCAATGATTTACTTAAAGATGTTTGGGGTCAATTTACGAATTATTAGTATGTCGCCATAACATCGCCCTATTCCGGGCTAATCAACCCCGGATTAACCCGTCCGATTTAATCTCTACGTCGGACGCGGGGGACGTTACGCCTGCCGTTGGAGAACACTTCATGAATCGCTTCATCGCGAAGACCACATTCCTTTTGCTTTTTTTTGCCCCGGCGATCGCTGATGCGGGGACGATCATGAAAACGGCCGGCAAGGCGTTTGCACCGCCGGCCTTCGCTTCGTTCTGCTCGCGCGAGCCGCAGTTGTGCAGGACCAATGGTGGGCAAAAGGCTGTTGTCCTTCGCTCAGACAAGGCCAGTGAACTTCAGCAGGTCAACAGCGCCGTCAACGCTCGTATCAAGGAGCGCAGCGACCGCGCGAATGTCGGCAGAGACGACGACTGGCGCGTGCCGACGACCTACGGAGACTGCGAGGATTTTGCGATTTTGAAGAAGCGCGAGCTCCTCAAGCGCGGCTGGCCGGCTTCCGCATTGTTGCTGACAGTCGCCCGTTATCACGGCGACGGTCATACGGTGCTGACTGTTCGCACCAGCGAAGGCGATCTCGTGCTCGATAATCTGACCAATTCGGTCAGGGACTGGTCACGCACGCCCTACGATTATTTCGCCCGCCAGTCGCAATCAAACGGTAGCCGCTGGGAGCGGATCGCCGGAGCACAGCAAATCTGACGGACACCGTCCGGTGCGGTGCCACGCTCTTCAATCGGCACTCAGCGCCACGGCTGGCTGCAGGCGTGAGGCATTGCGGGCCGGCAGGAAGCCGAAGAGCAGACCCGTCAAAAAGGCGCAGGCAAAGGCCAGCGCCACCGGACCCGCGGTGAAGCTCACGGGCATGCCGAAGGTGCGCGCAACGTAAGCGGTGCCGAGGCCCGCAACGATGCCGATCGCCCCGCCCATGGCGGAGACGACCAGCGCCTCGACAATGAATTGGACGAGTATGTCTCGCTGGCGGGCTCCGGTCGCCATGCGCACGCCGATTTCGCGGGTTCGCTCGCTGACGCTGACCAGCATGATGTTCATCACCCCGATGCCGCCGACGAGAAGCGAGATCGCTGCGACGGAGCCGAGGAAGAGCTTCATCGTGTTCGACGTCTCGGTGAAGGCCTCGCGCACCGAGGACATGTTGGTGATCTGCGTATCTTCCTTCTTGTGGCGCTCGTTCAGGAGTGCCTGGATCCGTTCCTGGGTCAGGTCGATGGCCTCGGCGTCCTTCACCTTGACGGTGATGGTGCGGATGTTGCGCTGGCCGAATATGCGCATGCTGCCGGTGGTGAGCGGCACGAGGACGACGTCGTCCTGATCGTTGCCGCCGGCGCTGGCGCCCATTTCGCTCATCACGCCGATCACCTGGAAGGGGATCTTGTTGACGAGCACATATTGGCCGATCGGATCGGAGCCGTCCGGGAAGAGCGTCTTGACCACCGTTTGGCCGAGGACCGTGACCGGTGCGTAGCCCTCCATGTCGTCGCGGTTGATGAACTCGCCGCGTCCGACGGGCCATGATTTCGCTGCGGTGAACTGCGGCACGGTTCCGTTGGCGGTCGTCTGATAGTCGATATTGCCGCGCCTGAGCGTCACGGTGCTCGTCATCTCCGGGACGGCGAAGGCGATGTTCGGCAGTTCGAGGATGGCGTCGGCGTCCGCCGGCACGAGCGTGACGTTGCTGCCGCCGGCGCTGCCGCGGAAATTGGCCATGCTCGGGCGCACCAGCAAGAGGTCGGAGCCCATGGAGGAAATGCGGCTCAGCACCGAATCCTGCGCGCCGGTGCCGATCGCCAGCATGGCGACGACGGAGCCGACCCCGATGACGATGCCGAGCAGCGTCAGGATCGTGCGGAAGAGGTTTGCCCGCAGCGCCCGCATCGCCATCTTGACCGCTTCCGAGACGTCGGCGAGTGCGGCAAGTCCCTCGCGGGTGCGCTGAGCAAGGCCGAAAGCCGCTTCCGGATTGCTCCGGCCCTTCTTGACGCGATCGGCGATGATGCGGCCGTCGCGGATCTCGATCAGCCGGTCGGCCTGTTCCGCCACCTCGCGCGAATGGGTGATGACGACGATCGTGTGGCCCTTGTCGTTCATCTCGCGCAGGAGCGCCATCACGTCCCGACCGCTCTGGCTGTCGAGCGCACCGGTGGGTTCGTCGGCGAGGATAACGCGGCCGCCGTTCATCAGCGCGCGGGCGATCGAGACGCGCTGCTGCTGCCCGCCGGAAAGTTGGCTTGGCCGGTGGTCGAGCCGCTCACCGAGATTGAGCGATCTCAACAGCGCCTCGGCACGCTCGCGCCGGCCATGGGCCGGCACACCGGCGTAGACGGCCGGCACCTCGACATTCTCCTGGGCGCTCGCGGTCGGGATCAGGTTGTAGGCCTGGAAGACGAAGCCGAAGGTGCGCCGGCGCAACGCTGCGAGCTCGTCGCCGTCGAAGCCGGAGACCCTTTCGCCTTCGATCAGGTATTCGCCCGCGGTCGGCTGGTCGAGGCATCCAAGAATATTCATCAAGGTCGATTTGCCGGAGCCGGACTGACCGATGATCGCGACGAACTCGCCCGCCTCGATATCGAGCGAGATATCATGCAGGACCTCGACGGCGAGGTCGCCGTTGAAATAGGTCTTGCTGACGTTCCGGAGCGAGATGAGGGGCTGCATAGGCCGTCTTCAGAACATCGGCGGCATGCGCGTGCCGCGCTGGCTGCTGCCGGACGAGCCTGAATCCGAGTCCACGACGACGCTCTCGCCCTCCTTCAGGCCGTTGACGATCTCGGCGTCAACGCGATTGCGAATACCGACTTCCACCGGGCGGGTTTCGGTGGTGCCCGACGCGGTAAGCACGGTGACTTCGGTCCTCGGTTTGCCCTCGCCGTCGCCGCGCGCCGTGCGGATGGCGGCGCTGGGCACGACAAGCACGTTTTTGGCGGCAGCCTCGACGAAGAAGACCTGGGCGCTCATCGACATCATCAGTTCGCCGGTCGGATTGGGAACGTCGAAGAGCGCGTAATAGAGGACGACGTTGTTTTCCGTGTCCGGCATCGGCTGGATCTGCCGCAGCTTGCCGGTGAAGCGCTTGCCCGGCTGGCCGAGCAGGGTGAAATAGGCGTCCATGCCGATTTTCAGCTTGCCGACGTCGGCTTCCGACACCTGGGCCTTGACAGTCATCGTCGAGAGATCGGCGATCGTGACGATCGTCGGTGTCGTCTGGTTGGCATTGAGGGTCTGGCCTTCCTTGGCCGGATTGGCGACGATCGTCCCGGCCATCGGCGCGTAGATCTTGGTGTAGCCGAGGTCGACCTTGTCGCCGGCGAGCGTTGCCTTCTGCTTGCGGATCTGCGCCTCGATCGCCTTTACGTCGGCTTGAGCGGCGGTGTGATCCGCGATTGCCTGGTCGAGCGTCGATTGGGAAACGCTCTTCGTCGCGACGAGACTGCGCTGCCGCTCGATATTCGCTTCCTTCAGCACGAGTTGGGCCTTCGTCGAGACGAGCTGAGCTTCCAGGTTGGCAAGCTCCGCCTGGTCGATCTCGATCCTGTTTTCGATCGAGGCGGGATCGATTTCGGCGACGAGTTGGTTGGCCTCGACCTTGTCGCCAATCTCGACATGCAGCGACTTCAGCTGGCCGGAGACCTGCGCACCGGCATCGACGGATTTGATCGCATCGAGCGTGCCCACGGCGGTGACGCTGTCCTCGATGTCACCGCGGGCCACGGCTTGGGCGATCATTGCGGTCTCGGGCTGGGCACCGTATTGGCTCCAGGCATAGTAGCCGGCGCCGAGCACGGCGATGAGAACCGGCACGGCGAACCCCAGGCGCCAGCGTCGCTTGCGGCGGACGGGTACGGCCGGGCTCGGCATCAAGGTGACGTTCGGCGCCGCAGCCGGCGCTTCCTGTCTGATCGTCTTCGCTGTCTTGCTCATCGGCACAATGGCTTTCCGCCGGCGGATTTTCTCCTTTCAAAATAAAGGCGAACGGGGCGAGGGAACAGCGTCGGGATCATTATATTTTCGTAATCATTTACCGCTGCCGGGGGAGGTCGATGCTGCAATCCGACAATGTTGATAGCAGGAGCCTGTTTCGCATCGGCAGAATTGAGCTTGACGGCCAGCGACCATCTCACTAAAACGGCGAACCGTACCGTACGGTACTGATGGAGCGGCAGCGAAGTGCAAGGCGTCGAAACGATCAAGCGGAGCAGTAGCGGAAGCGGCCTGACGGAGCGTCAGGGTGCCGTGCTCGAACAGGCGCTGCGTCTGCTTGTCGATGGCGGCGAGCGAGCGCTGACCACCGCCGGCGTTGCGCGCGCGGCGAACTGCTCCAAGGAGAGCCTCTACAAGTGGTTCGGGGACCGCGACGGGCTGCTTTCGGCGATGATCGCCTTCCAGGCAAGCAAAGTCAGGACGCTCGACGTTTCTGGCGGGGTGCTGGACGCGGCAAGCCTCAAGGCGCATCTTGTCGCCTTTGCGAAGGACCTGCTCGACGTGCTGGCAGGCGACGTTTCGCTGGCGCTCAACCGGCTGGCGATCGGCCAGGCAAGCCGCGAGGGCTCCAAGCTCGGCCGTCTGCTCGAGGAGCGCGGGCGCCGGCAGATCGGCCGCAGGGCCGGGGCACTGCTCGAGGCGGGCCGCAAGGCGGGGCTTCTCGCCTTCAGCGATGCGGAGGAGGCCTATGGCGCGCTCTACGGGCTGGTCGTCTCCGACTGGCATTTGCGCATGCTGCTCGGCGAGAATCCGAGCGGCCTGAAGAAGAATTTCGGCCTGAGGGCGGAGCGGGCGGTCGACGCCTTTCTAGCCCTCTACGGCAGAAAGGTGTAACGGCGGCCGAGTTGTGGACCGTCAAAGGGAAACGGACAAGCAAAGGGAAGGAAAGTTCAATGCGCGTCTATTACGATCGTGATGCCGATCTCAACCTCATCAAGTCGAAGAAGGTCGCCATCATCGGCTACGGCTCGCAGGGCCGCGCCCATGCGCTGAACCTCAAGGACTCCGGCGCACAGAACGTCGCCATCGCGCTGAAGGCCGGTTCGGCCACGGCGAAGAAGGCCGAAGCCGACGGCTTCAAGGTCATGACGGTTGCCGAGGCTGCCGCCTGGGCCGACCTGATGATGATGGCGACCCCGGACGAACTGCAGGCCGACATCTACAAGGCCGAAATCGCCGGCAACATTCGCGATGGTGCTGCGATCGCCTTCGCCCACGGTCTCAACGTTCACTTCGGCCTGATCGAGCCGAAGGCATCGGTCGACGTCGTCATGATCGCGCCGAAGGGCCCGGGCCATACGGTTCGCGGTGAATACCAGAAGGGCGGCGGCGTACCCTGCCTCGTTGCCGTTCACCAGAACGCTTCCGGCAACGCACTCGACCTCGCGCTCTCCTACGCCTGCGGCGTCGGCGGCGGCCGCTCGGGCATCATCGAAACCAACTTCAAGGAAGAGTGCGAAACCGACCTCTTCGGCGAACAGGTCGTTCTCTGCGGCGGTCTGGTCGAACTCATCCGCGCTGGTTTCGAGACGCTGGTCGAAGCCGGCTACGCACCGGAAATGGCCTATTTCGAGTGCCTGCATGAAGTGAAGCTGATCGTCGACCTGATCTATGAAGGCGGTATCGCCAACATGAACTACTCGATCTCCAACACGGCCGAGTGGGGCGAATACGTCACCGGTCCGCGCATCATCACGGAAGAGACCAAGGCCGAGATGAAGCGCGTCCTGAAGGACATCCAGACCGGCAAGTTCACCTCGGAATGGATGCAGGAATATCGTTCGGGCGCTGCCCGCTTCAAGGGCATCCGCCGCGTCAACGACGCTCACCAGATCGAGGAAGTCGGCGCCAAGCTGCGCGGCATGATGCCCTGGATCGGCAAGAACAAGCTGGTCGACAAGGCGAAGAACTAAAGCAGTCAGGTGGAATCACCTGACGTCGCACAAATGCGGCAAAAACAGATAGAGCGGCGGCGCGAGCGAATGTGAGCGCATCCCGCTCTAAGCCTTACCTCCCAAGGCTGCAGAAAGCCGGGGCCTCGTGCCTCGGCTTTTACATGTGCGGTGAAGGAAAGCGACCGATCGTACGGGCACGAGCGGCATTACATCGGATCTTTGCCCTTCATGGCGTTTGCCATATGGGTCTTGCACTTTTCCTGGTCGTTCGCCGCCAATGCTTCCTTGGCCATGATCAGCTCTTTCTGCGCCATCTCCTTACGTCCAGAGTCGGTGATCTGACCCACGTCCGTTTCGAGCTTCGTCATGCCCGCCTGATCGCAGACGAGATCGGCCTGGGCGAGAGCCGGGGACACGCAAGCCGCCGAGATCGCGGCTGCAACCAACAGTTTCTTGAACATATGTAACCTCCAATGCCATCGCTTCATGCGATACACGCGGGCCAAACCGCCGTCGGGCGGTTCCGTTCCCAAGGAGGCTGTCAGTCGCGGTAGAAATTGCGGGACCATCGGTGCGACCGCAGCTTCTCGCGCTGTGCTTGCGACAGGCCGCGTCCGTCGCCGATCACGCAGTTGCGCTCGACATTGCGGACCGAGCGCATGCCGGGAATGACTGTCGACACGGCGGGGTGGCTGAGGACGAAGCGGAGTGCTGTTTCTGCGAGCGCGTCGGGTGCGATCTCCAGGTCGTCGAAGATCTTCAGGACGCGTTCTTCGACTTCGCGCTTGCGGTCACCGCGAAAATAGTTCTGGCGAAAATCGCCTTCCGGGAAGACCGTATCGGCACGGATCTGGCCGGTCAGGCCGCCCTCGTCGAGCGCGACGCGGACAATAACGCCGACTTTGTGGCGCTCACAGGCTGGGAACAGCTGCTCTTCGGGCGCCTGCTCGAAGATGTTGTAGATCACCTGAACAGTGTCGACCACGCCGCTATCGATCAGCTTCAGGGCATTGTGCGGTTCGTAGTCGTTGATGGAGACGCCGAAGAAGCGGATCTTGCCGTCGCGCTTCAGCCGCTCGACCGCCGCCAGCCAGTCGCCGCGGCCGACCCACTCGTCCGACCAGACATGGAACTGCTGCACGTCTATCGTCTCGATGCCGAGATTGCGCAGGCTCGTCTCGGTCGAGGCGATGACGTGATCGGCCGGAAAGCCGTCCTCGACCGGCGTGCCCGGACGAGCCGGCCATATCCGGTTCTTCGGCGGGATCTTTGTCGCGACGTGGATCGTCTCCGTCCGTTCGCGCAGCAGCTTGCCGACCAGTCTTTCGCTATGGCCGTCGCCGTAGCCGAGCGCGGTGTCGATGAAGTTCAGACCGAGGTCGATTGCCCGGTTGAGGGCTCGCGCCGACTCCTCGTCCTTGGCGCCCTGCCAGCCGCTATTGCCGATGCCCCAGGCGCCGTAGCCGATTTCGGAGATGCGCAGGCCGGTGCGGCCAAGTGTTCGGTAGTGCATGGCGGTCTCGCTGGTGTTGGATCGAGATGAGGGAGGAACGCCCGTTACCTAGGCCTCGACCTTGCGAAGTCAAATCTCCGGCTTCTCGGCGGCCACATGCAGCCAGCGTGTCGGCTTGCCGTCATAGCCGCCGCCGTCGGCTTCGGTGATTTCGACCGCCCTCCAGCCCGTCTCCTCGAACTGCCGCAGAAGCCAGTCGTGCGAGGGATAGTTGTAGTAGCGGCCGAAGTCATCGCGACCCTCGCCACCGCCGGCCTTGAAGCTTGCATGCAGCACGCCACCGAACTTGAGAGCCCGGAGGAGGCGGGTGAGCACGTCCGGAAGGGCCGTACGCGGCACATGCAGCAGGCAGGCTTCTGCCCAGACGCCGTCGAAACGCTCCCGCCAGGAAAGCCCTTCGAAGCGGACCACGCCGACGGGCCGGCCGAGCAGGCGTTCGGCCTCGGCCGCCAGTTCCGGCGAGCCATCCGTCGGCGTGACGTCGAAGCCGCGGGCAACCATATAGGCGCTGTCCTGACCACCGCCGCAGCCGATCTCCAGCACGGCGGCGCCGGGCTTCAGTTGTGCGAGGAATTTGTCGAGCCGCGCCGTGGGTGTCCGGCGGGCGCGGCCTGCATAGGCGGCGGCGTTGTCGCGGTAAAACCGGGCATTGCCGTCATCGATCGTTGTCATGTCATACTCCTGTCGCCGGCCTCGACGTCCAGCATCCGCCATCGCGTGCCGGCGGCCAATGGCTACGGGGATGATGCCGGTGATAGCGCGTTTGCGCATCCGGTGTCTTGCGGGGTCGCCGGAACTGACTGCACTCTGTATGCTGGAGGCGAACTGGATTCGAGTGGCGAATCGTGCAACGGGTCTACAATCTACGGGTTGTGCCTTGGCGCTGTGACCGAGCGAGGATCAAGGGCCATGTCCGAAACGCGTCGCAAGCTGACAACCATCTTCTGTGCCGACGTCCAGGACTATTCGCGCCTGATGGGGGCCGATGAAGAGGGAACGCTTGCCACCCTCAAGCACTACCGCGATGCCATGGCGCGTCTCATCGCCTCGCATGACGGCCGGGTCGTCAACACCTGGGGCGACGGGCTGATTGCCGAGTTCCCGAGCGTGGTGGAGGCGGTGAGGGCGGCCGTCGATGTCCAGAACGAACTGGCCGGCCTGAACGCCGGGCTGCCAAACGCGGCGCGGATGTTCTTCCGCATCGGCATCAATCTCGGCGACGTGATTGCCGAAGGCAAGGACATCTACGGCGACGGCGTCAACATCGCCTCCCGGCTGCAGGCATCCGCACCCGCCGGTGGCGTGGTCATTTCCAACACGGTCTATGATCAGGTGCGCAACAAGGTGGCGGTCGGGTTCGACTTTCTCGGGCAGCTCGAGGTCAAGAACATCGAGGGCGGCGTGCCGAGCTATGCGGTTCGGATCGGCGCCGGGGAAGATCGGGCCGGGCCGACGGCCGACCCGGTCTTCGGGCGGCAGGCGCAGCCGCTGCAGCCGGCCGCCGCTGCACCCATCCGCCGACATTCTCGGGCCTATATGGTGCTCGCCGTGATTGCCGCCGGTGTCGTCGCCATAAACCTTCTTTCATGGCGAGGCGAATTCTGGGCGGTATGGCCGCTCTTCGGGATCGGGCTCGCCGCAGCATTGCTCTGGATCAGGACCTCACGGGTGGACCGCGGATTTGCCACGCTCGCCGTGGCCGGGCTCGCCATCGTCACGATCAACCTTCTTAGCTGGAGCGGAGAATTTTGGGCGCGCTGGCCGCTGCTCGGCCTGGCGATCGCCGCGGCCATTCGATGGGTCATGCGCGGACGAGGCAGCGTCGGTCGTTGACCGATGCCAGATCGCTTTTGCGAAGCGCCGATTGGGCCCGCCGGACACAACCTCACCTTGGTCCAGCTGGCATTTCGCGCTTCTCCGGATTTCGTATTTAAGCTACCCTTGAAACATCCTGGCCAAGTGCCGCAGGAGCGGCTCTTCTCGTGGAACGCAAGCTCGCAGTGATCCTTGCCGCTGACGTGGCCGGCTACAGCCGGCTCGTCGCTGCGAACGAGGAAGGCGTCCTCGAGCAGCTGCGGACTTATGGGTCCATCATCGCCGACCTTGTGGGCGAGCACGGCGGGCGCATATTCGCATCCGCCGGCGACAGCGTCGTGGCAGAGTTCCAGAGCGCCGTGCAAGGGGCGCGCGCCGCCGTTGCGATCCAGCGGATATTGAGGCGCCGCAATGCCGATCTTGCGCCGGATCGGCGAATGGAGTTCCGCATCGGCCTCCATCTCGGCGACGTCGTCGTGGAAGGCACCAATCTGCTCGGCGACGGCGTCAACGTTGCGGCGCGGCTGCAGGAGGTTGCACAGCCCGGCGGTATCTGCGTTTCGGGCGCATTGCGCGATCAGATCGAGGGCAAGCTCGACTCTCCAATGGTCCGGCTGGGCGACCGCAAGCTCAAGAACATCCCCCGGCCGGTGGCGGTCTTCGGACTCGATTGGCGTCCGGAGGACTCGGCCGAGGCGGCCGTACTGGGCGGCCCGCTTACGCTACCAGACAAGCCGTCGATTGCGGTACTTCCCTTCGTCAACATGTCGGGCGACCCGGAGCAGGAATATTTCGCCGACGGTCTGACAGAAGACATCATCACGGCGCTTTCACTTTATCGCTGGTTCTTCGTGGTCGCTCGAAACTCCTCGTTCGCCTATAAGGGGCGCGCCATCGACGCAAAGCAGATCGGTCGTGAGCTCGGCGTGCGCTACATTGTGGAGGGGAGCGTGCGCAAAGCGGGTACCCGCTTGCGCGTCTCCGGCCAACTTGTCGAGACGAACACCGGCGTGCACCTCTGGGCACAGCGCTATGACCGCGAGATCGCCGACATTTTTGCCATTCAGGACGAGCTCGCCCAGAGCATCGTCGGCGCCATCGAGCCCGAAATCCTAATTGGCGAAAGCCGCCGCGCGCTGTCGTGCGGAACGGACAATCTCGACGCCTACGAATGCCACATGCGCGGCACGTGGCTGCATAACGCGCAGGACACCGCCGAGCACTTCAAGGAAGCGATCGCCTGGCATCGTCGGGCGATTGCTCTCGATCCAGACTTCGGTCGAGCGCACATGATGCTTGCCCGCGCGCTATATGCACAATGTTTCCATGGTTTCAGCGCCGCCGTCGATCGCGATGGTGCCGAGCTCCGAGCCGCGGCCGAGCGCGCTGTCGCCCTGGATGATCGCGATCCCTATTCCCACTATGCAATGTGCCTTGCCCATTTTGTCGGGCAGCGGGCACACGCGGCGGTCGCCGAGGCGCAGCGCGCGGTCGACCTCAATCCGAATCTCGCGCTCGCTCATTTGGGCTTGGGATGGGCGCGGATCTACACTGGTCAATGCGCGGAAGCGCTCGATTCCCTTCACACGGCACTAAGGCTCAGCCCGCACGATCCGCTGACGTATCTGTTTCTCGATCGGCTCGCGCTCGCGCATTACCATCTCGCCAATTACGACGAGGCGTTGCGGTCTTCGGAACGAGGGGTTTCGCTCCGCCGGGGATACTTTAACCGGGTCGTGCTGCTGGCCATCCTAGGCCAGCTTGGCCGCAGCCAGGAAGCACGTGCCCTGATTCCGGACATCATGGCGAACGTGACGACCAACCTCGCACACTACTGGCGGATGCTGACTCCGTATGCAGAACCAGCCCAGTACGAGCACTTCCTCGATGGATTGCATAAGGCAGGGCTGGCCGTCGTTCGTTGAGCCAGCGGGCGGAGGAGCGGTTTTTCGCGGTCCGCGCAGGTTTGGTAAGACTGGGTGCAATGGTGCCCGAACCGTGGAGGGCGCGGCGATGAAATGGGAGTGGAGAGCGAGAAACCTGGTGGCGCCGGCTGCGGCGCTCGCGGTCCTGACATGCGCGGCAGTGGCTTCCGCCGGCTCGATGGACGAACTGGTTACCGCCGCCAGGGAGGAAGGACAGCTCAACGTCATTGCCTTGCCCCGCGACTGGTGCGGCTACGGCGGCATCATCGATGGTTTCAAGGCGAAATACGGTTTGGCGGTCAACGAACTGAAGCCTCAGGCGGGATCGGAAGAACAGATCGAGGCGATTAAGGCGGGGATCGGGGCCGGCCGAGAGAGACCGGATGTGATCGATGTCGGCATCTCCTTCGGCCCACCCGCAAAAAAAGACGGCTTGCTGCAGCCCTACAAGGTTTCCACCTGGGACACGATCCCGGACGCCGTCAAGGATGCGGACGGTCATTGGTATGGCGACTACTACGGGGTGCTCGTTTTCGAGATCAATGCGGACCGGGTCTCGACGATGCCCCGGGATTGGGCCGATCTCGCTTCGCCTGACTACAGGAACGCAGTCGCGCTTGCCGGCGACCTCGCTTCGAACCAGGCCATCCTCGGTGTTTACGCCGCGGGCCTCTCCATAACGGACCGAAACGTCGAAGAAGCTGCGAGGCTGGGGCTGAGGTTCTTCGCCGATCTCAACAGCAAAGGCAACTTCGTTCCGCTCGTCGGTAGCACCGACACACTCGTAGACGGCCGCACACCGATCCTCATCCGCTGGGAGTATCTCGCGCTCGGTGATCGCGACCGCCTCAAGGGGAAAACCAGGATCGAGGTCGTCAGACCCAAGACGGGCAACATTGCCGGTGTCTATGTCCAGGCGATCAGTGCCTTTGCTCCGCATCCGAACGCCGCCCGGCTGTGGATGGAGCACCTCTACTCTGACGAGGCGCAACTTGCCTGGCTGGCGGGCCATTGTGAGCCGATCCGCCGCGCGGACCTGATGCGCAAAGGTGCGATACCTGTCGATTGGCGCGAGAGGCTGCGGCAAATCGAGCGTGATCGCGGCGCCTCGGACCCGGCCTTTCCGAGCATCCAGGAACAGGAAAGGGCGCGAGACGTCATCATAAAAGGATGGGACGACATCGTCGGCGTGAAGATTGAGTGTGAGCCTCCGCAGCCTGATCCCGGCCCGATCGCCTTGAATACCAACCGAACCTGCCAGGCTCCCGTTCCGCAATAGTCGCCATGCCGCGGCGGCGATTTGCCCTCTTCCTCACGACGGCGGGGATCGCAATATAGGTCAGCAATATTGACATAAATCGCGCGCTGTGATCATCTCCGGCCTTCGCAAGACGGGAGGGTCGCATGCTCAATTGGGAAAGCATTTTCGCAACGCGCTCGAGCCGGATGAAGGCTTCGGAAATCCGCGAGCTTTTGAAGCTGCTCGACCGTCCGGACATCATCTCCTTCGCCGGCGGCATTCCCGATCCCGAGCTCTTTCCGCAAGCGGAGTTCGCCGAGGCCTATGCGGAGATCTTCGGCGGGCCGGCGGTCAGCGCCGCCCTGCAATATTCCGTCAGCGAGGGATACCGGCCGCTGCGCGAATGGCTTGCCAAGCAAATGACGGCGCTCGGCATTCCCGCGACCGTCGACAACATCTTCATCACCTCCGGCTCGCAGCAGGGGCTCGACTATCTCGGCAAACTGTTTCTCTCGCCCAAGGACACGGCGCTCGTCACCTGGCCGACCTATCTTGGTGCGCTGCAGGCCTTCAACGCCTATGAGCCGAACTACGATCAACTGAATCCCGGTGGGAACCGCACGCCGCAAGCCTATATACAGGCGGCCGCCGATGCCGGCGGCCGGGTGAAGTTCGCCTATCTCTCGGCCGATTTCGCCAATCCGACCGGCGAGACGGTGGACCGCGCCGGCCGTGAGCGGGTGCTGGACCTCGCCGAGGAACTCGATATCCCCGTTATCGAGGATGCTGCCTACCAGTCGCTGCGTTATGACGGCGAGGCGATCCCGCCGATCCTGGCGCTGGAGATCGCCCGCATTGGCGACATCAACAATGCCCGGACGATCTATTGCGGCAGCTTTTCGAAGACGCTGGCGCCGGGGCTTCGCGTCGGCTGGGTCTGCGCGGCAGAGCCGGTGATCCGCAAGCTGGTGCTCATGAAGCAGGCGGCCGACCTTCATTCCTCGACGATCAACCAGATGGCGATCTGCGCCGTCGCCGAACGCGGCTTCGACGAGCAGGTGGCGAAGGTCCACAAGGTCTACAAGCATCGCCGCAATGCGATGCTCGCGGCGCTCGAAAAATACATGCCGGCCGGCGTCACCTGGACGAAGCCGGAAGGCGGCATGTTCGTCTGGGTCACGCTGCCGAAGGGCACGGACGGCGCCGAACTCCTGGCGAAGTCGATCCAGAGCGCGAAAGTGGCCTTCGTTCCCGGCCGCGCCTTCTTCGCCGACGGCTCCGGTGAGAACACTCTGCGTCTGAGTTTCTCCTGCGCCAACGACAAGATGATCGACGAAGGCGTCCGCAGGCTGGGCGACCTGATTCGCGGCGGGATGGCGGAAGCCGCCTGATCGGGCAGTTTTCCACAAATGATGGGCGCTGTGACAGGGGGCGCCCATCCTTAGCTAAACATTCGATCGAGGTTTTCGGCTGAAGTCATTGCCTTCGCTTGGCATTTCCTGGGCCAGTAGCGGTTTTCCGACCCTCTGTGTCGAAGGGCAGTGTCGCCTTTTCGAGGGACCGTATCAGCCATTGCGCAAGCCCTCCGACGGGCGGCCCCCTTATTGAGGCCATATTCTGAACCAGTATCTCGCCCCGTTGCGCCGCGTTGCAGCACGATTGCTGCGGCGCATCAGGGAACTTTGCCTTCCGGTTTGCTGATGCCCTTCGGCCGGCCGGAACCGGAGCGAGATGCGCTCACATGCGTTGCGCCGCTCCATCTGTTTGTTGCCGCATTTGCCTGACGTCATCCGACTGCAAATGCTCTAGGACGGGGCGTTGTGCGTATGAGTACACCAGCGACTTCAGGAAGTTTTCGTCCGGATATCGAAGGCCTGCGCGCCTTGGCGGTTTCGGGTGTCATCGCCTTCCACTTCGGAATGACCGGCTTGCCGGGCGGATTCGTCGGCGTCGACATCTTCTTCGTCATTTCCGGCTTTCTCATCACCAGGCATCTGCAACAGGAGATTGCGAGAAGCGGCACTGTCGATCTCTGGCGCTTCTACGCCCGCCGCGCCCGCCGGCTGCTTCCCGCCTCGCTTTTCGTCATCCTGACGACGCTGCTGGTCGGCTATTTCATCCTCGCGCCGTCAGAGCAGCAGTTCTATTCCAAGGGATCGCTGTTTGCCTCCGCCTATATGATCAACCTCTGGCTGATCCGATGGACGGTCGACTACTTTGCCTCGGACGCCTCGAACAATCCCTTCATCCATTTCTGGTCGCTTTCGGTGGAGGAGCAGTTCTACCTCGTCTGGCCCGCGCTGCTTCTGATCCTCGCGCGGCTCAGGCCGGCGAAGGGCGGTCTTTTCATTCTCCTCGCCATGGTCGCCGCCATCTCCTTTGCGCTCTGCTGGCACATGACGGCCGTGTCGCAGCCCTGGGCCTTCTATTTCTCGCCCCTGCGCGCCTGGGAATTCGCCTGCGGCGGCCTTGCTTCGATGGCGCTGTCGCAGCAATGGGCGCGGCGCTTTCGCTTTTCGCCCGCCCTTGGCTGGCTCGGGCTCGTGCTGATCGGCACCGCCTATCTGACCGTGACGGAGGAGATACCCTTTCCCGGCTCGATCGCGCTCGTGCCGGTTCTCGGCACGGTGCTGGTGCTCCTCAGCGGTGCGCATGAGGGATCGGCAGGCCCGAAGTCCGTCCTCGCGCTCCGGCCGTTGCAGGAGATCGGGAAGCTCTCCTATTCGCTCTATCTCTGGCACTGGCCGGTCATCGTCTATGCGGGCATCATCGAACCGGAGCTCTCGCTCGTCGACCGGCTGCTGTGCCTGGTGGTCACGCTCGTTCTGTCGCTCTTCAGCTATCACTTCATCGAAAATCCGATCCGCCACAACGGCTGGCTGGCGGCGAGGACCGGACGCTCGCTGGGGCTCGCGGCGCTGCTTACCGGGGCCGGCACAACGCTCGCCTATGGCAGTGCCGCCCTGGCCGGCTACAGCTTCGATGGTGAGCAGCGGCTGATCCAGCAAAGCGCCGAACGCAAATCGGCGGCGCGCGAATTTGATTCCGCCTGCGTCCTCGAAAGGGAGGCGGTGCAGCCGAAGGCTTGCGCCTTCGGCGCCGCCAATCCGAAGAAGACCGTGGTCCTTCTCGGCGATTCCCATGCCGACCACTGGTCGACGCCGTTGAAGAAGATCGCCGAAAGGAATGGCTGGCGGCTCGTTACCTACCTGAAGTCATCCTGCCCGGCGGCAGACGTACCGACCTGGAACGGCGTGCTGATGCGGAACTATGACGAGTGCGATGCCTGGAAGCGCCGGGCGTTCGGCGAGATTGCGGCGCTGAAGCCGGATGTGGTGATCCTGTCGCAATATTCGTCGAGCTATGTGAAGAACGACATCAACTTCGTATCCAGCCACCAGATGGATGTGCGCGACTGGGAGAAAGGCATCAGGCGCTCGGTCGAGACACTGGAACGCGCCGGCAGCGACGTCGTGCTCCTGCGCGACGTGCCGGTGCACAAATCCTACCTCGACAAATGCGTGGCGCGCGCCCTGTGGCAGCAGAAGAGCACGGACATCTGCGATACGCCGCGCCGCGAAGCGGTGGAAGAAACCATCCCCGCCGCGGAAAGAAAGGCCGCCGCGGAGACGCATGCGACCTATGTCGACGTGGTCGATCTGTTCTGCAACAGGACAACATGCCCCGCGGTCGTCGACGGCAAGCTCACCTTCCGTGACCGCCACCATATCGCGACGCCGTATGCGGAATCGCTCGCGCCGCGCCTGGAGCGTGCGGTGTTCGGGAAATCCTGATGGAAGCCATGCGGCGGTGGGTGAGAGCGGTTAACCCGAGATGCTTGAAAGAAGATGCCCGATCTCCCCTCAAACATGCGGCCCAAGCAGCGACAGATCGGCGGCGCCGAGTCGGTCCTTGGCGGTCCAGAGCTGGTGCCAATAGGGATAGATGACTGGCGGCAGGCTAACGGCGTCGAGCAGTTCGCGTTCCTCATCGGTGAGCTTGAGGCTGGCGGCGGCGAGGTTGTCGCGGAACTGCGCCTCGGTGCGGCCGCCGATGATGACCGATGTGACCGCCTTGCGGCCGATCAGCCAGGCAAGCGCCACCTGCGCAGGAGAGACGTTGCGCTCGGCGGCGATCGCTACCAGCATGTCGACGATCTTCCAGAGCCGTTCCTCGTCGCGGATCGGCGGCTCGTTCCAGCCGGCGAACTGGCGGGTGCCTTCCGGTGACTGGCCGCGGCGGTGCTTGCCGGAAAGCAGGCCGCCGGCAAGCGGGCTCCAGACGAGGATGCCGAGGCCCTGGTCGATCGAGATCGGTACCAGCTCGTATTCGGCCTCGCGGGCCTCCAGCGTATAGTGGATCTGCTGGCTGACGAAGCGCTGGCGGTTTTCGAGCGCGCTGATGCCGAGCGCCTTCATGATGTGCCAGCCGGAATAGTTGGAGCAGCCGATGTAGCGCACCTTGCCCTGGCGCACGAGCGTGTCGAGCGCTTCCATCGTCTCCTCGAGCGGCGTCTGGCCGTCCCATTCGTGCACCTGGTAGAGGTCGATCACGTCGGTCTTCAGCCGCTTGAGGCTCGCCTCGCAGGCGCTGATCAGGTGCTGGCGCGACAGGCCGCCGTCGTTCGGGCCCGGGCCCATAGAGAAGCGCGCCTTGGTGGCGAGAAGCACGCCGTTCTTGCGCTTGCCGCCCAGCACCTCGCCGAGGATTTCCTCGCAGGCGCCGGTCGAGTAGATGTCGGCCGTGTCGATCAGGTTGACGCCGGCATCGAGGCAGAGGTCGACATAGCGACGGGCCTCTTCGACGCCGACACTGCCGACCTGGGCGAACTTGCCGCCGCCGCCGATGGTCATCGTTCCCATGGTGACGGTCGAGATCTTCAGACCGGAGCGGCCGAGCAGACGATATTCCATTGTCTCGCTCCTTTGCGTGGTTGTCGCCGGAGAGGGTAGCGGGCATGGACGCGAACGCAAGCGGCGTCCCGCCGAAAGGGTCAAAGAAAGCGTGCCGGCATCGCGTCCTTGTAGGGGAACATGTGGAAATAGGGTCTCGCCTCGGCGAGCGTGCGCTTAAAGGAGGGGCGCTCGAGCAGCCGCTCGAAATAGGCCGAAAGGTTCGGATGGGTGTCGCCGAAGGGCTGCACGATGCCGGCATAGAAGAGCGCGGGGGCGGCGGCGCAATCGGCGATGGTGAAGGCCTCCCCAATGGCGAAGCGCCGGTCCGTGAGCTGGCGCTCGGCCAAATCATAGGCGGTGGCGAGCGACGCGCGGGCATCGGCGACACCGCGGCGGTCGTTCTCGCCGGAAGCGCGCAGCGTGTCGGTGACGATCTTCTGCATCGGCACGTGGATGTAGAGATCGAAGAAGCGGTCCCACAGCCGTGCCTCGAGCGCCAGCGCATCGTCGCGCGGGATCAGGGGTTCTTGGCCGGGATAGTGGCGATCGAGATATTCGATGATGATCGACGTTTCCGGAACGATCCGGTCCGCGGCGCCATCGTGCAGCACCGGGATTTTGCCGACCGGCCAGACCTCCAGGTAGCGGGCATTCTCCTGCGGGTCCATAAGATCGACGATCCGCGCCTCGAAGGGCGTTCCGGTCTCATAGAGCGCGATCAGCACCTTGTGGCAGAAGGAGGCGAGCGGGTGGAGATAGAGGGTGAGAGCCATGGGCGTGCCTATAATGATTGGTTGCGTTTCGCAATCAGTATAGCGCGCCAGCGCGAAGAGAAAAGGGGAGTCTTCGCGATTCAGCCGCCGTGAAGTTCCCATCGTCAGCTCGAATGCGTTTCCCGCCCCGCCGCGAAAGCCGTGATGAAGCGCTCGAGACTTTGCTTGACGAAATCGGTGACCGGCATGCGCGGATCGAAGCTCCACCAGAGGAGCGCGCCCTGCCATTGGGCGGCCATCATCAGCCCGATGCCGGCGGAGGCGGCCGGCACGCGCGTGAAACGCTCCTCGAGCGCCGCGGAGAGCACGTCGCGCCAGGCGGCGCCGCGGGCGCGCAGGATCGGGTCGCGCAGGTCCTCGCGCAGGATCAGGAGATCGTCCGCGTAGCTTTCGATGCCGCCGTAATCGCCGGAGAGCCCGACGAGCAGCGCGACGGCGCCCGCCGGCGTCTTCGGCGTGGCGGCTGCCAGTTCCGCCGTTAATCGATCGAGCCGGTCCCAGGCCTGCAGCAAGGCCGCTTGGATGAGGCGGGACTTGGTCTCGAAACGCTGCACCAGAGTCGAGGGGGAAAGGCCGCAGGCGGCAGAAAGGGCCGCGAAGGTCAGGCCTTCCGGCCCCTTCTTGCGCATGAGGTTGAGGGCGGCCTCGAGCACCTCTTCATTTGGCAGAGTTTTGGGGCGCGGCATTTTTTGACCTTTATTTATAACCGAATAAGCGTTTATATATGCACCTGCCGGTCAAGGCCAGAAGATTTCTCAGGGAGGATGACATGACGCTTGAAGGCAAGGTGGCGCTCGTCGCGGGCGCAACGCGCGGCGCCGGTCGCGGCATTGCGGTGGAACTCGGCGCCGCGGGCGCGACGGTCTATGTCACGGGACGAACGACGCGAGCGCAGCCGTCGGAATATCAGCGGCCCGAGACGATCGAGGAAACGGCGGAGCTCGCAACCGCGGCGGGCGGCAAGGGGATCGCCGTCCAGGTGGACCACCTGCAGCCGGCGGCGGTGCAGGCGCTCGTCGATCGCATTCGGCGCGAGGAGGGAAGGCTCGACATTCTCGTCAACGATATCTGGGGCGGCGAGAAGCTCTTTGAATGGAACAAGCCGGTTTGGGACCACAATCTCGAAAACGGCTTGAAGATCCTGCGGCTGGCGATCGACACGCATCTGATCACCGCCCATTACGCGCTGCCGCTCCTGATCGAGCGGCCGGGCGGGCTGCTGGTCGAGGTGACCGACGGCACGGCGCAATACAATGCCGATCACTACCGGCTTTCGCCCTTCTACGACCTCGCCAAGATCTCGGCGAACCGCATGGCCTGGGCGCATGCCAAGGATCTCGAGCCCCACGGCGCCACGGCGGTCTCGATCACCCCCGGCTGGCTGCGCTCGGAAATGATGCTCGAGGCCTTCAAGGTGACGGAGGAGAACTGGCGCGACGCCACGGCCTATCAGCCGCATTTCGTCATTTCCGAGAGCCCGCGCTTCGTCGGCCGGGCTGTCGCGGCGCTTGCCGCCGATCCGGAGAAGTCCCGCTTCAACGGCCAGTCGCTGTCAAGCGGAGGGCTCGCCCAGGTCTACGGCTTTACCGACCTCGACGGCTCCCGGCCAGATTGCTGGCGCTACATGGACGAGGTGATGGAGGTCGGCAAGCCGGCCGATGCGACCAGCTATCGATGAGGTAGCTCACTCCTGACGCGGGGTGAGGCAATCTGTCGGGCGATCGCAAATGCTCGCAAGAGCCGGTAATCATGTTGCTATTCACCGTCTCGTTCGGACCGCTTCGGAAATGCGGCGCAAGGTTGTATCTTACTCCCGCGAAAGCGGCGTCATCGGAGGGCGCCGCTCACCGACGCGGGAGGGGACGATGGCGGAAGCGGACAAGGTCTTTGCGGGAGCGATACCCGAGGTCTACGAGCGGCTGATGGTGCCGCTGATCTTCGAGCCCTATGCGATAGACTTGGCCGAACGGGCAGCGCGGCTCAAGCCCCTTGATGTGCTTGAAATCGCCGCCGGTACCGGCATCGTCACCCGGATGCTGGCGTCGAAGCTCGATATCGAGGCGCAGTTCGTCGTGACCGATCTCAACCAGCCGATGCTGGATGTCGCCCATGCGAAGCTCGGCGACGACGAGCGGATCGTCTGGCAGCAGGCGGACGCCATGGAACTGCCCTTTGACGACGAGAGCTTCGATGTCGTCCTCTGCCAGTTCGGCGTAATGTTCTTCCCGGACCGGGTGAAAGCCTACGGAGAGGCGCGGCGCGTGCTGAAACCCGGCGGCCGCTTCCTCTTCAACGTTTGGGACAGGGTCGAGGCAAACGAGCTTGCGCATTCAGCCGTGGAGGCGCTCGCAGCGCAGTTCCAGGAGAACCCGCCAAGCTTCATGCGCCGCGTGCCGCACGGCTATGCGGATCCGGAAAACATCCGCGCCGATCTGGTGGCCGCGGGCTTCCATGAAATCACGCTCGAAACGCTCGAGAAGAGGAACGGCCCGATATCCGCCTCCGATGCCGCGACCGGCTTCTGCCAAGGTACTCCCGTCCGCAGCGAGATCGAGGAGCGCGACGCTTCGGCGCTGGCGGCGGTAACGGAGCGGGTGGCGGAGGCGCTAAGGAAGCGCTTCGGGAGCGGCATGATCGAGCGGCCGATCCAGGCCCATGTGGTCGGGGCGGTGCGCTGAAGAATGACGATACAGCGCCGTGCGTCCTTCAGGACGCACAAAGGACGCTGTAACTCTTTGAGACGACGCATCGTGCTTTCCGAAAATCGGGTCCGATTTTCGGGCCGATGCGTCAGGGCACGGGCGGCGCCTGGGCGGCGGTCGCGGCCGTCGCCGGCGCTCGCCGGTCTTGCTCCCGCTCCTCTTCCGGAACGTCTTCGGCCGGCGCGGCCTGACCGATATGCGCACCAGATAGGCCGGCGAGCTTGTGGCCGCGTTCGCGAAGCCACTGGAAGACGACATAGAGGGCGGGGATGACGAAGATGCCGATGAGGGAGGCCGCGAGCATGCCGCCGGCGACGCCGGTGCCGACGGCCCGGCGGCTGAGCATGCCGGCGCCTTCGGCGGTAACCAGCGGGATCAGCCCGACGATGAAGGCGAAGCTCGTCATCATCACCGCGCGGAAGCGGGCGCGGGCGCCCTGAACCGCCGCCTCGACGATGCCGGCGCCTTTCTCCCGCTGGAACTTGGCGAATTCGACGATCAGGATCGCATTCTTGGAGGCGAGCGCGATCAGGACGACAAGGCCGATCTGCGCATAGATGTCGAAGGAGAGGCCGGCGATCAGCACCGAGACCAGAGCGCCGGCAACGCCGATCGCAACCGAAAGCAGCACCGGCACCGGGATCGTCCAGCTTTCGTAAAGCGCCACCAGGAAGAGATAGGCGAAGAGCACCGCGAGCGCCAGGATCGCCGTCGTCTGGCCGGCGGCCTCCAGTTCCTGCAACGCCGTGCCGGTCCATTCGTAGCTATAGCCGGGCGGCAGCGTGGTGGCGGAAAGCGCCGCCATCGCCTGCAGCGCCTCGCCCGAGGAGACGCCGGGGGCGGGCTGGCCGTTCAAGGTGATCGAGCGGTTGTTGTTGTAGCGCACCATCGTCTGCGGGCCGACGATATAGTCGACGCGCGCCACCGAGGCGACCGGCACCATGCCGCCGGCGGCGTTGCGCACATGCAGGCGCTGGATGTCGTTGACGGAGTCGCGGTCCGCCTGTGCCGCCTGCAGGTTGACCTTCCAGCTGCGGCCGAACAGGTTGAAGTCGTTGACGTAATAGGAGCCGAGCGTGCCCTGCAGCGTAGCGAACAGATCGCTGATCGAGACGCCGAGCGCCTGCACCCGGTCGCGGTCGACATCGAGATAGAGCTGCGGCGAGCTTGCCGAATAGGTGGTGAAGGTGGGCCCGAGCTTCGGGTTCTGGTTGGCGGCGATGATCAACCCGCCAGCGGTGGCGGCAAGGTCGGCGGCCGAGCGGCCCTGCAGGTCGAGTAGCTGATATTCGAAGCCGGAGCCGGTGCCGAGCCCGAGGATCGGCGGCAGGTTGAAGGCGAAGACCTGCGCCTCGCGGATCGTCGTGCCCTTGGCCATGGCGGTGGCGACGGCGCTATCGACCGAGGCGGACTGCGCCTCGCGCTCGGCGAAGGGCTTCATGGTGACGACGGCGAAGGCGCTGTTCGACTTCGAAAGGCCGTCGAGGAAGCTGTAGCCGGTGACGCTGGTGACGTCCTGCACGCCCTCGATCCCACGGAGGAAGGTCTCGACCTGGCGAAGCGCCGCATCGGTACGGTTGTAGGAGGCGCCCTCCGGCAGGCGGACCTCGGTGAAGAACATGCCCTGGTCCTCGCTCGGCAGGAAGCCGGTCGGCACAACGCGGAACAGCCAGCCGCTGGCGCCGATCGCGACGGCGAGCAGGACGAGGCCGATGACGGCGCGCCGGGCGATCTTCTCGGCCACATAGACATAGCCGTCGCGGCCATTGTCGATGCGGCGCGACAGCCAGCCGAGAATGCCGCGCTTCTCGCCATGATGCGGCTTCAAGAGCACCGCGCAGAGCGCCGGACTGAGCGTCAGCGCATTGATGGCGGAGATCACCATCGACACGGAAACGGCGACCGCGAATTGCTGGAACAGTTGCCCGCTCAGGCCCGGGATGAAGGCGACCGGCACGAAGACCGAAAGCAGCACCAGGGTGATGGCGACGATCGCGCCGGTGATTTCGCCCATCGCAAGCCGCGCCGCTTCCGGCGCCTGCATGCCGGGGTTTTCCTCCATGACACGCTCGATGTTCTCGACGACGACGATCGCGTCGTCGACGACGATGCCGATCGCCAGCACCAGTGCCAGCAGCGACACGGTGTTGAGCGAGAAGCCCATGGCGAGGATGACCGCGAAGGTGCCGATCAGCGCCACCGGCACGGCGACGAGCGGGATCAGCGTCGCGCGCCAATTGCCGAGAAACAGGAAGACGACGATGATCACCAGCACGAAGGCTTCGATGAGCGTGTGCACCACGTTCTCGACGCTCGCCTCAACGAATTCGGACGTGTCATAGGAGATCTTGTAGGTGAGGCCTTCCGGGAAGGCCTGCGACAGGCGCTCCATCGCCGCGCGCACGCCCTCGGCAGCGGCCAGCGCATTGGCGCCCGGCGCCTGGTAAGTGCCGATCATCGCCACCGGTTTGCCGTTGAAGCGGGAGCTCGAATCCGCGCTCGCCGCGCCGAGCTCGACCCTGGCGACATCGCGGATGCGGACGAATGAGCCGTCCGCCTCGGCCCGCAGCACGACGTCCTCGAACTGCTTCGGATCGGTGAGCCGCCCCTGGGTCTGCAGGTTCAGCTGGAAGAGCGGATCGTTGGTCATCGGCTGGGCGCCGATGCGGCCGATGGCCGCCTGGATGTTCTGCGCCTTCAGCGCATTGATCACGTCGGTCGGCGTCATGCCGAGGCTGGTCAGCCGATCGATGTCGAGCACCACCCGCATCGAATAGTCCTGCGCACCGAACAGCGCGGCATCGCCGACGCCGGGCACGCGCTTGATCGTATCCATCACATTGATGGTGGCGTAGTTCGACAGGAACAGGTTGTCGAAGCTGTCGTTCTCGCCGTGGATGGCGATCACCTGCATCAGCGCCGAGGATTTCTTGCGCACGCTGACGCCGGTCTGCTTGACTTCCGACGGCAGCCTCGCCTCGGCGAGCGAGACGCGGTTCTGCACGTTGACCGTGGCGATGTTCGGATCGGTGCCGACGGCAAAGGTCACCGTCAGCGTGTAGGAGCCGTCGGCGCCGCTCGTCGATTTCATGTAGAGCATGTCGTCGACGCCGACGATCTGGCTTTCAATCGGCTGGGCGACGGTCGCCTCGACCACCTCGGCGCCGGCACCCGGGTAGCTTGCCGTGACGCTCACCTGCGGCGGCACGATGTCGGGAAACTGGGCGACGGGCAGCGCGGTGAGCGCGATCAGGCCGGCCAGCGTCAGAACGATGGAAATGACCGCGGCGAAGCGCGGGCGATCGATGAAGATTTGCGAGATCATGGCTCAGCCGCCCGCAGCCGGTGCGGCGTCGACGGTCATGCCGGGACGCACCTTGCCGACGCCGTCGGTGATGACCTGCTCGCCCTCTTTCAGCCCCTTGGCGATCACCGCCTGGCCGCGGGTGGAGCGCTGGACGTCGACGCGGCGAAGCTCGACCTTCGAGCCCGCCCCGACCACCATCACGAAGGCGCCCTGCTGGTCGCGCTGGATCGCCTGCTGCGGCACCGCCAGCACCTCCTGCTTGTCGGTCTGCTCGAGCGTGACCCGGACCAGCGTGCCGTCGAGCAGCAGATAGTCGGGGTTTTCGAACTCGGCCCGGACGGTGATCGTGTCGGTGCCTGCCGAGACGTCACTGGAGACGAAATTGATGGTGCCCTTGTTCGGATAGGTCGTGCCGTCCGGCAGCAGCAGCTCGACATTGGCGTCGCGGCCGATTTCGCCGCGCAGCGCCCGCTGGCGATATTCGAGGAAGAGCGCAGTCGAGACCGGGAACTCGACATAGATCGGATCGAGCCGGGTCAGCGTCACCAGAGCATCCGAATCCGGGCCGACCAGGGCGCCGACATCGACGCTCGAAAGACCGGCAACGCCCTCGAAGGGCGCGACGATCTTCGTATAGGAGAGATTGAGTTCGGCGTTCTGCTTGCTGCCCTGAAGCCGCAGGATATCGGCCTCGGCCTTCTTGACCTGCGCATTGGCGGTGTCGACAGTTGCCTGCGCCACCGTGTTGCTGGAGATCAGCCGCTGTGCGCGGTCGCGCTCGAGCACCGCCAGTTCGCGCGTCGCCTCGGCCGCGCCGATCGAGCCCTCGATCTCCTGCACCGCCGCCCTGTAGGCGCCATCCTCCACCTCGTAGAGCAGCGCGCCGGCCGGCACCTTGTCGCCCTCCTTGAAATTCACCTTCTCCAGGAAGCCCGAGACGCGGGCGCGCACGCCGACCTTCTGGATCGCCACCACCTTGCCGGTGAAGTCGGCGCTTTCGCGTAAGTCCATGATCGCCGCCGGCGCCACCACCACGGCCGGCGCCGGCGCCTGCTGGGCGCTGGCCGGCGCGATCGACAGCGCGGCAAGGAGGGTTGAGGAAAGGACGGCAGCCAGAGTTCTCGAACCACGCATGCAACGTTCCCCCGTTACAGCTTGAGACGGCTTTCACTCTCGGATGGGCTGGAATCAGAGCACTTTCACCCCGGCAAGTCACGCAACTTTAGATTGATACGGCAGGGCGGGTTGTCAAGGGGGCGTGAAATCGGAGTGCTGATGTAAGGGGCACTCGGCGATGACATCTCAATGCTGGCACACGGGTATTGGGAATAGTCGAAGAGATGACTGCTTCTTGCCCGAAGCGGACGAGTGCCGTTGGGCGCTTTTGGCGCAAAGCTGACCCACGCTCGCCCACTCCCCCTGTCACACCCCTGTAAAACACCCGCTCTATCCCTCGGCGCCATCTTTCTCCGACCGAGGGCAATTCCCCATGAACACGCTTCTCTCCGCCGTTGCCGCCACGCTGGTCGCGGGTCTTCTTTCCACCGCGGCTTATGCTGAAAACCTCATCCTCTACACCAGCCAGCCGAACGAGGATGCGCAGGCGACGGTGGATGCGTTCAAGGCGGCAAATCCCGGCGTCGAGGTCGAGTGGGTGCGCGAGGGGACGACGAAGATCATGGCCAAGCTGATGGCGGAGATCGAGGCGGGCAATCCGGTAGCGGACGTGCTGCTGATCGCCGATACGGTGACGATGCAGCGGCTGAAGGAGGGCGGGCATCTGCTGCCGCACAAGTCGCCGGAGGCGGCGGGCTACGATGCGGGCCTCTATGATGCGGACGGCGCCTATTATTCGACCAAGATGATCACCACCGGCATCGTCTACAACACCTCGGCCGGGATGAAGCCGGAAGGCTGGCAGGATCTGACCAAGCCTGAGGCCAAGGGCCTCGTCACCATGCCGAGCCCGCTCACCTCCGGCGCGGCGCTGATCCATGCCGAGACGCTCGCCGGCATTCCCGGCCTCGGCTGGGGCTATTACAAGGCGCTTGCCGGAAACGGCGCGACGGCGGCCGGCGGCAATGGCGGCGTGTTGAAGGCGGTGGCGACCGGCGAGAAGGCATATGGCATGCTCGTCGATTTCATGGCGATCCGTGAGAAGGCCAAGGGCGCGCCGGTGGAATTCGTCTTCCCGGCCGAGGGCGTTTCCGCCGTCACCGAGCCGGTCGGCATTTTGAAGACCGCCAGGAACGTCGATGCGGCGAAGAAATTCGTCGACTTCCTGCTTTCCGAGGAAGGCCAGAAGGTTGCGGCGAAGATGGACTATATCCCGGCCCGCAACGGCGTGGCGCTGCCGGAGGGCTATCCGGCCCGCGAGACGATCAAGGTGCTGCCGCTCGATGCCGCCGCGGCGGTCAAGAATTCCGAAGCGGACCTCAAAACCTTCTCCGGCATTTTCGGGACGAACTGACCGCCTGATGACGCGAGCGGACGAGACCGCCCGCAGCCGTGGCGCGCGCGCTTCGGCCGAAGCGCCGGATGCGGAAGGAAGCGCCGGGTCCAAACTGCTGGAGCCTCCGTCGCGTCTTCTGTCGAAGGCGCGGGCGCTTCGGCCGGCTGCGATTTCTTTTCGGCGGGGAGGCGGCGGAAAGCCGGCCTCCCCAGATGACGTCCGGAAAACTACCGGCCGCTCTGACGCGGACCTTGAGCGGCGTCGAACTGCCACCGGTGCCTCACGCAACGGAAGGCGGCATCCTCAAGGCGAGGCCGCCGCGCCACGGCCGGGAAGGGCGGCGGTTCGGCTTCCGCCCGCAAAAGCCGCGGGCGCCGTCCGGCGAGCCTGCCTGGCTGCTGCCTTTCGTGCTTGGTGCGGTGCTCTTGCTTTCCGTGCTGCCGCTCGCCCGCCTGGCCGGGGCGGGGGTGAGCGGGCTTGTCGACGGTGAGGCGGCGCGGCTGATCTTCGAGCCGGCGACCTTTGCGGCACTCCGCAATACGCTTGTCACCGCCACGGGTGGCATGGTCGTCTCGCTCTTCCTCGGTTCGCTTTTCGCCTTCGCCCTGGCGCTCACCGACATTCGCGGCAAGCTCATCTTGAGCTTCGCCTTCATGCTGCCGATGATGATCCCGCCGCAAGTGACGGCGCTTGCCTGGGTGGAAATGTCGGGGCCGGCGAGCCCGCTATTGAAGACCCTCGGGCTGGCGCCGCCGCTCGGCAGTCCGCAGCCGCTCTATTCGCTTTCCGGTATCGCGCTGCTCCTTGGCGTGCAGCACGCGCCGCTCGTCTTCCTGGCGCTGAAGGCCGGGCTGGCAGCGAGCCCGCGCGACGGCATTGAAGCGGCGCGGCTTTCGGGCGCCGGGCCGTTCCGCGTCTTTCGCGACATCGTGCTGCCGCTCAGCGCTCCGGGGCTGATCGCCGGCGGCGCGATCGCCTTCGTCTCCGGCATCGGCAATTTCGGCATTCCGGCGATCCTCGGCATTCCCGCCGGGATCGAGACCTTGCCGACGCTGATCTTCAGCCGGCTCGCGAGTTTCGGCGCCGCCACCTTCGGCGAGATCGCGCTGATCTCGACCTTGATCGCGGCGATCTCCGCCGCCGGGCTTCTCGTGCAGCAGCACGCGCTTGCCGGCCGCGACTATCGCCTGATCGGCCATTCCGGCGCGCGCGCCGCCTTTTCGCTCGGGCGCTGGCGCATCGCTCTCGAGGCGCTGCTCGTCAGCCTGCTGGCGCTGGTGCTGGTCGCGCCGCTGCTGGCGCTCGTCGCAAGCTCGCTGGTGCCCGCCTATGGCGTGCCGCTCACTTTCGACACCATGTCGCTCAGCGCCTATGCGGAAATTCTCTTCCGCCAGGCCATCACGCTGACGGCGCTGAAAAATTCGCTGTTCCTCGCTTCCGCCGCCGCCCTCGGGTTGCTCGTCGTCACCGTTCCGGCCGCCTATCTGCTGACGCGGCGGGAGGGGGCGCTTGCCAATCTCCTCGCCATCCTGATGGAGATTCCTTACGCGCTGCCCGGTATCGTGCTTGCCGTCGCCTTCATCCTTACTTTCGCCGCACCGCTGCCGGTTGTCGGCGTCTCGCTCTACGGCACGATCTGGATCATCCTCGCCGCCTATTTCTCCTCCTTCCTCGCCGTCAGCCTGAAGCCGGTCATGAGCGCGTTCACGCAGATGGACCCGGCGCTCGAGGAGGCGGCACGGCTTGCAGGCGCCGGCTTCTTCCGCCGCATGCGCGACGTGCTGCTGCCGCTAATCGCGCCGGCCGCCGGCGCCTCGGTGATCCTCGTCTTCCTGATCGCGGCGAACGAACTCACCGTTTCGGCGCTGCTCTGGTCGGCGGGCACGCAGACGCTCGGCGTGGCGATCTTCAATCTCGACGACAGCGGCTCCTCCGATCTCGCCTCGGCGCTCTCCGTGCTCGTCGTGCTGCTGGTAATCGCGCTGATGGCGGCGCTCGAGTTTTTCGCAAAATACCTCCCGGAGGGCGTGCTGCCGTGGCGCAACTGATCCTCAACCACCTCAGCAAGGATTTCGGAAGCGGCAAGTCTCCTGGGAATGGTAGGCCGGCGGTCGCGGACGTGTCGCTGACGCTGCGCCGGCAGGGTTTCCTGGCGCTCCTCGGTCCGTCGGGGTGCGGCAAGACGACGGTGCTGCGGATGATCGCCGGTTTCGAGCAGCCGAGCGACGGCTCGATCTCCTATGGCGAGCGGCGGCTTTCGGACGCCGGGGGCGCGCTGCCGCCGGAAAAGCGCAACATGGCGATGGTGTTCCAGTCCTATGCGCTCTGGCCGCATATGACGGTGGCGCAAAATGTCGGCTATCCCTTGAAGGTGCGCGGCATATCCGGGGCTCAATGGCAGAAGCGCGTCGGCGAGGCGCTGTCGCTGGTGAAACTCACCGAGCTTGCGGAACGGCGGCCGGCAGCACTTTCCGGCGGCCAGCGCCAGCGGGTGGCGCTCGCCCGCTGCCTCGTCACCCAACCGGATGTCGTGCTGCTCGACGAGCCGCTCGCCAATCTCGACCAGCATCTGAGGAAGGCGATGGAGGAGACCTTCCGCACCTTTCACGAGCGTTCCGGCGCCACCATGGTCTATGTCACCCACGACCAGGCGGAGGCGATGGCGCTCGCGACCGACGTCGCGGTGATGTCGGAAGGCCGGCTGCTGCAGGTGGCGCCGCCGGCGGAGATCTATGCCCGGCCGGAAGGCCGGGTGGTCGGCGGACTCATCGGCCGCGGTAGTATTTTGCGGCTGCCGCTGGCGGAAAATGGCGATAGGCAGCTCGGCTGGCCGGTGCTGCGGGCATCGCTCGGGTCGCGGGATGGCGTCCCAGTCGGGCCGCTTGCCGACGTGCTGGTGCGGCCGGAGCATGTCCACCGCGGCACAGACGGCGTGCTGATGCGCGTGCTTTCGTCCGTATTCGAAGGCGAACGCTTCGCCCTCGACCTCGCGCTTCCCGACGGCCAGCGGCTGAAGGCCTTCAGCAGCGTGGCGATTGCGGAGGGGCAGACGGCGCCCTTCGTGATCGCGGGCGGCTGGCGGCTTTGAGGTGGCTGGGATACCGCGGCAACCGGCGCATAGGCTGCCTCGAACACCCTCATCCCTGTGCTCGTCACAGGGATCCAGCCACGGCGTGTCGGCGCCGTGCATGACATCGCGATTGCCGCGAAACAAAGTGTCGCCGCTCTGTCCGGCTCCCACGCATGCAGTTTTCGTTTTGCGGACATGAGAAGCGTCTCTCGCGCCGCAGACGCGGCGCTGCTGGATTCCTGTGACGAGCACAGGAATGAGGGCGGGTGGTGGGGCGGCCTTGCGACGCGATGGCGCCCTTAAGCCTGGCTGGCGTGATGCGTTCCGCGAACCGCACGGCCTCCGTCCGCTCCTCGTCATCCTCGGGCTTGACCCGAGGATCCATCAGCAAGCGATATTTTCGACGCGTTCTGAACGGCTTGCGCTTGGATCCTCGGTCGAGCCCGAGGATGTCGAAGGGGTTGGGTGGGCCGAAACTTGACCGAGGATGACGGAGATCGCGTCCGACGTTGATGAAATCAGCCGACGATGATGGTGGGCTCCATTCCTCTGAAACCGGATAAAAAATGGAACTGGTTGCTTGATGCAATCAACATTGCCATACTACCTCCAGGACTGAACCATACAAGGGAGGCGACGATGAAACTCTATCAAGGCATAGGGCCGAACTCCTATCGGGTGCGTATCTTCCTCAAGGAGAAGGGCATCGAGGTGCCAATGGTGGAGATCGACTTTGCCAAGGGCGAGCACAGAGCGCCCGAATTCCTGAAACTCAATTCGCTCGGGCAGATTCCGGTGCTGGAGCTCGACGACGGCACGATCATCACCGAAAGCGTCGCGATCTGCCGCTATTTCGAGGAAGTCCACCCGGAGCCGCCGCTTTTCGGGTCCGATGCCGTCAGCCGCGCCAAGGTAGAAATGTGGAACCGGCGAGCGGAACTGGTGGTTTTCGCGACGATCGGAAATGTGCCGCTCCATTCCGATGCCTTGTTCAAGGATCGCCTTACGCAGTTTCCGGCCTTCGCGGAGACCGAGCGGCGGGCGGTGCCGAAGAAGTGGGCCTGGCTCGACCGCGAGCTTGCCGATGGCCGGCCATTCCTCGCCGGCGAGGTCTTCTCGGTCGCCGATATTACCGCCGGCGTCTGTGGCTGGCTTTCGGAGGTTTTCGGCATGGAGATACCCGCAGAGCTCAAGAACGTGCAGCGTTGGATTGAGCGGGTGAGGAGCCGCCCGAGCTGGAACGCTTGAGGCGGATTACGCTCCGCCGCGGGCAACGTCGCAGACCTCGTGCCGCGCGGCACGGGAACCAGCATGGGGCTCGCACGTTCCCCGTCACGACGGCAACGACGGCGGCCGTGAAAGACGGGCGGCAAGAGAGGCGGGCGAGCGCATGTATTTCATGGCCCTTGCGACGGACTATGATGGCACATTGGCCGAGGACGGCATGGTTCGGTCGGAAACCCTGGAGGCGCTGAAGCGGCTGAAGGAGACGGGCCGCAAGCTGC
Organism: Sinorhizobium americanum; assembly: GCF_001651855.1. Taxonomy (GTDB): domain Bacteria; phylum Pseudomonadota; class Alphaproteobacteria; order Rhizobiales; family Rhizobiaceae; genus Sinorhizobium; species Sinorhizobium americanum. The sequence goes on along the minus strand of NZ_LNQC01000037.1, from coordinate 71,838 downwards.
TGCTCGTCACCGGCCGCGAGTTGCCGGACCTGAAGCGCGTCTTTCCCAATATGGATCTATTCGACAAGGTGGTCGTCGAGAACGGCGCCTTGCTCTATACGCCCGAGACCGAAGAGGAAAAGCCGATCGCGCCAGCGCCGCCGCCGGAATTCGTCGAGCGGCTGCGGCAGAAGGGCGTCGACAATATCTCGGTTGGGCGCTCGATCGTCGCCACCTGGGAGCCGCACCAGACCGCCGCGCTCGAAGCGATCAATGAACTCGGCCTCGAGCTCGAGATCATCTTCAACAAGGGCGCGGTGATGATCCTTCCGACCGGCGTCAACAAGGCGACGGGCCTGAAGGCGGCGCTGAAGGAGATGCAGCTTTCGTTCCTGAATGTCGTGGCCGTCGGCGATGCGGAGAACGACCACGCGCTCTTGAGGATGTGCGGCTGCGGCGCGGCGGTTTCGAATGCTCTGCCGGCGCTGAAGGAGACTGCCGATCTTGCGCTCGAAGGCGCGCGGGGCGAGGGCGTCGAGGAACTGATCGCCGAGATCGTCGAGCGCGACTATTCGTTCTGCCCCAACCCGCGCCACCAAGTGCCGATCGGCGAGGATCACCGTGGACCGGTCGACATTGGGCCGCTCGACGTGCTTTTGATCGCCGGAAGCTCCGGCATCGGCAAGTCGACGCTGGCAACGGCGCTTTCCGAGGGTATGCGCGAGCGGCGCTTCCAGTTCTGCGTGTTCGATCCGGAAGGCGACTATGAGGACCTCGAAGGTGCCGTCAGCGTGGGCAACGGTTCGACCACGCCGACCGACAGCCAGGTGCTCGAAATCCTCGCCAATCCGGACGACAATGTGGTTGTGAGCGCGCTCGGCTTCGAGCTCAAGGAGCGGCCTTCCTTCTTCGCCAAGCTGATGCCGGGCCTGTCGACGCTGCGCGCCCGCACGGGCAGGCCCCACTGGCTGATCATCGACGAGGCCCACCACCTCATGCCGGCGGCTCGCGACAGTGCGTCGCTGGCGCTGTCGGACGACATTTCGGGAACGATCATGATTACCGTGCATCCGGATGCGGTCTCGCCAAGGGCGCTTTCGGCGGTGACGGCGGTGGTCGCCCTCGGCCCCAGCGCCCGCGAGGTGATCGAGACCTTCTGCAGGGCCGTCGGCGAGGCGCCGCCCGCCGGTCTCGATCAACTCCATCAAGAGGACGAGGTGCTATTCTGGCGGCGCGCGACGGGCGAACCGGTGCAACGCATCCGAGCCGAAAAACCGAAGCAGGTGCGCAAGCGGCACACGCGCAAATATGCCGAGGGGCATCTCGGCGAGGACGCGAGCTTCTATTTCCGCGGCGCTCAGAACAAGATGAACCTGCGCGCCCACAATCTGATCATCTTCCTGCAGATTGCCGAGGGGATCGACGACGAGACCTGGGAACATCATCTGAGGGCCGGCGACTACTCGAAATGGTTCGGCGAGCGCATCGGCGATGCCGAGCTAGCGCAGGAGGCTGCGGGGATCGAAGAGGATCGCTCCCTGTCTCCGGCCGAGAGCCGGAAGAAGCTCGCCGAGTCCGTGCGCCGGCGCTACACCGCACCGGCGTCCGAGAAGGATTGAGGCGGCGACGTTGAGCGGGATGCGGGCGGAAAACCGCGCACACTTTTCCTCATCCCGCTCTACCGCTTCGGCTTCTGCTTCGTCCCGGCGCTTTTGCCGTCGGAGCTCTTGGAACGCTCCTCGAAGCGATCGGCGCCCTTGGCGAGGTCGGATCCCTTTTGCGCTTCCACCTTCTTCTCTTCTTTCGCGGCGCTCTTGTGCAGGCCGCTTGCGGCTTTCTTGCCCTTCGCCGTCGGGGCTTGTTCGACACCCATTGCAGACACTCCCGCGCTGATCAGAACGTCATCCTGAACGTGCGAGAAAGTTTCCTGTTCCCTGAAGGCTCCATTCGGTAGGTTTGCAGCCGAGGCAAAGAATGTTGCAACTTATGCTGTCAATCCGCACAGCGATTCGCCTGAGATACACGTAGCTGTGGACTTGCCTTGATTTTGCCCCTCTTGCCTTCTCCCTGGCCTTTTTGAATTCCTAGAATGGAGACGCGTGATTCGCGCCGCACCGCATTCGATCGCGTTTCCCGGGGCACGGGCAGCTTTCGACGCCGGGGAACTGCCCAAGGAGAAGAGCCATGACAGAGTACAAGAAGCCGATCATCACCGAGATGCGCCCGAAAATCACTGTCATCGGCGTCGGTGGCGGCGGCGGCAACGCGATCAACAACATGATCACGGAAGACCTGCAGGGCGTCGACTTCATTGCCGCCAATACGGATGCGCAGGCGCTCGCCATGTCAAAGGCGGCGCGGCGGATCCAGCTCGGCGCGGCCATTACCGAAGGCCTTGGCGCCGGCTCGCTGCCGGATATCGGCAACGCGGCAGCGCAGGAATCGATCGATGAGATCATGGATCATCTCGGCGGCACGCATATGTGCTTCGTCACCGCCGGCATGGGCGGCGGCACCGGCACCGGTGCGGCGCCGGTGATCGCCGAAGCGGCGCGGCGCGCCGGCATCCTGACGGTCGCCGTCGTCACCAAGCCCTTCAGCTTCGAAGGCAAGCGGCGCATGCAGACCGCGGAATTCGGAATCGAGCGGCTGCGCGAGAGCGCCGACACGGTGATCGTCATCCCCAACCAGAACCTCTTCCGCATCGCCGATGCCAAGACCACCTTTGCCGACGCCTTCATGATCGCCGACCGGGTGCTCTATTCCGGCGTCAGCTGCATTACCGACCTCATCGTCAAGGAAGGCCTGATGAATCTCGACTTCGCCGACGTGAAGACGGTGATGAAGGGCATGGGCCGGGCGATGATGGGCACCGGCGAGGCGGCCGGCGAGGGCAGGGCGATGATGGCGGCGGAGGCGGCAATCGCCAACCCGCTGCTCGACGAGGTCTCGATGCGCGGCGCCAAGGGCGTGCTGGTGTCGATCTCCGGCGGCATGGACATGACGCTTTTCGAGGTGGACGAGGCGGCGACCCGCATCCGCGAGGAAGTCTACGACGAGGCCGACATCGTCGTCGGCGCGATCTTCGACCGCAGCCTCGACGGCACCTTCCGCGTCTCGGTCGTGGCGACCGGCCTCGACAGTGCCGCCCGCAGCACCGAGGCAGCGGCGCCCGAGGCGATGAACGGCCAGGCGGCGGCCGCGCCGATTCGCACGCTGCAGTAGTTGGATCGAACGGCGAAAATCGGAAGAACGGGTATGACACCCCCCTCTGCACTGCCGGGCACCTCCCCCACAAGGGGGGAGATCGGGAAGGATCGACGCTATTCGCCGATCTGCTAACGGTGCGCGAAAAGCGCTTGTGCTGCCATCTTTACTCCGCGCTTGGTGCTACCGGATTGTTGGGGCAAAAGGCCACCGTCTTGCTGATCTCCCCTCTTGTGGGGGAGATGCCCGGCAGGCAGAGGGGGGTGCTCCGATCATACGCTTCAACCCAGAGGGCGCGACGAGTCTCCTTCGCCCGTTTGGAGGTGGCCGGCAGGCGGATGAAGGAGCGTGCCCTGCGCAAGACTAAGCCGGCAAGCCTGCCCGCCGCAGATCTTCGACAAAACGGTCGATGAAATCCTCCGACATGGCCGGCATGCTGCCGAAATAGAATTCGGCCCGCGCTTTGTCGGCGGTCATGTCCGGTCGGCGGCAGAGGAGGGCGGCGACCGCTTCGCTCGCTTCTCCGCCCGGTCCTTCGGCGCCGAGGGCAGCCGCCAGCACCATGGCCGGCCAGAAGGTGACGTTTTCCTGGCGCAGCGAGGCGCGGGCGGCGGCCGCCGATTCCGCCAGCCGGCCCGCTTGGTAGTGGGCGATCGCCAGCATGTTGTGGAAGGTCCAGAGATGCGGATCGCGCGGGCTCAACCGGAAGGCCTCGCTGATCGCGGCGATGCCTTCCTCCGGACGATCGACATAGCAAAGCGCCTGGCCGAGGGCGAAGTGGCCCTGGGCGAAGCTCGCGTCGAGCCGAAGGGCGTTGCGCAGATGGTCGATGCCGCGCTCAGGCTGGCCGCCGAGCGCCAGCGCCCGGCCGAGCGCCAGGTGCGCGGCCGGCTCGCGGCTGTCGAGGGCGATCGCCCGCTCGGCAAGCCTGGTGGCATCGGCGATCCGCTCGGCCCGTTCTTCCAGCGGGCCGTACCAGCCGAGCTGGATATGGACATAGGCAAGCCGCGCATGGGCCTGGGCGAAACTGGGCTCGAGTTCGACGGCCCGTTCGAAGAGCTGCTTGGCCATCTTCAAATCGTCGAGGTTGAACTTGTAGAGGTGCCAGAGGCCCTTCAGATAGATGTTCCAGGCATCCATGTCAGCGGCGGTGTGACCGCGGAGTGCGGCGAATTCGATCATCCCGAGTTCCGGCTCGATGGTGCCGGTGATCTGGCCGGCGATCTCGTCCTGGAGCACGAAGATATCGTCGAGCGTACGGTCATAGCGCTCCGCCCAGAGCAGCATGCCGCTTTCCCCGCTCAGCAATTGCGCGGTTATGCGGATGCGGTCGCCGGAACGGCGAACGCTGCCCTCGATGACGTATTTGACGCTGAGGTCTTCGGCCACTTTCCTGACGTCGACGGACTTGCCCTTGTAGCTGAAGGATGAGTTGCGGGCGACGACCCTCAGCCAGCGGCAGCGGGCGAGCGTGGCGATCAGCTCTCCGGTGAAGCCATCGGAAAAATGCTCCTGCTCGCCGACACTGGAGAGATTGACGAACGGCAGGACGGCAATCGAGGGGCGCTGACGCCCCGGTATCGGCTGTTCATCCGGCGGCGGCGCGGCGGGGAACGGTTCGGGCGCTCCGCCCGGTTGCCACCGCCAGATGCGAATGGGCCCATGCGCGTCGCTGAGTTTCCGTTTGCCGAAATCGACGGCCGGGAAGTCAAGCTTCGATGCGACCTGATCATGAACCTGCCGCGAAACGCAGATCCCCCCGGGCGGAGCAATTTCCTGGAGGCGCGTTGCAACGGTGACGCCATCGCCGTGAATGTCGTCGTCCTCGACAATGACATCGCCAAGATGGATGCCGATACGCAGCTCCAGGCGCCGGCCGTCGACCTCTTCCTTGTGCTGCAGCATCATCTCCTGGATCGCCATTGCGCAGCCGACGGCATCGACAACGCTTGCGAACTCCGCCAGCAACCCGTCGCCCGTCTGCTTCACGATCCGGCCTCTATGAGCGGCGATTGTCGGAAAAATCAGCGAGCTGCGGCAGGTCTTCAGCGCCTGGAAGGTTCCGGCCTCGTCGAGCCCCATCAAACGGCTATAGCCGACGACGTCCGCATCCAGGATCGCTGCCAGCCGCCTCATGCGGCAACCTCCCGGACGTGCTGCGGTGATAGGCCTTGACCAATCCAACTCATGGCTACGATCGATCCAGATTGGGCGGCGGGATTGGCGCACTCACTGCTGCAGTTCTTATCCCGCTGACAAAGCCTAGCAATCGCAGGTGCGGCTGTGAAGTGATATCGCAACGCTGAGAGCAGGTGTCACTTCCCGCGGCGACTTACCCGCCAGATGACGTTGCCGACATCGTCGGCTACGAGCAGGGACCCCTTCTTGTCGATCACGACGCCGACCGGCCGACCCATGGCCTTGTTGTCGCGGCCGATGAAGCCGGTGAGCACGTCCCTCGGTGGACCGTTCGGCTTGCCGTTGCGGAAGGGGACGAAGACGACCTTGTAACCGCTGTAAACGCTTCGATTCCAGGAGCCGTGCTGGCCGACGAAAGCGCCGTTGCGGTAGCTCGGGCCTAGGGAGGCGCCCTTGGAGAATGTCAATCCCAGCGACGCCGTATGCGAGCCTAGCGCGTAATCGGGCTTGATCGCCCTGGCGACGAGGTCCGGGCGCTGCGGCTTGACCCTTTGATCCACGTTCCGGCCGAAATAGCTGTAGGGCCAGCCGTAAAAACCGCCGGCGCGGACGGAGGTCATATAGTCCGGGACGAGATCGTCACCAATTTCATCCCGCTCATTGACCGCCACCCAGAGCTCGCCGCTCTGAGGGTTCCAGGAGAGACCGTTCGGGTTGCGCAGCCCCGAGGCGAACACCCGGGTGCGGCGGCTCGTCCGGTCGACCTCGAGCACGGCGGCACGGTTCCTTTCCGCTGCCATGCCATTCTCCCCGACATTGCTGTTGGAGCCCACCGTAACGTAGAGCTTGCGGCCATCGGGGCTCGCAATGACGTCCTTCGTCCAATGGTGGTTCAGATCGCCCGCGGGCAGGTCGACGATCTTTTCCGGCCTCGCGGTGATCCGCGTCCTGCCGCTCCTGTAGGGGAAGGCGACCAGCGCATCGGTGTTGGCAACGTAAAGCCGCCCGTTCGACAGCGTCATGCCGAAGGGGGAGTTGAGTCCCTCGAGGAAGGGCCGGCGCAGATCGGCAACGCCGTCGCCGTCCGTATCGCGCAACAGCGTGATGCGATTGGCGCTCTTCGTCGCGGCACCGGCGCGCTTCATCGCTGCGCCCATGACCAGCTTGCGCAGGCTGAAGCCGCTGTTCTTCTTTTCCGGGGCATTGCTCTCAGCGACGAGGACATCACCATTCGGCAGCATATGCAGCCAGCGCGGATGGTCCAGGCCGGTCGCAAAGGCGTTCACCCTCAGCCCCTTCGCCGGCCGCGGCATCGTACCGTCTTGCCAGCCTTTCGCCTCGGCAATCCTGATCGTCGGGATCAGCGTCGGTCTCGGCTTCGGCAGCGTGGGGTTTGGCCCGTAGCCGCCGCTTCCGGCGATTGCGCCGGTTCGCTGCGCGGAGACGCTGGTGCAGCCCGCGATCAGGCTGCCCAGGAGGATCAGGATGAGTGAGTTGAGCGGGAGGCCGGTCTTCATCGCGATGTCCTCGGAACGCATGTGCCGCTTTGTCGTTAGACGCGCGGCCGCTTCGCAATATTCCTTGTCGGGCACCAAACAGCATTGTTCCCGACTTGTTCCTGCAATCTTTGCGTGGGGCCGCATTCGGGAGTATTCTCGAAACAGCTAGAAAATGACGGGGGCGCAACGCCTCGCAGTGGGCGTGCCGCCTCTTAGAACTTTGATTAGCCTGCGGAAACTCTGTTCCTAACTGCGCAGGCTCTGGGAGGAAGACATGAAGCAAGGAACCCGGACCCGGGGGAAAACGTCGCGCCGCCAATTCCTGAGCGGCGCTGCCATGGCCGGCGCAGCGGCAGTCGCGGCGCCCAGCGTCGTCAAGGCGCAAGGGCCGACCAACATGCGCTGGCAAAGCACTTGGCCGTCAAAGGATATATTTCACGAGTTCGCAATCGATTTCGCCAAGAAGGTCAATGACATGACGGGCGGCGATCTCAAGATCGAGGTTCTGCCGGCCGGTGCCGTCGTCCCGGCCTTCGGTCTGCTCGATGCGGTATCCCAAGGGACGCTCGACGGCGGCCATGGCGTCGTCGCCTATCATTACGGCAAGCAATCGGCGCTGGCCCTCTGGGGCTCCGGGCCGGGCTTTGCCATGGACGCCAACATGCTGCTCGCCTGGCACAAATACGGCGGCGGCAAGGACCTGCTCGCCAAGCTCTATGAATCGATTGGCGCCAATGTTGTTTCGTTCCTCTACGGACCGATGCCGACGCAGCCGCTCGGCTGGTTCAAGAAGCCGGTTGCCAAGGCCGAGGATATCCAGGGCCTTAAATTCCGCACGGTGGGCATTTCGATCGACGTTTTCACCGGGCTCGGCGCGGCGGTCAACGCCTTGCCCGGCGGCGAAATCGTCGCCGCGCTCGATCGCGGCCTGCTCGATGCGGCGGAGTTCAACAATGCCTCGTCCGACCGGGTGCTCGGTTTCCCGGACGTATCGAAGATCTGCATGCTGCAGAGCTATCACCAGAATGCCGAGCAATTCGAAGTCCTGTTCAACAAGGCCCGATACGATCAGTTGCCGGAACAGATGAAGGCGATCATCACCAATGCGGCGGAAGCCGCTTCGCAGGACATGCACTGGAAAGCGATCGACCGTTATTCGCGCGACTATGTGGCGATGCAGACCACCGATCAGGTCAAGTTCTACAAGACACCGGAGGCAATCCTGAAGCGACAGCTCGAAGTCTATGACGAGGTGGTGAAGAAGAAGTCGGCGGAAAACCCTCTGTTCAAGGAGGTCATCCAGTCCCAGATCGCCTTTGCCGAGCGCGCCACGCGATGGGAACAGGACACCGTCGTCGGCCGCCGACTGGCGTTCGACCATTATTTTGGAAAAGACGGAGTGGCGAAGTCGCTCTGACCTTTTCACCTTTCACGCGTCTCCGGGCTGATGCCGGTGACGCGTGATCGGAGCCTGGGGCAATTGGGGGGGCGCGTGGACGTTCAGCGTTTTCTGATCAGGATTGACGCGATCAGCGTGTGGGTCGGCAAGGCTGCCGCATGGCTGATCATCGGGCTGATGGCGCTCGTCTGCGTCGAGGTGTTCAAGCGTTACATCCTCAACGCGCCGACAGCCTGGATCTTCGACGCGAGTAACATGCTCTACGGCAGCCTGTTCATGCTGGCGGGTGCCTATGCTCTGGCGCAGAATGCCCATGTGCGCGGTGATTTCATCTACAGCTCACTGAAACCCCGCACGCAGGCTACGCTGGATCTCGCCCTCTATATCCTCTTCTTCCTGCCGGGTGTCGCGGCCCTCGTCTATGCCGGATACGACTATGCCGCCCTCTCCTGGAGGATCCGCGAACACTCGACCGTGACGGCGGAAGGGCCGCCGATCTACTATTTCAAGACCGTCATTCCGGTGGCCGGCGCCCTCGTGATGTTGCAGGGACTGGCCGAGATCGTGCGCTGCATCGCCTGTCTGAGGACCGGGGAGTGGCCGCGCCGAATGGAGGATGTCGAGGAGATGGACGTGGTCGCCGAGCAGCTTGCCCATAGCGAACATGTCGACCTCGAGGCGCGCGAGGCGGCGATCGAGCGGGCGCAGGACATCGACAGAGCGGCGCGGCAGCGCGGCCTCGGGGGGGAGGAGGAGCCGTGAGCGATCCGTTTCTCGGCTTGACCATGCTTATGCTCATCGTCGTCGTGATCCTGATGGGCTTTCCGACGGCGTTCACGCTGATGGGGCTCGGAATGGTCTTCGGCTTCTACGCCTTCTACAATCCCAGCGAACACTGGATCGACAACCGCGTCTTCGATCTCATGGTCCAGCGCACCTATGGCGCGATGACCAACGACGTGCTGATCTGCATCCCGCTCTTCGTGCTGATGGGCTACGTGATGGAGCGCGGCGCCCTCGTCGACAAGATGTTCTACAGCGTCCAGCTCTCCTTCCGGCGCGTGCCGGCGTCGCTTGCCGTGACGACGCTGATCATCTGCACGTTCTGGGGCATCGCCAGCGGCCTGGTCGGGGCGGTGGTGGTGCTGATGGGTGTGATTGCCATGAACCCGATGCTGCGCGCCGGCTACGACGTGAAACTCGCCTCCGGCGTCATCACTGCGGGCGGCACGCTCGGCATCCTGATCCCGCCATCGGTAATGATCATCGTCTATGCGGCGGTCGCAGGCCAATCCGTGGTCAAGCTTTATGCCGCGACGATGTTCCCGGGCTTCTTCCTGGCCCTTCTCTACCTGGCCTATGTTCTTGGCTGGGCGGCGCTCAACCCGAAGATCGCGCCGGCCCTGCCGGAGGAAGAGACGCGCGTTCCGGTACCGGCCTGGATGAGGCACCTCGAGGCGCTCTATTCGCGCAACATGCTCGTCGGGCTTTTTGCCGCCCTCATCTCGCCGCGGCGGGCACTGGCGATCGAGACGGAGGAAGGGCGATTTACCTATTGGAAGCTCGTCAAGAATGCCTTTGCAGCGCTCGTCCCCTTTTTATTGACGGCGGGCACGCTGGCGCTTGTTTGGTGGTATGTGGTCATTCATCCGCAGGCGGTCGAAACCGAAGCGCCGGAGGGGCTGGAGGAACTCGGAGCACCGGCGGCCGATGCCGGGCCGGCCGCAGCCGACGGACCGGCCACGAACTTCTACCTGTGGTTCGGCTTGGCGGCGGCCGTGGTGCTGATCCTCGTCGTCCGCTACTACCGCAAAATGACCGCGGAGCGGCTGCAGGTGGTGAAGCTCCTGGGCTCCTCGGTCATGCCGCTTGCCATCCTCACCATCGTCGTGCTTGCCGTCATCCTCTTCGGCATCACGACGGCTACGGAATCGGCAGCAGTCGGAGCCGCGGGGGCCTTCCTGCTCGCCTTGCAGGCGGGAACGCTCAACTGGAAGCGAACCAAGGAAGCGGTTTTCCTGACTGCGAAGACGACCGCGATGGTCTGCTGGCTCTTCGTCGGTTCGGCGCTGTTCTCCGCAGTCTTCGCGATCCTCGGCGGCCAGGCGCTGGTCGAGCAATGGGTGCTTGCACTCGATCTCACGCCGCTGCAATTCATGATCCTGTCGCAGGCGATTATCTTCATTCTGGGTTGGCCGCTCGAATGGACGGAGATCATCATCATCTTCGTGCCGATCTTCCTGCCAATGCTCAGGCATTTCGACATCGATCCGATCGTCTGGGGCGTTCTCGTCTTCGTCAATCTCCAGGCGGCCTTCCTATCGCCGCCGGTCGCCATGTCCGCCTATTACCTCAAAGGCGTCTCCCCGCCGCACGTCACGCTCAGGCAGATCTTCGCAGGCATGATGCCCTACATGCTGATCGTCATCCTCTGCATGATCATCATGTATGCCTGGCCCGGCATGACGCTGTGGTTGCCGAACTACGTCTATGGCTGAGGACATGCAGTAGTCAGACGCGCGGCGCTGTAGGCGCCGTTCACCGATACCTTGAAGAAGGGAAGGGCCCGCTGTCAGCAAGCGAGCCCTTCAAGAATGCGGTGAAATGTCCCACCTATGGCGCAGTTGTTTTGGCGGCACTATCGCGCCCGCCCTGAAATGCATTGGGCTATGCCGATCAGCACGTTTCCCCGAGAGCCGCCGCGAGCTCAACCGGTCCCTTCTCCAATCAGAGCTCACTTCCGCAGTGAGCTCTGATCTAAATTGATACTGAAATCAATTCGCTGATTTGCGGGCTCATATTCGCCAGATCAGGGGCTTCGGTCCAGTAACTTTTCAGGGCGAATTGTAACGATGCACGATCGATTCTTGCGCAACCTGGCGTTTTATTTCCAGGGCAGCAACTCCACCAAAAACCACCCGGATCTGGTTGTCGCGGCGCTCTGGTAGAACCAGAGAAGAGCCCGCCGATTTCGGCGGAATATTACGCTGTCCGGTCAGAACCGATGTTCCAGTCCGACGGCCAGATAGTAGCTCTGCGCGTCTTCCGTCGCGAGCTTGCCTGACCGATAGATCGGCACGTCCGCGAGGAAGCTGGTGCCGGCCTCGAATTTCAGGGAGAGGCTTTTGCTTGATGAAAAGATCATCGCAGCGCTGACGTCGGCCAGGAAGGTACCGCCGCGTCGCCCTTGCTCGCTTGCTGAAAGGGTGATGTCGGCTCCCGGCAAGATGGCTGTGGCTCGATTGTCGAGGCGAGCCCGGTAATGTGCGACGCCTCCGTTGACATTGATCCGAAGCAGGAGGTTTTCGGCCATGGGCGCTTCTGCGCTGAAACCCGTGAGGACGCCGTAATAGTCGGCGGAGAGGTTGACCTTCTCGCGATAGCCGACTGCCGGAATTGCGACGCCGGACTTGATACTCTCGGCGATGTCGACTTCTGTTCGAAAGGTAGTATCCCGCCTTGTGGACCGGTAGGTCGGTCCGAATCTCGGCGTTATCGTCCAGCCGTTTGCGAGTTCAAGGGCGGCTCCGAGCCATAGCGTCTGATCGAAATCGTGCGCCTGTTGCTCGATCGTCGATCTTACGACACTTCCGTCGAGGTCGCCGAGGGCTTGGAAGAACAGACCGCGATCATCCGCGAAGGCTGCGTAAGCGGCGGCCGACGGCGTATCGCCGCTGGTGACCAAGGCGAGGAACGCGGCGCCCGTTTGTGTGCCGCTGGTGGCGTATTGCGTGATGGCATTGCTACCGGCCGGCGAATGGGCGAAAGCCATGATTTGGGCGTCGTCGCCCGAACTATCGGTGAAATGGATCGTGCCGGCCGCAGTCGCGCCTACGAGATCGCGGCCCGTCGCCAGAGAGATGATCCCGCCGGCCGGTTCGCCAGCGGTGAGATCGAAGCCGTTTCCCGTCGGCTGCACGACCCTGCCGGACGAGCCGCTTGCACGAGAGAGCGCTGCATCCCATTCGAGGAAAAAGGGGCCCATCCCCGCATCCTGCAGCGGCAGCCGGAATGAGAGGTTCGTTCTGAGGCCGATGGTATCGGGGGGCTCGAGTTGCCCGGACGTGCCCGGAAAGATGACATTTGAGAATAGGTCCGGCGTGTCGACGTCTTCCCACCTGGCGCCAAAATCCCAGGAGAAAGTCGGGGCGTCTCCCGAGGTTAGCATCGCTGTTGTCGACTCGTCTGCCCGCACGTTGGTTGACTGCTGCCAACAGACGATGATGACCAAGACACCGGCGAAGCGGCCCGGCAATCGAGCAAGGAACCCGGTGATATTGCCGTGCGACTCCTCGTTCGAGGGATGCCGCTCCAGATCGTCGGCGTTCAGAACGTTTCCCCTTAGCAACTGATACTCGGTACTGCTCAGTCGTGCCGCTTGGATTTTCCGCGGTTGGCGGATCCATCTCGAGGCGAACAAGGCGTTCGTCGGCAGTATTTCAGCAATTGGTAAAGAAAGAGTGGCGTTGCTCGACGCAGCTCAGCCTGGGAAGACGCAGCCGAAGACGGACGGCTGCCCCGGTCAAGCCTAATCCAGATTGCAAATCTCAAATTCATTTAACGTTGGAGTTGATAAGTTGCTATGATCCGCATGGTATTGATTTACTAAAGAACTGCATAATTGAGCATCTTCTTCTGTTATGAAACTCGCAATGTTTGTCTAAAGTGTATCCTCCTTCTAGTCTTATGTTCATGGGTACTAAGAAGTCCAATTCTGCGACGGTTTCCTCACGCCATGATGGCGTCCAAGAGGGAGACATGGTCATGCTCAAGGCACTCGCAACATCCGCACTTCTCGCATTCTCGACCGTTTCCGCGGCTTATGCCGGCAACAACGTATCGGTTACGAGCCAATCCGGCTTCGGCAACATGTCGGCGACCGGCCAGTCGGGCTGGGGCAACTTCTCCGGCACCGGACAAGTGGGCAAGGGCAATCAGTCCGTGTCCGTCCAGAGCGGCAAGGGCAACATTTCCGGAACGGCGCAGTTCGGAAAAGACCACAAGGCGATCACCTTGCAGAAGGGCAAGTACAACGCCTCCGGCACGTTCCAGTTCGGCTGGGGCAACAAGTCGCTGACCCATCAAGACGGTGAGGGAAACCTCTCCATAACGGTGCAGGACTGATCGATTTTCGATCGACCGGCCGCCCATCGCGGCCGGTCCTCCATCGTGAAATCAACGCGTGGGAGACGAGGCCATGATCAGCCTGGATGCAGTTGCCTATGCCCCGATCGAATGTGTCATAGAACATTCCAGAACCAACTCTCTGACCTCCTTGGTTGCGACGCTGCACAGCGACTGGACGGAGAGGGGGACCTATCACTTCAAGGTGACGACCGGATCGTCCACGAATGTGCAAGCCGGCGCGTTCGCGAGCGAACAGGCGGGACGGCAGGAGCTTTCAACCATCCTGGTCAGTACCGCGCCTGATGTCTGGGCGGCCCGCTTGTCCGTCTATCGTGCCGACGGGACGCTGCTGTGCGAAAGTTCTGTTCCTTGACGCGGCGACGACGCGGCGCCGGTCGAGGATGTATTGACGCTTATCGGTGTTACTTCGTGAAAAAAGAGAGCACGGCGAGCGAACTTAAGAGCTGCGCCTGGCGGCGCACCCCGAGGCGCCCCATCGCCGACGCCAGTTGATTGTGGACGGTGTTCTTCGAAACGCCCCGGCGTTTGGCGATGTCGGAGGGAGCGTCGCCGTTGGCAAGGGAATGCACCAATGCAGCTTCTGTTGGCGTGAGCCCGAACACCGATTTGATATCGTCGGGCGTCAACAAGGTGTTCCGGCTCAATTCGCGGATCGTCAGAAGAAAGCTCGGCTCGTTGCTGGCAAAGACGTTGCCAAATCGATAGGTGTCGCTGCCAAACGACAAGAAGTCGACGCTGACAATCCAACTCACGCCGGTTCGTTTGCTCTTAGTCCAGCGGAGGTGATGATCGTGCTTGTTGACGCGCGCTCGCTCGATCAGATCTTCGATCTCAGACTGAAGCTCATCGTCCCGGAATTCGAGCACCTCATCCCTGAACTCGATGAAAGAGCCCGGGGCATCGACGAACCGACCGAAGCGGCGATTGGCAAATTTTACGCGAAGATCAGCGGTAACAATGGCTGACGACGTGGCGCAGCTTCTGAGGGCCCGTTCGGTACGGGTTGATTTCTCCCGTTCGTTGACCATCGCTTTCTGCAAGGCGAAGGCAGTCTGAAAATGCGGAAGAACTTTCATCAGCGCTTCGGCGGCAATTGCCAGGTGGTTATCGGCCGCGTGCGGGAAGAAACAGGCGACGACAATTCGCCGGCTTCCTTCTTTCGACACGAGCAGAATGAGAATTTTGCCATCCTCACCGAAGCAGCGGCGCAAGGCGGATGACCATGGGGCGCTGTTCGCCAGCGTCACGGGCAAGGTGGCGATTGCTCCCAAGCCCATCGCGAGCGTGGCTTCGTCCAGCGCCGAGAGCGTATCCGCGTCGAGCAGAGCCGATCTCTGCACGCCTTTGACGGCGAGGCTGATTTTCCTGTTGTCGAGCCCCTCGAAGCCGAGGATGGCGCCCGATTCTGCCCGTGCCAGTTTCGTGAGATCAGCGACAATTCGATCCCAGGCGGAAGGCAGTAACACCGTTTCGTAAATTGCTTGAATGAGGCTAAGTAGTAACTTGTCTTGGTACGCATCCGACATCGTCCAGTACTCCGGTTACAAAACGCCCCTTTCAATGTTGACATACGCAATAGAAATTTGGTTCTCAATTTGTTCGAGATAAATCAGTGATGCAGCAATCGGCCTTTAATAGAAAAATGTCTGCTTTCGCAGGGCGTTAAAGAAGACTTCTTGCAGAATATAGTATGCTAGCCCGAAGGCGTGAATCCGGGCTTGGTGCAGCAGATATTAGTCTTATCTCTTCGTTCAATCCGCGGGGATTTTCCCCCTCCCGGGACGATCTAGCTCGAAAGATACATGTATTTTAGCAATTCCTCCAGAATAATCTTGAAATTCCGGCGGAGGAGTTGCCTTGCACTGCATCAAATGGACTCCACGGCGCCGAGGATCCTGCCTGGACTGGCGAGCAATATCAGTCAATTACCGAATGCTGCAATGCAATGCGGTCGGATATGAGATTGGAGGACTTTTGTCGGCACGAAGGCCCGACTATTGGAGGCCTGCCCGTTGCAATGCTTCTATGATGCGCTGACGCGGCGCCGATGCCATTCGCCCGATCAGATTGTCGAGATTGGCGATTGACAGGTTCGGCATCAGCGCTTTTGCCTCGGCTACGGCTGCCCGTGCCTCGTCGGTCCGACCGCTCTCGACGAGTGCTGCGGCGAGCCCAAGGCGCGACCAGCTTTCGCGCGCCTGGCGACCGATCGCAGCTCGGGCTGCGGCCTCCGCACCAGTCATGTCGCCCATCAGAAAAAGACAGACCGAACGCACGGTCATGAACATGCTGAGAAGGGGATCGCGCGGACTGAAACGGATGGCGCGATCGATGTGGGGCAGGGCCTCGGCCGGCTGACCCGACCAGATATGCACCTGCGCCACCGCGTAATGGGCGTGGGCGTAGCTCGGGTTAAGCTCTGTCGCGATGCGAAGGTGGTCATGCGCAAGGCCGAGTTCGCCCCGGCAGGTGAGAAGCCTCCCCAGCATGACGTGCGGGTAGGGGTGGGCGCCATCGAGGGCTACGGCATGACGGGCATGCACGAGGCCAGACTCAAGTGTGGCGGGGATGTCGTCCGACATTTGCCAGACAACGCGAACCACCGCTGCCTGCGCCAAGCCGGCATGTCCGAGAGCAAAACGCGGATTGAGCTCTGTCGCGCGCCTGAAGTAGTGCTCCGCCGCCTCGATTTGGTCCATGGAGAAATTGTAGACATGCCAGAGGCCGCGGTGGAAAAATTCCCAAGCATCCATGGTCTCGGGCAGTTTGCGCAGAGCCCGCTCGCGCTCCGACGAACGCACTTCTGCGTCGACGGCGGTGATGATGAGGCCGACGATTTCATCCTGAACCGCGAATAGCTCTTCGAGCTTGCGTGCATAGCGTTCGGCCCAGACGGTGCGGTGGGTAGCGGTGTCGATGAGCTGGACGCCGAGGCTCAGATCATCTCCCCGACGCCTAAGATTTCCGGTAAGCACATAACGAACATCAAGAGCTTGGGCGGCGTGCTCCGCAAGCCGCGGGCCGGCGCCGAAGGCGAAGGTCGATTGGCGGGCAATGACGAGGAAATCCTTGTGACGCGAAAGCTCGTTGATCAAATCCTCGGCGAGCCCTTCCGCCAGGAACGACTGATCGGCATCCTCCGCCGGACGAAGAAATGGCAAGACGGCGATGGAAATGCGGAAATCGGTATCCGCACCGCGTGCTGCTTTCTGCTGGATGGGGGAGGGTGCGACCTCCAGGCGTCTGGCTTCCCGCGTGGGCGTTGCGTCCAACGATAGTTCATGGGCCAGAGCGACGGTCTGCGGCGAGGGCGCGGTTCCGAGCTCGTCGGCAAGCAGTTGGCGACAGGTCTGGAATTGCGCTGCGGCAAGCGAACGCTCCCCTTGGCGTGCGTAGAGGCGCATCAGCAATCGATGGCTCTTTTCTCGAAAGGGGTCGAGTGCGACCAGTTGCTGGGCGAGCGCCACGGCTGCCGCTTCGTCGCCGTGCTCGGCAAGCTGTTCAGCAGTCGTGGAAAGCAATGCTTCCGATAGATTGCGGCATCGCGTCCGCTCGAACTCGAGCCATTCCGTCAGCTCTTCCCCCGAGACCGTCAGGCCTTCCAAAAGCTCAGCGGCCAAGCGTCGCGCCGTCTCGGCTTCCGCGGTGGCCGAGGTTCGGCCCATGAGCGACTTGAGTTCATCGACGTCGGTGCATACGAAATTCGGGTCGAGCATGACCGCCTCGCGGTTCGCGATCAGAATGTGATCGCCCAGGACGGCGCGGATCGCCGCCAGCGCATTGCGCAGGCTTGCCCGCGCCTGCTCAGCGCCCCGGTCCTCCCAGAAAAGCGCGCACAGCTTGGAGCGAGCCTGATACTGGCCCGCCGACAAAGCCAGATAGGCGGCGAGAAGCCGAGTCTTGGCGGTCGGCAGGATCAGTGCCTCACCGGTGGGAGAGCGCACAGCGAATCCTCCCAGCAGATTGAACTCGATCTGCAACCCACGGAAATTCTCTGAAAACCGCGGTACCTCGTTCATTTCACGCTCTTTTCACGAATGGCTGTTGTTCAATTTTCAATTGGGATGCGCACCAGTGCGACAAGCGGCCTCGAAGCGCGCGACGCCCTCGGCGCCAAGCGGTGAAATATGCGTGCGGCAGCGCGGAGCAGGTTTCGGAAGGAACGTTGGGAACTGCCATTGTCGCGTCAGAGTAAAGTACAACGTGCATCACAAACGGGAAAGAAACTCAAGTCTTTCAGCATGATCCGCTCACTCTGTAGGCGATATTCTTACGATTGAAGTAAAGTCTTCGCCCATCTCCGGCTGTATCCATGGGAACACCGCGACGATTTTTTCTGAACAATATGACGGACATGGACGTAAGTCGTCCGGAATTGAGGGGCAAGGCTATGAACAAGAATCGTTAATGACAGTGCCGTCCTAACCTTTGGTCCGGCTTTCGGCCGGGCAACATTTCCAAAAATCAGAATCCGCTTCGACGCCGCTCCCTGCTGGCGAACGAAGCCTCTGTGCCAACAAATACTCAGGAGAAACGAATGAGAATGATACCGGGTAGCGACAATGCCGATACGCTGAATGGCGATTTCGGCGCAGACCAGATCCTCGGCATGGGCGGCAACGATACGCTCAGCGGCTCGTTCCAGGGTGACTTCATCATGGGCGACACCGGCCAGGACACGCTGAACGGCAACAGCGGCAATGATTTTCTCGACGGCGGCGACGAAAGCGATACCGTCAATGGCGGCTCCGGTCAGGACACGATCATGGCCGACGTGCCGCTTTCCGGCGCCGGCGACATCGCTGACGGCGGTTCGGGCACTGATCGTCTCATGGTCGATTATTCCGACCTTACCGCTGGCGTGAACATCGCGATCAAGGATTGGATCGCCCCGCAAACGCTGGTCGGCAATATCAAGACCACCAATGTCGAAGCCTTCAGCATCACCGGGACCGATTTCGCCGATACGATCACCGGCGGCAACTATAGCGACATGTTCACCGGCGGGGCCGGCGACGACAAGCTGACCGGCGGTCGCGGCGCAGACCTCCTGATGGGCGGGCTCGGCAAGGACACGCTGAAGGGTGGCTATGGGACGGATTTCATCAACGGCGACGACGATGACGATATTCTCACCGGGGACCAGGGAATGGACTTCCTTTCCGGCGACGCCGGCAATGACGATGTTCGCGGCGGCACCGGCGACGATTCCGTATCCGGCGGTATCGGCTTTGACAGTCTCTTCGGTGACGTCGGCAACGACTCGCTGGATGGCGGTGCCGGCGACGACAAGGTCGAGGGCGGGGCAGGAAACGACACGATCACCTACCGTTACGGGGAGGGCAAGGACACGATCACCGATGCCGGCGGCAATGACCGCCTGGTGCTGACGAACTTTACCGGCAATTTCGCCGCCAAGGCGGCGACGCTGGTCAACACGCTCGCCGGCGGCACCACGTTCATCGGCATGGAGAACTACACCATCACCGCGACTGGCACCGGCGCCAACACGATCACCACCAGCACCGGCACCGACATCATCGACAGCGCGGCGGGCGACGACATCGTCAATGCCGGTGCCGGTGACGATCATGTCAAGAGCGGTCTCGGCAAGGACAGCGTCGTTGCCGGCGACGGCAACGACCGGGTTGAACTGGGCGATGGCGGGGCGGACAAGGGCGACGGCGGTCTCGGGACCGACCACGTGACCGTCGACCGTCGCACGGCTACGGCGGATCTGAGCTTCTCTGCAACGGGTGCCGGCGCTACGCTGTCGGAGAGCACATCGCTCAAGAATTTCGAGCGCTACCAGGTGCTCTTCGGCTCCGGCAATGACGTCGTCAAGTCGGTTGGCACTGCCCAAAGCGTCAATTTCTCCGGCTATGCCGGCAACGACACGCTGATCGGCACCGCCGGCTCCGACGTGCTTGATGGCGGCACCGGAAACGACAATCTTTCTTCAGGTGCTGGCCATGACCGCCTCATCGACTTTGGCGGCACCAATGTCATCAAGGCCGGCGACGGCGACGACACGGTCAGCGTCGGCGACAGCGGCAGCGTGATTGGTCACAACACGGTCGATCTCGGCACCGGCAACGACTCGTTCGCGCGGAGCGCATCGACCGGCAAGCTGACGCTCGATGGCGGCACCGGTACGGATTTCGCGTCGATCGATTTCTCCAAGTACACCGCCGGGATCACCTTCAAGCTCGCCCCCTCGGTCACCGTCAGCAATGCGCCGGTGACGGTCAAGAACATCGAGCGTGTGAAACTCGTCGGCGGCAGCGGCAACGATATTTTCGTCGGCGGCGCATTGAATGACGCGCTGCACGGCGGCAGCGGCCACGATAGCCTGACCGGCGGTGCCGGCGACGACGTGCTCGCCGGCAATCTCGGCAACGATACGCTGAGGGGCGGTCTCGGCAATGACACGCTGTCAGGCGACGGCGTCGGTGTTTATGGCGGCCGCGACAATATCTCCGGCGAAGACGGCAACGATCGCGTCTATGCCGGGATCGGCGACACGGCTGATGGCGGCACCGGCACCGACACGCTCGACCTCGATGCGAGCAACCAGACGAAGGACATCGCCTTCAGCTTCGCGACCGGCAGCGCCACCGTCGATACGACCACCTCCTTCAAGGGCTTCGAGGTGCTGAACTATCTCGGCAGCGCCGGCAAGGACACGATCACCGGCGGCAAGCTTAGCGATCGGCTCGAGGGCAATGGCGGCAACGACACGCTGCGCGGCGGCGACGGCCATGACGTGCTCACCGACGGCGCCGGCAGCGACAGCTTGTTCGGCGACGCCGGCAATGACACGCTGACGCGCACCGTCTTCACCGGAACCGATGTCTTCGATGGCGGCATCGGCACCGACACGCTCTCGTTCAAGGACACCAGCGACATCTCGGTCGTGCTTGACCTTCAGAACCAGGCCTCGAACAGGGGCATGGCGCAGGGCCTGACGGTGAAGAATTTCGAGATCATCAATGGCAGCGCCAATGACGACGTCATCCGCGGCGACGCGGCGGCGAATACGTTGAACGGCGGCGGGGCCGACGACGTGCTCGACGGCCGATCCGGAGTCGACCGACTGAACGGCGGCGCCGGCGACGACTGGCTGACCGGCGGTGCCGGCAACGACCTGTTCGTCTTCGACCGCTCCGGCCGGGACGGTGAGGGCGACGTCATTACCGACTTCACCCGCGGACAGGACAAGCTGCTGCTCGACAAGAGCGACTACGGCATTGCCGCCGGCGACGCGACCGTCACGCTCGTCGTCGGTGCCGATCCGGTGGCGACCAGCACGAAGGGAACCTTCCTGTTCGAAAGCGACACCGGCCGGCTTTGGTTCGACGCCGACGGCAAGGGCACCGAGGCGGACCTCGAACTCGTCGCCATCCTGAAGGGCGTCACGACGCTCTCGACCAGCGATTTCGCGATGTTCTAAGCGGGTGCGCCTACCCGGTCTGATCGGCAAATGGGGCGGGATGGTCGCATCCCGCCCCATGATTCATCGTGCCTCAAGCGAAGGGCCTGTCCTCTATCGCGCATGGACCCCGGAAAAGTGCGGCGCTGGCACGCAGCCTATAGCAATAGCCGCGCTCGCACAGCGCCGCCACACGCGCGCCGCGGGTGGCGCGGCGCAATTGCACGTGCACAAAATCTCGGTACTTCTCGACGAAGACGCGCCATTTTTGGGCCGATCCAGCCCGACGGGCTAGAAATGCGCGCCTCTCGCATGTTGGGCGCGATCTCTGCCACAATTTCGCTGCACCTCATCGGCAAAGTTCTGCCCGCTGACCAACGGCTGGCAGGGGAATTTTATCTCTCGTTGATCGACCGCCATCAGGTTGGGGCACGGCCATTGCAGTTCGCAGGCCGGCTGCAACTTCAAGCTGGAACCCGTGCCCGGGCTTTCGGCGACAGAAGACGTGCAGCCTCAAAGCGCTAGAGAGTCTTTCGTACGTCGTAGCGAAGGCGTGGTGTAGTTTGCGTGGTTGCTAACTGCATGTCTTCTTAAATCGACCTCGATTTAAGAACAAAGACATGCAGCAATTCAAAGTGCTACAGCGACCTTTGCGCGTCTGATAGGACGCGCGGCGCTGTAGTGCGGTACCGCTCTCGGGCGGAGCCATGCAAAGTTTCGACCTCCCCGGGGTTAGCCTGGGGTTGTCGTGCGCCTCGATCAAGGACGCTCTAGCCCTTTGATACCGGAGTTTTCGTTCGCGCGCTCGGGAAGCTCTCCCGAGCGCGGACGGCTCTTTGCGCGCGCAAAATTTGCGTGTCGGAGGAGGGCGAACCCGGTGCGATGGTCGGAGACGCAGAGCGGCGCAAGCCGGCATGAGGCCGGTCCGCGCATAAAGGAGACCCGAATCATGAAGGTTGTGGCGTTTCTGACTGCGGCATTTGTCGCGCTTACCTCACCCGAGACCGCGTCCGCGGGCATGCTGGCCCAGGCGCAGCAATATGCGGGACTGCATGAGGTGAAGAACAACAAGCGGCTGCGCGCTGCCCTCGGCATCAATCCGGCACGCACGCCCTGGTGCGGACACTTCATGGGCATGATCGCCCGAAAAGCCGGTCGGCAACCGCCGCAGAGCTACAGTTTTGCGCGGTCCTGGCTGAGGTTCGGCGCACCGATCAGGCTTTCCTATGCCAGGCCGGGCGACGTCATCGTGGTCAGAACCGGCCGGAACTACCATGTCGGCATCCTGTCCACGCTGTCGAAATCGACCGCCCGGGTGATCGGCGGCAATCAATCGGGGAGGGTGCAACTGTCCTATTTCAGCCGCGGCCAGGTGGTCGCCGTCAGACGATAGGACGGACATAGGGCCGTCCCGCCGATATCGGACGCCAACGGGCGGGTTGCGCTCACACACGTTCGCGCCGCCGTTCTATCTGTTTGTTTTTGCCGCATTTGTGCGACGTCAGGTGTTTCCACCTGACTGCAAAATGCTCTAATCTCCGCGGCATTTCCAACTGCGGATGGCCCGATGTCGCTTCGCCTCGCCACGTTCAATATCGAGAACCTCCTGAGCCGGTTCGATTTTTCCGGCTTCCGCAACCAGCTCAAGCAGGACCGGGTGTTGAGGCTTTTCGATGTGCGCAGCGAGGCGGAGTATCAGCGGCTGGAGGAGGCGCGCACGATCGCCCACACAGACGACACGCGACAATTGTCGGCGCTTGCCATCGCCGACTGCGACGCCGACATTCTCTGCCTGCAGGAGGCGGATAACATGGCGGCCCTGCAGGCTTTCGAATATGGCTACCTCTTCCGCATGGTCGGCAACGGATACCGGCAGAAATATCTGATCGAAGGCAACGACTCGCGCGGCATCGACGTGGCGGTGCTGACGCGCGAGGAGACGCGCGACGGGCAGAAGATCGAATGCCTGGAGGTCAAGAGCCATGCGGCGCTGACCTATGAGGATCTCGGCCTCTTCAACGACGAACTGGCTCTGACCAACCGCCCGCGCGATCGCATCTTCAAGCGCGACTGCCTGGAAGTGGATCTGCGGGTCGGTGGCCGGCCGCTGACGCTCTACGTGGTGCATTTCAAGTCGATGGGACCGGCGCGCGATGGCCTCGACGGTCGGCGGGCCACCATGGCCATTCGAGTGGCAGAGGCGAGAGCGGTGCGCCATGTCATCGAAAGCCGCTTCGGCCGCGGCCATACGGCGGACAAGATGTTCGCCATTTGTGGGGACATGAATGATTATCAGGAGAAGGTGGTCATCCTCGGCGACCGGCGGAACGGCTACGAATTCGTGCCGCGCCAGGAAGAGGCGAGCGCGCTCGATATTCTCAGCCATGACGGATTCGTCGAGAATCCCGTGTCGAGACGACCGCTGCTCGACCGCTGGACTCTCTTCCACAGCCGCGGTCCGGAGGAACGGCACCTTTGCCAACTCGACTATATCTGGCTGTCGCCGGCGCTCGCGCGGCGCAATGCCGGCCGTATTCCGGAAATCGTCCGCGCCGGCCAGCCATTCCGAACGATCTTCCCCGCGGGGCAGGAGGTGGAGCGTTACCCGCGCACCGGCTGGGACAGGCCCAAGGCCTCGGATCATTGCCCGGTCGTCATGACGCTGGACATCTGACGATGACCCTCCTCGAGAGCAATCGGACCGCGTGGCCCACGGAAGGTAAGGTTTTCCCGGTGTCGGAGATCGACATAGAGGTTTCGGCCGAACCGCACCCGTTCCACCTTGCCGAGCGGGAGCGCGCGCGGGAGAGCTGGCAGCGCGAGATCGCCGCCAATCCGCACCTGTTCGACGGCAGGATGGTGCTGCAGCGGTCGATCCGCATCGCCGAAGGACGCATCGCCGCACGGGCGCATATCGTTCCCTACTCGACCTTTCTCTGGTGGCGAAAGACGCGGGGACCGGGGGCCTACCACATCTTCGGCATGCCGATGCTGCTTTCCTCGGACGGTGCCCTGATCGCCATCCGCATGGGCGCCCACACGGCCAATGCCGGCCGCGTCTACAGCCCCGGCGGCTCGCTGGAACCGGAAGACGTCGTCGACGGGCGTTGCGACGTCGCCGGCAACATTGCCCGCGAAGTGAAGGAGGAAACGGGCATTTCGCTCTCCGAGGCATCCGCCGAACCGGGCTGGCACGCCATCCACATGGCCGGCACGATCACCGTGTTTCGCGTTTTCCGGCTCCCCGCTACAGCGGACGAGGTCGTCGCGCGGGTAGCGGCGCATATCGCGAGCGATCCGCATCCAGAGGTCGACGAGGCGCTGGCGATCCGTGGGCCCGAACCGCATGCGCACAACTATCCGGAGTTTATCCCGCCGATCCTCGATTGGCTCTTTGCTCGGCGAGAAATTAAGTAGTCTTGGGAACTTGGTCGATGCGCACTCGACGTGGCTTCTCTATCGAAGCTGGATTGTCGCGCTCATGCTCTGTCACGCCGGCGGAGCCGGGATCTGACCGGAACCAGCCCCACAATCGTCAAGAAGGAGAAGGCAGCGGCGGCGACGAAGGTTGCCTGCGGCCCGGCGATGTCCCAGAGAGCGCCGGCGATGATGCTGGCAAGCAGCAGGGCGATGCCGGTCACCAAGTTGAACATGCCGAAGGCGGTGCCACGCAGTTCCGCCGGCGCCGCGTCGGCGATCAAGGTCGCCAGCAATCCTTGGGTGAGGCCCATATGCAGCCCCCAAAGCGCGACGCCAATGCCGAGCGTTACGATGCCCGTCGTGAAGGCGAGGACAAGGTCGGCCAAGACCAGGAGGACAAGGCCGAGCACGAGAAGTGGCAAGCGGTTCAAACGGTCGGAGAGCACGCCGGCAGGATAGGCCGAGAGCGCGTAGGCGAAGCTCATGATCACGAGGACGACCGGCGCCAGCGCCGGAGACAGGCCGATCGACTGGGCGCGCAGGATGAGAAAGGCCTCGCTGAAGCGGGCCAGCGTGAAGACCGCGGCGACGGCCACGACCCACCAATAGGCCGATCCGAGCCGACGGAGTTCATCACGACGCAGCGGCATCCGCACCCGGCGCAATTCCTTCGGTCGCTCTGGCTCCTTGACCCAAACGACAAGCACGCCAACGGAAAGAAAGGCGGGAATCACCGCGAACCAGAACACGGCCTGAAAGTGATCCGCTGTCAGCCACATCAGGCCGATGGCGAGGAGGGGGCCGGTGAATGCGCCAACCGTATCGAGCGACTGGCGCAGGCCGAAGCTGGCGCCGCGCAGGTGCGGTGGGGCGAGGTCGGCGACGAGCGCGTCGCGCGGAGCCCCGCGGATGCCTTTGCCGACGCGATCGATGAAACGCGCCCCCACCAGCCATTCCACGGAGGTGGCGAGCGGAAAGATCGGTTTGGTGAGCGCCGCCAGGCCATAGCCGAGAACGGCCAGGAACTTGCGCTTGCCCAGCCAATCGCTGAGTGCGCCTGAGAAAACCTTGGTGATCGAGGCCGTCGCCTCGGCTATGCCCTCGATAACTCCGACCACGAGCGTCGATGTGCCGAGCACGGTGACCATGTAGAGGGGCAACAGCGCGTGGATCATCTCCGAGGAGATGTCCATCAGCATCGAGACGAAGCCGAGGGCCCAGACGCCGGCCGGGATAGTTCTGCGTGACATCGCCTCGATTGCCATGTTCCTGCCACGTCCTTTCTGTCGCACTTTCTGTCGCAGTCGGCGCGCCGCTTCTCGCGCTCCCGTTCCCCGAGGGCTTGTAGCAACGTCTCATAGCGATTGTCGTTGAGGGCCGAAAGGTCGTCCCAGCGACGGAGGCTGTTATTCCAAGGTGCTCTCGCATTCGCAAAACTGCCGCATCTCGCTTCGGAACGTCATGGCTATCCAAGCAAGTTTTGCCTTGCCGCGCCGACGAGGGCGTTGCAAGCTTCCTGCCAGTCCGGATCTCGGACTAGGGGCATCGGGTAACGCGCCGGCGGCGGGGGGATGCATGGGACGACGCTACGCGATCTACGACGTCTTCACCGAGAAGCTTCTCGAGGGAAATCCGCTTGCTGTGGTGTTCGATGCCGAAGACCTGAGCGACTCGGCGATGCAGTCGATCGCCCAGGAATTCAATCTTTCGGAGACGGTGTTCATTCAGCGGCGGGGGAGCGCAACGCATGCGGTGCAGCTTCGGATTTACACGCCCTGGCACGAACTGCCCTTCGCCGGTCATCCGACGGTCGGCGCGGCCGTGGCAATAGCAGAGGCGCTCTACGGCGATACTGAGAAGCCGCTCGATCTCATGCAAGTCCTGGAACAGAAGGTCGGGCCGGTGCGGGCGGCGGTGCGGCTGCGGCCCGGAGCCGCGACCTTCGCCGAGTTCGACCTGCCGCGTAAGCCCAGCCGGCTGGACGCGCGCTTCGACAAGCAGGCGATTGCCGATGCGCTGAGCCTCAAGGCAACGCAGATCGGCTTCGAGAACCATGTCATTTCCTTCTGGAGTGCCGGCGTTCCCTTCGTCATGGTGCCGTTGCACGATATCGCTGCCGTTGCGGCGGTCGAGTTCGACCCGCAGCGCTGGGAGCGGCTTGCGCCGCTGGCGGAAGGCCGGCTCGCCGCCGCCTATCTTTACTGCCGCGGCGGCATCAACCACACGGCCCGCTTCCATGCCCGCATGTTTGCGCCGGAGATGGGAATCGCCGAAGACCCGGCAACCGGCGCGGCCGTGGCGGCACTTTCCGGCGCGATTCACCTCTTCGACGAACTCGTCGACGGGCATCACGCGATCCTGGTGGAGCAGGGGGTCGAAATGGCGCGCCCTTCATTCATCCACCTGCACCTCGACATTGCCGGCGGCAAGATTTCGACCGCCCGCATCGGCGGCCACGCGGTGAAGATGGCCGAAGGGGAATTGGCGGTTTAGGCGGGTTGGGGGTGTTGTTCCGTCTTCAGTCGATGATGTGGTAGCCGCCGTCAACGTAGAGCACCTGACCGGTGATGAGCCGCGCGGCCTCGTGCGCGAGAAATGCCGTCGCGACGCCGACGTCGTCGATGTCGACCAGCTCGCGCGTCGGCGACTTCACCTTCGTCTTCTCCAGAAGCGCATCGAACTCGGGAATGCCTGACGCGGCGCGGGTTGCAAGAGCGCCGGGAGAGATGGCGTGCACGCGGATGCCCTTCGGGCCGAGCTCTGCAGCGATATAGCGGACAGCGCTTTCGAGTGCGGCCTTGGCGACGCCCATGATGTTGTAGTTCTCCACCACCACCTGCGAGCCGTGATACGTCATCGTGAAGAGAGTCCCGCCGCGCTTCATCAGCGGTTCGGCCAAGTGCGCCATGCGGATGAAGGACCAGCAGGAGATTTCCATCGTCGTCAGGAAGCCCTCGCGGGAGACATCGGTCACCCGCCCGCCGAGCGCATCCTTCGGCGAAAAGGCGATCGAGTGGACGAGGAAGTCGAGCTCTCCCCAGGTCTCCGCGATGCGCTCGAAGACAGCCTCGATCTGGCCGGGCACGGCGACGTCCAGCGGCAGAAAGATCGCGGCCTCGAGCTCGCGCGCCAGCGGCTCCACATGGGGCCTGGCTTTGTCGTTGAGATAGGTGATCGCGACTTCCGCCCCGAAGGCCCGGAATGCACGCGCGCAGCCCCAGGCAATCGAGCGGTCGTTGGCGATGCCGACGACGAGACCCTTGCGGCCTTCGAGAAGCTTGGCCTTTACGGGGGGAATGGACATCGGCTTGCCTCCGGGATCAGGCGTTGGGGGCACTGATCAGCGCGAGCGTGTGGCGTGCGATCATCAGTTCCTCGTCGGTCGGAATGACATGAAGCGCGACGCGGCTCGCAGCGCTCGAGATCAGCGCAGCGCCCGCCTCGTTTGCCGCCGGGTCGAACTCGGCGCCGAGCCAGGCGAGACGCTCGGCGATCCGTGCGCGGATCGGCGCCGAGTTCTCGCCGACTCCGGCCGTGAAGACGAAGGCATCGACCCCGCCTAGCGCCGCGGCAAGCGCGCCGGCGCTGAGGCTGCAGCGGTGCACGAAATGAGCGACGGCGAAGGAAGCGCGCTCGTCGTCGCTCTCCAGAAGTTCGCGCATGTCATTCGAGATGCCGGAAAGACCCTTGAGGCCGGCATCGTGATAGAGAAGGTCCGATACGGCGTCGGCGCTCATGCCCTCTTGCGAGATGAGGTAGAGCACGACACCCGGGTCGAGCTGCCCCGGTCGTGTTCCCATGGGCAATCCGTCGAGCGCGGTGAAACCCATCGTACTCTCGACGCTGCGGCCGTCGCGTAGCGCGCACATCGACGCGCCGCTGCCGAGATGCGCGACGATGACCTTGCCGCGCGCAATTTCAGGCGCGATCTCGCTGAGCCGCTCGGCGACGTATTCGTAAGAAAGGCCATGGAAGCCGTAGCGCCGCACGCCTTGATCATAGAAGGATCGAGGCAGGGCATAGCAATCGGCATGCTTCGGGCGGCCGCGGTGGAAGGCCGTATCGAAACAGGCGACCTGCGGCACGTCCGGGTTAATCTCCATGGCAAGCCGAATGGGCGCGAGATTGTTGGGCTGGTGCAGTGGCGCCAGATCCTGATAGCTGGCAAGACGGTCGAGCACTGTCGCGTCGATGAGCACGGGCTGCGCGTAGTCGGGCCCGCCATGGACGACGCGATGGCCGATCGCGCATAGATCGAATCCCTCAAGCGTCAGCAGCCATTCGCGTGCGGACGCGATGGCGGCCGGAAGGTCGCGAACGGCCTCCGCGGCGTAGCTCTGATCAATCAGGATTGCCCCATCGGCGCCTTTGGCATAGAGGCGCGGTCGCGAGCCGATGCCGCCGATCTGGCCGCGCACCTGCCGCGTCAGGCTCGCCCCGGCGACGCTGAAGACCTGGAACTTCAGGCTCGATGAACCGGCATTGACGACGAGGATCGCGTCCATGGCGCTAGACCGCCGCCACTTGTGTCGCGCGCCGCCGGGCGGCGTAAAGCGCGGCGACGGCGCAGGACGCAAGGCGGGTTCTGATAGAATCCGCTCGCGACGTCAGCACGATCGGTACGCGCGCGCCGAGGACGATGCCGGCCGCATCCGCATGCGAAAGGAAGGTCAGGTTCTTTGCGAGCATGTTGCCGGCCTCCAGATCCGGCACGACGATGATCTGGGCGTGGCCGGCAACCGGCGACCGGATGCCCTTGATGCGCGCGGCCTCCGGATCGATTGCGTTGTCGAAGGCGAGCGGCCCGTCGAGCAGGCCGCCGGTGATCTGGCCGCGATCGGCCATCTTGCAGAGCGCCGCCGCTTCGATCGTCGATGGGATCTTGGCGGTGACCGTCTCGACCGCCGAAACGATCGCGACCCGCGGCTCGCCAAGGCCGATCGTCACCCAGAGATCGATCGCGTTCTGCACGATGTCGCGCTTGGCTTCGAGGTCCGGGAAGATATTGATCGCTGCGTCTGTGATGAACAACGTCTCCGGATGACCGGGGACGTCCATGACGAAGACGTGACTGATCCGCCGATCGGTTCTGAGGCCGGTGGCGGAGGCGGCGACCGCATGCATCAGCTCGTCGGTATGGAGGCTGCCCTTCATCAGAAGTTCGCCCTTGCCCTCGCGAACGAGCGCGACTGCCTTGGCCGCCGCGGCGTGACTGTGGGGTGCGTCGACGATCTCCCGGTCGGCGATGTCGAGCCGGTGCTCTGCCGCCACGGAGCGGATCTTTGCTTTCGGCCCCACGAGTATCGGCTTGATCAGCCCTATTTCCGCCGCTTCAAGCGCCCCGCGCAGCGAGGTTTCGTCACAGGGATGGACAATGAGCGTGACCGCGGGCGTTTCCGCCTGCGCGGCTGCGATTAGGCGATCATACTTGGACGGTTCGCCCGTCAGCGCGGTAACCTCGGACACTGCGAAACCTCCAAAAGGTCGATCAGGACGTCTTCCGTTCGCGTGCGCTCTTGCGCGTTGCGAATGGCACCGTTTCGCTGCCAAGGCCGAAGAGCGTCTCGACACGCTGCATGCGCTCGGCTGCCGCCCCGGCAATGGCCCCGGATGCCTCCAGGACCTCACGCAGGACCTTGAAGGCGGAGCGGCGTTCATCGAGGTCTTCCGGCAGCAGTCTTGGGATCGCTGCGAGTGCCGCTTCCTCGTCGATCAGCAAGATGAAGTATTGCTTGCGCAGCAGCGCCTTGAACTGCGGAAGCGTCAACTGGCTCGCCGTCGGGTGGGCGCGGCGCAACCGGCGGATTGCCTCGAAGCCGCGCTCGTCGGCGCCGCCGCGCGCTTTCCCGACGAACAGCAGGGCCCTGGCAAGGGCCTCGCGCAGCCCGCCCTCGGCGATCTCGGCTCTGAGCGAAGCGATCCGGGTTTTGACAAGTTCCTGGTGCAGATGGCTTTTCGCCGGTCGGCACGGGCGATCGGTCTTGCTGTCGATGCCGAGCGCGGTCTGCAGCACTGGCGCGCCGTAGACAGCGCGGAAGGTCTCCTCCGAGAGTTGCTCTACCGTCCGTCGCCAAGCCTCAAGTCCGTTGACGATCTGTTGCGACATGTTTTCCTGAAGAGCGAGGAACGGGTTCTCGGCGGCTACCGGCTTGCGGTCTAAGCGGACATGCTCCGCGGCAGCCTGGATCCAGGCCATGAAGGGATTGCTCGGCCCGAAAAGCTCGTATTGCAGGCGGAGCGGATGCACGCGGCGCATCGCTTCGGCAAAGGCCGGCGTGACCATGGCTCTGACGGCGGGCTGCAGGAAGGTTCGGTAGAGGGCGAGGTTGACCTCCGAGAACTTCGCCGCCGCGGCAAAGCGGTGTTCATCATCGATATCGTTTCCACCGAGGGCGCGGATATCGTCCAGCGTACGCGCTTCGCAACGCATCACCCACTCGCCGGCAACCAAGGCCCGGCCCTCCACGACCTCGCTTGCAGGCTCAAGCACCGCCTCGTAGAGGCCGGGCGGCAGCACGTCGATCAGATCGATGTTGGACGCGAACTCGTCGTGTTCTTTCCGGGCGATCCCGGCTGAGACGAAGATGCCGAGGTGGCCGATCTTGTCGTGCACGGCGTAGACGATCGTCTGGCCGTAGGCGCGGATCTCGTCGACGCTGTCGTAAAGATCGAGGATCCAATCGAGCGCCTGCTGTGGCGGCGTGATGTTGTCGCCCTTCGAGCAGAAGACGACGATCGGCGAGCGGATGTTGCGCAAGTCGATGGCGGTGCCGTCGGAGGTGCGGATTTCGCCCGCGGCGAGCTTGTTGCCGACGAAGAGTTCATCGACGATGAACTGCATCTCCTCGGCATTCAGCGTCACATGGCCACCCCACCAACGCTCGAAGCCGAGGTAGCGCTCGGGCTCCGTGTCTATTTTCGAGTAGAGATTGTACTGCTTGCTCCAGAGGGTATTGGCGGGATTCTGGTTCTCGAAATTCTGGACGAGCCAGGCGCCGTCGAACAGGCCGCCGCCGAGATCGCCGGTGAGCGCCGTCAGCCAACTGCCGCCGAGCAGACCACCCGAATAGCGCATCGGATACTGCCCCCTGACGCCGGCCCAATAGGAAAGCGGCGTACCCGCAATGATGATCGGACCGAACAGTTCCGGGCGCAGGGATGCGAGTATCATCACCGCCCAGCCGGCCTGGCAGTTGCCGATCACGCAAGGCTTGCCGTCGGCGTCCGGATGGCGGGCAATGACCGTCTCGAGGAAAACCGCTTCGGCGCGGGCGATGTCCTCGATCGTCTGGCCGGGGACCGGTTCGGGAAGGAAGCCGATGAAATAGCAGGGGTGGCCGGCCTTCATCGCCACGCCGATCTCGCTGTCGGCCTTGAACCCGCCGATGCCGGGCCCGTGGCCGGCGCGCGGGTCGACGACGACGAACGGTCGTTTCAGTGTGTCGACAACGATGCCTTCGGGCGGGACTATCCGGACGAGCGCGTAGTTGACCGGCCTTTCGAGCTTCCGTCCGTCGACGACAAGTTCCGGGTCGTAGTTCAGCACGTGCGGAGCGGTTTGCGCAGCGTGTTCCTCGTACTGTTCACCACGCTGGCGCATGACGTCGAGAAACAGGATGGAACGCTGCCAGGCATCGAACGAATAGGCGAATGCGTCTGCGAATGACGGGATGGGCGGCTGAGCCATTCGGTCTACTCCTCGGCTTGAACGGAGGGCGGTCCCAGTCTCTGAACGCACATACAGCAACACTGCCTTTCGGGCATTGATCTCTGTCAAATCCAGGTGAACCGAGCGCTTCCGTGGCCGCTGAGTGCGATGGGCCGCACTGCAGCATTACACTTTGGCATCCGCTGGGCGACGCTGCCGAGAGGCGGGTGGCGACATGTGTATATTGACGACATCGGCTCCGTGAAAACCGGCTCGAGTCGCCGAGCACGTAGGTCATATTGATTGCAGTCAATGCCGGCCGGTTCTTTTTGGCTTATCGTTTCGTTCGACCAAGTCGGCGAGAAGCATTTTTCCGCAGAGCCTTGCTTCATGCCGGCTTGTCGATGGGGAGGATTCGCCGTCGGGCGGCGACTCTTGATGAGCCACGCTTGATATCGGCGCTGGGCTGGCCGGAGGCAGATGTAACTTAAAGGGTTCGCTGATGAGAACAGGGGCCCTTACCGGAGTTTGATCGATATGCTTGTCAAGGATGTGATGACGACAAAGGTCGTCAAACTGTCGCCTGACAACAGCGTCAGACAGGCAGCCAAGCTGATGTTCGAGCATCACGTTAGCGGCATTCCCGTCGTTGACGACGAAGGGCACTTGCTCGGCGTCATCAGCGAAGGCGACCTGATCCGCCGGACGGAACTCTGCAGTGAAGCATCCGCCTTGATGGCCGACATAAGCCTTGCCCCCGAGGACAGAGCCAACGCCTTTGTGAGGCGGTGCTCGTGGAGAGTCGGCGACGTCATGACAGCCGATCCCGTTACCATCAACGAAGATGCGCCCCTTGCGCGTGTCGCAAGGCTCATGCAGGAACGCGCCATCAAGCGCATCCCCGTCATGCGGAATGGAGAACTGGTCGGCATCGTCAGCCGCGCCGACCTGTTGGAGGCGATTTTTGCGGCAAAGCAGGACGAAACAGCAGCCGGCGATGACGCCATTCGACGCAGCATCCTTGTTCGCCTCGGCGAGAACACCGGCCTGGAAGGATTGGATGTGACGGTCACGGTGACCGAGGGGATCGTGCACTTTTGGGGCGAGGTCGAGCCAGCCGCTTGCCGGAAGGCCGCACACGTCCTGGCGGAGAGCGTTCACGGCGTTCGGGGCGTGGTAGAGCATTTCCCGGATCCTTATACCCAATAGCTCGCCCGCCTGATCATACCGACCCCGAGAAGCGTCTCTGAAATCATACGAGATGAAGGGGAATGGACATGGCACAGATGATGAAGGCGGCTGTCGTTCGGCAGTTCCGCACCCCGCTCACCATCGAGGACATGGAGGTTCCAACTCCTCGTTCGGGGCAGATACTCGTGAAATATGAAGCGACCGGCGTGTGTCACACCGACCTGCACGCGGCGAACGGCGATTGGCCCGTCAAGCCGAGCCCGCCCTTCATTCCGGGACATGAGGGCGTCGGCTTCGTCTCCGCAGTGGGCGCGGGCGTCAAAAGAGTGAAGGAAGGCGACAGGGTTGGAGTGCCCTGGCTCCACAGTGCCTGCGGCTATTGTCCCTATTGCCGGACCGGATGGGAAACGTTGTGCGCGTCGCAGTCGAACACCGGATACTCGGTGAATGGCACTTTCGCGGAATTCGGGTTGGCGGATCCCGACTTCGTCGGCAACCTTCCGGCTGGATTGGAGTTCGGAGCCGCTGCCCCCGTTCTTTGTGCGGGGGTGACCGTTTACAAAGGGCTGAAGGAAACGGAAGTCCGTCCGGGTGAATGGGTGGCCATTTCGGGTGTCGGCGGTCTGGGCCACATGGCGGTGCAATATGCCAAGGCAATGGGCATGCACGTCGTCGCCGCCGACATATTCGAGGACAAGCTGGCACTGGCGAGGCAACTCGGCGCCGACATCACGGTCAACGGCAAGGCAGACGATGCCATTGAGCAAGTGGCAAAGGCCACGAACGGCGGCGTTCATGGAGCGCTGGTGACAGCGGTCTCTCCCGCCGCGATGGAACAGGCCTTCGGGTTCATGCGGTCGAAGGGCACGATGGTCCTTGTCGGCCTTCCCCCCGGAATGGTTTCCCTGCCCGTGTTCGAAACAGTCCTGAAGCGCATAACCGTGCGTGGATCGATCGTGGGCACCCGCCAGGACCTGGAAGAATCACTCATCTTCGCGGCCGAGGGCAAGGTGACGCCTCATTTCTCCTGGGAAAGCCTGGAGAGCATCAACGACATCTTCCATCGCATGGAGGCGGGCAAGATCGACGGCCGCATAGTCATGCGACTGCAGTAGCTTGCATCACGGCAAGCCGGAAAGAGTTCAGGAATGTCATTGTGATCGGGAGGTTCAGATGGCTTCGCTTGAAACGGCAGCGATGAACGAGACGACATCAGGCAAGTCACATGCAGCGACCTCGCTGTCGTCAGAGGAACTCCGCCTGATCGACGGCTACTGGCGGGCATCTAACTACCTTTCGGTCGGCCAGATCTACCTGCTCGACAATCCCCTGCTCAAAGAGCCGTTGAAACGGGAGCACATAAAGCCGCGTC
Organism: Sinorhizobium americanum; assembly: GCF_001651855.1. Lineage (GTDB taxonomy): Bacteria > Pseudomonadota > Alphaproteobacteria > Rhizobiales > Rhizobiaceae > Sinorhizobium > Sinorhizobium americanum. The sequence continues at coordinate 37,404 of NZ_LNQC01000037.1, read as the reverse complement.
TGCTCGGCCACTGGGGAACGTCGCCGGGCCTCAACATGCTCTACGTGCACCTCAACCGGATCATCAAGCGCGACGACCTCAACATGATCTACATCATCGGTCCGGGGCACGGCGGGCCATCGTTGGTGGCGCATGCCTATCTGGAGGGGACGTACAGCGAATTCTATCCGAACATTGGCCAGGACACCGAGGGAATGCAGCGGCTTTTTAAGCAGTTCAGCTTTCCCGGCGGCATTCCGAGCCATGTCGCTCCCGAAACTCCCGGTAGCATCCATGAGGGTGGCGAGCTCGGATATGCCCTTAGCCACGCCTATGGGGCGGCATTCGACAACCCCGATCTCATCGTTGCTTGCGTCGTTGGCGACGGCGAAGCCGAGACGGGGCCCCTCGCGACCGGTTGGCAAGGCAACAAGTTCCTGAATCCCGCCCGCGACGGCTGCGTCCTGCCGATCCTGCATCTCAATGGATACAAGATCGCCAATCCATGTTTCCTCGCCCGCATTCCCCACGAAGAGCTCAGGAAATTTTTCGAGGGAATGGGCTACAAACCCTATTTCGTGGAAGGGGACGAGCCGGGGAGCGTTCATCAGCAACTGGCCGGCGTACTCGACACGGCGGTCGCCGAAATTCGCGAGATCTGGGACAGTGCCCGCACCGGCGGCAATCTCAAACGCCCAGCCTGGCCGATGATTGTTTTCCGGACGCCCAAGGGCTGGACGTGTCCCCCAGAGATCGACGGCAAGAAATGCGAGGACTACTGGCGATCGCACCAGGTGCCGATGGGTGAAATGGACAAGCCCGAGCACATCCACATCCTCGAGCAATGGATGAAAAGCTACCGTCCGGAGGAGCTTTTCAACGACGAAGGCCGCCTAGTGCCGGAGTTGGCCGCACTGGCACCGACCGGCCGTCGCCGGATGAGCGACAACCCGCATGCCAATGGCGGGCTGCTGTTGCGCGACCTCAAGATGCCGGCCTTCAGGGACTATGCGGTGGAGGTACCGCGTCCCGGAGCGACGACGGTGGAGGCTGCCCGCCTCATGGGCAAGTTCCTGCGGGACGTGATGAAGCTCAATATGGACAGCCAGAACTTCCGCCTGTTCAGCCCCGACGAAAACAACTCCAACCGCTGGCAGGACGTGCTCGAGGTCACCGACCGCTGCTACATGGCCGAGATCCGTCCGGAGGACGACCATCTCTCGCCGGATGGCCGCGTCATGGAGGTTCTTAGCGAGCACCAGTGCCAGGGCTGGCTCGAGGGCTACCTGTTAACGGGCCGCCATGGGTTCTTCTCCTGCTATGAAGCCTTCATCCACATCATAGATTCGATGTTCAACCAGCACGCCAAGTGGCTGAAGGTGTGCAACGAGATACCTTGGCGCAGGCCGGTCGCATCGCTGAACTATTTCCTCAGTTCCCATGTCTGGCGGCAGGACCACAATGGATTCAGCCATCAGGACCCCGGCTTCATCGACCATGTCGTAAACAAGAAGGCGGACGTGATCCGCGTCTACCTGCCGGCGGACGCCAACACGCTCCTTTCGGTGACCGATCACTGCCTGCGCAGCCGCGACTACATCAACGTCGTCGTCGCTGGCAAACAGCCCGGGCCGCAATGGCTGACGATGGAGCAAGCCGTGCGCCATTGCAGCATGGGCCTCAGCATATGGGATTGGGCGAGCAACGACAGGGACGGCGAACCCGATGTGGTCATGGCCTGCTGCGGCGACGTTCCGACGCTCGAGACGTTGGCGGCGGTGCAGTTGCTGCGCGAGCACCTTCCGGAGGTGAAGGTCCGGGTCGTCAATGTCGTCAACCTGATGAAACTTCAGCCGGCAGAGGAGCATCCTCACGGGCTTTCGGACCGCGATTTCGATGGCTTCTTCACGAGGGACAAGCCGATCATCTTCGCCTTCCATGGCTATCCGTGGCTGATCCATCGCCTGACCTATCGCCGGACAAACCACGCCAACCTTCACGTGCGCGGTTACAAGGAAGAAGGCACGACGACGACTCCGTTCGACATGGTTGTCCTGAACGAGCTCGATCGTTTCCATCTCGTCAGCGACGTCATCGATCGGCTGCCGCAGCTCGGTGCACGGGCTGCCTACTTCAAGCAGGCCATTCAGGCAAAGCTGATAGAGCACCGGGAATACATCGAGAAACATGGCGACGACATGCCATCGATCAGCGGATGGACGTGGGGCGTCAAGAGCACGGAGCAGGTGCGGGGAGCGACATCCACGGAAGGCGACAATGCCTAGCTGCGACAGGAGCTCTGTCCGCATCGATTGAGGGATCGGTCTGATGGTCCGATCGATTGACAGGAAAGAAGACGTCGCTGCGGCGCATCCGGTGGGGTCGCGCCCCGACACGGCCTTGCTTTCGAACGGCCGATACAGCCTGCTCCTTACGGAGTCCGGTGCCGGATTCGCATCCTGGTGCGGCCTCGATGTCACCCGTTGGCGGGAGGATGCCACGCGAGATTGTTGGGGCCAGTTCTGCTACATCCGTGACCTTGAAGACGAGAAGGTGTGGACAATCGGCCGGCAGCCGATCTGTCGGGCGGATGCCATTTACGAGCGCAGCTTTCGCGGCGACCGCGCGGAGTTTCGCTGTTCGGCCGGGGACATCGACATTTGGTGGGAGGTCTGCGTCGCAACGGATTGCGATGCCGAGGTGCGTCTGCTCCGGCTGTTCAACAGGGGCACGACGGCGAAAGAACTTGACCTGACGAGCTATGCTGAAGTCTGCCTGAATGGCCGACGCGCCGACAGTGCGCATCCGGCCTTTGCCAAGCTCTTCGTCGAAACGTGGTTCGACGAAGAAACTTCCGCATTGTTCGCCCGGCGCCGGCCACGCAGCGCATCGGAGAAGCCGATCTGGGCGGTGCACGTTTCCGCAGCGAGCGCGGATGACCAGCCTGCGGTCGAGTACGAGACGGACCGCCGCAGGTTTCTTGGCCGCGGACGGACGCCATCGAACCCCAGCGCACTCGTACGTGGAAAGAGCCTGTCAGCCACGACGGGTCCCGTGCTCGACCCAATCTTCAGCCTGCGCAGGAGAGTTCTTCTGAAACCCTCTGAAACGCAGCGTATCGCCTTTGCGACGGGCGCGGCAGACAGTGAGGCGGCGGTTGTAGCCATCGCAAAGCGGTTTGCAGACGTCGATGCCGCTGGCCGGGCGCTGTCAGATGCGTTTGAAACCTATGCGACGGAACTCGCGTCCTCTAAGCTCTCCCCGGAAACGGTGGACGTCTGCAATCAACTCGCAGGAAGCCTGGCATTCTTTGATTCCGATCTTCGAGATAGCGACGCTCTAAGACAAGAGCCGCTGAGCACTGGGAACCTGTGGTCGGTGGGGATATCCGGCGATCTCCCTATAATGCTGCTGCGCATCGACCAGACGCACGCCACCTCCCTCGTCGAGCATGTTATCGACGCCCACGCCTTCATCACCAGCCGTGGGCTTCCCTTCGACCTTGCCCTGCTCGACGTGAGCGGCGCGATCGAGACAATGCAGTTGAGCGACAAGGCGAAGGGCCAAATGGAGGGGGCGCCTTGCGGCCCCGGAGGCGTTCACCTCCTGTCCCCGTCCGCTATTTCGAGTGCCTCAGCGGATGCCATCGCCGCTGCGGCGCGCGTCGTCCTTTGTTGCAGCCGAGGATCGCTTGCCGATCAGCTGAAGTCGACTGCTAAGCTCTCGCCTTTGAAGCACACCGAGATGAACTTCCGTGACGCTGCTGAGAAACAGAGCGGGGCCGCACGGACCGACCTGCTGTTTTGGAACGGGCGCGGCGGATTCACGCGGGATGGACGCGAGTATGTGGTCGCGACGGGTGGCGGGGCAGAGACGCCGACACCCTGGTGCAACGTCATAGCCAATCGCGAGTTCGGCTGTCTGACCAGCGAAAGCGGCCTTGGCTACAGCTGGGCGGGCAACAGCCAATTGAACAGGCTCACGCCCTGGTCGAACGATCCCGTTTCGGATTCCCCGAGTGAGATCATCTACTTGCGCGACGAGCGAACCGGAGAGGTCTGGGCGCCGACGCGGCTGCCTCTTGGGCAAGCGTCGACGAGCACCGTGAGGCACGGGCAGGGTTACAGTCGCTACGAGGGCGTTGGCAGGCTTCTGCACCATGAAATGACCGTGCATGTTCCGGTCTCGGAACCGATCAAGATCGTCCGCCTCGCCATCCGCAACGATGGAACGGAAACGCGCAATCTTGCTGTTACCTACTACGTCGAATGGGTTCTCGGTACGCTGCGTGAGAACGCCTCCGGGCGGGTGGCGTGTGAGTTCGACACCGACACCGGTGCCGTCATTGCGCGGAACCTCTGGGAGAGTGATTTCTCCGGAAAGCTGGCATTCGCTGCCTCGAGCGCGCCGTTGCGGTCGTTTACCTGCGACCGGCGTGAGTTTCTCGGCAGGAACGGTTCCGTTTTTCAGCCGGTGGGGCTGGCGGGTTCCAAACTCAGCGGCAGCGCTGGATCCCTGATCGACCCCTGCGCTGCGCTCGTGGTCGAGACCTCGGTTGCCCCCGCCGAAAGCGTCGAAATTGTTTTCGTGCTCGGGCAAGCAGACAGCCTCGACGAGGTCCGCCGCCTCGTCCGTGAATATGCCGCGCCAGAGAGTGCCCGAAACTCCCTGGCGACCGTCTCTCGCCAATGGGACCAGCTCTTGAGCTCGGTTACCGTTCGAACGCCCGCTACCGCCTTTGACCTCATGATGAACCGCTGGCTGCTATACCAGGTGCTGTGTTGCCGCGTCTGGGCGCGAACAGGCTTCTACCAGTCCGGCGGCGCATACGGCTTTCGTGACCAGTTGCAGGACGTGGCCGCTCTTGTGCATTGCGCGCCCGACGAGGCGCGCGCCCACATCCTTCGCGCCGCCGAGCGTCAGTTCACAGAGGGAGACGTGCAGCACTGGTGGCATCCTCCGTCGGGCGTGGGGGTGCGGACCCGCATGACCGATGACCTCTATTTCCTGCCCTACGTCGTCCAGCACTACGTGTCGGTTACAGGAGACTATGAGCTTCTGAGCGAGCCGGTTCCTTTCATCACGTCGCCGGTACTGGCCGACGATCAGGAGGAGAGTTTCGGCGCTCCTCAAGTCAGCGAGGAAAGTGGCACGCTTTACGACCACTGCTGCCGTGCACTGGATTGGGGTTTCCGGCTCGGCAGCCATGGACTTCCGCTCATGGGAACGGGCGACTGGAACGACGGCATGAACAAGGTGGGCGCCGGAGGGAAAGGCGAGAGCGTGTGGAACGGGTGGTTCTTCCTGACCGTGCTTAAAGCATTTGCCACCATCGCATCGGCAATGGGAGACGAAGGGCGAGCAGCGTGGTGCCGCGAGCGCGCCGAGGCGTTGCGCACCTCGTTGGAGGCCGAGGCCTGGGACGGATCTTGGTATCGCCGGGCATATTTCGACGATGGCACGCCCCTTGGCTCATGCCTGAATGACGAGTGCCAGATCGACGCCATCCCCCAAGCATGGGCGGTAATCTCCGGTGCCGCTGATCCCGAACGCGCCTCCCAAGCAATGCGGGCGGTTTGGAAGCAGCTTGTTCGTCCAGAAGACAAGCTGATCCAGCTTTTCGATCCTCCCTTCGACAAGGGGGCGCTGCAGCCGGGTTACATAAAGGGTTACGTGCCGGGAATCCGAGAGAATGGCGGCCAGTATACCCATGCGGCCGCCTGGGTCGTTTGGGCCACCGCATTGCTGGGGGATGGAGACCGCGCATTTGAGCTCTGGAGCATGCTCAACCCCATCAACCATGCCCTTTCTCCGGAAGACACCGAGCGTTACATGGTCGAACCCTATGTTGTCAGCGCAGACGTCTATGGGGCGTTTCCGCATACCGGCCGGGGGGGCTGGACGTGGTATACAGGATCGGCCGGCTGGCTGTATCGCGTTGGCCTGGAAGCTATTCTCGGCATTCGTCGAGAGGGAGATCATCTTTTCATCGAGCCGTGCATTCCGTCGCAGTGGCCCGGGTACGAGGTGGACTTTCGGTTGGGGGCCGCGACCTATCACATCGAGGTGACCCGGGATCCCGAAGCCGGCGGGGGGCGGCGCTCGCTGGCTGTGGACGGCGAGGACCTCGCTGGACGTAGCATTCCACTCGTCGACGACGGACGAAACCACGAAGTCCGCCTGGTGGTCGGCTAGCCATGTCGGAATCGCTGTCGACCGATCCCGATCTGAACCGAATGCCGACCGATCAGGATCTCGCTCGGCTGCAGTTCACGACGCTCCTCTACTATCTGCATTGCACCAATCCGGACAACGGCCTTGTTCGCGACAAGACGCAACCCGAAGCTCCGGCGAGCATTGCCGCGATCGGGATGGCCCTTGCCACAATCCCCGTGCTCGTGGAGCGGGGGATCATCATTCGCAAGTTCGCCGCGAAAATAGCGCGCCGACGGCTAAGGTGTCTTCTGGAATGCCCCCAGGGACCTGATCCCGACGCGTCCGGCTACAAAGGCTTCTTCTATCATTTCCTTGACATCGAGACCGGCAGACGCGTGTGGGAGTGTGAATTGTCTACGATCGATTCAGCGTTCCTTTTCGCCGGAGCGCTGACAGTCGCCGCCTATTTTGACGAGGGTTCGGAGGAAGAGACCGAAATCCGCCGCCTGGCAAACGCGCTCTACCAACGCGCCGACTGGAACTGGGCCTGCGATCACGGGCTCACGCTCACCCATGGCTGGAGGCCGGAAGGCGGGTTCATTCCCTATCGATGGCGCGGCTACGACGAGGGCTTGCTCCTCTACATCCTGGGCCTCGGTTCACCGACTCATCCGCTACCGACGGAATCCTATGCCGCCTACACCGAGAGCTACGAGTGGCGGAATCTCTATGGCCGTGAACTGCTCTATTCAGGGCCGCTGTTCACCCACCAGCTTTCGCATATGTGGATCGATTTTCGCGGTATCCGTGACGCATTCATGCGGGAGCACAACAGCGACTATTTCCAGAACAGCCGGCACGCGACTTTTGTCCAGCAGGAATACGCCATCCGCAATCCCTTGAACTTTGCCGGCTATGGCGAGCACTGCTGGGGGTTCACGGCCAGCGATGGGCCCGGTTGGACCAGGCGAAACATAGACGGTGTCGACAGGGAATTCTTCGACTACCTCGCCCGCGGCGCGCCATACGGGCCCGACGACGGAACCGTATGCCCGTGGGCAGTCGTTGCTTCGCTGCCATTTGCACCAGAAATCGTCGTCCCGACCGTCTGGAACTGTGCGCGGATGAATCTCGGCATGACGCGGCTCTACGGATTCAAACCATCCTTCAACCAGACCTATGCCGTGGAAGGCAGCGAAACCGGGTGGTGGGTGAGCCCCTATCACTTCGGCATCGACCAAGGTCCCGTCGTGCTGATGATCGAAAACTACAGAACCGGTTTGCTGTGGAACATCATGCGTCGCTGCGAGCCGTTGGTCGTGGGACTGAGGCGAGCCGGGTTCTCGGGCGGCTGGTTATGAGGCCGTTGAAACTCAATGTGTGTCCTATGGGCGGGTAGCGGCTTGGGCCATCGACTCACGCTGGTATCTTCGCCGGAAAGGAAATGGCCATGAACAAGGGCTGGTTCTCCAATCAGCATGACGGGATTTCCAGACGAGATCTGCTGGTGATGGCGGGAACTGCCGCCGCCACGCTCGCAAGCTCTAGCCATACGGCCCGGGCGGCGCCTGCCGGAGGCGCCTTTGCAATTGACGAGGTAAAACAGGGCGAGGACGTTTTTGCCTATGTCGACAGGATCAAAGGCGGGTTTGATCAGACGGCTTACCAGCAGGTGATCGGCGCCGCAAACGCGTTCAAGGAAGGAGATCAAGCGATTGGCGTGGGGGCCGAGAATGAGACGACGCGAAGCAACGCTCGCGCCCTTCTGGCAAACACGAAGATCGAAGACCTCCACCAGCGCCCGTTGTTTGAGGACGATCTGCAACAGTTGATCTGGCAGACCACGGACCAGACCCAGTATGAGAAGGTCAGGGCCTGGACCATGGGACAACTGAAGGAATTTCTTCTGACCGAACCAGAGGAAAACATCCAAGGCATCATGAATGGCCTGACCAGCGACACGATCGGCTTTATCCCGAAACTGATGAGCAACGAGGAGTTGGTCGCCCTCAGCCAGAAGATCTTCAACGTAATGCCTGGCACCAAGATGGGTGCCAAGGGGTACATGGGCGCCCGGATCCAGCCCAATTCTCCGACAGACCACCCCGACGACATCGTCTGGCAGGTTTTCGATGCCTTCTCCTATGCAACTGGCGACATCGTCATCGGCACCAATCCGGTGGACAGCACGGTCGCGAGCGTCGTCGCGGTCGAACGCGCGCTCAAGGATATCGTCGATACTTTCGGGCTTGGCGAAGTGATTCCCTGGTGCGTGCTCGCACACATCGATGTCCAGGCCGACGTCAGCGACAGTTTCCCGGGAACGGTTTCCACGATGTTCCAGAGCCTTGCTGGGACGGATGACTGCAACAAGATCTTCGACATCACCAATGAGAAAATCCTGAAGTACGCGCGCGCGAAGGAGGGGGAAAGATACGGCCTCTACTTCGAAACCGGGCAGGGCTCGGAATTCACCAACGGCGTGGCAAACGGCGTCGACATGATGGTGCTCGAGTCCAGAAAATACGGCTTCAGCAGAGCGGTCGGGATCGAACTCGCGAAGGTGCAGCCGAGCGGCGCATGGCTGCATGTCAACGATGTTGCGGGTTTCATTGGGCCGGAGGTATTCAAGAGCCGCGAACAGCTGGTGAGGTGCTGCCTCGAAGACATGGTCATGGGCAAGCTCCATGGGCTTACCATCGGTCTGGATATCTGCACGACCTTGCACATGACGGTCAGCCTTGAAGACCTGGACTGGTGCCAGGACCAGATCATGCCGGCCAATCCGGCTTACCTGATTGCTCTGCCCACCAAGAACGACCCGATGCTGAGCTATCTCTCCACCTCGTTCCAGGATCACGTGCGGATCAGGGAAAGATTTGGCTTCAAGGTCAACGATGCGATGTGGGACTTCTACAAACGGATCGGGATCGTTGGCGAAGACAACAGCTACACAGCGAATTATGGAGATCCCCTCTGGGTGTATTACCAGTATCGCCTCGCCAAAGGGGATGGCCGTTCCAAGGATGCTATTTACGTCGAGGGCGACCGGAAGATGCGGGAAGTTGAAGCAAGAGGTGTCGACCTGGCTACGGGGCACGGGGAGAAAATCTGGGACCTCAATCCAACGCTCGCGGCCAAGGTGAAGGCCCTCTACGACGACGCCAAGCAGTCTCTCTGGGCCGAGCTCACGCCGGAGTTTATCGCCGCCGTACCCGACGTCGTGCCCGTCCGCACCCTGTCCAAGGACCGCAACGACTACATTGCCCACCCGAACACAGGTGAAACGCTCAGTCCCGAAGCAGTCGCGGAGATCGAAAGAATAAGAGATGCGTGGGGAGACGGCATGCCCAAGGGCCAGATCGTCATCTCGGACGGTCTGAACGCCAAAGCCATCATGGACGAAGGACATCTCGCGCCTTACCTCGAGGAAATGCGCCGGTTGCTCGCCGAGGCGGGCGTCACGATGGGCGACAAGAACATCATGGTCACCAGCGGAAGGGTGCGGGCCGGCTACCGGATCGGTGAAGTGCTTTTCGAAAATGCGGATCCCAACAGCTTCAGGGGGATTCTTCACATCATCGGTGAGCGGCCCGGAACCATGCACCACGCCTACTCGGTCTACATCACCGTCGCCAAGGGCAAGCAATGGTCCGAGAAGAAGATCGACCATGACATGACGAAGCTGGTGAGCAATGTCGCAGACACGGCCTTGGCACCAAAGGAAGCCGCCAGGGAAACCTTGACCATTATCCGTGAGATCGTCGGCAAGGACGTGAATGGCAGCCGTCGTTATGGGTAGATCGCGCTGACGGCGCTGCGAAAGCCAGCTCGGCGGCAAGACGTTCGTCGATACGCATTTGCGGGCTACCAGAGGTGCAGATTTCGGCACTCGCGAAAATGCGAGCATTCGCCAGGAATATTCCGGCTATGATTTCTGTAAAGTGTTAGTTTTTTTAAGTTTTTGGTGGGTGATCACGGGCTCGAACCGTGGACCCGCTGATTAAGAGTCAGCTGCTCTACCAACTGAGCTAATCACCCGTCCAAGACCGCGTCGCAGCGATCTGGTGGGGCGTATAATGGCGTTGGCCCGGCTTGTCCAGCACCCTCTGCAAAATTTTGGCAAAAAATTCTTCGCCCTTCGGAACCAACGGCCCGCAAGCGCGCTCCGCGAATTTATCGGTGGTCGGCGTCAATGCTCCAGTTGCCGGTGCTCTCCCGCTGAAGCGGACGGTACGCTCCAAAAAACGCCGACATTTTTGACTAGAACACGCGCCGGCTGGGGAGGCTGCACGGCGAATCGAATGGAGAATTATGCGCGGCTATCTACTTTTGACCGAGGCGAGAAGCGGCTCCAACTGGCTCGGCTCACTCATCAATGGTTCGGGGAACATGGGGCGGTCGAGCGAATGGCTGTCGCCGAAAATCCATCGTCTTGATGCCGGTTCATTGTCGTGGGAGGCGTTCTTCGACGAAATTATCAGAAAGAGTTCCAGCGATAATGGAAATTTCGGGCTGAAGATCTTCCCCAATCATCTTTTCGTCACGCGTGAAAAATACGGCATGGACTTCATACAATATTGCCTTTCCGTGCATGACGTGGCGCTCATCTTCTTGCGGCGCAAGGATACGCTGCGCCAAGCAATCTCCTATGCCCGGGCAAGACAAACGCGCAGTTTCGCTGCTCACATCGAAAGCAAGGCCGAGCCCCAATACAATTTCGACGAAATCGCGAAATGCTTTTTCTACATACGCGACAGCAATAGCTTCTGGCAGAGCTATCTCGATCTCACCGGTGCGAAATTCACCGAGTTCGTCTATGAGGACCTTGTCGCAAGCCCAACGCCGTTTGTCACTTGCATTGCGGAGCATCTGGGGGTGCCCCCGCCGGGCAAGCTTCAGACATCGATGGCGGTTCAGCGTGACGACCTGACCGACAAATGGGTAGCCCGGTTCAACGAGGACCGCAGATCGGCACACTTGCTGGACGCCTATGATCGACGCGAACACATCCCCGGCAAGATCAAGAACTTCTACAAGCTGGCGACGCGGAGTCTCGAGCCGCGCCATCCTTTCGCGTTCTGACGCGACAGGTTCGCAATCGGGTGGCGGCGAGCGGGCAGGGTGCCGCTCACGCTCCTATTCCCCTGGAGTTGAATTCTCGAAGCGATGCCGATAAACGCTCGCATCGTGGCAGCCGACTGGAGTGCATGGTGGGCGATCTTCATTATCCTTTTCGTCTTTCCGGCACCGGGCGAAACCCAAGGAGCCTTCTGGACCGGTTGGTGACCCGTTATGAGACCTACAAGCTCATGGCCCGGGTGCGCAAAAGAAGACGCGCGATCGAGATCGTCTGCCTTCGGGAAGGTGGACATCGGCCCCTCGCCAAGAATGACATTCCGCTCGTTTTCAATACACACAATGACATAAAGCTGATGCCGTCCTTCCTGGCGCATTACAGGAAGCTTGGCGTTTCGCGTTTCATCTGTGTCGATGACGTTTCATCCGACGGGACACGCGAATACCTGCTTTCTCAAGCTGACGTCGATGTTTGGCGGTCACCCCTGCGTTACCGCGATGCTCGACGTGGCCGCGAGTGGCGCGAGGCCCTGTTCGATCGCTACGGCGGTGATCGTTGGTATCTCAATGTCGATTCCGATGAATTCCTGATCTATCAGGATTGTGAGCATCAACGTCTCGACAGTCTCATACAGGTTCTCGAACGGCGGGGCGAAAAGCGCCTCGCTGCTCCCATGATCGACATGTATCCGATCGAACCGCTCGGCTCGGCCACGCTTGGCACCGATGACCACCGCATGCCGTGGGAAATCGCCGATCATTTCGATGGCGCCGGATATGAAATCGGCTACACCAAGCGGGCGATAAGCATCACGGGCGGCCCGCGCAAACGCAAGTTCGCGCATATATTGGAGCTCATCAAATACCCGCTGATCTTCTGGGACAGGAATTGCAGCCTTAGCGTCAGCATCCACCAGCCGCTGCCGTGCGAGCGAAACTTCCTGGAGATTTCCGGGGTGCTGCTGCATTTCAAGTTCTTTTCCGACTACCGGGAGAAGATCGAGCAGGCGGTCAGCGACGGGCAATATTTCGATGGGGCCGCGATCTACCGCAAGATGCTGGATGACTTGGAGAAAACCGGCGAATTCGATTTTGCCGATGAGCAATCCGTGCGGTTCTCCGGGTCAAGGCAGCTCCTTGAACTCGGTTTCATCGCTGCTATCCCATTTGAGCAAGAGGCGGCGCAGGAAGCAGCGCGGCAGAGATGAGGTCGTCGTACGGCCCTGGCGCTTTCTTGCGATCTGCTGGCACATTAGCGTTGCGCCCGGCGCCCGCTATAATTCGTACGAAGCTCTTAAACTCCCGCACCGCAAGCTCTATATGCGCCTTGCGTGACCGCTTCGCGGTCGGGATTTGTAACGGGAAGCAGAAGAATGCAGCGTATTCTGTCTATAATGGCGGTTGCCCTTGTGGTCATGGTGACGGCGGTTGACTTCGCCGAGGCACGGCGGGCGGGCGGCGGCTTTGGCTCGCGCGGCAGCCGGACGTTCTCGACCGCGCCGGTGACGCGGACAGCGCCCACTCCGGCGGCGCCGATCGAGCGGACGATGACGCCGCGGCAGAATGCGCCGGCCGGGGCCAGTCCGACGACCCAGAACCGGGCGACAAACCGTCCCGGCTTCTTCAACAGCTTCGGAGGATCGATGCTCGGCGGTCTGCTCATGGGCGGATTGTTCGGCATGCTGCTCGGGCACGGGTTTGGCGGCGGCATCGGTTTCCTCGGATTGCTGCTGCAACTTGGCCTGATCGTCCTCGTCGTGTCCTTCGCGATGCGGCTCTTTGGCCGCGGGCAGAGCCCGGCCTATTCGGCGCCCTCCGCTTCAGCGTCCTCGGCATCTGCTGCGGGGCCCGGATCCTTCCGCATCCCGCGGATCGGGGAGGGGCTCGGCGCGAGCGCCGCCGCGGCCTCCGCAACGGCGTCTGCGGCCGCCACGAACGGGAAGACGGATGAGATCGGAATCGCCCAGAACGACCTCGACCGGTTCGAAGCCATGCTAAAGGAGTTGCAGGCGGCCTATGCGGCGGAAGACTACGCAGCCTTGCGCCGGCTAACGACGCCGGAAGCCATGTCCTATCTCGCCGAAGAGCTTAGCGAAAACGCGACGAAGGGGCTCAAGAACGACGTCCGCGACGTTCATCTTGTCCAGGGCGATGTCGCCGAGGCTTGGCGCGAAGGCAGCAGCGACTATGCGACCGTCGCCATGCGCTACGAGAGCATCGACGTGATGCGCGATCGCGCCACCGGCCGAGTCGTCGGTGGTGATGCCGAACGTCCGACCGAAGCCGTGGAACTGTGGACTTTCCTGCGCAAGCCGGGCGGCGACTGGCAGGTTTCCGCCATTCAGGCGGTCGAGGAATAGGTGAGGGGCGGGGAGGCGCCGGCGGTCTTATCGCAGTGTTCTTTCGCCAGATGGCGGCGTTCGGGATATCCAGAGCAGCGGCGGCTTTCGTCGCGGCGCGTTGAATAATAGAATAGGCATTCCTCTCAGGGAGCGTACTACATGGTCTTGTGGGTGGCGACATCGGCCGAGCATGCGGGGACTTCAGGCGAGGCCGTCAAACGGCGCGGCAAAATTGCATGCCTTGTCGCTGTCGCCGTATCGGGTTTCGCCAGCAGCGCGGCGGCTGCGGATTGTAAGAACTTGCCTGGGCCAGAAACGAATTGGCAGGAATGCAACAAGCGGCAACTGATGCTCGGCGGGAGCGATCTGAAAAGCAGCAACCTAGTCGATACGGATTTCGCCTCCACGGATCTGAGCGGCGCCGATCTTACGGCGGCGAATTTGGAGAAGGCCACATTGGTGCGCGCCTCGCTTGCCGGCGCCAAGGCGGATAAAGCCAATTTCTCCAGAGTCGAGGCCTATCGTGGCGACTTCTCCGGCATTTCTGCCGAGAGTGCGCTGTTCGTCAGTTCCGAGCTGCAGCGTGCCGATTTCACCGGCGCGAAGCTGAAGGGGGCCGACTTCGAAAAGGCCGAACTGGGCCGCGCAAACTTCGACAAGGCGGTTCTGACCGGCACGCGCTTCTCCGTGGCAAATCTATCCCGCGCCAATTTGAGTGGAGCTCTTTTCGAGGGGCCGCTCGATTTCGATCGTGCCTTCATGTTCCTGACGAGAATCGAAGGACTGGACCTTGCGGCCGCGAAGGGGCTTACCCAGGATCAGGTCGATCTCGCTTGCGGTGACGCTGCGACGAAGCTTCCCGCGGGTCTTAGGGCCTCCGCCAAATGGCCGTGCCCTCCCGATGACGACTGATGTTGTTTGGCTAATCGAGAGGCGAATTGCCATCTCGGGCGGCTGATAAGCGATCTGCGGAAGAATTCAGTTGATCCGTTTGCCGAAGGAACTCTCGGGAAACAGGCAAAACATCGGCTTCTGGCGAACCGCGATCGCCGATCTCGCGCGTGAAGCCAGCCATCGCCGCACGGCGTCCTCGGCAGTTTCGTCGCTCGCCACCTCGATCGATCGGCCCATAAGGTCAAGGCGGCGGCCGGAATAGCCGGCATCCGCGGGATGCCTGCCGAAACGCGACGGACCGAGGTCGCTGCACCAGCGTTTTCGGTGCGGAAATGGCTTTGCGGGACCGGCCTCGAAGAATGCCCAGACGTCGAAGTCCTTGATGCCGTTCGCGCCATCCAGGTAGTGGAGCGCGCTTCCCTGTGCGAGAGCCAGCAGGATCAGACGGTGGCGGTGGAGGCCGGCGACCGCTGCACGATCAAAAATAGCGCAAAGTTCGCGCATGGCGGCCGAGGCGAGCATGCTGAGATCTGCCGAGTTCAGCGGTTCGTAGGACCTTTCGCTGACGTCTCCGATCATGTCTGCTCCGGCCGGTTCCTTGGACATGGCGCAACTATATCTGAATTCCTATCCCACGAGTGCGTTGGGCACGAGCCTCAGGCCACCGTTGGCCGACGGACGGCTTCCTTTTAGACCCTCCTCGGATCTGTCGCCTGGAACGACCGCGGTCACTTCATATCCCAACGCCGTGGCGACCTTCTTCAGCATTTCGCGCGCCCGGAACTCGTGGCGGGCGGCAGATTCCTCTTCCGTGACAAAATAGGCGGCGCTCACGGCTTCGATGAGGTTCAAGGCAGCGAGATTGATGACGGCATATGTTTCGGCGTGCATTACAACGAGCCCCCGAATTGCTGGCGATGATTGTGTGTTCCGTGTGATTTCTGCGGTTGATCGTCTCGCCCAGCTGAAAACTGATGCTCGAGATTTCTTTCGAAGTAAGCCTCGTCGGCGATCTCTGCCGCAGGGGCGGCCTCGCGCTGAAAAACGTGGCCGTCGGCGCCAAGGTGCCAGGTCAGCGAGGCGAGGCTTGAATAGGTGGAGGAGAGAAATGTCTTTAACGCCCTCTGATTTTCCGCGTCGTTCGAGCGCAGCAGATCGGCGGAGAAGAGTTCTTCCACATGGTCGTGGAGATTGGATCTTATTACGGGTATGGACATCCGGCGCTCCTGTTGTCTCAGCCGGCAGGACCCCTCCGGAGCTGAGATGTCTGTTTTCGAAGACAGCATTCCGCACAACACGACTGATGTCAACATTATGCATGTTGTTTTTGTGTTGCAGCGCGGGGAGCCTGGGCAGGATTGGATGTCCGCTTCTTGCGATATGCTGGCGTTCAGTGACGCAGGCAGGCAACGATCTTCAGGCGTTTCCGGCGAGGGCGATGTAGTGGACAGAGTGCACTGTGTGAGCCTCAAAGTGCAGTTCTTTTTGCGGGTTGAACTGCTCGAGCACCAGTTCGGAACTGTTGTGCCGGAGGAATTTCTTCACATAGGCGAGCAGGGCGCCGCCCTCTTCCAAGCGGATCTGGGCGATCACGTAGTCGCCTTTCCTGACGCGGCGTTCGGGGTCGACGAAGCAAACTTCGCCGTCTTCATAGCGGGGAGACATGGAATCGCCGGATACCGAGACCGCATAGGCTCCTGAGATATCCGAAAGAATAGGTGGCGCCATGACCTCGTACAACACGGTGCCGTTCATCAGAAACTCACCATCAACTCCGCCGACGGCCTGCCCGAAGACGGGGATCTTCTTGCCTCGTCCGACCAGCTTGGCGCCAACTTTAGCGTTCGGTGGGTCGATCACTCGCGTCGAGAGGATCGAGGTCGGGTCGCTGGCATTGCCACCCATGAGCCAAACGGGATCGACGTTGAACTTGCGCGCGTAGATCTTGGCCTCGGCAAACTCAAATTCGTTCTGGCCGTTCTCATGGGCGCGATAGGTCGAGGCGACGATGCCAAGGGCGTTCGCCGCATCGGAGGCAAAGCGGTAGCCCGCCTTGATGCGCGCCTGCCGCAGTCGTTCGGCTTTTTCAGTCATGACATGGGACATAGCAACATGCATAACACAAATCATGTTGACATTGCAACATGTACAATGTCATTGATAGTCGAGCCAAAAGAAGGGAGCCGAGCGCCTATGAACAACCCATATCCGATCTCTAAAGGGGAGGACGCGATTGCCCAGCGTGCCATCGAGCATCGTGGGTATCCGATCCGGAGCGACCGACCTTCGGGCCCGGCATTTGCTTGCCGCGGGTGGTTTTCGATGCGGACCTTCTTTTTGAGTGGTCGAACGGGTAGCGCCGCGAGGCGCTCGGGACGCTAAACCGCGTTGCATTCGCACGACTTCACGCGGCGCG
The DNA here is from genome assembly GCF_001651855.1 of Sinorhizobium americanum. Taxonomy (GTDB): domain Bacteria; phylum Pseudomonadota; class Alphaproteobacteria; order Rhizobiales; family Rhizobiaceae; genus Sinorhizobium; species Sinorhizobium americanum. Next base: position 20,538 of record NZ_LNQC01000037.1, on the reverse strand, counting down.
CTTTAGGCTTTGTTTTTGTGCATGTCGTCATCCGAAGACCGCTGCACACCTTTGCGCGACATTGTATTAGAGGAGGAAACGCATGACGAACTCGCAACTCGCAAGACAACACCGGCATTATCTCGCGGTGCGCGAGCGACTGGCCGGCTCTACCGCAGCGCCAAGCCGATCGGCGGCAATAGCCGAACTCGAAATGCAGGTGGTCGAACTCGCCACCGAAGGTGCTGCAAAAACACGGCGGATCGCTGCGCTCGAGGAGGATTTGGCCGATGCGGAAGCGCGACTGCTCGCGCAGGCTCAAATGCTGCTTTCCGGCAGGCTTGCGGATGACAGCGACGGCGAAGCGAATGACGAGCAATCCTCGATCGAAGAGATCGTTGCCGCCGTCCTTGCGGATTTCCCAGGGGTGACATGGGCGGACATTATCAGCGTGCGGCGCGATCGCCGGCTGGTGAAGCCCCGGCACGCCTGCATGCGGGCGGTATATGAGAAGCGCAAGGATTTGTCGCTGCCGCGGATCGGCCGCATCTTTCATCGCGACCACACGACGGTGCTCGCGGCGGTGAAAGGCGCGGCTCCCTAATCCGCCTCCCCTGGCAGAATCTCGATCTACGACTCGTGACCGAGGCTGACACGCTGCCGTTCCGCGCGAGGCCGTCCTCAAGGATGGAAATCGACTGCCATTTTTCTCGTTCGATATCGAAAGGATAAAACATGATGAGCAAGGCTCAGAAGCTCCGTGCCAAGCGGAAAGCGCAACTTGGACGTCCGCGCAAAGCAAACGCCGAGCGCTTCGCCTGCGGCAAGATTAAGCCCGATTGGTCCAAGCGGGAGAGCGAGAAAGAGGCGATGGCGGTGGCGCTTGCGGCGCGCAAGCGCATGCACGGGCTCGAAACGAGCAGCAGCTTTGCCGGCTACACGCTGGGACGCCTGTTCCTCGACGGGCGGATCACCGAGGCGCAACGGGAGGCGGGAGATGACTATGCGAAGGGGATGGCGCGATACTATCACCTGACCGGTATCCCCTTTCCAAGCGTCCGCGCCCAAGCGATCGATCGGGTGCAGGGACATGCCCCCGAAACGAGCGAGGAGCGCCATCGTCAGATCAAGCGGGCGACAGAAAGAATGATGCGACTCGAAGGCGTGTTGCTCGGATGCGACGAGGGACGACAGGTCAAGACGACCGTCTTCAATGTCTGCGTGATGGACTATGAAGGCTTGCGGATGATGCCGGAGGCACAATTGCTGTGGCTGAAGCGCGGCTTGAACGCTCTTGTCTTCGATAAGGGCTTGCATGACTACGGCGAGAGAGAGTGTTCATTTAACAATTTATAGGAAAATTATCCTATAAGGATTGGGCATTCGGCTGGCCGAAGGGTGAGTTGCACCAGTAGAGCAAGCGAGCTTGGCCTAAAGCGATCAACACTTCGTGATCGGTCTCTAAGTGCTGGCACAAAAACAGAATTCGGCCATTCTCTTTTTTGAAGGGATTAATATCCTACGAAAGGTGTAGGCAATGAAAAGGCTAGCAATCATTGCCCTGTCGCTGGCGACGGCGATGAGCAGCGTTCCGCCGCCCGCAGAGGCGTTTCCGACAATGCCCACAATAAGAGCGGAGACCGCCGATGTTCAGCGGGTGCAGTTTTCCTATGAACGGGGTGAACAATTCAAAGGCCGCGGATGCCGTTACCCGTGTGTTCGCGGGCGCGATTATCGGCGCGGCTACTACGGCAACCGCTATTATCGGAATGGATATCGTCGCAATCACTATCGCCACTATGATGACGACGATGACGATCTAGGGGCACTGTTCGGCGGTCTGGCGGCCGGGGCGATCATCGGCGGCCTGATAGCGCAGCCGCGATATTATGCGCCTGCGCCTCGGTACTATGCCGGCGGCAGCGCTCATACGCGTTGGTGCTATGCACGCTATCGATCCTATCGGGCATACGACAATACGTTTCAGCCTTACTATGGCCCGCGCCGGCTGTGCGTTTCGCCCTATCTGTAAGCTGACGTAGCCGCTGCAGCCACGACCCGGGATGTCGGCCCGCCTCGGAAGGGGCGGGCAGGGTGCCGCTTTTCGTCGGTGAATGCGGGATAAGAGAGGGTTTCAGGAAGGGGTTTCAGGAATTGAAGGGAAGTGCGGTCGGCAATCTGCTAAGATGCCGGCGATCGACACTTCGTCGTGCGCGGATCCTCAAGAGGACGTAACGCACTGCAGGAGAAAGACAGCGAGAAGTGCAGACATCATCGGTGACGGCTTTGGCACTAGCGACCGCGCTGGCGGGGACACTCCCGGCAGAGGCGCAAACCTGCATCGGGTCGGCTTGCGGGGGCCTCACCAAGCATGAGCTCTTCGTCGAGCGGCAATACAGGGACTTCGTCCTGCCGCGCTATCCGAGCTACGGTTCGCGCTATCAAGGACTCAGGCCCGACATCAGCGTCGGGCCGGGAGCGACGGTCGGCGGGCCTCTGCCCGGGACCGCCGGGACGCGGATGCGCCCCCGCCGCGAAATCCGCCTCGACCTGAACGCCCATCTGCGCTGGTGCCTCAAGCGCTATGCCTCATACCGTTTCGACGACAACAGCTATCAGCCGTTCCGTGGCCGCCGTCGCCAGTGCAACTCGCCCTACGACTGACATGCGAGACCCTCCGAAAGGACGCGTCAACCCCGCCTCTCAAGAAGTTTCATGGCGGCCTGCGCCGCCGCCTGCGCCTGAAGCTCGCTGCCAAATTGGCCCTGGGCAGGGTAGGTCACCCCCCGATAGGTGAGCACAAAGGCCCAGCGGCCGTTCATGCGCTTTTCGACCCGGATCGTCGCTGCGGGCTTCTTGTCAGAATTCAAGGCGGACTCCGTCGCTTCCATCGGATGCTTCGTTCAATCGGGAGCGATTGAACGAAGTATCCCACGCTTCAAATTGCTACAGCGGCCTTCGCGTCCGAAAGGGCGCGGCGCTTTTGGTACCGGCAGGCTCGGCGCGAGTACCTTGCGCATCCTTACCGGAAAGGCAAGGGCGCTTTAGGACGGGGGAGCCGCGGAGTCGCTACTCTACCGCTGTGGCAGGGCCGAAGCGCTCCATGACGAAAGAGGTCTCGAGGGTGGGCGCCTGCAGACGGCTGGTTTTTTCAAGCTTCAGGGTGACTTCTTGGACTGGCGGCGTGCGCTGCCAGGCAGTCGAGAGAAACAATGCAGCGCCGGCGACAAACCCGATGGCGACATAAATCCAATGGTTGCGCATGTGGACAACTCCTTCTCCCGCGAAGGCAATGCGTTGAGGGCCTTTCTGGTTCCCGGCGCGACCGAGACGCGGGTAAAATGTTTCGGTTCTGAAATAGCTGCGGTTCGCACCGCATCTTGGCAGTCAGCTTAAATAGGCGCTGTCAGCTTCCACGCGGCGTGCTGACAGCATTGAAATGATAGTATGGCTCGCCCGGAGCGGGCATCGGCCCAGCGTCCGCAAATCGGTGCGAAGCCGGGTATTCGTTAGCGTCATGCGGTTTGAAGCATTCCTCAAAAGACCTAGGCCCGGCCCTTTTGCATCAACCTTTGGAGAATTGAAACAGAGCCCAATGTATTATGCAAGCAGTTTGTAATATACAGCTGTATAACAGCATTGGCGGAGGATAATCGGCGCCGCATCACCCTGGAGAAGGCAGGACAAGCGCAGGCCGCGCTTCATGGTTTGGCTCTGCAGGCTGATTGCACAATTCTGTGGCTAACCGGAAAATTGCCCGGAAAGCCGGAGCTAGAGGCTTGCGCGTTTCGGGTTCTCGGAGTATTCCATAAATCAACGATAGGAATTTTATCCTTAGTCGCCAGCAGTTGACAATCGGCAGTTCGCCCCGGCGATGGCTGGCAGTGCACACCCTGGGCAGTTTCTTCAACCACAGCTTACGGCGGTCAGCGCGTCTATAGACGCCGCGGCGCCGTATGCGGCCGGCGATGCGCCTCCGCGTCGACTCCGAATCCGCCTGGCGGTTCGGAAGTACTACGACGCGTGGCTCGTTTGGTCCCGCTCTTCCAGAGCGGGACACGAGCTATGGCAGCATCGCCGGCCGGACAGACTGCGTGTTTTTTGGCAGCGCACCGACAATCTAGCAAGGAGAAGACAATGAGTGACTGGAATGGACACGTGGGGAAGGGTGTGCCGTCCGAGAAGATCGAGCCGGAGACTGACCGCTGCAAACCCCGCCTATATCAGCCCTGAAGATGCGAGGGCTTATGCGGAAAGTCTCCTTCAGGCAGCCTTGTATGGCCCGAAGCCTATTTGCCGGAGGGACCAAGAAAGCCCTTGGGAAGGCTCTCCAAGGACCCACGCGATGAGGATGCCTATGCGCCGGGAGCGAGAGTGGGCCTGAGCGGGCTGCAGAAGAATCTCGAGGATGTGAAAAACGAGCTGAAAATCCTCGCACCGAAAGTTACCAATGACGACGGATTTTCTGCGCTAAACAGTATAATTTCTTCAATTCAGGCGACTCAAGACCACGTTAGTGAGCGCGAGCGGAAGAGCTTTTACGAGGACCCTTACAAGAAAGAACCTCAGTTTAAAGATGAAGACAATGGCCCTTGGAATAATCCGAAGCGCGCGCACAACGTTTCATTCCGCGAGGCTCTTTCCAGCTGGATTGAACGATAGGCCTCATCGCAAATCTTCCAATGCGATGTAAATGGTACCGAACTCGACATGGCCCTTGTCGGCCAACTCGGCCGGTAGCCGGTAGTAGAGGACCTCTTTATGAGGATTTCCGGTACTGACGAATGCTTCTTCCATGCCGTCGGCGAAGACGCAGCAACGGGCCGGATCTCCTGGTTCGGCACTGACGCTGAGGCGGTAGCTGTCTCCCGTCAGGAAAAATTTCAGTTGAACCTTGTGCTCGCCCACTTGGAGGGTGCAAAGGTCGTCGCTGCCGCACTTTTGTCAAATCTCTGAATCCAGGCTTTGACGAGGTAGCGGGGATCGCCGGTTTGGCCAGTCGCGAACGCGGAGGCGGTCGAAAGGGCGTTGAGCAAGAGAAAGACAAGAGCGCGCAGCATGTGATTGATTTCCTCCCAAAACGCTTACAGCGACGGCTTCCTGTATACGGGGCTTGGTTTGTATAGGTCTTCAACCACGATGACTAACTTACCAAATGGCGTTACGCCTTTGCAGTTCCATATCTCGGGTCTGTAGAAAAGGGGGGCAACGCGGGGGTACCCTCTCTCGAGACGCAGGTCGGAGAAGCCATTGCGGAACACGCAGCAGGGCCTATCCTTCGGGGGATCGGAGCGAAAGCTGAGCGAATAGCTGGGATCCGACAGGTCACGCAACTCGATCATGTGCTCGGCGATTGGAACGTAACAGCGATATCTGGCATCGCACCAACTGGTCGTATGCACGAAGCTTCTATTTGCTTTTTGCAGCCAAGCTTTCACGAAATAGCGTGGTTTGCCGGATTGACCCGCGAAGGCGCAGGCGGTCGAGGCGGCGATGAGGATAGCGGCTGCAAAGATTTGACGCATGTTTGCCGGTCGACGTCCAAAGGGTTCGATTAAAGAGAAGCGTGCGAGCCACTTGCCATTCAATTTGAGTCGGGATTCTGGCGCAATTATGGGTAGCGGTCTGCTGAATTACACGCACCGGCGACGTCGGCGTTTTTTCACTGCGGAGAGGATGTCAAAGACAAACGGAGGCCGCGATGGTGGGTCATGAAGCGCAGGCGGCTACAGACACTGCTGACGATTTCGCGGGCGCGGAGGGACTTGCTCCGAAACAGCCTTCTGGCGGACGCGGTCGGCTTGGCGGTACGTTCCTGGATGCAGTACAGGCGGACTTCGCAGCGCACGGCGCCGGTGTTATCGCTCGCATTCGGGAGGAGAAGCCGGAGACTTACTTGAAGCTTGTTGCTACGATCACGCCCAAGGATCTGAGCGCAACCACGAATGCCATGGACGAGCTTTCGAACGAGCAGCTTATCGAGCGAATTCGCGCGCTGGATACGGTCATACGGCCGCTGCTCGCAAAGAAGGCGCGCGCCCGGCGAAAGCCGACCTCCAAGCCCTGATCGCCACTGCCTGAGAGGCAGCGACTAGGCGCCGCTGGGTGCGGCGCCATTATCCGTCGTGGAGCACTGATCAGCGTGCTGGAGATGCTGCAGCCGCGACAGGCTCGTTGCTCGAAAAGATGATCACGGCGAACAGGAGCACCCCGGCGAAGGCGATGAGCGACGAGACGGCGACGATCGGCTCCATCGCGCTATTGCCGGAGAGCAACAGATAGAGCGACGGGATCAAGACGGCCACGCCGAAGGTGTAGACGGCGTATTGGATCGTCGCCAGACGTCTTGCCGCCTTCTGCGGATTGAGGGCGTGATAGCCGCCGAAAATCGCCATCGTTACCCAGCCAAGCAAGTTGGCATGCGCGTGTGCGCCAGTGGCGGCGTGATTGCCCGAGATCGACATATGGAGCCCGATCGAGATGCCCAAGATCAAGAAGACAATGGCGGTCCTGAAATAAAGATTTGCAATAGGTGGCATTTGGATTCCTCCCCCGTGTTGTCAAGAGAATATTAGCATCATCTCAAAATGCTGAGAATGAGCCGATAGGAGCGCCTTTTCAGCCTCTCGGCTGTTCCCGACGGTACAATTCGGCCGATGTGACGCAGATGGACCCGTTTGATGCTGACCGACTGTGCCGCTCTTTCATCAAGGTGCGGGCTTTCCGGGACGGAACTAACAGAGACCCTTCGGCATTCGGTAAGTGTGAAACACTGGTTGCAGCGCGCCGTCCTCTTTCCGGACGCGATAAAATCGCTGCAGTAACTTGGAATGCTGCGTGAAATTGTCGCCAAAGCGGCCAATCGTGCAGCGGAGGATCGCGAGATGCTTGGAACTGTCCTTCTTATTATTCTGATCCTGCTCCTGATCGGCGCCATTCCTGCCTGGCCCTATTCGGCCAATTGGGGCTATGGCCCTTCCGGGCTGCTCGGAGTGGTGGTCGTCATACTCCTGATCCTGTTGCTGATGGGCAGGATATGATGTGCGGCGGGTCCGATCGGGCCCGCCGGCTTTCACCAGGCCGCGCCGTCGATAAGGCGGTGCGGGATATCTTCCCAGACCGAGCGATCGAACATCCGCAGGTTCACGCCCACCTTCGTCGCGTTGCGACCGATCGGCGACCAGTGGGTGATGCAGCCGCAGATGCTGCAATGGAACATGGTAAGCGTCTTGTCGCCCTGAACATAGCCGACGAGGCGCTTCTCCTCATCGCTGACCGTAACGTCGCTCGGGGCGTAGTAGCCCCAGAGCCCGCCAAGCCTGCTGCAGAGCGAGCAATTGCAATCACCGAGCGTTTCAGGGCGGACCGGCACGGTGATGCGAACCGACCTGCAATGGCAATGGCCTTCGATCATTTTCGAGTCTCCCCATCGGCGCCCCGTGAGCGGGCAGTCGTCGACTGAGGCATTATCGACCTTATCCGACCGCAGTCCAGCGGCGACACCTCGGCCGACATTCCTCTGCTGACGAACGACGCGCGCGCGGACCTCTATCCAGACAGGGCATCGCCACGGATGACACCCTCCAGCACATCCGCCGTGGGCGCGCCCGAGATTTCGGCGATGTTGAAAGAGCAGGCCATGCTGATGGCGGAGCTCGACCGGCGTCGAAGGACAGACATTCTGGCGCGGTACCGTCCCTACGCCAAGCAGCGGGACTTTCATTCGGCGGGAGCCAGCTATCGCGAGCGGCTGTTCATGGCGGGCAACCAGCTCGGCAAGACGCTGGCGGGAGCGGCCGAAGCGGCGATGCACCTGACCGGGCGTTACCCGGAGTGGTGGCAGGGGAGGCGCTTCGAAAAGCCGATCGTCATGCTCGCCGGTTCGGAATCCTACGAGCTGACGCGCGACGGAGTACAGCGGCTGCTCGTCGGGCCGCCGTTGACCGAGGAGGACTGGGGCACCGGCTTCATTCCGAAGGCGGCGATCCATGCGACAACCCGGCGCTCCGGCGCGTCCGGGGCACTCGACAGCGTGACGGTCAGGCATGTCTCAGGCGGCGTCTCGACGCTGCTTTTCAAGGCCTATGAGCAGGGGCGCGGCAAGTGGCAGGCGAACACGGTGGACTATGTCTGGTTCGACGAGGAGCCGCCGGAGGACGTCTATTTCGAGGGCATCACCCGCACCAATGCGACGCGCGGCTCGGTTGCCGTAACCTTCACGCCGCTCAAGGGCCTGAGCGGCGTCGTGGCGCGATACCTCATGGAAAAGTCGCCGGATCGCCAAGTGATCACCATGACGATCGATGAGGCCGAGCACTATACGGCCGAAGAACGCCAGAGGATCATCGACAGCTATCCCGCCCATGAGCGCGAAGCGCGCACCAAGGGGGTACCGGCTCTCGGCTCCGGCCGCATCTTTCCCGTGACGGAGGAGGCGATCAGCGTCGAGCCCTTCGATGTGCCGAAACATTGGGTGCAGATCGGCGGCATCGACTTCGGCTGGGACCATCCCTTTGCGGCCGCCGGCTGCGCCTGGGACCGCGACGCCGACGTGTTCTTCGTGACGAAGCTTTATCGAGAGCGGGAGGCGACGCCGATCATCCATGCGGCGGCGCTGAAGCCCTGGGGAGCCTGGCTGCCTTTCGCCTGGCCGCATGACGGGCTGCAGCACGACAAGGGCAGCGGCGAGCAGCTTGCCGCCCAATATCGCGCGCAGGGACTGGCGCTGCTTTCCGAGCGGGCGACCTTCGACGACGGCACCAACGGTGTCGAGGCCGGGCTTTCCGACATGCTGCAAAGGATGCAGACCGGGCGATGGAAGGTGTTCTCCACCTGTACGGAATGGTTCGAGGAATTCCGCCTCTACCACCGCAAGAACGGCAGGATCGTCAAGGAGCGCGACGACCTGATCTCCGCCTCGCGCTACGCGCTGATGATGAAGCGCTATGCGAGAGCGAACAACGGCAACGCAAACTGGAATTTCACCGCCCGAAAGGTTCTCTGATGGCCGCGATGACCGATGAACGCCTGTGCGCCCTTGTGAGCGAGCTCGTCAAGGACTGCGAAAACTATCGCGACGAGCTTGCGATCGATCGCATCAAGGCGATGGAATATTACGACGGCACGATGAAGGACGTGCCGGCCGACGCCAACCGCTCCAAAGTCGTCTCGCGCGACGTGCGCGCGGCGATCAAGAAGGTGCTCCCCTCGCTGATCCGCACCATCCTCGGCAACGACAAGGTGGTGGAATACGCCCCCGTCAACGAGGACGACGAGGCGGCGGCAGAACAGGCGACCGACTACATCAACTATGTCGTCTTTCCCGAAAGCAATGGCTACGACGCCGTACAGGACGCGGCGCATGACGCGCTGAAGCTCCGGAACGGCGTGATCCGCTGGTGGTACGAGAAGGAGACCACGGTTCAGGTCTCGACCCATACGGGGCTCGACGAGGCGGCGCTGATCCAGCTTGTTGGCGACGACGCAGTGGAGGTGCTCGAGCAGTCGCAGACGCTGGAGCAGATCGAAACGCTGCAGGGCGTGGTCGAACAGCCGCTTTATACCGTGAAGATCAAGCGGCAGATCGAGCGCGGGATGCCGCGCCTCGCTGCGGTGCCCCTGGAAGAGTTCCTGATCCATCCGGATGCGATCTCGATCGAGGACAGCCCGATCACCGGCATTGCCACGCGCATGCGCCGCACGGACCTGATTGCGATGGGACACGACCGGGATCTCATCGAGAGCCTGCCGGCTTCGACCGGCGACGGCGGCCGCGACCTCGAGGAATTCACCCGCCGGCGCCAGGCCTTCGAGGCTAAGGACGCGGTGCCGAAGGCGCTCGAGGAGGTGGACTATTACGAGCTCTACGTGAAGGTGGATGCCGACGATGACGGGGTCGCGGAGCTTCGCCGCATCGTCCTTGCCGGCGGCACGGGCGAGGGGAACCTCATCTCCAATGACGAGTGGGACGAGGTGCCCTTCGCCGATCTGATCGTCGAGCGCCGGCCGCACCAGCGCGAGGGAAGCTCGGTGACCGACGATCTGGCGGAAATCCAGCGCGTGAAGACCGTGCTGATGCGCCAGACGCTCGACAATCTCTACTGGCAGAACAACCAGCAGCCGATCGTCCAGGAGGGCGCGATCGCCAATCCGGAAAGCGTGCTCAACCCGAAATTCGGCCAGCCGATCCGCGTCAGCCAGGGCATCGATGCGCGCGCCGCAGTCGGCTACACCATGGTGCCCTTCGTTGCGAAGGAATCCTTCGCCATGCTCTCCTATCTCGACCAGGAGGCGACCGACCGCACCGGCATTTCGGACGCTTCGAGCGGACTTGCGCCGGACGCGCTCACGAACATGACGGCGCGGGCGACGGCGCTGATCGAGCAGGCGGGGATCGGCCAGACGGAACTGATGGTGCGCACCTTCGCGCACGGGCTGAGGCGCGTCTTCAAGGGATTGCTTCGGCTCGTCATCAAGCACCAGGATCGGCCGCGCATGGTGAGGCTGCGCGGCCAATGGGTGAGCTTCGACCCGCGCCACTGGAATGCCGGGATGGACGCGACGGTGAATACCGGGCTCGGCGCCGGCACCCGCGAGCGCGACATGATGATGGTGCAGATGGTCCAGCAGTTGCAGGAAAAGCTGCTGATGACGCTCGGGCCAGACAACCCCTATGTCTCGCCGGACAACCTTTATAACGGCATCGCCAAATCGGTGGAGGCCGCGGGGCTGAAATCGCCCGACCTCTATTTTTCGAAGCCCTCGCCGGAGGAGATCCAGCGGCGGATGCAGGCGAGCGCCAACCAGCCGAACCCGGAAATGCAGAAGCTTGAAATGCGGCAGCAGGCAGACGCCGAGAAGGCGCGGCTTTCAGCCGAAAACAACTCGCGGAAGCTGGAGATCGAGCGCGAGCTGAAGCTTGCCGAACTCCGCCAGAACGGCGCCCTGAAGCGCTACCAGATCGACGCCGAGCTGAACCTAAAGCGCCAGCAGAGCCTGGCGGAGGCAGTGAGCGGCGAGCCGGTAACGTCGGTCCATATCGGAGGACGAACAGGATGAAAGTTGGGGGGTTGAAACCCGCTACGCCTCAGAATATGCCTACTGCATGAAAAACGTTCGCTACCTTTGCTTGTTCTTTGCAACGCTCCCTTTCATTCTTGCATCTTGCAGCGAATCGACTGTGACCGCGGTGCCCGCACGTGCATCGGTCAAGGCCCAAGCGCTGGCAACCAAAACGGCGGGCAAGCCGAGTCCCCGACAATGCTCGACACCGGCCCAAGTCTGCCCCTATGGCACCGGTTCCGCCGGTGAGCCATGCTCCTGTTGGGCAACCGACGGCACGCCGGATGTAGGCGTTACGACGCTAGGAACGCAGCTTTCCCCCGAGGGTGACCAATAGCGGTCCGGAGACGGCTGGTCGTCTTCGGGGCGGACGCACTCATCTTCGACAAATCGACGACGCTTCTATCCGGCTCGCATCCCCGCGCAGCCGAGGGTGACTGCACGACCCCTCCCGAGCCGTCGGCAAAAACTCAAGACAAGAAGCAATCCTGCCGTGTGCCCTGCTCGGTTGGTCGGTCGGCTCGCAAGAAAGGGCACTGAGATGAAGCCAGAGGAAAAACAGGCGGCGGCGCGGGCGCTTCTCGACAATCCACTGTTCGAGCGATTGATGCATGAGTTGGAGGCGGCGGCCATCAACGGCTGTATCAACGCGAAACTCACGGATCACGAGGCGCGGGCCGCCTTCGCGGCCGAAGCGCGGGCGGTTCGCAACTTTTGCGCAAAGCTGAAGTTCCTGACGGAGCAAGCCAAGACCGAAGGCACGAGCGCGCCGGTGTGAAGCGAGCGTACATTGAGGACGGCAGGCCTGCCGCCCTCAAGCGCCTTATTGCCAAACTGATTCATAAAATCGGTGCAGCATTCTGAAACTTCTCGAATTTCTCGGTGTGGGAAGGCGAGAAGCAGCACCTCCGCGCCAAAATTCTCTCAAGAGGTCTTTCCATGATGAATGATAGTGGCAACCCGCCTTTCGGCGGGAGCAAATCCGTTGTCGGCTCGCGTGAGCCCGCAAGCTTCGACAAGCTCGACTTCCGGGAGCCGCACGAGGCCAAACTGCCAGATGAGGACGAAGAAGGCCGGGACCGCGACACCATAGACGACGTTCACGAGCCGGATGATCCTGCCGGGGAAGGCGATGAGCCAATCCTTGCTGACGAGGAGGATGCAACCGATGAAGCCGAGAACATTGTCTCGCTCGAGGGCGGGGAAGAAGTTCCGCTCGAGGAACTGAAGCTCGGCTACATGCGGAACCGCGACTATCGGCACAAGACTCAGGGTTTCGCCAACCGCGAGCGGATGCTCGAAAGCATGAGCAGCGGGGTCGCGGCTACGGCCAACACGCTTGCGAAACTGATCGCAGCCCAGATCCCCCAGGAGCCGCCGGAGGAGTTGAGATTCCACGATCCGGAGGCCTATCACCGACAGTGGGCGCTACACCAGGCAGGGGTGGAGCAGCTTGCGCGGGTAATGGCGCTTGGCGAAGGACCGGCGGCCGTTGCGGCGGAGCTTCAGGCCGCAGCGAGTGAAGATAGGCTGGAGGCAGAGAACGCCAAGCTCCTCGAGGCCTTTCCGCAGACCGGACAGGCTGAAGGGCGGCAAGCCTTCTTCGCAGACGCTTTCGAGGCGGCGAGGGAGCTCGGCTTTTCCGACGAGGAGGTTCGCGAGGTCGTCGACCACCGGCTCTTCAAGCTCGCGCATTATGCCAGGCTCGGGCTTCTTGCTGAACGAGCGAGGGCAAAGGCCTTGCAGAAGGTGGCCGTGGCACCGGCCACGGCGCCGCGGATGAAGGCGAGGAACCAAGCACAGCGCCAGCAGCGTGAAAGTCGCGAGGCAATGCAGCGGCTCGCGAGAAGCGGGTCGATCCGCGACGCGATGGCGGTCGATTTCGAATAGCGACAGGAAGATCTGGGCGGACAGCGCCCCTTGCGTGACGGAGGGTAGCGGGTGCGAGAACGGCTACCCTCGGCAAAGGCAAGCCATCAAAAATCATCGGCTTCCGCGCCTCGTCGGCCGAGCGGCCGGTGCCTCTCATCATCATAGAAGGATCAGGAAAATGGCAGTTCTAACCAATACATTCCAGACGACGCAGGCCGTCGGCAATCGCGAGGAGCTTTCCGATGTGGTGTCGCGCATCACGCCGGAAGACACGCCGATCTATTCGCTGATCGAAAAGGGCAAATGCACCACCTATCACCCGGAATGGGAAACGGACGAGCTGGCGGCACCCGGCGCCAACATCCGCGAGGAAGGCGAGGAATACGCCTTCGGCGCAATCACCCCGCCGACAAGGCTCGGCAACTATACCCAGATCATGCGCAAGGACTGGATCATCTCCGCGACGCAGGAGGTGACGGCGGAGGCCGGCAACGTGCAGAAGCGCAAGTACCAGAAGCTGAAGAAGGGTTTCGAAATTCGGAAGGACGTGGAGTTTGCGATCGTGGACACGAACGCAACGGTGGCCGGCAGTACGCGTGAATTCGGATCGCTCAGCACCTGGATCGTCAGCAACGCTTCCAGGGGCGCCGGCGGCGCCAATGGCGGCTTCAACGTCGGTACCGGTCTGACCGTGGCGCCGACCGACGGCACGCAGCGTCCCTTCACCAAGGCGATCCTCGATTCCGTGATGCAGCAGGGCTACCAGAACGGTGCCAACTTCCGTCACCTCTCTGTCTCTCCCTATGTCAAATCCGTCTTCGTCACCTTCATGTCCGACAGCAACGTCGCCCCTTTCCGCTATGCCGTGTCGCAGGGCGGCGAGCGCAACACCATCGTCGCGACGGCGGACTATTACGAAGGCCCGTTCGGCACGGTGATGATCCACCCGAACCGGGTCCAGGCGGTGAACGGCGGGGTCGCCCGCAACGCCTTCTTCATCGACACCGGCATGCTCTCCTTCCTGTGGCTGCGCCAGATCCAGGAGGACCGCGACGTTGCCAAAACCGGCGATGCCGACAAGGGCGTCATCATCGGCGAGGGCACGCTGAAGGTACACAACGAGAGGGGCCTTGGCGTTGCCGCCGACCTCTTCGGACTGAGCTCCGCCAGCTAGCCCGGGTTCCAAGTTTCGGCTCAAGCGCACCGACTGCGCGTCGGTCCCTGTTTTCGGGAGAGATGAATGGCAGACACAAAGACCACCACGGTACCCGTTAAACTTCTCTATGATATCTGGGCGATTGACGAGGAACGGATTCCAGCCGGCACCGTACTCGATTTGCCGGTCAAGGCGGCCAAGATCTTGATTGCACAGGGCAAAGCCGAACGCAACGATCCTCTTCCAGGTGACGAAGGATGATTGTGCGCGACGGCGACTGGAAGCTCTACGACTATGATTTTCAGACCGGCCGCTCCGTCTGGGTGATGGAGGACGGCAACAGGACCCATTGGCGGACGGACTATCCGGTCGAAAACCTCGTCCGCCAGAACGCCTTCACCCGCCATGCAACTGCCGGCAACGCCTTCGGCGACTGGACCAAGGTCGCCTCGGTCCCGCTCAACCTGGCGCATTCCAAAAGCCTGATCAGGGCGCATTCCGAAGGCGACGACCGCTATGTGAAGCGGTGGCTGAACGACGGCGACAACCGCGCCTGGCGCAGCTTCGAGGGACATCTATGACCCTATTCGATTATGCGTCGCTCCTCGCCGATGCAGGCGACTGCTCCGGCCGGGACGACGTCGCGCATCTTTTTCCACGCTTTCTCGCGCTTGCCGAACTCAAGCTCAACCGCGTGATGCGCGTTGCCGACATGGAGGAGACGGTGGCGGTGCCGCTGACGGAAGGCGAAGGCAGCTTGCCGGCGGATTTCCTGGAGGCGCGGCAGGTGCTTGCCGCCAGCGGCCGGGCGCTTCGGGCGCTGCCGCTGCAGGAACTCAGCAATCACGTGACCTCCGAAGGTGCTCCGATCGGCTACGCGATCGTCGGCAGCGCCATCCAGGTGCGGCCGAAGCGCGGCGAGAACATCCACCTGACCTATTACGCGAAAATCCCGCCGCTGACGGCCGGAGCGCCAGGCAACTGGCTGATCGAAAGGGCGCCCGACGTCTATCTCTACGCGCTCGTCGAGGAGATAGCCATCTGGGAGCGGGACGCAGCCAAGGCGGGTGCGGCCGAGGCGCTGAAGCGACAGGCGATAGCCGGGCTCGGGCTTGCCGACGAGCGGCTGCGCTTCGGTAATGCTGCAATCGTCATTGGGGGGCTGACGCCATGACGCTTGTGACCGTGATCAACGAGGTCGCGGACATCGTTTCGCTCGACCGCTTCGACAGCGTTTACGGCACGAACGATCCGAATGCGCAGACGATGGTGGCGCTGGCCGAGGAGGCGGGCGCGGAGATTGCGCGGCGCGCCGACTGGAAGAGGATGCTGACGACGCATGCCGTCTCCGCTTCGCCGGAGCTCCTGCCTTCCGACTATCAGCGGCTGGCGCCCGGCGGGGCGGTGCGGGCGGCTGACGGCCACTTCTTCCGACCTATCGCCAACGGCGCGCAATGGGCGGTGATCGTCGGCATCGCCTCGGCAGAGCCCTACTGCCACCTCCGCGGCAGGGAGATGCTTTTTTCGCCGGCCGCTTTCGCCGCCGGTGCGACGATCGAATACGTCTCGAAAAATTGGGTGCTCGGCGATCCTTACGAGGAGCGCGACGCGTTCCGCGCCGACGACGACACGACGCTCTTTCCCGAGCGGCTGCTGAAGAAGGGCCTGATCTGGCGCTGGAAGCGGCAAAAGGGTCTGCCGTACGAAGACAATCTCGCCGAATTCGAGGCGGATCTCCTGCAGGAGATCAATGCGGACAGGGGGGTCTCATGATGACACTTCGCCCTGGCCGCCTCCCGCAGACCAACCGCGGGCAGGCGAGCATCGGCCGGCCGCAGACCTCGCGATCGGTCACCTTCCCGGCTCCGAAGGAGGGGCTGGTGACGACCGCCGACATGGCCTCGCAAACACCCGGCTCGGCGACCGTGCTAACGAACTTCCTGCCAACGCTTGCCGGCTGCAGAATCCGCGGCGGCTCACGAAAAGTCGGGCTTGCTGCGGATGGCGGCGGCATCCGCAGCGCCTTCAAATACAAGTTCGGCAGCAACGAAAAGCTGTTCATGGCGACGGCAGGCGCGATCTACAACATGACCGCGCCGGCGGCCCCACCGGCGACGGCGGCGGCAGCAGTCAGCGGGCTCAACGGCGGCGAATGGTGCGCGTTCCAACACACCACCGCCGGCGGTTCCTTTCTCGTCTGCCTGAACGGCGCCGACACGCGACGCATCTTTGACGGTAGCGCATGGACGATGACGCCGACGATCACCTTTTCCGACAGCACGACCATGGCGCAGCTCAACTACGGCTGGCTGTTCAAGAACCGCGAATTTTTCCTGAAGAATGCGACACTCGATGCCTATTATCTGCCCGTGAACGCCCTGGGCGGCGCGGCCGCGGTGTTCCCGCTCGGCGGGGTGATGAAGAAAGGCGGGTCGCTCATCACCGGCTTTTCCTGGTCGCTCGAAAGCGGCGACGGTCTCTCCGATCTCTGCGTCTTCGTTTCGACGGAGGGGGAGATCGCCGTCTATGCCGGCACCGATCCTTCGAGTGCCAGCGATTTCGCGTTGAAGGGTGTCTATCAGATCGGCAAGCCGCTCGGGAAGAATGCCTGGATCCGCGTCGGCGGCGACGTGCTGGTCGCGACCTCGGATGGGCTGACGCCGATCTCGCAGGTGTTTCAGCGAGACCGGCAGGCACTGACCCAGGTCTCGGTCTCGCGACCGATCGAGGACGACTGGCGGCAGGCGGCAAACGCCACCGGCTCCGGCTGGACACTGAAACCATGGGCCGAACAGAACCTGGTCTTCGTCGCCTTTCCCGACAACAGCGTCGTCAGCGACAAGACCTTTGTCCTGAATGTGCTCAGCGGGCGCTGGGCGACGATCAGCAACTGGCGGGCCAACTGCTTCGAGACGCTGCAGGGCGGGCTCTTCTTCGGCTCGCGCGAGGGCTATTGCTGGCAGGGCGACACCGGCGGCACCGACGACGGGCTGACCTTCGCGGCCACCTATCTCTCGCAGTTCGCGCCGGTCGGACAGTTCGGTCAGCGGACGGCGGCGACGATGGCGCATATGTATTTCCGCGCCAAGACGAAGCCAAAGGTGCAGCTCTTCGCCCGCGCCGACTTCGACCGGAGGGTGCCGCCCTTCGCCCGGGTGACGGAGGGGGATGCGGGTTCGCCGGAATGGGATGTCGGCCTCTGGGATGTGGCGCGCTGGGACGGCGTGTCGGAGGCGCTGCGCTACGATTTTCGCCAGAATGTGCGGGCGAGCGGCGACATGCTGGCCGTCGGTTGCGTGATCACCTCAGGCGGCGCGGTGACACTCGACATCGAAGTGGACCTCGCGACGCTGCAAGTGGCAGCGGGGGAGGCGAGCGCTTGAACATCATCTGGGGCGGGGCGGGCGACCCTGCAACGAATCAGGCGATCGCCGCTTTTGTTGCCGACCAGATCGACGGCTGCGAGAGGGGCTTTTCCGACTTTACGACGCTCGGCGTGACCGAGGAGGGCAGGCTCGTCGCCGGCGTCGTCTATCACAACTATTCGCCCGAAGCGGGCGTTATCGAGCTTTCGGCCGCGGCCATCAGCAAACGCTGGCTGACGCGGCCGGTGCTGAATGCCATGTTCGGCTATCCATTCGACGAGATCGGCTGCCAGATGGCGGTGCTGCGCGTCTCGGAGGAGAACCGCGGCATGGTCTCGATCGCCAACCGCTTCGGGTTCACGAGCTACCGCATCCCCCGCCTTCGCGGACGTGAGGAGGCGGAAATCATCTTCACTCTGACAGACAACGACTGGCGGGCACATCCCGTCAATCGAAGGTAGGTGTGCTATCGGAAAATCAAAAGCTCCCACTCCTCCGGATCCGAAGGTGACGGCGGCGGCACAGACCGCCACCAATATCGGCACTGCCGTTGCCAACGGATATATGGGCAATGTCAACCAGGTGACGCCGGACGGCAGCCTCAGCTACAGCTACACAACGCAGAAATGGACCGATCCGCTGAGCGGCAACGTCTATGATCTGCCCGTGGCAACGGCGACGCAGAAGCTTTCGGAGATGCAGCAGAAGATCAAGGATCAGAACGATGTGGCGAGCCTCAACTTAGCGACGCTCGCCACATCGCAATCGAGCCGGTTGAACGATCTGCTCGGCAAGCCGATGGACATATCGAAAGCTCCGGCCGCCGGTGACCCTTCGAAACTGAGCTTGCCGCAATACCAGCAGTTTGCTGCTGGGCCCAAGCTCCAGACCTCCATCGGCAATTCCGGCGACATCACGCGCAACTACGAGACGGATTTCGATACTTCGAAATACGAGAACGCGCTGATGGCCCGGCTCAATCCACAGCTCGAGCGCGACCGCGCGGCGCTGGAGACGCGGCTTGCCAATCAGGGCCTGCAGCCGGGGTCGAAGGCCTATGACCGGGCGATCGACGAGGCGAACCGGACGTCGAACGACGCCCGCATCGCCGCCGTGCTCAACGCCGGCCAGGAGCAGACGCGGCTCGCCAACCTCGCCAGCCAAAAGGCAAGCTTCGAGAACGCAGCCCAGGCGCAGGCCTACGGACAGGCATTGCAGAATGCCGATTTCGGCAACAACGCAAACCAGCAGATGTACCAGAACGGCCAATCGGCTACGGCGGCCAACAATGCGCTCCAGGATCAGAACTTCAATGCCCAGCAGGCGCAGATCACTGCCCAGAACACCGCGCGCGCGAACTATCTCAACGAGCAATATGCGCAGCGCAACCAGCCGATCAACGAGATCTCGGCGCTGCTTTCAGGCGCACAGGTGACGAGCCCGAACTTCGTGCCGACGCAGGGGCAGTCGATCCAGCCGGTCGACTATGCCGGGCTGGTGCAGCAGAACTACCAGAACCAGGTGGCTGCCTATAACGCCCGGCAGCAGGCGGGCGGCAACTTGCTCGACTCCCTGCTGGGCTTTCTTCCGAAGTCCGACCGCCGCGCCAAGAAGAACATCGAGAAGGTCGGCAGGCTCAAGGGCCACAACCTCTATGAGTTCCACTACAAGGGCGAACCCGCCTCCGGGCCGAAGCATACCGGCGTGATGGCGCAGGAGGTGGAAAAGACCCGCCCCGACGCGGTGAGCCGCGGCCCGGACGGCATGCGCCGGGTGGATTACGGCCGGCTTTTCGCGGCGGGGAAGAGGGCGGGGTAAAACGGACCCGCGGCAAGACGCGCATCCGGCCCGACGCGAAATTTCAACTCTCCGTAGTTCAAAGCGCGGAGATGGCCAGCGGCCAGTGCGCCAGATCAAAGTTCCAATCGTTCGCGGCCTCCCGTCGGGAGGCCTTCTTCATGGAGGCTATCTTGCCAAGAACAGGCGGAGTCTATTCCCCACCGGCCGGCACCAAGGGGGTGCCGAACACCACGATCCAGAGTGTGCCCTATAATGCGCTGATCGACGATCTGACGGCCGACGCCAATGCCGCGCGGCCGATCACCGCCGGCGGCACGGGCGCCACAAGCGCCAGCGCCGCCCGTGCAGCTCTCGGCGCGCAGGCTGCGAGCGCAGCGCTCGCCTCGATTGCCGGGCTTGTAACGGGCGCGGACAAAATGATCTACACCACCGCGGCGGAGGCCTATGCGACGACCGCTTTGACGCCGTTTGCGCGCACACTTCTGGACGATGCGACTGCCGGAGCCGCCCTTACGACGTTGGGCGTATCAGCTTTTGCGCAGACCGTGCTCGACGATGCGGACGCTGCCGCGGCGCGGGCAACGCTCGGTGCCAATAACGCATCGAATCTCACGGCGGGCACGGTACCCTCAGCTCGACTCGATGGCGCCTATGTCGACTTCATACAGATTGCCGTAACCACGGATGGCGAAGCGGTCAAACTCGTGGGCTCGGCGACGGGCGACCCGTATGTCGGATTCTGGAAGGCGACCGCGCGCCAGGGCTATTTTCAGCATCGCGACGGCACGGCGAATGGCGACGGTCTTCGCGTTGCGAACGACGTGACCGGCGATTATCTGTACCTTTCGAATGTGAACAGCACCGATGCGCTGAAATTCTACGACAGCTCCGTTGCAGCGCATAACACGGTCTGGCATTCCGGCAACCTCGCTGCTGGCGATGTCAACGCGCTTTATGGCTACACGCCTGCAAGCAACGCGATACAGATGATCGCCGGCAGCGGCCTGACCGGCGGCGGCGCGATTTCCGCAAGCCGCACGCTGACGCTCGGGACGCCGTCGGACATTACAAATTCGACGACGAACTCCGTTAGCGGCACGAGCCATACACATGCGCTGGGGTTCGTCGCGGCGGAGGTTTCCACGGCGACCAGCAGCAGTACGACGAGTTTTCCGTTGGGGCACGTGATCTGTTGCTATTCGGCCGCGGTGATAGCGAGACGTGCCGTATCCATCCGAGCAGTGCCGCGGGATTTTGGGTGCCGCGCGTGGTAACGTCGGTTCATGGAGATCGATGAGGACAAGA
>NZ_LNQC01000036.1 GCF_001651855.1 Sinorhizobium americanum | reverse complement strand
GCGTGACTGTCCCTCGATCATCGATTGCATCTCAGTGATCCGTTCTCTCAGCGGGCGCGGCCTCTTTCATGCCACCTCCTCTGACGAAGACCAACGTCTTACCGATAAAAGAGAAAACCGGCCAGAATTTTCCGGCCGGTTCTGTGCATCTCAGTGCCTCGTCTGATTTAGGCAATGCCTCCCAGGCAGACATATTTGATTTCCATGAATTCCTCGATGCCGTACTTCGAACCCTCGCGACCGAGGCCGGAGAGCTTGACGCCGCCGAAAGGCGCCTCCGCCGTGGAGATCAGCCCGGTATTGACGCCGACCATGCCGTATTCTAGGGCTTCGGCGACCCGGAAAACGCGGGCCAGGTCCTTCGCATAGAAATAGGAGGCAAGACCGAATTCGGTGTCGTTCGCCTGGTGGATGACATCGGCCTCGTCCTTGAAGCGGAACAGCGGCGCTACCGGACCGAAGGTCTCCTCGCGCGCCACCGCCATTGCCTGGGTGACGTCGGCGAGCACCGTTGCCTCGTAGAAGGTGCCGCCAAGCGCATGGCGCTGGCCGCCCTGGATGACACGAGCGCCCTTCGAAACCGCGTCGGCGACATGCTCCTCGACCTTGTCGATTGCCGCCTTGTCGATCAGCGGGCCAAGGATGATGCCTTCCTCCATACCGTTGCCGGTCTTCAGCTTGGCGACGGCGGCAGCGAGTTTTTCCGAAAAGGCTTCGTAGACACCGTCCTGGACATAGAGGCGGTTGGCGCAGACGCAGGTCTGGCCGTTGTTGCGGAACTTAGCGATCAAAGCGCCTTCGACCGCGGCGTCGAGGTCGGCATCATCGAAGACGATGAAGGGCGCGTTGCCGCCGAGCTCGAGGCCGAGCTTCTTGATCGTTGCGGCGCTCTGGCGATAGAGCTCGGCGCCGACTTCGGTGGAGCCGGTGAAGGTCAGCTTGCGCACTGTCGGGTTCGAGGTCATCTCGGCGCCGATTTCGCGGGCAGAACCGGTGATCACGGAGAAGAGGCCCTTCGGCATGCCGGCCCGCTCGGCAAGCACGGCGATGGCGATCGCCGAAAACGGCGTCTGCGCGGCCGGCTTCAACACCATGGCGCAGCCGGCGGCAAAGGCGGGGCCGGCCTTGCGGGTGATCATCGCATTCGGGAAGTTCCACGGGGTGATCGCCGCGACGACGCCGATCGGCTGCTTCATCACCAGGATGCGCTTGTCCTTCTGGTGGCCGGGGACGAGATCGCCATAGACACGCCGCCCTTCCTCGGCGAACCACTCGATGAAGCTCGCCCCATAGACGATCTCGCCGGTCGCCTCGGCGAGCGGCTTGCCCTGTTCGATGGTCAGGATCTGGCCGAGATCGTCCTTGTTCTCGATCATCAGTTCGAACCAGCGGCGCAAGATTCCGGCGCGCTCCTTGGCGGTCCTTGCCGCCCATTCCTTCTGGACCCGAGCGGCGGTTTCGATCGCGGCCCTGGTCTCGACCGCGCCGAGCTTCGGGACGCGGCCGATGATCTCGCCCGTCGCCGGATTGTTGACATCGATGGCGTTCTGCGGGTCGGCTTCGATCCAGTTCTCGCCGACGAGCGCGGCCTGGCGAAACAGCGACGGGTCCTTCAAGTTCATGGCTGGTCCTTCCCTCAGAAAAAGTTACAGAACTTATACAACTTTTTTTGGTTTCGGCAATCGCCTTTTGCTGTTCAGCTCGACGAGAGCGGCTTTCTCGGAAAACGCCGCCCACCTGGCTTCGTTCCGCTCCCGGAAAGCTCGCGCGCGCCAGCGAGCCGGCTTTGATGATTTTTTGCGAAGCACGTTTCAATGCGCCCTCATGTTCTGTAGCGTCGCGGCGAATCCGGCTCTTCGCAAGCGCAACATCAAAGTTGAAGGGCTTCCCAAGGGATTCATAGAGAAGGATCCTCCCGTGACGGAACTCAACCACAGAACAGCCGATCATCCGATACACTCCATCTTCCTCGAGCGCTGGTCGCCGCGTGCCTTCACCGGCGAGGAAATCATCGAAAAGGAATTGCTGGCGCTCTTCGAAGCGGCGCGCTGGGCGCCCTCCGCCAGCAATATCCAGCCGTGGCGCTTCGTCTATGCCCGCCGCGGCACCGACTATTTCGCCTCCCTGCTGGAGACGCTGGACGAGGGAAATCAGCGCTGGGCGAAGAATGCCTCTGCACTCGTCATCATTCTTTCGAAAACCCACAGGCAGACCTCGAGCGGTGAAATCAGGCCGGCTTATACGCATGCCTTCGACACCGGCGCCGCCTGGTTTGCCTTCGCGCTCCAGACCCAGCTTGCCGGATGGCATGCCCATGCCATGGCCGGAATCGACCGCGACAAGGCAATGCGCGTCGTCGGCGTGCCGGAGCACTATCGGGTCGAGGCGGCCGTCGCGATCGGCAGGCTCGCGGATCCGGCCACGCTTCCGGACGATCTCAGGGAGCGGGAAAAGCCGAGCCAGCGCAAACCAATCAACGAGTTTGTCTTCGAAGGTCAGTTCAGGGGCGATTGAGGCGCAAAGCCTTCCGCCCCGCAGCGCAAATGAAAAAGCGTGGAGCCGAGTGAGCCCCACGCTTTCATTACAGCACCGCCGAGTCTTTCCTGATCAGATGTCGAGGTTGGCGACGCTCAAGGCATTTTCTTGGATGAAGTCGCGGCGCGGCTCCACCTCGTCGCCCATCAGACGCGAGAACAACCCATCCGCATCTGTCGCGTCGGAAACCTTGACCTGCAGCAGCGAGCGGACGTTCGGGTCGAGCGTCGTTTCCCACAATTGCTCGGCGTTCATTTCGCCGAGGCCCTTGTAGCGCTGCATCGTCAGGCCCTTGCGGCCGGCTGCGAAAATCGCGTCCAGGAGAGCCCGCGGCCCGCTGATCTCCTGCGTGCCGTCGCGGCGGCGCAGCACCGGCGGCTCGGCATAGACTTCCTTGAGCTTCGCCGTCAGCTGGTCGATATGGCGGGCATCGGAGGAGCCGATCAGCGCCATGTCGAGCACGGCCACTTCCTTGACGCCGCGCACCATCCGCTCGAGCTTCAGGCCGCCTTCGGCCGTCACCGACCCGGTCCAGCCGCGTTCGGTCTCCTCGGCAATGACGTCGAGACGGCGCGCCACTTCGACGGCGACCTTCTGGTAGTCGTCCTGATGGCTGTTGAGCTCGGTATTCAGCGCGCCGGCAATCGCAGCCTGCTCGACGATCGCCCGGTTGTAGCGCGAATGCAGTCCGTCCATCAGCGAGCGCAGGCGCAAGGCGTCGTTGATCACCTCGCGGAGATCCTGACCGGCCCTCACTTCACCGGAGCCGAGCGTCAGCGACGCCTCATCGAGGCCCGTCGTGATCAGATAATCCTCAAGCGCCTTTTCGTCCTTCAGGTACTGGGCGGACTTTCCGCGGGTCACCTTGTAGAGCGGCGGCTGGGCGATATAGAGGTGGCCGCGCTCGATCAGCTCCGGCATCTGCCGGAAGAAGAAGGTGAGCAGCAGCGTACGGATATGGGCGCCGTCGACGTCGGCATCCGTCATGATGATGATCTTGTGATAGCGCAGCTTGTCAGCATTGAACTCGTCCTTGCCGATCGAGGTCCCGAGTGCGGTGATCAGCGTGCCGATTTCCTGGCTCGACAGCATCTTGTCGAAACGCGCCCGCTCGACATTCAGGATCTTGCCGCGGAGCGGCAGGATGGCCTGATTCTCGCGCGAGCGGCCCTGCTTGGCCGAACCGCCTGCCGAATCGCCCTCCACCAGGAACACTTCCGACTTGGCCGGATCGCGCTCGGAGCAATCGGCGAGCTTGCCCGGCAGCGACGAGATGTCGAGCGCGCCCTTACGACGCGTCAGCTCGCGGGCCTTGCGGGCCGCCTCGCGGGCGGCCGCCGCTTCGACGACCTTGCCGACAAGGATTTTCGCCTCGGACGGATTTTCCTCGAGCCAGACGCTGAGCGCCTCGTTGACGAGGCTTTCGACCACCGGCCGCACTTCGGACGATACCAGCTTGTCCTTGGTCTGCGAGGAAAACTTCGGATCCGGCACCTTGACCGACAGGACCGCCGTCAGGCCCTCGCGGCAATCGTCGCCGGTCAGCGACACCTTTTCCTTCTTGGTGATGCCGGAGGTATCGGCATAGGAGGTGATCTGCCGGGTGAGGGCGCCGCGGAAGCCGGCCATATGCGTGCCGCCGTCGCGCTGGGGGATATTGTTGGTGAAGCAGAGCACGTTCTCGTGGTAGCTGTCGTTCCACCACATCGCCACTTCGACGGTGATGCCGTCCTTCTCGCCGCGGATCGAAACCGGCTTGTGCACGAGCGGCTTCTTCGCCCGGTCGAGATAGGCGACGAAGGCCTCGAGCCCGCCGTCATACATCATCTCGTCGCGGCGGATGTCCGAGTGGCGCTTGTCGGTCAAGACAATGCGGACGCCGGAATTCAGGAAGGCGAGCTCCCGCAAACGATGTTCGAGCGTCGCAAAGTCGAATTCGGTCTTCGAGAAGGTCTGCTCGCTCGGCAGGAAGGTGACTTCGGTGCCGGTTTCGCTGCCGGCGTCGCCGGTAATCGTCAGCGGCCCATCGGCAACGCCGTGGGTGAAGCTCATCTCGTGGATCTTGCCGCTACGGCGGATCTTCAGCTTCAGCGACACCGAGAGCGCATTGACGACCGAAACGCCGACGCCGTGCAGACCGCCCGAAACCTTGTAGGAGTTCTGGTCGAATTTGCCGCCGGCATGGAGCTGGGTCATGATGACCTCGGCCGCCGAGACGCCCTCCTCCCGATGGATGTCGGTCGGAATGCCGCGGCCGTTGTCCGTCACGGTGCAGGAGCCGTCCGGGTTGAGCGTAACGGTGACGATGTCGGCGTGGCCGGCCAGCGCCTCGTCGATCGCGTTGTCGACGACCTCATAGACCATGTGGTGCAGACCGGAACCATCATCGGTATCGCCGATATACATGCCCGGCCGCTTGCGCACGGCGTCGAGGCCCTTCAGCACCTTGATGGAATCGGCACCATATTCGGCGATCGCGCCGGCTTCGGTCTCAGAGATATCAGTCATTCGGCTTCAGGTCTTTCCAGTTTTCGGACGCAGCGATTCGTTGCGAATCACAGCGCGGATGCCTCGCGGACTATAGGAAATTTGTCCACGGTTCCAAATCCCGGGCATCGCGAGCGCGGCCGGGGCAAGGCTTCATCCCCTGTCATTATCAGGAAATGTGGCTTTTTCCAAAATATCTTCCATCGCCTCGATCGCTTCGCCCGAAAGGCCGCGGATCCGCTCGCTCAGACGGTTGGCAAAGGCGGTGTGGCCGGGCGGCAGGCCCGAAGTGTCGAGCACGACCTTCGGGTCGGAGAGCCGGGCGATGCCGAAGAGCTCGTCCGCCTCATCCCAGATCACATTGAAGTAGCCGGCGACGCGCTGCAGGAAATCGAAGCTCGGTGCGCCTCGCTTGCCGTGTTCGAGGGCCGAGAGATAGGCCGGCGAAACGCCGATCGCCGCCGCCATCTCCTTTTGCGAGACACCCTTGCGGCGGCGCAGGTCGCGCATGGCCTCGCCGAAGGGCGTCATGGCGCACGCCCCCTGGCACGCGCCAGGCGGACATAGAGGGCTCCCTCGCCGCCATGATTCCGCGCCGCCGGCTCGTAGGACGAGATCAGCGGACGAAACTCGGGAAGGGCAAACCAGAGCGGCACCGCACGCTTCAAGGCTCCGTCACTGCCGAACGACGTCCCCTTGCCGGTGATGACAAGGACATGGCGCAGGCCGCGCTCGTGCGCCTTCAGGAGAAACTGCAGCAGGAAACCATGCGCCTCGCTCTGGATCATTCCGTGCAGGTCGATACGCGCCTCGAGCGCCAGCCGCCCCTTCGCCAGCTTCCGCTTCACCGGTCTCTCGATCGGATGGTGGCGGTGCTCGGCCTTGCCGCTTAAGGTAAATCCCTGCTCCGGCTTCGCCGACCCGGACAAGCCGGTGTCGGGCGGCGGCGGAGCGGACGGCGCCGGCCGCTGCTCGATCTCGTCGAGCAGGTCCTCGAGGTCCTGCAGCCGCCCCGGCATCGGCTTGGTCGAGCGCGCGACCTTGCCCCACAGGATGCGATCCTCCGGCGACAGCTTCTTCTCCCTAGCCATGGCAATATCTGGCGGCGGCCGCGCGGGGCACGAGGATGAAGAAATCAGCGGCGGCGCGCACCGAGCCGGCTAGCTCGCCGGCCGCCTCGCCGGAGCCCGTGAAGATGTCGCCGCGCGCCGGTCCGACAATCGCCGAGCCGGTATCGAGCGCCAACATCAGCCGTGCGAACGGACGGCCGCCGTCAAGATGGGTGAGGGTTTCGCTGGCAATGTAGAAGGGAACTCCGAAGGTATGGATGAGGCGGTCCACCGCGAGCGACCGGCCCGGCTCGAGCGGCACCTTGGCGGCGGCGACCGGTCCGAGGCTTTCGTCTTCGACGGGGGCTTCGCGGAAAAAGATGAAGGAACGATTGTGCCAAAGGACCTCGTCGACCTTCTCCGGATGGGCCGCGAGCCATGCACGGATGCTCGCCATCGAGACGGTCGCCGGGTCGATTTCGCCGCGCTCGATCAGCAGCTTGCCGATGGCGGAAAAACGGTGCCCGGTCTTCCCCGCATAGGTGACGCGGCGGCGCGATCCGTCTGGATAGACGAGCCGGGCGGCGCCCTGGACATGGATGAAGAAGACGTCGACCTTCGAGCGGGCAAAGGCGATCTCAAGGCCGCGGCCGGCGAGAAACCCCTGATCGATCGCCCGGCGGTCGGGATATTCCTCGATCGTGCCGTCGCTCAGCCGGCCAAAGGCAAAATAGGGATCCATGCCCTGGGGCCGGTTCGCCTCATCGAGATCGATGAGGTCGGCGGGCCGCCGGTAGAAGGGAAAGCGGAACTCCTCGTCGGCGGTGGCGCGAACCTCGACTTCCGGTTCGTAGAAGGCAGTGACGAAGCCTTTCCCTCCGTCGTCGGGACGGATATGGAACGGCACGAAGCGGTCCTCGAAGAAAGCGCGCGCCGCGGCAGCTCCCGAAAAACCGGCATTGGCCGCCTCGCAGGCGGGCAGTAGGTCGGCGACGGTTACTCCGAGAGAACCTGTCCTGTACGGTTTGATCGCCGTCACATGATGATGGCAGCGGCGAAGCGCTTCGATGACGGGAGTCGGGTCATCCTGCTGCCACCCCGGCAATTCCGAAAAGGATACCGGTTCGAGATCAAAAGCCATTATCGCCCCTTGCGGTCAATTTTCCGATTCGGTGGCGATCAGCTTCCAGTTCGGGTCGCGCGAGCGGATGTCGCGCGCAAAGGTCCAGAGGTCATTCACTTCGGCAACCGAATCGGCGTCGCCGTCGATCAGCTTGCCCTGTTTGTCATAGGTGGCGGAGATGAGTTGGCTGATGATGCGAACCGTGACGTTCTCTTCAGTGTCCTTGAGCTCCGCATGGACGATCTCGGCCTTTTCGATGCCGACGAAGGTCGACTTGACCACCTCGCCCTTGGCCTCGCGATCGGCGATCGCCGCTTCGAAGCCTTCATAGACCTCGCGGGACAGTAGGCCTTTCAGTGTCTTGCGGTCGCCGTCGGCGAAGGCCATGACGATCATCTCGTAGGCCATCTTCGCGCCGTTGAGGAATTCGCCGGGTTGGAAGCTGGGGTCTGCATCGCTGAGCGCCCGCAGTTGCGCATTCAACGGCGTGCCGGGCTTGGAAAAGCCGTCGATGGCGGCGTAGCGGGACTCGTCCTCCGCCGTGCTCTCGCGGCGGGGGAGCTGCACCACCTTGCCATTGTCCCTTGCCTCCGGACCCGGTGCCTCGCGCGGCGAATAGGGGTCGAAAGGCGGTCGTTCATTTCCTGTCCTGCGGCCAAGGACGCTGCGCAATTGCAAGAAGATGACCACAGCTGCGATCAGGAAAAAAAACGTGATGAAGTCGAAAGAGCCCATTTCTACCCGGAACCGCTGTTAGAATTTCTCTTGGTGTTCCATATAGTCCGCAAGGATAAACCATTCAAATGGCGATGTCGCACCCATAAACCGGAGACCGGTCAATTGCACTCATCTTCTTGCGAGCACGATCGATGCGTTCGCTGATCGTTCCTCTCGTCATTCTCGGCCTGCCGATCGCAGAGATTGCCGGCTTTGTCGTCGTCGGCCGGGAACTCGGCCTGGCGATGACGCTGCTGCTCGTCCTAGTGAGCGGGGTTGCCGGCGTCCTGCTCTTACGCATTCAGGGTCTCGGCACCTTGCGGCGCGTGCAGGAAGCGGCCCGAGCCGGAAAGGATCCCGGTCCCGAACTTCTCGGCGGCGCGCTCATACTCGTGGCAGCAATCCTGCTGATCGTTCCGGGCTTCATCACCGACATCGCCGGCCTCATTGTCTTCCTGCCGCCGGTGAGACGCGCCATCTCCGCCTTCCTGCAGACGCGGCTGACGATCCTGACGACCGGAAGCGGCTTCTACTCCGGCGGCCGCGGCAGCGACCGGCCGCGCGGCCCGACGATCATCGACCTCGACACTGACGAGTTCTCCAGGAGGAACGACGACGAAAACGGTCCCTCGCCACCCAGCAACCGGATTTCCGGGTAGATCAGGGTGATAGTGAATCCGGTCGACGAAGGGGGCCGCAACGCCTTTCAGTCCGGGGAACCGGTCCCGGCTTCGAGGGTTGTAAGCCCAGGACCGAAGTGCTAGATGGCCTCACCAATTCGAAGTCCGAGGAAACTCTTATGACGACTGATACCGCATCCAACGGCAATGGCGAGGCCCAGCAGAGCCCGTCGCTCAACATTCTGGCCCAGTACGTCAAGGACCTCTCCTTTGAGAACCCCGGCGCGCCGCGTTCGCTCCAGGCCCGCGAGCGCGCGCCGTCGATCAACATCAATGTCAACGTCAACGCCAATCCGCTCGCGGAGAATGATTTCGACGTCGTTCTCTCGCTGAATGCCCAGGCCCAGGATGGCGACAAGGTGCTGTTCAACGTCGAGCTCGCCTATGGCGGCGTCTTCCGCGTCTCGGGCTTCCCGCAGGAGCACATGCTGCCGCTGCTCTTCATCGAGTGCCCGCGCCTGCTCTTCCCCTTTGCCCGCCAGATCGTCTCCGACGCGACCCGCAACGGCGGCTTCCCGCCGCTGATGATCGACCCGATCGATTTCGCACAGATGTTCGCCCAGCGTATGGCGGAGGAAAAGGTCCGCGCCCAGGTCGCCAACAGCAACACTACCAACTGACGCACTCTCGCATAGCAACAAAAAACCCGGCTCTGAAGGCCGGGTTTTTTGTTTTTGAGGCTGCTTTCAGCCGTTGTACTTTACCCAGATCGCCTTCGCACCGATCTTCGAGACGAGCGCCGCATGGGCGGCGATTTCGGTTTCCGTCAGACGCGGCATCAGCATCCGCTCCCTTTGCATGACGATGATCGGCCCATCGTCCGCCTGTACGGCAAGACCGCTGATTTCGCTCGTCACCAGCCCCAGCGCCGCCTGGCGACCGCCGATCATCTCGATATAGACTTCGGCCAGCAGTTCGGAGTCGAGAAGGGCACCGTGCTTGGCGCGATGCGAGTTGTCGATGCCGTAGCGGCGGCACAGCGCATCGAGCGAATTCGGACCCATCGGGTGCTTGCGCCGTGCCATGGCCAGCGTGTCGGTCACCCGATCAATGGCGATCGGCGGCAGCCCCAAACGATCGAACTCGGCATTGATGAAGCCGATATCGAAGGTCGCATTGTGGGCGACCCAACGCGCTTCCCCGAAGAAGTCGACGATCTGCTCGACCACGTCGGCGAAGGAAGGCTTGTCCTTCAGGAAATCATCGGTGATGCCGTGCACCGCGAGCGCGTCGGGATGCACCTTGCGGTCGCCCGGATTGATATAGAGATGGAGCGTCCGCCCGGTCGGAAACTGGTTCTCGAGCTCGACGCCGCCGATCTCGATCACCCGGTCCTCGCGGCTGTCGAGACCGGTCGTTTCCGTATCGAAAATGATCTCACGCATGAATTTTCCTAGGACGGGCGCTTTGCGAATCAGTTGGGCCGTTCGTGCTGCAGTGATTCTAATGACGTTGCATGTCCAGTTGAAGCCTGCTGATGGCCGCGGGTCAGAGGCTGTCCAAGGTCAAACGATCGACAATGGCGCGGACCTGCTCCCGGGTAACGTCGAAACTGTCGCTCGTGTCGATGACGTAATCCGCCCGGGCGCGCTTTTCACTGTCGGGCACTTGCCGCGCGAGAATCATCGCGAATTTCTCGGCGGTCATGCCCGGGCGCTTCATGACACGCTCTCTCTGGGTCTCCGCATCGCAGCTGACGACGACAACCCGGTCCACGCGCTTCTCGGCCCTGGTCTCGAAAAGCAGCGGAATATCGAGAAGCACGAAAGCCGGCCCTGCCGCCCTGTGCCTTGCAACGAACGCCTCTTCCCTCGCCCGGACAAGCGGGTGGACGATCCGCTCCAATTCGCCGAGGCGCTCCGGTTCCGCCAGCAGCTGCCGGGAAAGTTCCGCCCGATCGATGATGCCGTCCTTGGCAACGCCCGGAAAGGCCGCTTCGACCAGCGCCACCGCTTCCCCGCGATAGAGATCGTGAACCACCTCATCCGCATCGTTCACCGGGACGCCGAGCTCCCGGAACATCTGAGCCGCCGTCGTTTTTCCCATGCCGATGGAGCCGGTGAGCCCGACGATGATCATGCGTGAACGTCCATATCTTCGATGATGATCTGGCGAAGCGTTTCATCGACTTTGGGTCTCCGGCCAAACCATTTCTCGAAACCCGGTACGGCCTGGTGCAGGAGCATGCCAAGGCCGTCGACGATCCGAAAACCCTGCTCTTCGGCCTGGCGAAGCAGCGGCGTCTTCAGCGGGACATAGACGATGTCGGTGACCACCGCGCCGGCTGCCAAGGGGGAAAAATCGATCTCGGGCGCCGCCTCACCGTCCATGCCGAGCGACGTCGTATTCACGAACAGGCCGGCACCGGTCATGACCTCGGAAAGCGCCGCGAGCGGATGAGCCTCAACGGCATCGCCAAACCGGTCGGCCAGTTCCTGCGCCCTGGCGGTCGTCCGGTTCACCACATGGATCGTCTTGACGCCGCGATCGCGGACCGCCTGGATTACGGCGCGGCTGGCGCCGCCGGCGCCGAGGATGACGGCCGTGGAGATACGATCCCAGCCGCTTGCCCGCTCGTCGAGATTGGCGACGAAGCCCCGCCCGTCCGTATTCGTTGCGCAGATTTTTCCGTCCTCGAGCCAGAGCGTATTGGCCGCGCCGAGCTCCTCGCTGAGCTCATCAGGCCGGTCGGAGAGCTCGAATGCCATCTCCTTGTGGGGGATGGTGACATTGCCGCCGCAGAAGCCGGCGCTGCCCTCCCGTAGCTGGCGCATGAAGTCCGGGAAGGCCGCCGGGGTCACCTCGTGGGCCCGGTAGCTTCCGGCAATACCGAACTGCTTCAGCCAATAGCCGTGGATCAGCGGCGAGCGCGAATGCTTGATCGGATAGCCGGTGACGAAGGCGTGGTTAACAAATGTTTCACGTGAATCACGCATCGATCGATCCCAGTTCGCGGAGTTTCCCAAGGAGCGGCAGCATCGGCAGGCCGAGGATCGTGAAATAATCGCCGTCGATCTTCTCGAAAAGCTGGATCCCCTCACCTTCGAGCTGATAGGCGCCGACGCTCGAAAGCGCCTTCTCGCCGACCCTTGTCAGATGCCTTTCGACAAAGGCGCGTTCCAACGGCCTGACCGTCATATGCGCCGTCGACACATGCCGCCAGAGCACGTCACCGTCACGGACGAGCACGACGGCGCTGTTCAGGCTGTGCGTCCTGCCGGAGAGCGACAGGAGATGCTCGGCGGCATCCGCCATATCCTTCGGCTTGTGATAGACGCGACTGCCAAGCGACATCGTCTGGTCGCTGCCGATCACCAGCGCGCCTTCGAACTGCCGCGACACATCCTTCGCCTTGGCTTCCGCAAGTGTAAGCGCCACGTCGGAAGGGGACACACCCGCCTCTTCCAGCGGTCGTTCGAGGGCACGCTCGTCCACCTGGGCCGCGCGGGCCGTAAATGCCAGCCCGGCGTTTTCCAAGAGCGCCCGCCGAAAGGGGCTGGCAGAGGCGAGCACGAGCGAGGATGTCATCTTCTCAATCCGCAGTCCGAGATCACGATGGTCGGTGGAACGGTCGCATGGGACCATCATGATCGATTCCGCATGAACCGGAACCGAACGGATGCTGTGCACCCGGCCGGTTCCTGCGATCCGCTCTATCTGAGCCGGGGACGAAGGGCAACGATCGCCGCGGCGGTTTCCTCGATCGAACGGCGCGTCACGTCGATCAGCGGCCAGTTGTTGCGGGCGCAGAGCGTGCGCGCATATTTCAACTCCTCGGAGATCGCCGCCCGATCCGTATAGTCCTCGCCGTGAAAGCTCTGGGTCGTACCGAGCAGGCGATGCTGGCGGACCTGGGAGAGCCGGTCGGCGCTGGCGATCAGCCCTACCACCAGCGGCTTCGTCGCCTTGACCAGGCCCTCCGGCAAGGGCACGCCGGGGACGATCGGAATGTTGGCGGTCTTGATGCCGCGATTGGCGAGATAGATGCTCGTCGGCGTCTTGGAGGTCCGGCTCACGCCAACGAGCACGACATCCGCCTCGTTGAAATCGGCCGGCATCTGCCCGTCGTCGTGATCCATGGTGAAGTTCAGCGCTTCGATCCGCGCGAAATAGTCCGCATCCATGACGTGCTGTGCGCCCGAGCGGCGCCGCGACGGCGAACCGAGATAGGATTGAAACAGCTCGATAATCGGGTCGAGGACGGAGACGCAGGGAACGCCAATCTCGCGGCAGCGCTGGTCGATCATGCCGGCTAGCTCCCGATCGACGATCGTATAAAGCACGATGCCCGGTGCGCCGTCGATCGCATCTAGGACCTGCATCAACTGCTTCCTGTTGCGGATCAGCGGATAGACATGTTCAAGCGCGTGCGAGGACTGGAATTGCGCGGCTGCGGCGCGGCCGGCGGCTATCAGCGTCTCGCCCGTCGAATCGGAGACGAGATGCAGGTGGAAATAATTTTTTCGGTTCTCCACGCAATTCTCCGGAGGCTGTTGATAAGCCGGGACACCGGCGGCCAAAATCGCGGCCGCCGCTTAGGCCCGTGGAAAAGGGTCGCGTTATTCACATCCGAAGCCCGGACGAAAAACGCCCGGGCGCAGTTGTGGACAAGACTCAAGGCGACGACAAATTGTCACGCGGATCGACTCCTTGTCCACAGGAATCGCAAATCCGAGCGCCTGGGCAAGATGCTGACTTTCCTGTCTTTTCCCAACTTTTCCCGATCCATTGGCAATCCAGCCGAACTTTCTCCAATGATCCGCATCGAGATCCGTGCCAGTTGGATGAGCTGAGGATTGATTTTAATCCTTGATAGCCACCGACTCTAAGAAATAGAAACAATTTCAAATAGGTTTGATTTTAGATTGGGAAATGGCGAGTGGCCGAGACACGTCGCAAAGTCCTTGAGGTGTTGAACGGCAAATGCCTTACGCCTCCGCCCGTATGGCTGATGCGCCAGGCCGGCCGCTACCTGCCCGAATACCGGGCGACACGCGTGAAGGCCGGGAGCTTCCTCGATCTCTGTTACACGCCGGATTTGGCCGTCGAGGTGACGCTGCAACCGATCCGCCGCTATGCCTTCGACGCTGCGATCCTCTTCTCCGACATTCTCGTCATTCCCGACGCGCTGCACCGAAACGTCCGTTTCGAAGAGGGCCATGGGCCGCGGATGGATCCGATCGACGCCGACGGCATAGCGAGGCTAAAGGCCGATGGCGTTTCGGACCATCTCGCTCCCGTCTTTGAAACGGTGTCGCGGCTTCGGCGGGAATTGCCGGCGGAGACGACGCTGCTCGGCTTCTGCGGAGCCCCGTGGACGGTTGCGACCTATATGATCGCCGGCCGCGGCACGCCCGACCAGGCGCCGGCGCGCCTTTTCGCCTATCGCCATCCGGAGGCATTCGAGCAGCTTCTGGCACTCCTTGCCGATATCTCGGCCGACTATCTCGTCGAGCAGATCGATGCCGGCGCCGATGCGGTGCAGATCTTCGATTCCTGGGCGGGCGTGCTTGGGGAGGACGAGTTCGCCCGCTTTGCCGTGGAGCCGGTGCGGCGAATGATATCATCGGTGCGGGCCCGCCGGCCTTCCGCGAAGATCATTGCCTTCGCAAAGGGTGCTGGACTGCTGCTCAGGGAATATCGCCGCTTGACGGGGGCCGATGCGATCGGCCTCGACTGGACGGTGCCGCTGTCCTTCGCCGCGGAATTGCAGAAGGACGGACCGGTCCAGGGCAATCTCGATCCGATGCGGGTCGTTGCCGGCGGATCGGCCATGGAAAACGGCATCGACCGCATTCTCGATGCGCTCGGCAACGGGCCGTTGATCTTCAATCTCGGCCACGGCATCACGCCGGAGGCGGACCCCGAGAACGTCTCGGCCCTGGTGGCGCGCGTTCGTGGGATCAAGCGATGATCGAGCGGCAAACCGATAGAGCGCCCGGAAGGCGGGCGCAATTGCGCGCGATCGCGGCCCTTTCCATCTTCGTCGCGCTACTGGTAGCGCTGTTCATAGGGCAGCCGGACGACCTCTATCTCTGGATCAAGACGTTTCACATCATCGCAGTGATCTCCTGGATGGCGGCGCTGCTCTACATGCCGCGGCTCTTCATCTATCACACCGACGCGTTGCCCGGTTCGGCGCAATCCGAGACCTTCAAGACGATGGAGCGACGGCTTCTGAAGGTCATCATGAACCCGGCGATGATGATCGCCTGGCTGCTCGGCCTTTATCTCGCCTGGAGCATCTACGGGTTTACCGGCGGCTGGCTTCACGCGAAGCTCTTCTGCGTTTTTCTGTTGACGCTGGTGCATGTGCATTTCAGCCGGGCGGTCTCCGACTTTCAGCGGGACGCGAATCGAAGGAGCGCGCGCTACTGGAGGCTGATGAACGAGGCGCCGACCCTGTTGATGATCGTCATCGTTATCCTTGCCGTCGTGAAACCATTTTGAATTCAAACGATTCGCAGCTGCAATAGTTGCCGCTAAATTGCTGCGCCCCCTTGCGGCGTTCCACGTGAATCGCTATTTTCGCGCATCTCCTTCATCCCCAAGGCCTGTGACGAAGTTTAGAGCCTGCCCCCTTCCCCCTCGCAGCTCCCTTACGAAAATCACGCCTCTCCCATTCCCCCTACAAGACATGGACTCTTCATGGCTGAAATGAAGCTTCAAGACCTCAAGAACAAGACGCCGACGGATCTCCTCGCCTTTGCCGAAGAGCTCGAGGTCGAGAACGCCAGCACTATGCGTAAGCAAGAGCTGATGTTCGCCATCCTCAAAAATTTGGCCACGCAAGAGATAGAAATCATCGGTGAAGGTGTTGTCGAGGTCCTTCAGGACGGCTTCGGCTTTCTTCGGTCGGCAAATGCAAATTACCTGCCCGGTCCGGATGACATCTACATTTCGCCGTCGCAGATCCGCCGCTTCTCGTTGAAGACGGGCGACACGGTCGAGGGACCGATCCGCGGACCAAAGGAAGGCGAGCGCTACTTCGCGCTGCTCAAGGTCAATACGATCAATTTCGACGACCCGGAGAAGATCCGCCATAAGGTCCACTTCGACAACCTGACGCCGCTCTATCCGAATGAGCGCTTCAAGATGGAACTCGAAGTTCCGACCTCCAAGGACCTGTCCGCCCGGGTTATTGACCTGGTAGCGCCGCTCGGCAAGGGTCAGCGCGGCCTGATCGTCGCCCCGCCGCGTACCGGTAAGACGGTTCTCCTGCAGAACATCGCCCACTCGATCACCGCCAACCACCCGGAATGCTATCTGATCGTCCTCTTAATCGACGAGCGGCCCGAAGAAGTGACCGACATGCAGCGTTCGGTGAAGGGCGAAGTCGTCTCCTCGACCTTCGACGAACCGGCGACGCGGCACGTGCAGGTGGCCGAGATGGTTATCGAAAAGGCCAAGCGCCTCGTTGAGCACGGCCGCGATGTGGTCATTCTGCTCGATTCGATCACGCGCCTCGGACGTGCCTACAACACCGTCGTTCCGTCATCCGGCAAGGTGCTGACCGGCGGTGTCGACGCCAACGCACTGCAGCGGCCGAAGCGCTTCTTCGGCGCGGCGCGCAACATCGAGGAAGGCGGCTCGCTGACGATCATCGCAACGGCACTGATCGACACCGGCAGCCGTATGGACGAAGTCATCTTCGAAGAATTCAAGGGCACCGGCAACTCGGAAATCGTGCTCGACCGCAAGGTCGCCGACAAGCGCATCTTCCCGGCCATGGATATCCTGAAGTCCGGCACGCGCAAGGAAGACCTGCTGGTGCCGCGTCAGGACCTGCAGAAGATCTTCGTGCTGCGCCGTATCCTGGCGCCGATGGGCACGACCGACGCGATCGAATTCCTGATTGACAAGCTCAAGCAGACGAAGACCAACGGCGACTTCTTCGATTCGATGAACACCTGATCGACTCTGCGACGACTCTTTTTCATGAGGCGGGATTTGCGGATCCCGCCTTTTTCTATCCAATCTTCAGCTGGACTCGTGTGAGCAACGAGTGACCACCTTCGGCTTCCGTGACACGGCGGTGATTCACGTGAAACAGTGCGGCCGCTTCCGCGGGGACGCCGCAGCACCCCACCATGCTTGCATTCCGGCGCGCAGACATGCATAAGTCTGCGCAACCCCTATGCCGACAGCCGCAATCTGTTCCAGCGTCGGGAGATAGAGCTCGCCCAGAGGCGGCTCGACAACCTCTACACAGATAGATGACGCCGAGGCGGCGCGCGGTTTCGACCTGTGCGCTCACTGGATTGAACAAACCGATGCAGCTCACGGATACCATTTACGCGCTCTCCAGCGGCGCCCTGCCCGCCGGGGTTGCCGTCATCCGTATCAGCGGACCGGCGACGGCCGGTACGATCGCGCAGCTTTGCGGCGCCCTGCCGAAACCGCGCACAGCTTCGCTGCGAACGATTCGGACTCGAAACGGTGAGATGCTCGATACCGGCCTGGTGATCTATTTTCCCGGACCGGCCTCATTTACCGGCGAAGATTGCTGCGAACTGCAGTTGCATGGCGGGCGTGCCGTCGTGCATGCCGTCCTCGAGGCGCTTGCCGAGCTCGATGGATTGCGGCACGCCGACGCCGGCGAATTCTCGCGGCGCGCTTTTCAGAACGGCAAGCTGGACCTCGTCGAGGTCGAGGGACTGGCCGACCTGATCTCGGCCGAAACCGAAATGCAGCGTCGCCTGGCGATCGAACAGGCGAGTGGCGGTCAATCGGCTCTCTACCAGGGCTGGGCGCGACGCCTGACCCATGCGCGCGCGATGATCGAGGCGGAACTCGACTTTGCCGATGAAGAGGATGTCCCGGGCTCCGTCAGCGTCACGATCTGGAGGGATGTCGAGAAGCTTCAGACGGAGATCGACGCCCATATAGGACAGGCCGGCCTGGCCGAGATCATTCGCGACGGGCTGAAGATCGTCATTGCCGGCGAGCCGAATGCCGGCAAGTCCAGCCTGCTCAACGCGCTGGCGAAACGGGACATTGCCATCGTAACGGAAATCGCCGGCACGACCCGCGACGTCATCTCGGTCGATCTTTCCTTAGCCGGATTCTCAGTTAAGCTATTCGATACGGCCGGGCTCAGAGAGACGGACGAGGTCGTCGAGCGCGAGGGCATCCGCCGGGCACGGGAAGTTATCGGACACGCCGATTTGCTCCTGTTGCTATCGGAAAAACCGGATGGTTTTGTTTGGAACGAGGCGATTGCTGCCGATGTTCCGATTATCCGGGTCGCTACCAAGATCGACCGAAACGCGGCGAGTTGGCAGGCGGGACAGGCGGATGTGTTACTGTCGACGAAGACCGGCGACGGCATCGGCGATTTGCTGGATAGGGTCACAGAGCACCTGCCGGATCTCGCCGGGCGCACGTCACTTGCCATTCCGTCAAGAAAGCGTCATGTGGACTGCCTAAAGCAGGCAAGTGTCGCGCTGGCGCGCGCCTTGGCCACCACGGGCCTCGATCTGCAGGCGGAGCAATTGCGCGTCGCCGGCGACGCGCTCGGAAGGGTCACCGGTCGCGTCGATGTCGAGAACCTGCTCGACGTGATATTCTCGGAGTTCTGTATCGGCAAGTGAGGCGGGGGCGCAGCGAGTTCAATCTCGTTTCACGTGAAACCTCCTTGACAGATGCGGCGAATTAACAATCAAAACCCGATCGCACGGGAGTGTCTATGACGAGCTATGATGTCATCGTGATTGGCGGCGGTCATGCCGGCTGTGAAGCCGCTTCGGCGGCGGCGCGGCTTGGCGCCCGGACGGCTCTGGTCACCCATAAAATCGAGACGATCGGGGTGATGTCCTGTAACCCGGCGATCGGCGGCCTCGGCAAGGGGCACCTGGTTCGGGAGATCGACGCCCTCGACGGGCTGATGGGGCGCGTCGCCGATGCGGCCGGCATCCAGTTCCGGCTGCTCAACCGGCGCAAGGGGCCCGCGGTCAGGGGCCCGCGCACTCAGGCGGATCGCCGGCTCTATCGCGAGGCGATGCAGCGGGAGATTAGCGCGATTGGCAATCTCACCGTTATTGAAGGTGACGCTTTTGATCTCCTGACCGAAGGTGACGCCGTTACCGGCGTGATCATGAAGGATGGAAGAGGTTTTCGGGCTGCCTCGGTGGTGCTGACCACCGGTACGTTCCTGAAGGGCCTCATTCATATTGGTGATCGCAAGATTCCGGCGGGGCGTGTTGGCGAAGAGCCATCGCTTGGCCTGTCGGAAACGCTCTCCCGCTTTGGCCTGAAGCTCGGACGGTTGAAGACGGGCACGCCGGCGCGGCTGGATGGCCGGACGATCGACTGGGACCGCATCGGCCGGCAGGGCCCGGACGAGCAGCCGGTGCCCTTCTCCTTCATGACCGACGCGATCGTCAATCACCAGATCGATTGCGGCGTCACTCGCACGACCGATGCGACGCACAAGATCATTGCCGAAAACATTCACCGCTCGGCCATGTATTCCGGCCAGATCGAGGGGGTCGGCCCGCGCTACTGCCCGTCGATCGAAGATAAGATCGTCCGCTTCGGCGAACGGGACGGTCACCAGATCTTCCTCGAACCCGAAGGCCTGGACGATGACACCGTCTATCCCAATGGTATCTCGACCTCCTTGCCGGAGGATGTTCAGGACGCCTTCATCCGGACGATACCCGGTCTTGAGGATGTGGCAATCCTTCAGCCCGGCTACGCCATCGAGTATGATCATGTGGATCCGCGCGAGCTCAGGTTGTCGCTGGCGGTCCGCAAAATGCCCGGTCTCTTCCTGGCGGGTCAGATCAATGGCACGACCGGCTATGAAGAAGCCGGGGCGCAGGGCCTTGTCGCTGGCGTCAACGCTGCGTTGGCGGCAATGGGCCGAGAACCCGTCGTCTTCAGTCGGACAGACTCTTATATCGGCGTGATGATCGATGATCTGACGTCGCGCGGAATCACCGAGCCCTATCGGATGTTCACCTCTCGGGCCGAGTATAGACTGTCGCTCAGGGCCGACAATGCCGACATGCGCCTGACGCCCGTCGGCATCGGACTCGGTTGCGTCGGGCACGCGCGGCGAGCCCGGTTCGAGTCCTGGAGGCACGCCTATGAGAACGGCCGCGCACTCCTGCAATCGCTGTCGGTGACGCCGACCGAGGGAAAGCGGTTCGGCCTCAATCTCAATCAGGACGGCCAGCGGCGCTCGGCCTTTGACGTCCTTTCCTATCCCGATCAGACGATCGACGGGCTGAAACTCCTGTGGCCGCAGCTGGAAGACATTGATCGGCGCGTCACCGAAGCGCTGGAGATCGATGCCGCTTACGCCGTCTATATGGAGCGCCAGGCGGCAGACATCGCCGGAATTCGGCGAGAAGAGAGTGCATCGATTCCGGAGGACTTTGACTATAGCCACTTGCCGGGGCTCTCCAACGAGCTGAAGCAGAAGCTGGCGCAGCAGCGGCCGCGCAATTTGGCGCAGGCGATGAAGGTCGATGGCATGACGCCCGCGGCCGTG
The DNA here is from genome assembly GCF_001651855.1 of Sinorhizobium americanum. Taxonomy (GTDB): domain Bacteria; phylum Pseudomonadota; class Alphaproteobacteria; order Rhizobiales; family Rhizobiaceae; genus Sinorhizobium; species Sinorhizobium americanum. The sequence continues at coordinate 81,305 of NZ_LNQC01000036.1, read as the reverse complement.
TCGTTGCTGCTGTCCTGGCTGCGGCGGCAGGAGCGCTGCGTGTTGGCTGCGGGGCGTGCGGCACAATGAACGCGAGTCCTGCCGAGCGCATGAAAGCGTTGCGTGTTTCACGTGAAACGCTCGAAAAACTGGAGCATTTCGCCGGGCTTTTTCAGAAGTGGGCGAAGTCGATTAACCTCGTGGCTCCGTCTACGATTGAGGATCTTTGGCAGCGCCATGTCCTCGACAGTCTGCAGGTCTTTCAGCTGTCTCCTTCGCCCAAGACGTGGGTGGATCTTGGCAGTGGCGGCGGCTTCCCGGGTGTGATCACCGCCATTTGCCTGTCGGAATTCCCCGAAGGCTGGGTCCATCTCGTCGAAAGCAACAACAAGAAAGCGGCCTTTCTGCGCGTCGCTCTCAACGAAACGGGCGCGCGAGGTTCGGTTCATCCGATTAGGATCGAGCAAGCCCCCTCCCTCATTCCCCGCTGCGACGCAATTTCCGCACGTGCGCTTGCCGATTTGACCCAACTGCTGGACTATTGCGCACCGTGGATGCTTCAAGAGGACGCCAAAGCTGTCGCTTTCTTTCACAAAGGCCGGGATTATCAAACGGAAGTTGATAAAGCGATTAGCCGCTTTCAATTCGATCTGGTAAAACATGCAAGTGTCGTCGAGCCGGATTCGGTGGTGCTCGAGGTTGCAAATCTTTCACGTCGGACGAAGTGATAGGCGAGCGAAGCATGTTTGGCCCAAAGAATCGGATTATCACCATTGCCAATCAGAAGGGCGGCGTCGGCAAGACGACCACCGCAATCAACCTCGCGACCGCACTGGCGGCTATCGGCGAAAGAGTCTTGATCGTCGATCTCGATCCGCAGGGAAACGCCAGCACCGGACTGGGCATCCAGCGGCGCGACAGGCATTTGTCCTCCTACGAGTTGATGATGGGGAGCCATTCGATCGGGGAGATCGCTCAGGGGACGGCCGTGCCGAATCTCGCCATTGTCCCGTCGACCATGGATCTTCTCGGCGTAGAAATGGAGATTTCGCGGGAGTCCGATCGGGTGTTCCGACTGCGCAAGGCGCTTGCGGCGCCTGAGGCACTCAACTATTCATACGTTCTGGTGGATTGTCCGCCCTCCTTCAACCTCCTAACGATGAATGCCATGGCGGCGGCGCATTCGGTGCTTGTGCCGCTTCAATGCGAGTTCTTCGCGCTTGAGGGTTTGAGCCAGCTTCTAGAGACGGTCGACCAGGTTCGCCGTACCGTCAATCCGAGCCTGGATATTCAGGGCATCGTGCTGACAATGTTCGACTCTCGGAACAACCTCGCCCAGCAGGTCGTCAGCGACGTCAGAACGCATCTTGGCGAAAAGGTCTATCACACTTTGATTCCCCGGAACGTCCGCGTTTCGGAGGCGCCATCTTACGGCAAGCCGGCGATTCTTTATGATCTCAAATGCGCCGGGAGCCAAGCCTATCTGCAGTTGGCCTCGGAAGTCATCCAGCGTGAGCGGCAGCGCAAGGCTGCGTGATTGTTTCGGATTCGTAATTATCGGGTGTAGTATGAACGACGACAGCTCCAAGAGACGCCTCGGCCGCGGCTTGGCCGCCTTGATCGGCGAGATGGATCAGCCGTTGCAGAGCGGAACGGCGCCGACGACCCCGGTTAATCCCGACCGGCGCGTACCGATCGAGTTCGTCTCCCGCAACCCGCGCAATCCGCGCCGCCAATTCGACGAGGCGGAACTGCAGGATCTGGCGAGCTCGATCCGCCAGCATGGCATCGTTCAACCGGTCGTCGTCCGCACAGTCGGTCATGAGCGCTACGAGATCATCGCCGGCGAGCGCCGCTGGCGCGCTGCTCAGCTTGCCGGTTTCACCGAGATTCCGGTGATCGTTCGCGACGTCGACGATCGGACGGCGCTGGAAATCGCCATCGTCGAGAACGTCCAGCGCTCCGATCTCAATCCGCTGGAAGAGGCGCTTGGTTACGAGCAGCTGATCGCTGAGCACGGCTACACACAGAACGATCTCGGCGATATCATCGGCAAGAGCCGCAGCCACGTCGCCAACAGCCTGCGGCTGCTCAAATTGCCGGAGCCGGTGCGCGACATGCTTTCCGATGGCAGCCTCTCGGCGGGGCACGCCCGCGCCCTGGTGCCGACCTCCGATCCGGTGGCGCTGGCGCGTTCGATCGTTGCCAAGGGGCTCTCGGTGCGCGAAGCGGAGCGCCTCGCCCAAAACGACATCAAGGCGCAGAACGACCCCAATTTCGCCAAGGGGCGGCATCGCGAGGAAAAAGACGCCGATACGCTGGCGCTCGAGCGTACCTTGTCGGACAGCCTGGGATTGGAAGTTACCGTCAGCCACAAGGCCTCCGGCGGCCACCTCAGGATCGCCTACAAGACGCTCGATCAGCTCGAAGAAATCTGCCGGTTACTGGAGCGGCGCTGAAGACGGCGCTCCTCGCCGGAGAGCGGCCGTCCTGCAAGAGCATTCCTACGCCGGACCATTCTTTGTCTGAGCGGGCGGGCACGACTCTGCCTTGACGCGACGGCAACTGCGTTGCGCTTTATTGAAGAGTAGCCCTCAGTTCATAGAGAGCCGCGCCCACCATCCCGGTCGGCGGCTTCAACGCCGTGCCGATTGAATAGCAATTGCCAGCAGGTTTTGCAGCACAAGGCTTTCTTCAAGGCTCTGGCGGGCACGGCTCTGGTAAATGGTCGCCTGAAGCCGGCCGAGTTCCCGCCGAATCGCCGGCGTGGTCCAATGTTTCAGCGCCGCCTCGACGATCGGCTTGCGCCGGAAATGCAGGCCGCGGCCGAGGCTTGCGACCACTTGGCTCGCCTGTTGCCCGTTCGCGTCCATTTCGGCGCGCATCACGTCCAGTTGCTGAAACTGCCGGAGGCAGGCCTGCAGCACGAGGAAGGGCGGCGTTTTCGACGTGGTGATCTTTTTCATGGCGTGCAGCAGCGCATCGACGTCACCTTGGAGCACCGCATCCACCGCGTCGTCGACAGAAATGGCGCTGGCATCGCCGATGATGGCGAGGACATCCTCCTCGTCGACCATATCCTTGCCGAGGCAGTAGAGCGCGAGCTTGCGCAGCTCGTTGCGCGAGGCGATACGGTCGCCGCCGAGCGCGTCAACAAGATGCTCGCGCGCCGCCGGGCTTATGCGCAAACCCGCCTCGGCGAGTTCCTTGTCGATCAGGGCATGCAGGCTGCGAGCATCATCGCTGTAGCAGGCGACCGAGGCGATGGCTCGCGAGGATTCGCCGATCTTCCTGAGCGCCGCCCCCTTCTTGAGATCGCCGGCCTCGATGATGAGCGTGCTGCCAACGGAGGGGCTGTCGGCGAGGACTTGCAGGGCCTCGACGACCGCCTTCTCGCCCGAGGCGCCGCGGATCCAGACGAGTTTCTCGCCGCCGAACAGACCGATGGCGTTGACCTCGTCCAGAACCCGGCCGGCGCCCTGCTGTAGCTCCGAAGCGTCGAGCTTGACGAGGGCAAACGGATCGTCGAGAGCAACGCCGGAGCGGCCGGCAAGCTGCGTGGCGCGCTCAGAAACAAGGCCGCGATCGGGACCGTAGAGCAGGAAAAGGCGGTAGTTCGACGCGCCTCTGTTCAAGAAACTGTCGAATTCGTGCGACTTGACCTCGCTCATCCGACCACCGGTCTTCAGCGGCCGAGGGCGGCGGCGATATCGGCCCTGATGAGTTCCGCCAGCTCCTTTGCAGCGCGGCTTTCGGCGTCGCGCACGGCCCGGACCTTGGCGAATTCCTGTTCCGGGAAATCGGCGAGCGCGACGGCCGAGCGATAGCCGGCCTTCACGGTCTCGCCGGTCGCCGTCCGTGTCAGATTGTAGTCCGCCTTGACGACAATGCGGCCCGCGGCTGCGCGATCCTCGGCATCGTCGTAAAGCACACCCATCGTGCGGTGCGAAACATTGAGGGCGAGATGGAATTGCGGGTTGACGGGCTCGCCTTGGCCGCCGGCGGCCAGGAAGATCAATGCATTACGCACTTCCTGCTCGACGCGGTCGTCGGCTTCCGCGATCTCGATCGAGGCAAGCGCCGCGGAAGTGGCGCCGGTCGGGCCGTCGGAATAGAGCGGACGCACCTGGCAGCCGGCCAGCGCCGCCAGCAGTAAGGTGCCGGCAAGCACGCCAAGGTAGCGGGAACGAAGGCCAGCTTTCTCAGACAACGACATTGACGATCCTTTGCGGCACGACGATGATTTTTTTCGGTTTGCCACCGTTTAGCGCCGCCTGGACGGCGTCAAGTGCGAGGACGGCGCTTTCGATCGTACTCTGATCTGCGTCGCGCGCGATTGTCAAATCGGCGCGTTTCTTGCCGTTGATCTGCACCGGCAGGGTGATTTCGTTCTCGACGACGAGCGCCGGGTCGAAGGCCGGCCATGGGCGTTCGGCGATCAGCCCCTCGCCGCCAATCTCGCGCCAGCACTCTTCCGCCAGATGCGGCATCATCGGCGCGATCAGGTCGATCAGGATCGTCGTTGCATCCTTGACCGCAGCGGTGACAGACTCGTCGGCCTTGCCGGACGCGACCTGGGTCAGCGGTGCAGCGAGAACATTGACGAGTTCGTAGATGCGGGCCACCGCCTTGTTGAAGGCAAGCTTGTCGTAGTCGGCTTCGACGGAGCGGAGGGTACGATGGGCGGCCTGCGAAATGGTGACCCCTTGCCCTTCTTTAGCCGGCGAAGCACTTACGCCGCGCAGGCTTTCCGCAGCCTCTCCGACCAGCCGCCAGACGCGCTGCACAAAGCGGTGAGCGCCTTCGACGCCCGCCTCGGACCAGATCACGTCGCGGTCCGGCGGCGAATCGGAGAGCACGAAGAAGCGTGCCGTGTCGGCGCCGTAGGAGCCGATGATGTCGTCCGGATCGACGACGTTCTTCTTGGATTTCGACATCTTCTCGATCGAGCCGATGGCGATCTCTTCGCCGGTCTCGATCAAGAGCGCGCGGCGGCGGCCGTCGATTTCCTCGATGCGGATTTCGGCCGGCGTGACCCACTCGCGCTGCGCGCCTTCGCCGCGGCTATAGGTCTCGTGCACGACCATCCCTTGCGTGAACAGCCCCTTGAACGGTTCGTCCAGCGCCACATGGCCGGTCGCCTTCATCGCCCGGGTGAAGAAGCGCGAATAGAGCAGGTGCAGGATGGCGTGCTCGATGCCGCCGATATACTGATCGACCGGCAGCCAGTGATTGGCGACCTTCGGATCGGTCGGCGTGTCTTCCCAGGGCGCGGTGAAGCGCGTGAAGTACCAGGAGGAATCGACGAAAGTGTCCATCGTGTCGGTTTCCCGGCGGGCATCCTTGCCGCATTCAGGGCAGGCGACATGCCGCCAGGTCGGGTGCCGGTCGAGCGGGTTGCCGGGCTTGTCGAAGGTGACATCCGGCGGCAGGGTGACCGGCAGATCCGCCTTCGGCACCGGAACGACGCCGCAAGCCTCGCAATGGATGACCGGGATGGGGCAGCCCCAATAACGCTGCCGGGAGATGCCCCAGTCGCGCAGGCGGAAATTCACCTTGCGCTCCGCGCGCGGAGCGCCGTTCAGCGTCTCATTTTCGAGCTTCGAGGCGACCGCCTCGAAGGCCTCTTCCGTGGAGAGCCCATCCAGGAAGCGCGAATTGATCATCACGCCGTCGCCGACATAGGCTTCGTCGCCGATCGCGAAGGTCGCGGCATCGGCGTCCTTCGGCATCACCACCGGCACGACCGGCAGGCCGTAGGTGCGGGCGAAATCCAGGTCGCGCTGGTCGCCGGATGGGCAGCCGAAGATAGCGCCCGTGCCATAGTCCATCAGCACGAAATTGGCGACATAGACGGGCAGTTCCCAGTTCGAATCGAACGGGTGGCGGGCGCGAACGCCGGTATCGATGCCCTTTTTCTCAGTCGTTTCCAGGACCGCGAGCGAGGTGCCGGCGCGCCGGCATTCCTCGCAGAAGGCGTCGATCGCCGCATCCTTGGCGGCGGCTTCCCTGGCGAGCGGGTGGTCGGCGGAAATCGCCAGGAAGGAGGCGCCGAAGAGCGTGTCGGGCCGCGTCGTGTAGACGGTCAATTCGCTGCTCTCGCCGGGAACGGTCACCGGATCGAGCTCCCAGCGGAGCAACAGCCCCTCGGAGCGGCCGATCCAGTTCTTCTGCATCAGCCGCACTTTTTCCGGCCACTGGTCCAGCGTGTCGAGCGAGTCGAGCAGGTCCTGGCTGAAATCGGTGATGCGGAAGAACCATTGGGTCAGCTCGCGCTGCTCGACGAGCGCGCCGGAGCGCCAGCCGCGACCGTCGATCACCTGCTCGTTGGCGAGCACGGTGTTGTCGATCGGATCCCAGTTGACCTTCGACTGCTTGCGGTAGACCAGGCCCTTTTCCAGGAAGTCGAGGAAGAGATATTGCTGGCGCTGGTAATAGGCCGGATCGCAGGTGGCGAATTCGCGGCTCCAGTCGAGCGACAGCCCCATGACCTTGAGCTGCGCCTTCATCGCGGCGATGTTCTGGTAAGTCCAGCCGGCCGGATGGACGCCGCGCTCCATGGCGGCGTTCTCGGCCGGCATGCCGAAGGCGTCCCAGCCCATCGGATGCAGCACGTTGAAGCCGCGGGCGCGCTTGTAGCGAGCGACGACGTCGCCCATCGTGTAGTTGCGCACATGGCCCATGTGGATGCGGCCGGACGGATAGGGGAACATCTCGAGCACGTAGTATTTTTCACGCGGATCGTCGTTCTTCGTCTCGAAGACCTTGCGCGCATCCCATTCCTGCTGCCAGCGCGGTTCGGCGTCACGCGGATTATATCGTTCGGTAGCCATGTCTCTGTCGATGTTCCGGAAAATCTGCGGGGCTCAAAGCGCCCTCGTGATAGTTGGCCTGACCTTCATCATGAAACCGCCTGACCGTCAAGTTTTGAAGGCCCTGCGCGCCGTACTTTGGCGGAATTGGCCGCCCTCGGCTTGGCCGGGCTTGGCAAGCACGGCAAGTTTCAATAATCCGGCTGGCGGGCCTCGAATGGCAAGGAGCACAAGCATGGACGTAGAGGAACGACTGGACGATGTCCTGAGCCGGATTCGCGTGAGCGAAAAGGCGGCGAAACGGGCTGAAGGCGTCGTCATGCTCGTCGCCGTCTCGAAGACTTTCGATGCGGACATTATCCGGCCGGTGATTGCCGCCGGGCAGCGGGTGTTCGGCGAGAACCGCGTCCAGGAAGCACAAGGCAAATGGCCGGAGCTGAAGGCCGAGACGCCCGACACCGAATTGCACCTGATCGGTCCGCTGCAATCCAACAAGGCGGCCGACGCCGTCGCCCTCTTCGACGTGATCGAGACGATCGACCGCGAGAAGATCGCCCGCGCCGTCGCTGCGGAGATGGAGCGACAGGGCCGCCGACCCCGGCTTTATGTGCAGGTCAATACCGGGCTCGAACCGCAGAAGGCCGGAATAGCGCCGGAGGACACGGTTGCCTTCGTCGATTTCTGCCGTTCGCAACTCGGCCTCGAGGTAGAAGGGCTGATGTGCATTCCGCCGGCCGACGAAAATCCGGGTCCGCATTTCGCCTTGCTTGCCAAGCTGGCCGACAAGTGCGGTCTGACCCGGCTGTCCATGGGCATGTCCGGCGATTTTGAAACGGCCGTCAGCTTCGGCGCCACCAGCGTGCGGGTCGGATCGGCGATTTTCGGCGCGCGCTGATTTCTTGGATCTTGAGATGAAGCCTGGAACCCGCGGTTCCGCTCCATTACTCTTTCGTCGGGCTTCATCTTTCCCTCCACAGGCCTATCCTTTCGACTGAGGAGCCGGGCCAGTCCGTCCGGAAGGTCAGTGGAGGAGACCGGAAATGGCAAGCCGCTATTCCGACGTGTATGCCGCATGGAAAGCCGATCCGAGTGGGTTCTGGTCCGAGGCCGCAGAGGCAATCGACTGGTTCGAAAGGCCCCGCCGCATCTTCGACGCCGAACTCGGAACTTACGGTCATTGGTTTCCGGATGGCGTAACCAACACCTGCTACAACTGTCTCGACCGCCACGTGAAGGCCGGTCGTGCCGAACAGACGGCCTTCATCTATGACAGTCCTGTCACGGGGCGGATCGAGAAGATTTCCTATGCGGCGCTGCTCGCCGACGTGAAGGCGATGGCCGCGGTCTATGGCAAGCTGGGCATCGGCAAGGGCGACCGGATCATCATCTATATGCCGATGATCCCGGAGGCCGCGATCGCCATGCTGGCGGCGGCGAGGATCGGCGCCGTGCACTCGGTCGTCTTCGGCGGTTTCGCTGCCAACGAGCTTGCCGTGCGGATCGACGATTGCCGGCCCAAGCTCGTCGTTTCGGCAAGCTGCGGACTGGAGCCCGGCCGCACCGTCGCCTACAAGCCGCTGCTCGATCAGGCGATCGAGATCGCCAACAACAAGCCCGGCCATTGTCTGATCTTTCAGCGCGACATGCTTTCCGCCGATATGGTACCCGGCCGCGACATCGATTTCGCCGCCGCCCTTGCCGCGGCAAAGCAGGCCGGCGAGGAGACGCCCTGTGCGGCGGTCGCCTCCACCGATCCGCTTTACGTCCTCTACACGTCCGGAACCACCGGCCAGCCGAAGGGCGTCTTGCGCGATAATGGCGGCCACATGGTCGCGCTCAAATGGTCGATGGAGAACTTCTTCGGCGTCCAGCCCGGCGAGGTGTTCTGGGCGGCATCCGATATCGGCTGGGTGGTCGGCCACTCCTATATCGTGTACGGGCCGCTCCTCAACGGCAGCACTTCGGTGCTCTTCGAAGGCAAGCCGGTCGGCACGCCCGATCCGGGCACCTATTGGCGGATCATCGCCGAGCACGGCGTCACGGTCATGTTCACGGCCCCGACGGCGCTCAGAGCGATCCGCAAGGAGGATCCGGAAGCCTCCCATGTGGCGCGCTATGACCTGTCGCGTTTCCGGGCGCTCTATCTCGCCGGCGAACGCGCCGATCCGGACACGATCCGCTGGGCCGAGCGGGCGCTCGGCGTGCCTGTCATAGACCACTGGTGGCAGACGGAGACCGGCTGGCCGGTCGCCGGCAATCCGCTCGGCCTCGGCCTGCTGCCGGTGAAATACGGATCGCCCGCCGTGCCCCTCCCCGGCTATGACGTGCAGGTCCTTGATGATGCCGGCCATCCGGTCGGGGCCGGCACGCTCGGCAATGTGGTCGTCAAGCTGCCGCTCCCGCCCGGGTGCCTGCCGACGCTCTGGAAGGCCGACGACCGCTTTCGGGCGGCCTATCTCGCCGAATATCCCGGCTACTACAAGACGGCCGACGCCGGCTATATCGACGAGGAGGGCTATGTCTTCATCATGGCGCGCACTGACGACATCATCAATGTCGCCGGTCACCGGCTTTCGACAGGTGCCATGGAGGAGGTCTGCGCCAGCCATCCCGATGTTGCCGAATGTGCGGTGATCGGCATCGCCGATCCGATGAAGGGGCAGGTTCCGGCCGGCTTCCTGGTGATCAACGCGAATGTTTCCCGTGAAACAGCGGAGATCGAGAAGGAGGTGATCGCCCTCGTCCGCGAGCGCATCGGCCCGGTCGCCGCCTTTCGAACTGCGATCTGCGTCAAACGGCTACCAAAGACCCGGTCCGGCAAGATCCTGCGCGCGACGATCCAGAAGATCGCCGACCGGCAGCCCTGGAAGATGCCGGCGACGATCGACGATCCGGCGATCCTCGACGAGATCGCTGAAGCGCTGCATGCCAAAGGGATCGGGATTTAGCGCAATCCGGACGATTTCGCGGGGAGAGGGTCAGCATGCGAGGACCCCTCTAGAACCCCGACCTCGGGTCGACGACGTCCTTGAACCACGCACAGAAGGCGGACACCGCTTTCTGCCGGGACGCTTTGCTGATGAGAAAATAGCCCTCCCCTTCGAGAACGGATATTTCCGAAAGCACAACAAGGTCGCCGTTGGCGATCTCCCGTCGGCACACCTCCACCGGACAGAGCGCCACGCCGTGCCCGGCGATCGCCGCCGTCGCGAGCAGATTGAAGTCCTGGAACACCGGACCTCTCGGGGCGGCCAACTGCAAACCGGCCTTGGCGAACCAGTCTTGCCAATGGCGCGTCGTCTCGTCGTGTAGAAGGTCGGCGCCGGCAATGGCTTCGGCGTTGTTGAGGCCATCCTTCCGCTCCAAGTAGCGCGGACTGGCGAGGGGCCTGTTGACGCGGGAAAAGAGTCGTTCACAGAGGACTCCATCCGACTTGTCGGCGCCGAGCGTAATCAGCACATCGCAGCCGGTTTCGCGCAGGCGTTGCGCGGCCGTGGCATAGATCACCTTGACGGTGATGTCGGGATGGGCGGCCAGGAAATCGCCGAGTGCCGGGATTAGCCAGCGCGTCGCGATCGATGGAATGCAGGCGACGGTGATTTCCGACTTCGTCCTGAGTTTCAAGGCTTCCGCTTCCGCGGCAATTCGTTCGAAGCTGGCCGACAGGGCTTCCGCGAGCCTTTCGGCGTCGGGCGCGAGACTGACGCCACGCTTTTCACGCAGGAACAGCGGGCGGCCGAACCAGTCCTCCAACTGCCGCATCTGATGGCTCACGGCGGCATGGGTGACATGCAACTCGTCGGCGGCCCGCGAGAAGCTCGCAAGTCGGGCGGCGGCTTCGAAGACGCGAAGTGCGCCGAGGGGAGGCAGCATATGTAAATTCTCCTCAACTATCCGATGAGGAATCGTCGTTTGTACGAACCGGCATTCCCGGGAATAAAGGACTTCAAGGTGACCGACGAGAGCCGGTTCTCCCCAATTTGTCAAACGCTCTTACACATTGGAGAACAGCATGTTCGTGCGCAGCCTGCAAGATGTCGAAACCACCGACCACTTCGTCGAGTGGGGAAGCGGGACCAGCCACCGTCTGCTGACGGAAAGGGATGGGATGGGATTTGCCGTCTGCCACACGGTGGTGCGGGCGAAAACCGTATCGCTGCTCCAATACCGCAACCATCTCGAAGCCTGCTACTGCATCGCCGGAGAGGGTGAGGTCGAGGACATGGAAGGCAATGTCTTTCCCATCCGCCAGGGTGACATCTATGTGCTCGACAAGCATGACAGGCATTATCTGCGTGGCGGTAGCGACAAGGACCTGATCCTCGTCAGCATCTTCAATCCGCCGCTCAAGGGCACCGAACGCCACAACCTCGATGATCCGTCGGGCTCGGCTTATTAAGGAGCAAATTACGCGCTTACGCTTGCAATTAAGCCAATAAAAAACCCGGATCCTGCGACCCGGGTTCTGCATCTCATCACCGGCGACGAGGCGATCAGTAGTTGTCGTCCTCGTCTTCGTCCTTGCGGTCCGACTTCAGCGACTTCAGTTTGGCGAAGACGGCGTCGGCATCGATTTCCTTCTCTTCCTCGCGTTCGTAGCCGTAGTCGAGTTTCTCGGTTTCCCGTGCCGCTTCGAGCGTCGCGCCCAATTCGGCTGCCGTCGGCAGCGGGCGGCCCTTGGCGGCGCGTTCGACCTCGAGGTCGAGATCGATCTGCGAGCAGAGGCCGAGGGTGACCGGATCCATCGGCGTCAGGTTGGCCGAGTTCCAATGGGTGCGTTCGCGAATCTGTTCGATCGTCGACTTGGTCGTGCCGACGAGGCGCGAGATCTGCGCGTCCTTCAGCTCCGGATGGTTGCGGACCAGCCAGAGAATGGCGTTCGGACGATCCTGGCGCTTGGAGACCGGCGTATAGCGCGGGCCCTTGCGCTTCGAATCCGGAACGCGGACCTTCGGTTCGGAAAGCTTGAGCTTATGGTTCGGATTTCCCTCGCCGCGGGCGATCTCGTCGCGCGAAAGCTGACCGGTGGCAATCGGATCGAGGCCCTTGATGCCCTGCGCCGATTCACCGTCGGCAATCGCTTTGACTTCGAGCGGGTGCAGTTTGCAGAACTGCGCGATCTGGTCGAACGACAGCGCGGTGTTATCAACGAGCCAGACGGCCGTTGCCTTGGGCATAAGCAGTTGCTGAGCCATGGATATAGTCCTTTCGTCCGTCCGCGCCGGTGTCGCGGGCCGTGGAGTCTACCACTGATTTCCGGGAATTGAGCGTTCTATATCGTTGTTGTCTCGAAATTGCAATTCTTCACTTCCGAATGTGCTTTTGTCTAATTGCGGCCAAGCTTTGACCTGCTATGAATCGTCCGAACGGGCGGTGGGAGTGCCGCCGCGAGCGGTGCAATCCCGCTCCAACGTCAAAAAACGATCATGCTGGCGGTCTGGGCGGCCCCGGCCCCAAGCACCATGATCCAGCAGCAATGCGCAGGGAGGAAAACATGGACGTCAAGACCCATCCGGTCCTAGAAGCGGCCAAGAACCGCACGCTCATCGACAACGCGACCTATTTGAAATGGTATAAGCAGAGCATTGCCGATCCGGAGACGTTCTGGGGCGAGCATGGCAAGCGGATCGACTGGTTCCAGCCCTATACCAAGGTCAAGAATACGTCATTCGAGGGCGACGTTTCGATCAAGTGGTTCGAAGACGGGCTCACCAATGTCTCCTATAATTGCATCGACCGCCATTTGAAGTCGCATGGCGACAAGACGGCGATCATCTGGGAAGGCGACAATCCCTATATCGACAAGAAGATCACCTATAACGAGCTTTACGACAGGGTTTGCCGGCTTGCCAACGTACTGAAAAAGCATGGCGTCCAGAAGGGCGACCGGGTCACCATCTATATGCCGATGATCCCGGAAGCGGCCTTTGCGATGCTCGCCTGCACCCGCATCGGCGCCATCCACTCGGTCGTTTTTGGCGGCTTCTCGCCGGAAGCGCTCGCCGGCCGCATCGTCGATTGCGAGTCGACCTTCGTCATCACCTGCGACGAGGGCCTGCGCGGCGGCAAGCCGGTGCCGCTCAAGGAAAACACCGACAAGGCGATCGACATCGCTGCCCGCCAGCACGTCATGGTCAGCAAGGTGCTGGTCGTGCGCCGCACCGGCGGCAAGGTGGGCTGGGCGCCGGGCCGCGACCTCTGGTACCACCAGGAAACCGCAACGGCCGAGCCGCATTGCCCGCCGGAGAAGATGAGCGCCGAGGACCCGCTGTTCATCCTCTACACCTCCGGCTCAACGGGCAAGCCCAAGGGCGTGCTGCACACCACCGGCGGCTATCTCGTCTACGCCTCGATGACGCACCAATATGTCTTCGATTATCACGACGGCGATATCTACTGGTGCACGGCCGATGTCGGCTGGGTGACCGGCCATTCCTATATCGTCTACGGGCCGCTCGCCAACGCCGCGACGACGCTGATGTTCGAAGGCGTGCCGAACTTCCCGGATGCCGGGCGCTTCTGGGAGGTGATCGACAAGCACAAGGTCAACATCTTCTATACGGCGCCGACGGCGATCCGCTCGCTGATGGGCGCCGGCGACGATTTCGTCAAACGCTCGTCGCGCTCGTCGTTGCGGCTGCTCGGCACGGTCGGCGAACCGATTAATCCGGAAGCCTGGGAGTGGTACTACCACGTCGTCGGCGACGAGCGTTCGCCGATCGTCGACACCTGGTGGCAGACGGAGACCGGCGGCATCCTGATCACGCCGCTGCCGGGCGCCACCGATCTCAAGCCCGGCTCGGCGACACGGCCTTTCTTCGGCGTCAAACCGCAGATCGTCGACAATGAGGGCAATGTGATCGACGGGCCTGCCGACGGCAATCTCTGCATCACCGATAGCTGGCCCGGACAGATGCGCACCGTCTATGGCGATCACGAGCGCTTCATCCAGACATACTTCTACACCTACAAGGGCAAGTACTTCACCGGCGACGGCTGCCGTCGCGACGAGGATGGCTACTACTGGATCACCGGCCGCGTTGACGACGTGCTGAACGTCTCCGGCCACCGTCTCGGCACGGCGGAAGTCGAATCGGCGCTCGTCTCGCACCACCTCGTCTCCGAGGCGGCCGTCGTCGGCTATCCGCATTCGATCAAGGGCCAGGGCATCTATTGCTACGTCTCGCTGATGGCGGGCGAGACCGGCAGCGACGAGCTGCGCCAGGAGCTGGTGAAACATGTCCGCGCGGAGATCGGGCCGATCGCCACGCCGGACAAGATCCAATTCGCGCCCGGCCTGCCGAAGACGCGCTCCGGCAAGATCATGCGCCGGATTCTGCGCAAGATCGCCGAGGACGATTTCGGCTCGCTCGGCGATACCTCGACGCTTGCCGATCCGGCGGTGGTCGACGACCTGATCGCCAATCGGCAGAACCGGGCATGAGGTGAGCCTAGGGGTGATGGCGGCGCGAGGCGATGAGCAAAGCCCCTCATCCCGCTGCCGCGACCTTCTCCCCGCATGCGGGGAGAAGGGGTATGCCGCGCCGCTTCGGTCCTCCCCGCCTGCGGCGAAAGGGCTAGGGTGAGGGGCAGGTTGCGCCGGAACCTCGAGTGGCCAGCGCCGCCGGCTCATCCCGGGGAAAGCATTTTCGATTCGCCCGCGAAACGATAATGATTCCCTAGCCAAGGCACTCAGAAATCGATCGCCCGGCCCTTGATTTCCCAGTCGCCGAAACGGGCCGGATCGAGGCCGCCGCGGCCGCCGATTTCGGTGGGCGCGTGCCTTTGCTCTTCGGCGCGGCGCCGCTCCTTCGCTTCCTGGAGCGCGCGGAGGGCCGCCGGTGACAGCGGCCGCTTCGGCCGATCGGGTGAATTGTCGTTGTCGTTCTGCATGTGCGAGCCGGATCAGCCTTAAGATATTGAAGAACGGGGGCTTCGTCCCCATCATATAAGTCGCTTCCGTCGAGGCGGGAACCCTGATTCACGTGAAACGTTTGAGGAGTTCGGGGGCCGGATGCCCGGAGGTTGAACGGAAACGACCTGATATGCCTGGAGCCTGATCCATGAATCTTGTGCGCACCGCAATGCTGCTTGCCTTCATGACCGTCCTGTTCATGGCCGTCGGCTATGTCATTGGTGGCCGGGGCGGCATGATGATCGCCCTGGTCATGGCTGCGGGCATGAACTTCTTCTCCTACTGGAATTCCGACCGGATGGTCCTGAGGATGTACCGGGCCCAGGAGGTCGACGAGCGCAGTGCGCCGGAATATTACGGCATCGTGCGTGACCTGGCGCAGAATGCCGGTCTGCCGATGCCGCGTGTCTACGTCATCGACAGCCCGCAGCCGAACGCCTTCGCCACAGGCCGCAACCCTCAGAATGCGGCGGTCGCCGCGTCCACTGGCCTGCTGCAGTCGCTTTCCTATGAGGAGGTGGCCGGGGTCATGGCGCATGAGCTCGCGCATATCCAGTATCGCGACACTTTGACGATGACGCTGACGGCGACGCTCGCCGGTGCGATTTCCATGCTCGGCAATTTCGCCTTCTTCTTCGGCGGCAACCGTGAGAACAACAATCCGCTCGGCTTTATCGGCGTGCTGATCGCGATGATCGTCGCTCCGCTTGCGGCCATGCTGGTGCAGATGGCGATCAGCCGCACGCGCGAATATTCCGCCGACCGGCGCGGCGCCGAGATCTGCGGTAATCCACTCTGGCTCGCCTCGGCACTTCGGAAAATCGCCGGTGCTGCCCATGTCATTCACAACCAGGACGCGGAGCGCAATCCGGCGACGGCGCACATGTTCATCATCAATCCGCTTTCGGGCGAGCGCATGGACAACCTCTTTTCGACCCATCCGAATACCGAAAACCGGGTCGCCGCGCTCGAGCGGATGGCAGGTGAGATGTCGGTGGGCTCGACGCCGCCGGCTCGCCCTGATAATGCGGTGCGCAAATCGCGCTCTGTCCCGAGAACCGGCTGGGGTCGCGGTGGTTCCGAACCGCCGAAAGGCCCCTGGTCCTGATGCCCGAAGACAGACAAAACGATTCACATCCGAAACGAACTCGCCGAAGCAAGCCGCCCCAGAAGGCCGGCCAGCGGTCGGGCGTTGCCGACGCCCTTTTCAAGCCGGGGCTGAAGAGCCGCCAGGCGGCCGCCAAGATCCTGGCAGCGGTGATCGATCGCAAGACGTCGCTCGACGGCATGCTCGACCAGGAGCACGGCAATCCGGCCTATCGCGAGCTCAATGACGCCGACCGGGCGCTGGTGCGCGCCATTCTCAATTCCGCGCTTCGCCACTTGCCACGGATCCGCGCCGCCATCGATTCTCTGCTGCAGACCCCGCTCCCCGAGGGCGCGCGTGCGCTCGAGCATGTGCTGACGGTCGCTGCGGCGCAGATCCTCTATCTCGACATTCCGGATCATTCCGCCGTCGACCTTGCGGTCGAGCAGGCGCAGTCGGATCCGCGCAATCGCCGCTTCGCCAGTCTCGTCAATGCGGTGCTGAGGCGGCTGTCGCGCGAGAAGGAGGCGATCGTCGCGAAGGTGCAGGCCGTGCCGGCCATTCCGGCCTGGTTCCATGACCGGCTCGTCGCCCATTATGGCCGCCCCCAGGCGGAAGCCATGTCGGAAGCGCAGCTCGTTCCCGCGGCGATCGACCTCACGGTGAAGTCCGACCCGGCTTTGTGGGCCGTGCGTCTCAGCGGCACGGTGCTGCCGACCGGCTCGGTCCGGCTCGGCGATTTCTCCGGCACAATCCCGTCTTTGCCGGGCTTTGCGGAAGGTGCCTGGTGGGTGCAGGACGCGGCCGCCTCGATTCCGGCGCGCCTCTTCGGCGACCTTTGGGGCAAAACGGTAGTCGATCTCTGCGCGGCGCCGGGCGGCAAGACGGCCCAGCTCATTCTCGCCGGTGCGACGGTGACGGCGCTTGACCAGTCATCCAGTCGGTTGCGGCGGCTCAAGAGTAACCTTCAGCGGCTCGGCCTCGAGGCCCGCACGAAAGAGACCGACATGGCGGATTTCCGCCCGGAGGAGCTCTTCGACGCCGCCCTTCTCGATGCCCCCTGCTCGTCTACCGGCACCACCCGGCGTCACCCGGATGTGCTCTGGACGAAAGGGCCGGAGGACGTGGAAAAGCTGGCCCGGCTGCAGGAGCGTCTGCTGCGGCATGCGTTGAGCGTCGTCAAGCCCGGCGGCCTCGTGGTCTTTTCCAATTGCTCGCTGGACCCGCGCGAAGGCGAGGAGGTCGTCGAACGCGTTCTTGGCGACGGACTTTGCGAGCGCCTGCCGATCGCCCCGTCCGACTGGCCCGGGCTCGAGGCGGCGATCACCACTCTTGGCGAGTTCCGCACGACGCCGGCAATGCTGCCGCTCGAGCCTCCTTTTTCCGGCGGGCTCGATGGCTTCTACGCGGCTGTGCTGCGCCGCTCGGGGGCCGGTGGCGATTGACGCTTCAGTACCACCTGCCTATCAATGGTGGCAAATTGATAGAAATTTAATCATCCTTCCGGCACCATTCCGGCCCATGAAAGCGATTCTGGCGCAATTCCGACAGGTGCTGCTCAAGCGCTTCGAAGGTTCCGTCGCGGCAATCAAGAAACCTGCAGGCGCCGATGCTGTTTTCCGCTAGACGAAGGCTGCTTTACCTGTATCTGCGCGAAGGCTGGCGCCGCTTCGCGCGCCGGCTTTCGCTCGCGCGGCTGGCGGCACTGCGTTTCTCCGGGTCGACCCCGGACCGGCTTATAGTTGCGCCGACCGATCTCAGAGCCATCGATCCCTTCGTGGCGGAGGAAATTCTTCAGGGCCGCTATCCGCTGGCTGGCCGGGTGCTCGATACCGAAGGCGAATCGCCCTTCGAGATCGACCTGCCGTCGCACGAATTTGCCAATCGGCTGCATGCCTTCGACTGGCTGCGCCATATGCGCGCCGTTCGCGATGAGGCGGGCTTCACCAGGCTGCGTCAGATCGTCGACGATTGGATGGGTACGCATGGCCGCAACACCGGCGGCATCTCCTGGGAAGCAGATGTGACCGCGCAGCGGGTCATCGCCTGGCTGTCGCATTCGCCGGTTGTTCTGCGCAATGCCGAGCATGGTTTCTATCGGCGGTTCCTGAGAAGCCTCGCCTATCAGGTCCGCTATCTCCGACACATCGCCGGGACCGTGCCGGAGGGTGAGGCGCGGCTCAGGGTTCGCATCGCGCTGGCAATGGCTTCCGTGTCGATGCCGGTCTCGTCTTCGGTGCTGCGCCGGGCCGCGCGCGCTCTGGATCTCGAACTCGACCGGCAGATCCTGCCCGATGGCGGCCATTTCTCCCGCAATCCGCGCGCCGGCCTCGAACTGCTGCTCGACCTGCTGCCGCTCAGGCAGACCTATGTCAATCTCGGTCACGACGTGCCGTCGCGGCTGATCTCTGGCATCGACCGAATGTACCCGGCGCTTCGGTTCTTCCGGCATCAGAGCGGCGAATTGGCGCTCTTCAACGGCGCAACCTCGGTGCCGGCGCACGAGCTGGCTTCGGTGCTGCGCTACGACGAAACGGCGGGCGAGCCGTTCCGATCGCTGCCGCATATCAGTTTCGAGCGACTTTCGCTCGGCGAGACGGTCGTTATCGTCGACACCGGCCGTCCGCTGTCGGCCCATCTGTCGCGCAGCGCCCATGCCGGCTGCCTGTCCTTCGAAATGTCTTCGGGGCGAAACCGTCTCATCGTCAATTCCGGCGCGCCGAAATTCGCCGGCGAACGATTCCGGCAGATGGCCCGCGCCACCGCCGCGCACTCGACGGTGACGGTGAACGACACCTCCTCCTCGCGCTTTTCGCAATCGCGCTTTCTCGGCCCGATCATGGTGAGCGGTGTGTCGCAGGTTGAGGCGGAGCGAAGCGACGAGCCGGGCCGCATCGAATCCGTCAAGGCGAGCCATGACGGCTATCTCGCCGCTTTCGGCCTCATCCACGAGCGCGACGTGGGCATTCTGAACGGTGGCCGGCTGATCCGCGGGCGCGACCGGCTTTCGCAGGAAAATGGCAGCGATCCGGAGGCGTCCGACAGCGCGATCGCTGTCGCCCGCTTTCACATTCATCCGGCGATCGGGCTCCGGCAAAGCAGCAAGAGCGAGATCTATCTGAGCGCGCCGGATGGCGAGGCCTGGCTTTTTGCCTGCCGGGATGGAGACCTGGCGATCGAGGAGGACGTTTTCTTCGCCGACCCCTCCGGCGTGCGCGCCTCGTCGCAGATCACCGTCACCTTCGCGGTGGCGGCGCAGCCGGAGATCCAGTGGACGCTGACTAGCGAAGGGTAGGGGCAAGCCTATTTTCGACCTCCGCCGCGGCGAAGGTTCCTTCCGTTGGCAAGCTGTGCTAACGGGCAGCGATTCCAATCGCCGGCACCCCTCCTCCAAGCGTCCGGCGCTGCCAAAGGAGCATGGTTGATGGCTGTCGCCTCCAAGAAAATCCCGGCCCCGGACGAGGTCCGGATCCAAACCGCCCTCCTCTCCGTGTCCGATAAGGCGGGCATCGTCGAGCTCGCCCGCGCCCTCGACGCGAAGGGCGTAAGGCTGGTTTCGACCGGCGGCACGCACAGGGCGCTCATGGCGGCCGGGCTTCCCGTCAGCGACGTATCCGAATTGACCGGCTTTCCGGAGGTCATGGATGGCCGCGTTAAGACGCTTCATCCGGGCGTGCATGGCGGCCTGCTCGCCATTCGCGACGATGCCGACCACAAGGCGGCGATGGAGACGCATGGCATCACGGCGATCGACCTCGTCGTCATTAATCTCTATCCGTTCGAGGAAGTCCGCGCCGAGGGCGGCGACTATCCGACCACGGTCGAGAATATCGACATCGGCGGGCCGGCGATGATCCGGGCCTCGGCGAAGAACCATGCCTATGTGACGATCGTCACCGATCCGGGCGACTATTCCACGCTGCTCGATGAAATCGCCAACGGCACGACGCGCTACGCCTTCCGCCAGAAAATGGCCGCCAAGGCCTATGCCCGGACGGCTGCCTACGACGCGGCGATCTCCAACTGGTTCTCCGAGGCGCTCGATTTGGCCATGCCGCGCCATCGGGTGATCGGCGGCGTGCTCAAGGAAGAGATGCGCTACGGCGAGAACCCGCATCAGAAGGCGGGCTTCTACGTCACCGGTGAGAAGCGGCCGGGGGTCGCGACCGCGACGCTGCTGCAAGGCAAGCAGCTTTCCTACAACAACATCAACGATACGGACGCGGCCTTCGAGTTGGTGGCGGAGTTCCTGCCGGATAAGGCGCCGGCCTGCGCGATCATCAAGCACGCCAACCCTTGCGGTGTCGCCACCGCGCCGTCGCTCGCCGAAGCCTATCGCCGGGCGCTCGCCTGCGATTCGACCTCGGCCTTTGGCGGCATCATAGCGCTCAACCAGCAGCTCGACGCTGAAACCGCCGAAGAGATAGTCAAGCTCTTCACCGAAGTGATCATCGCGCCGTCGGTCAGCGACGAGGCCAAGGCGATCATCGCCCGCAAGCCGAACCTCAGGCTGCTGGCGGCAGGCGGCCTGCCGGATCCGCGCACCCCCGGATTGACTGCCAAGACGGTTGCCGGCGGGCTGCTCGTCCAGACGCGCGACAACGGCATGGTCGAGGATCTCGAGCTCAGGGTCGTTACCAAGCGCGCCCCGTCGGCACAGGAGCTCGAGGACATGAAGTTCGCCTTCAAGGTGGCGAAGCACGTCAAGTCGAACGCCGTCGTCTATGCCAAGGACGGCCAGACCGCCGGTATCGGCGCCGGCCAGATGAGCCGCGTCGATTCGGCCCGCATCGCCGCCATAAAGGCCGAGGAAGCCGCCAAGGCGCTCGGCCTCGCCGCCCCTCTGACGCGCGGTTCGGCGGTCGCCTCGGAGGCCTTCCTGCCTTTCGCCGACGGACTGCTGTCGGCGATCGCCGCCGGCGCCACCGCCGTGATCCAGCCGGGCGGCTCGATGCGCGATGACGAGGTGATCGCCGCGGCGAACGAGCACGATGTTGCGATGGTGTTTACCGGGATGCGGCACTTCCGGCATTAATGCCTGTCGCCGAAGCGCGCCGCGTGAATACGTTTGAAGGCGACGCGCTTTAGTGGTTAGGCGGAAAGCCAAGTCCTCTCTCTTTGTCATCCTCGGGCTTGACCCTGGGTCGAGCCCGAGGATGACGGCCGCAAAAGGCTGTGCCAGCAAGGAAACACGGTCGATAGCAACGGAGCTTCAGGGCGTGCTTTTGGCAAACTGCCGTGCCCCACGACGACCCGTTCACCCCGGCCGATGGGCCGGGTAGGGCGTGCGCAGCAGGATGATGAGCCCGACGGCGAGGAATGCGACCAGCGCCATCATGCCGATCCGCGCCGAACCGGTCATCACGGTGATCGTCGCCACCGAGGCCGGCGCCAGGAACGAAGTGGCGCGGCCGGACAGCGCGTAAAGCCCGAAATAGCGTCCTGCCTCATCGGGCGAGACGCTGCGGGCGAGATAGGATCGCGATGAGGCCTGAACCGGGCCGAAGGCGATGCCCACCAGCAGGCCGTAGAGAATATAAGCTTTCTCGGCAGCCGTACCGAAAAGGCCGTTCGAATCCGCGGTCGGCAGCGGGAAAAGCCCGAACAACGTGAAGCCGGGACCGGTCGAGACGATGCCGAGCGTCGCGATGGTCAGGCAGACGAGGCTGGCGACGACGATCCTCTTCGAGCCGAGCCGCGTGTCGAGCCGGCTCGCATAGAGGCAGCCGCCGATCGCGACGACGTTGAGGATAATGCCGTAGAGGCCGAGTTCCATCGTCTGCCAGCCGAACATGCCGGCGGCGAAGGTGCCGCCGAGCGCCAGTAGACCGTTGACGCCATCCTGGAAGATCATGCGGGCGATCAGGAAGCGCAGGATCCCGGCCCTCTCTTTGAGTTCGCCAAGCGTGCCTCTGAGTTCCGCGAGGCCGCGAACCGTCGCCTCCTTCAGGGAGGTCGTTGCCTTGCCCGCATCCGGGGTGAAGAGGAACATCGGCAGGATGAAGATGAGATACCAGAGCGCCGAGATCGGGCCGGTGATGCGCGCATCCTCGCCCTTTGCAGGGTCGAGCCCGAAAAGCGGATCGAGCCCGAGCGCGGTCTTGCCGGTAGCCTGATTCCCGGCCAGGAGCGCGACGACGCCGATCAGCACGATCATGCCGCCGAGATAGCCCATTCCCCAGGCGATGTTGGAGATTCTACCCACGTCCTTCTCGCCGACGAGGCGCGGCATCATCGAATCATTGAAGACGATCGAAAACTCGGCGGCGACCGTTGCCAGCGCCAGGAAGAGCGCAGGATAGATGAGCGGCGAACCGGGCACCGCGAACCAGAGCATGGCGAGCGCGGCGATCTTGATAGCAGCAAAGAAGGCGATCCACGGCTTGCGAGGTCCGGTCGCATCGGCGATGGCACCGAGGACCGGCGACAGCATGGCGATGACGATGCCGGAGACGGTGAGCGTATAGCCCCAGACCGCCTGGCCCGCGATGTGATCCGTTGTTAGCCGGGAAACGAAATAGGGCGCAAAGATGAAGGTGGTGATGACGGTGAAGAAGGGTTGGGCGGCCCAGTCGAACAGCATCCAGCCGGCAATGCCGAGACGGGTGGTTTTCGGCTGTTGCTGCGCCTGTGCGACTGCGATGTCCAAGCTCCCCTCCCGGAATTGACCCCGCGCCCTTAAGCGGAGCAGGGGTGCCAAGGCGTTGAAAACACGCTCGAACCGGGAACGGAATCAGTCCTCCTAGCCAGCGGCCAGGAGGACTGTGTCATTTCGCCCTGCCACGTGCAAGGTCGCTGAGGAGACCCGCGGCGACGGTGATCTTGGCAAGCGTCGTCTCGCCCTTTTCCGTCAGCACCTTCAACTGGTCGCCAGCGCGAGACACGCGCTCACGGTCCTGGTCCTGCCAGGCGAGAACCGGATTGCGTTCCTTCTTCTGTTCGACGAGGGCGGCCACTGTTATGTCGCGCCGGGCAGTGGCGATGTCGGCAACGGCCCGTGTCAGCGCCATCGCCTCGAACTGCTCGGTGGCGGGCACACGGTCGGCCGCCGCCAGCAGCCGGTTGACCCGGAACGTCTCGGTCACGGCGAAGTAGCCCTGAGCCGTGCGGTTGAGCGGCTCGCCGGTTACCGTGGCGATCTGCATGATCTCGGGGACCAGGGTCATCAGAGACAGTTCGGTGATCTCTTCGGCAAGCTTTGCCGGCACGCCGCTTTCGATGAAGCCCGCCGCCTTCAGGCGGGCCTCCTCGGAGCTTCCGCTCGAAATCGCCGCGCGCATCGTGCCGCGCAGCTTCTGCAGCCCCTCGCGCAGCCGCTGAACGGCGTCGGCAACGGGCCCATCTGACGCTCGTGTGCGCAAGGCCCGTTCGGAGACAAGCGCGAAAATGCGCCCGACTTCCTGATAGAGCCGGTTCTGCACCTGCCCGCTGATCCTGTTGTCGAGCGCGTCGATCTCGCCATAGATCCGCGGCAGGTCGAAACCGTCAAGCGCTAGCACCGCGGCCTTGACGACATCGGCGGAAAGGAAGCCGGTCGCGTCCGTCAGGGTGGAGACGAAGGCGGGGCCGCCGCGATTGATCGTTTCGTTGGCGAGCACCGTCGCGATGATCTCGCGGCGCAGCCGGTGACCGCGGATGTCCCCGGTATAGGTCTTGCGCATCTTCGCCGGGAAGTAGCGTTCGAGCGTCGCGGTGAAATAGGGGTCGTCCGGCAGTTCGCTCTGGATCAGCTCTTCGAACAGCACCAGCTTCGCATAGGAGAGCAGCACGCCGATCTCCGGCCGGGTCAGCGGCTTGCCCGCCTGGTAGCGCTCGGCCATCGCCACTTCCGTCGGCAGGGTTTCCACCTTGCGGTTGAGATGGCCGTCGGTCTCGAGCCGCGCCATCAGCCGCGCCAGCGGCGTGCGGTTGGCGAGGCCCTGCATTTCGGTGAGCGAGATCGCCAGCGACTGCTGGTAGTTGTTGCGCAGCACGAGATGGCCGACTTCGTCCGTCATCGCGGCGAGCAGCGTATTGCGCTTCGGTCGGGTCAGGCGTCCGTCGCGCATGGCCGAGGCGAGCGCGATCTTGATGTTGACCTCGACGTCGGAGGAATTGACGCCGGCCGAATTGTCGATCGCATCGGAATTGCAGCGCCCGCCGGCGAGCGAGAAGCCGATGCGCCCCCTTTGGGTAACGCCGAGATTGGCGCCCTCGCCGATGACCCGGGCGCGCACTTCTTCCGCCGTGACGCGGATCGGGTCATTGGCGCGGTCGCCGACTTCGGCGTCCGTCTCGTTGCTGCCGCGCACATAAGTGCCGATACCGCCGAACCACAGGAGGTCGACCTCGCTCTTCAGGATGGCGTTCATGATCTCGAACGGCGTCGCCTTCTGCTTGTCGATGCCGATCGCCGCCATCGCTTCCGGCGTCAGCGCCACCAGCTTCTCGGCGCGCGAGATGATCATCGCCCCGGGCGAAAGCGTCTTGCGGTCATAGTCCTGCCAACTCGAACGCGGCAGCGCGAACATGCGCTGGCGCTCGGCGAAGGAGAGATCGATATCCGGATTCGGATCGATGAAGATGTCGCGGTGGTCGAAGGCGGCGATCAGCCGGATCTTCTCCGAAAGCAGCATGCCGTTGCCGAAGACGTCGCCCGACATGTCGCCGACGCCGGCAACCGTGAAAGGCGTCGTCTGGATGTCGGTGTTCATCTCGCGGAAATGCCGCTTGACGGCCTCCCAGGCGCCGCGCGCCGTGATGCCCATCTTCTTGTGGTCGTAACCGGCCGAACCGCCGGAAGCGAAGGCGTCGTCGAGCCAGAAGCCGGCCTCTTGCGCCAGCCCGTTCGCGGTGTCCGAGAAGGTGGCGGTACCCTTGTCGGCCGCGACGACGAAATAGGGGTCGTCGCCGTCGAGGCGAAGCGTGTCCTTGGGCGGCACGACCTCCTGGCCGACGATGTTGTCGGTCACCGAGAGCAGCGTGCGGATATAGGTCTTGTAGGCTTCGGTGCCGGCCTTGAAGATCTCGTCGCGGCTGCCGCCAATGGGGAGCTGCTTCGGATAGAAGCCGCCCTTGGCGCCGACCGGAACGATGACGGCGTTCTTGACCTGCTGCGCCTTGACGAGGCCGAGCACCTCGGTGCGGTAGTCCTGGGCCCGGTCGGACCAGCGCAGCCCGCCGCGCGCCACCTTTCCGAACCTGAGGTGCACGCCTTCCACTTCGGTGCCGTAGACGAAAATTTCGCGGAAGGGGCGCGGTTCCGGAAGGCCCTCGAGCTGTTTCGGATCAAGCTTGAAGGCAAGCACCGGGCGCGGTCTGCCCTCGGCGTCCTTCTGGAAATAATTGGTCCGGAGCGTCGACTGGATGACGTTGACATAGCGGCGCAGGATCCGGTCTTCGTCGAGGCTCGGCACGGCCGCGAGCGCTTCCTCGATCGACGCGAGCAGGGCGCTCGCCCTCTTTGAGCGCGCCTTGGCGTCGATCTTCGGATCGAGCCGGGTCGAGAACAGCCGGAAGATATCGGCGGCGATCGCCGGATATTTGTTCAGCGTGTCGGCGATATAGCCCTGCGAATAGGTGATCCCGGCCTGGCGCAAATAGCGCGAAAAGGCGCGCAGCACCGTGACTTCACGGGCGGTGAGCCCGGCGAGCAGAACCAGCCGGTTGAAGTTGTCGTCCTCGATCGTGCCGTTCCAGGCGGCGAGGAAGGCCTCCTCCAGGGCGGCGCCGGTCTTGGCGAGGTGGACCGAATGGCCGTCGCGGTGAATGAGCTCCATGTCGTGCAGCACGACCTCGCGCGGCTCCTGGCCAGGGGCGCGCACGCCAATGTCGTGGGTCTGCTCGCTGATGACGCGGAAACCGAGATTTTCGAGGAGCGGCACACGGCGGGAAAGCGAGACCGGCGTCTCGGCGTGGAAGATCTTCAATTCCAGCGCGTCGGGGCTTTCCCGGTCCCGGTGGTAGAAGGAGATGCGAATCGGATCGTCCGCCTTGCAGGCGGCTATGCCAGTGAGGTCGGCATAGGCCTCGGCCGGCGCAAAAGCGGCCTGATAGGCCTCGCCGACCACTAGCTCGATGCCGTCCTTGCGGGCCAACAGGTTGAAGCGATCGGTCCAGCGGGTGACGATGGCGCGGACGGCTTCCTCGAGCTTGGTCTGCGGGACGCGCGGCGTCTTGCCGCCCGAACGCCCAATGATGAAATGGACGCGGGCCAGGCCGCCTTCGGGGAAGGCGGGGTAGTAGGCGGAGACACGGCCGTCATAGACGGTCTTCAGGTAGTCGCCGATCTTCTCGCGGACAGCCGAATCATATTGCTCGCGCGGCACGAAGACGATGACCGAGACGAAGCGGTCGAAGTGGTCGATGCGCGGCAGCACGCGGATGCGCGGCCGGTCTCCGAGTTCGTTGATCTGTTCCGAGAAGGCGGCGAGCAGGCCGATATCGATCTGGAAGAGATCGTCGCGCGGATAGGCTTCAAGCGTATTGGCCAGCATTTTGCCGGAGTGGCTCTGCGGATCGTAGCCGAAATGATCGATGATCTTCTCGATCTTGTGGCGCAACAGCGGAATTTCCGCTGCCTGACGTGTATAGGCGGTCGAGGTGAACAGGCCGACGATGCGCAGCTCGCCCACGACGTTGCCGGAGGAGTCGAAGCGCTTGACGCCGATGTAGTCCATATAGGCGCGGCGGTGCACGATCGACTTCACGTTGGCCTTGGTGACGATCAGGAAGTCGGGTCCTTCGAGGAAGGCGAGGATCTCCGGCGTCGTCAGCACCGCGTCCTTGCCCTGGCGCAGCACGCGGACATCGGGATTGGAGAGAATGCCGAGGCCCCGGCCCTTGCCGCGTTCGACAGCGGCTTTCTCGCCCTTGCCGGAATAGGTGTATTCGCGCATTCCGAGGAAGGTGAAATTGTTGTCCCTTAGCCAGCGAAGAAAGGAGAGGGCCTCGTCGCGGTCGCTCTTCTTGCGTGAGGCGTTGTAGTCTTCCAGTTCCCGCATGGCCTGATCAAGCAGGGCGGTCATCGCCGGCCAGTCGTGAACCGCCTGGTGAACCTGTTCCAGCACGTCGGTGATGCGCTTGCTCAGCGACCGCTCCTCGAGCGGCGTCAGCTTGCTCAGATGGATCTGGATGTGGCTGACGCGGTGCGCCGGGTCGCTTTCCTCGTCCGGGTCGAGCAACTTGGCGGGCTGGCCCGGTTTCATGACGAGAATGGGGTGGATTGCCAGATGAATGTCGCGGTGGGTGCTCGTCACCTCGCCCATGACCGAGTCGTAAAGGAAAGGCATGTTGTGTTCGGTGACGGCGATGATCGAGACTTCCGTTCCACCGGGCGCTACGCCCGGCACCGTTTCGACCGACACCTGCGGTTTGCCGCCGTCCCAGCGGGCCAGTTCCTTGCGCGCATGGGCGGCGGTCAGCGCCAGCATGTCCGGCGAATAAAGATCGAGGTCGTCATTGCTCGCGCCGCTGAAGAGGATTTCCGGCGGCAGAGTGTCGGCACCGATCTTGGTCACTGCCGCACGGGCCGCATCAATGTGACGGTCCCGTTTCGGATTATGCTTCACACCCATGAATTTGCTCCCCCAAAATGATAGTTGACCCTATCAGAACCATGGTCAATGGCGATCGTTTTTTAGACGAATTTGGGCGAAATCGGGCCTGTTTCTGGAGAAATTCACGTAGAATGGACCTAAATCCATTTAAATCGGGGGTGTTTTTGCGAAAATTTCTCAAAAAACCATGAAATCGAACGAAAACACCGCAAGTCCCCATAGACGTCCGGAGTGACTGCCTGTTGACAGGCGGCGACCGTCGGGCGATCACGCTGCGAATCGCAGGATGGTCTCGCCCCGATGTCCGAAATGCCCACCGTGCCCGGCGCCGTTATTGTCATCTCCAGCCACGTGGTTCGCGGTACCGTCGGCAATCGGGCCGCCGTGTTCGCGCTGGAGACGCTCGGGCATCGTGTGTGGGCGCTGCCGACCGTCATTCTTCCCTGGCATCCCGGCCATGGCCGTTCGACGCGGGTGGTGATGCCGGACGCGGATTTCCAGTCCGTCATCAACGATCTCGCCAGTGCCCCCTGGACGGGCGAGGTGCGCGCGGTCCTTTCCGGCTATCTGGGCTCGGCTGCCCAGGCCGAAGGCGTCGGCCGGCTCGTGACGATGCTCAGGAACCGTAATCCAGACCTCTTCTACGCCTGCGACCCGGTGATCGGTGACGCGAGCGGCCTTTACGTGCCGGTCGAGGTCGCCGCCGCCATCCGTGACCGGCTGCTGCCGCTGGCGACGCTCGCGACGCCCAACCGGTTCGAGCTCGCCTGGCTTGCAGGCGCCACGCTTGAAACCAATGCGGCGATCCTCGATGCAGCCCTTGGTCTCGGGCCGTCCCGGGTGCTGGTGACCTCGGCGATCCCGATGATGAGCGGCGGCACCGGCAATCTCTATCTCTCCGGCCGACATGCGCTGCTTGCAGAACATCGGCTGATCGACAATCCGCCGAACGGCACGGGGGACCTGCTTTCCGCCGTCTTTCTGGCGCGGCTCCTCCAGGGGCTTTCCGAAGAACGGGCGCTGCAGATGGCGACCGCCAGCGTGTTCGAGATCATCGCGCGCAGCCGCAAACGCGGCGCCGACGAATTGACGCTCGAGCAGGATGCTTCGAGCCTGGCGACGCCGATGGCGATGGTGCAGATGCGCCGGCTAATGCATCCCAGCCAGCTGCGGCCGAAATAAAGAAACTGCTCATAATGGATTGATCTGACGATCGCAGCGAGGTAACCGATGGATATGGAGCGCTTCCCGGAACATCTTCTGAACGGCTATCGCAATTTCATGAACGGCCGGTTCAGCGAACAGCAGCAACGCTACAAGACACTCGCGGATACGGGCCAGAAGCCGCGCACGATGCTCATCGCCTGCTGCGATTCGCGTGCCGCCCCCGAGACGATCTTCGACTGCGGCCCCGGCGAGCTCTTCGTTATCCGCAACGTCGCCAATATGATGCCGCCCTATGAGCCGGACGGGCACTATCATTCGACCTCGGCGGCGCTGGAATTCGCGGTCCAGTCGCTGCGTGTCAGCGATATCGTCGTCATGGGTCACGGTCGCTGCGGCGGCATCAAGGCGGCCCTCGATCCGGATGCGGAACCGCTCTCGCCCGGCGATTTCATCGGCCGCTGGATGAACCTTTTGAAGCCCGCCGCGGAACAGATCCAGAGCAACGAGATGATGACGCAGGCCGAACGCCAGCGCGCGCTTGAGCGCGTGTCCATCCGCAATTCGATCGCCAACCTGAGGACTTTCCCCTGCGTCCAGATACTCGAGGCGAAGGGAAAGCTCTGTCTTCACGGCGCCTGGTTCGACATCTCTACAGGCGAGCTTTGGGTCATGGACGCGAAAACCGGCGATTTCGCACGGCCGGGAATGTAATGCGCGAAGGCCCGCTCCTCTCGAAGCGGGCCTTCATTCCATCCATTGTCCGCTTGATCAGTCGCCGTCGATTTCGGCGCCGATGATGGCGATCGCCTGCTGGTAGACGCTGGCGGCGTTCCAGCCCTGGATCGCCGCATAGTTCACCTCGCCCGGCTGGTAGCCGCCACCCGGCTGCCAGCCGTGGCCGCGCAGGAAGTTTGCGGTCGAGGCCAGCGCGTCGGCCCTCGAGCGGACCATGTCGATATGGCCGTTGCCGTCGCCGTCCACGCCGAATTTCAAGACATTCAGCGGCAGGAACTGCGTCTGGCCGATTTCGCCATGGGCAGCGCCGCGGGCGGTTGGGCTCAGATCGCCCCGTTCGACAAGCTGAAGCGCGGCATAGAGCTGGTCGGTGAAATAGGCGGAGCGGCGGCAATCATAGGCGAGCGTCGAGACGGCGGAGAGCGTGTGCTCCTTGCCCATGAAGGAGCCGAAGCCGGTTTCCATGCCCCAGATGGCGATCAGCGGGCCGGCCGGCACGCCGTAATGCTGCTCGATGCTGTCGAAAAGCGCGGCGTTCTGGGCGCGCATCTTCCGGCCGCGCGAAATGATCGCCTGGCCGCCGCGCTTCTGCATGAACTGTTCGAGCGACAGCTTGAAGCTTTTCTGGCCACGGTCGGCGCGGATCGTCGCCCGGTTGTAGGAAACATTGGCGAGCGCCTGATCAAGCACCGATGGGCTGATGCCGCTGCCGGCCGCCTCGCGCTTGAACTCGGCGACCCAGGCGGAAAAGCCGCCGGCGCTATTACCGCATTGCGCCGCCGATGCGGCTGCGGGAAGAAATGCCGTTGAGATGAGGGCTGCAAGCCCCGTTACTGCGCACCTAGCCATGTGCATGGTATACCCCGTCAAAGCCCGAATAGTTGACTTGAAAGCCCGCCCCGCTCGGGCCCTCTCGTTTGCTCTCTCGTCCCCCGGCGATGTTTCACGTGAATCCACCGCTCTAAAGTCAACGCGAAACCCCGCAAGGTCGATGTCGCCGAGCGGGGCTTCGGATTATGCGTGATCGCCGCCTCTTCAAGCCGCCTGCTTGCGCGGCTTGATCAGGCCGCGATTGACAAGCAGTTCGGCAATCTGAACGGCATTCAGCGCCGCACCCTTGCGCAGGTTGTCGGAGACCACCCACATGTTGAGACCGTTTTCGACGGTCGCGTCCTCGCGGATGCGCGAAATATAGGTCGCGTCTTCGCCGGCGCATTCATAGGGCGTCACGTAGCCGCCGTTCTCATGCTTGTCGACGACGAGGCAACCCGGCGCCTCGCGCAGGATCTCGCGCGCCTCGTCGGCGGTGATCTCGTTCTCGAATTCGATATTGACCGATTCCGAATGGCCGATGAACACCGGCACGCGCACCGCGGTGCAGGTCACCTTGATTTTCGGATCGAGCATCTTCTTGGTCTCGGCGAGAACCTTCCACTCTTCCTTGGTGTAGCCGTCCTCCATGAAGACGTCGATATGCGGAATGACGTTGAAGGCGATGCGCTTGGTGAACTTCTTGCTCTCGATCGGGTCGGCGACGAAGACCGCGCGCGTCTGGTTGAAGAGCTCGTCCATGCCGTCCTTGCCGGCGCCGGAGACCGACTGGTAGGTGGAGACGACGACGCGCTTGATCTTCGCGTGGTCGTGCAGCGGCTTCAGGGCGACGACGAGCTGCGCCGTCGAGCAATTCGGATTGGCGATGATGTTCTTCTTGGTGAATCCGGCAACCGCGTCCGCGTTCACTTCCGGCACGATCAGCGGCACCTCGGCGTCGTAGCGCCAGGCCGACGAATTGTCGATGACGACGCAGCCCTGCTGGCCGATCTTCGGCGAGTACTTGAGCGATACCGCGCCGCCGGCCGACATCAGGCAAATATCCGTGTCGGAGAAGTCATAGGTTTCGAGGTTGGAGACCTTCAGCGTCTTGTCACCGTAGGATACTTCAGTGCCGACGGAGCGCGAGGAGGCGAGCGCCACAACCTCGTCCGCAGGAAATCCCCGTTCGGAGAGGATGTTCAGCATCTCCCGGCCAACATTGCCGGTGGCGCCTGCGACTGCAATCTTGAAACCCATGTTCTAAGCTCTCTTTCTGTCTCTCCTCGTCTGGTGGAGGCGGAGCCGCGCGGATCGTCCGCGAGGGTCCTGTCCCCGGCCGGACCGGGGAGAGAGCGGAGGCCAGAGACGTCAGACGGTTTTCGTCGTGGTTTTGGCCGTTGTTTTGCTAACGAGCGAGAAAGGGCGAGCCTGCCCGGCATGGGCCGGCAAGCGCAGCGCAGCGATGGACGAACTGTTCGGTCGCATCTCGTTTCCTCGTTCGCCGCTGCTCTTACCGGCTTTTCCACAAGAGTCAAGCCGCCGGCGCGTCCGCGCCTTGAATTGGCGGCCGCGCTCATTCCGCTTTGCGCCCGATCACCGCATTAGACGAAAGTCATAGGACGAAAGCATCCCTGCCTCGGGAAGGGCTTTTCTGACATCCTCTCGACTCAGGCGCACCGCGTTCCGGACTTCGGGGAGGAGCCGGATCGATCGAACGGGCGCTCAAGGAATGCCTTTTGAAGTGGAGGATCATCAAATGGCAAATGTCGCAACAGCGGACGGCGTCAAGAAAGCCGGCCCTATGACCGCCGAGGAGAAGAAGGTCATCTTCGCCTCGTCGCTCGGTACCGTCTTCGAATGGTATGATTTCTATCTTTATGGATCGCTCGCCGTCTATATCGGCGCGACCTTCTTCAGCCAGTATCCGGAGACGACCCGCAACATCTTCGCGCTGCTTGCCTTTGCCGCAGGCTTCCTGGTGCGCCCCTTCGGCGCCCTCGTCTTCGGCCGGATTGGGGACCTTGTCGGCCGCAAATATACGTTCCTCGTCACGATCCTGATCATGGGTCTGTCGACCTTCCTGGTCGGCGTTCTGCCCGGTGCCGCTTCGATCGGCATAGCCGCGCCGATCATCCTGATCGTCCTGCGCCTGCTGCAGGGTCTGGCGCTCGGCGGTGAGTATGGCGGCGCCGCCACCTATGTCGCCGAACATGCGCCGCATGGCCGTCGCGGCTATTTCACCTCGTGGATTCAGACGACGGCGACGCTCGGCCTGTTCCTGTCGCTGGTGGTGATCCTGTTCGTGCAGTTCATACTCGGCAAGGAGGCCTTCGCCGCGTGGGGCTGGCGCATACCCTTCCTGCTGTCCTGCGTGCTTCTTGGCGTCTCCGTCTGGATTCGGCTGAAGATGAACGAATCGCCGGCCTTCAAGAAGATGAAGGAAGAGGGCAAGGGTTCGAAGGCGCCGCTGACGGAGGCCTTCGGCCAGTGGCGGAATGCCAAGGTCGCGCTGCTGGCGCTCTTCGGTGCCGTCGTCGGTCAGGCCGTCGTCTGGTATTCCGGCCAGTTCTACGCCTTGTTTTTCCTGCAGAGCATCCTGAAGATCGACGGCCAGTCGGCGAACCTGATGGTTGCCGCCTCGCTCGTGCTCGGCACCGGCTTCTTCGTCTTCTTCGGCTGGCTTTCCGACAAGATCGGCCGCAAGCCGATCATCATGGCCGGCCTGCTGCTCGCCATGCTGACCTACTTCCCGCTGTTCAAGACCTTGACCTGGGCCGGAAACCCGGCTTTGGCCGAGGCACAGCAGAGTGTTCGCGCCACCGTCGCCGCCGCACCCGGGGACTGCAAATTCCAGTTCAATCCGACCGGCACGGCGAAGTTCACGACTTCGTGCGACATCGCAACGGCCTTCCTGACAAAGAACTCGGTGCCTTATGACGTGGTGACCACGGCGGCCGCGGGGACGCCGGCGACCGTGAAGGTCGGCGAGACGACGATCACCAGCTATGACGCGGTCGCCGCCGGCGACAAGGCGAAAGCCGAGGATGCTGCGTTCAGCAAGCAGGTCAACATGGCGCTGCAAGCCTCCGGCTACCCGCTGGTGCGTGGTGCCGCAAAGGTGCCGGAATCGAAGCTCGACGCTTTCGTCGCGGCCAATCCGGAGCTCGCCCTCGACGCGGCTGCGATCCGCGCCGGCGACAAGACCATGGTTCCGGCCGACAAGCTGACTGCCGACAAACTGCTGACCAAGGAAGAAGTCGGCAACGCGACCGAAATGGCGGTCTATTCGATCGACAAAGGCGGCGCATTCACGATGGTGGCCGATCCGGCTCGCGTCAACTGGACGGTGATCATTGCCGTGCTGACCGTCCTCGTCATCTATGTGACGATGGTCTACGGACCGATCGCCGCTCTGCTCGTCGAACTCTTCCCGACCCGCATCCGCTACACCGGCATGTCGCTGCCCTATCACATCGGCAACGGCTGGTTCGGCGGCCTGCTTCCGGCAACGGCCTTCGCCATGAGCGCGGCAAAGGGCGATATCTACTATGGTCTCTGGTACCCGATCGTCTTCGCCGGCATCACCCTGGTGATCGGCCTTCTGTTCCTGCCGGAAACCAAGGACCGCAATATCGACGCGATGGACTGAGCCGCAAGGGTAGGCAGCTTTTCCTCGATTTCCAACAAGCTCTCCTAGACTCCGGCGCGGCCTCCGCGCCGGCTTTTTATTTGAGCCGAGAACGCGCGGTCTTCGGTGCCGGCCAGCCGCCGGCGTCGAGCCGGAAGAGCCAGTCCCGGCGGGCGAAGAGAAAGGCGACCATCATCGCGGTCCAGAGGCCGAGCAGCAGGCCGGCCGCCACATCGCTCGGATAGTGGGCGCCGACGATAACGCGCGACACGCCAATCAGCAGCGCCAAGATTAGGAAGAGCGGCCTTAGCCCCGGCGTCAGCATGGCGAAGGCACCGAAGAAGGCGCCGGCGGCCGTCGAGTGGCCCGAGGGGAAGCTCTCGAAAGCGCCGCTGCCGGTAAAGGGCGTCAGGCTGTAGGCCCCGTATTCGGCGAAGAGCTCCGGGCGGGCGCGGCCGATCAGCAGCTTCAACCCGTGCACCAGCACGCTTGCCGTGCCGATCGTCAGCAGGAAGTAGGCCCCGAGGCGGCGTGCCGTGCGGGCCCGCTGCCGGACGGTGTCGCGTCGCGACGATCGCCTGACGATGAAGGCGATCAGGAGCAGGGTCGCGGAGGTATAGATCATCCAGGCGAAGGTGCCGAAATCGGTGATTGCCCGGTTGAAGCCGATGATCTCTTGCGGCAGGCCCTGCGCCCATTGCGACAGGTGCGGATCGAAGGGAACGAGGGCCACGACGAGAATGATCGTCGTCAGCAGGATCCAGCCGGAGGAGGCAAGCGGTTGGTTCATGTCGTGTTTCCCGGATCGGTTCCCTGCATGTGAAGTCGAGCGCGGAAAAATCAAGGGATTCAAATCAAAACACCTCCGGACCGTGTCCGGAGGTGTGTTCGTATAGGTAGGCGAGAGTAACGGCCGATCAGGCCGAGAGCGCCTTGAACTCGGCGAGAATGGCGTCGCCCATTTCGACGGTGCCGACCTTCCGGCAGCCATCCGCCATGATGTCGCCGGTGCGAATGCCCTTGTCGAGCACGTTGGCGATTGCCTTTTCGAGATTATCGGCTTCCTTCACGAGGTTGAAGGAGTAGCGCAGGCACATGGCGAAGGAGGCGATCATCGCAATCGGGTTGGCGATGCCCTGGCCGGCAATGTCCGGCGCCGAGCCATGCACCGGCTCGTAGAGCGCCTTGCGCTTGCCGGTCTTGGCGTCCGGTGCCCCGAGCGAGGCCGAAGGCAGCATGCCGAGCGAACCGGTCAGCATCGCGGCGACGTCCGACAGCATGTCGCCGAACAGGTTGTCCGTGACGATCACGTCGAACTGCTTCGGTTGCCGCACCAGCTGCATGCCACCTGCGTCGGCCAGCATGTGCTCGAGCTGAACGTCGGAATACTTTGCCTTGTGCGTCTCGGTAACAACCTGGTTCCAGAGCACGCCCGACTTCATGACGTTGCGCTTTTCCATCGAGCAGACGCGGTTGTTGCGGGTGCGCGCCAGCTCGAAGGCGACGCCGGCGATGCGCTCGATCTCGTAGGTGTCGTAAACCTGGGTGTCGATGCCGCGCTTCTGGCCGTTGCCGAGATCGATGATTTCCTTCGGCTCGCCGAAATAGACGCCGCCGGTCAGCTCGCGGACGATCAGGATGTCGAGGCCTTCGACCAGCTCCGGCTTCAGCGAGGACGCGTTGGCAAGCGCCGGATAGCAGATGGCCGGGCGCAGGTTCGCAAAGAGTTCCAGATCCTTGCGCAGGCGGAGAAGTCCGGCTTCCGGGCGCACTTCATAGGGAACCGCGTCCCATTTCGGTCCGCCGACGGCGCCGAAAAGCACCGCGTCGGCGGCAAGGGCCTTGGCCATGTCCTCTTCCGAGATCGCCGCGCCGTGGGCGTCATAGGCGGATCCACCCACGAGCCCCTCCTCCGTGACGAAACCGGCGTCCTGCTCGGAGTTCATGTAAGCGATGATTTTACGGACTTCCGCCATGGCTTCCGGGCCGATGCCGTCGCCGGGCAGAAGGAAGAGATTGCGCACAGTCATGGATAGTCCTTCTCGAGGGGAAAACTCGGGCGGTTCTTAACGCAACTTCGTATCGAGGGAAATCGCGTTGGCGAAAGATTTGTGCGCCGCCGAACGCGTTCCCTTGGAAACAGTCGCGCGCGCCTGGCAGGGGGAAAATAGCCCTGTGCGAGCGATCACCGTTCCCACACAGCGCGAGGGAAGACCATGCGCAAGCTCATCAGAGCCATCGCGGCCTTGGTCCGCGACACGATGGACATTCTCACCTTCCGAAAGCCCTCGCGCCGAGGCTGATCCCTGGCAAGCAGGTCGGGCAAGCCGGTTCGCCGCCACTGCCGTTTCCGCTTGACGGAATCGGCGCCGGGCGCTCGAATGACCGAATTCCACAACCGGGGTTTCCAAGATGTCCGAGACGCTTTTAGTCGGTGCCTTCCTTGCGGCCCTTTCCTACACCCTGATCCCCGGCCCCGCCTTTCTGGCACTGCTTGGCATCGGCGCCGGCCAGGGCCGGAAAGCCGGCGCGCTGTTCATGGGCGGCCACCTCGCCGGCGATATCCTCTGGTCGACGCTGGCACTTGTCGCCATCGTCGGCGCCCGCTCGATCGGAACGGCGATCTTCGATACTCTCGGGCTCATCTGCGGCGCCTATCTTGCCTGGATCGGCTGGACGGCGCTGAAGGCCCGGCCAAGGGGCGACAATCGCGCACTGATGACGGTCGAGCGGCCGCTCAGGCGCGGGCTGATCTTCGGGCTCACCAACCCCAAGGGTTACCCGGTGGCGCTCGCGACCTTCACCGCGCTCCTCGCCAGCTCCGCCAACGCCTTGGAATTCGAGGCCCTGCCGATGCTGCTCGCCGTGTCGCTGATCGGCTTCCTGATCGCCGACGTGATCCTGATCGCCATTATCGGTGCCTCGGTCGTCCGGCGCTTCTACCGGCGCCATGAGCTCACCATCGTCCGGCTCTCCGGGCTCCTGTTCATCGGCTTTGCCGCGCAGGCGATCTGGCACGCCGCGCCCGGGCTCTTCGGCATGCGCAGGGCTTGAACAGTCCGCGCCCGCCAACCACTTCACATTCGACCGGCTCCCCAATCCCACGCCCGGTCTGATCTGCATGCGAAAGGAATCTCATGACCGTCGACGCTTCGCTCAACCCCGCCCTCACAAATTGGACCGGCCATGAGGGCCTGCCGCGCTTCGAGGCGATAAACGACGAGAACTTCGCGCCCGCCTTCGTTGCCGCCTTCGCGAGCCACGAGGCGGAGATCGAGGCGATCGCCAACAATCCCGAGCCGCCGAGCTTCGACAATACTGTCGTCGCTCTGGAGATCGCCGGCGACGAGCTGTCGCGTGTTTCGGCGCTGTTCTGGACCAAGACCGGTGCCCACACCAATGAGGTGATCCAGGCGCTGGAGCGCGACATCGCACCGAAGATGTCGCGCCATTATTCGAAGGTCGGCACGAATCCGGCGCTCTTCAGCCGCATCGACACGCTGTGGGAGACGCGGGCGGCGCTTGGTCTCGATCTCGAGGCGACGCGCGTGCTCGAGCGCCATTGGAAGGGTTTCGTCAAGTCCGGCGCCAAGCTCGATAAGCCAGAGCAGGAGCGGCTGGCGACAATCAACGAAACGCTTGCCGGCCTTGGCGCGAAATTCGGCCAGAACGTGCTGGCCGACGAGAAGAACTGGGCGCTCATGCTCGCGAGCGAGGAGGAGCTGGCCGGGCTTCCGGATTTCCTCAAGGACGCGATGGCCGAAGCGGCACGCGACCGGGGCGAGGACGGCAAATATGCGGTGACGCTGTCGCGCTCGATCATCGAGCCGTTCCTGACCTTTTCTGAAAACCGCGAGCTTCGCGAGCAGGCCTTCCGTGCCTGGACCGCGCGCGGAGAAAATGGCGGCGAGACCGACAATCGCGACATCATCGCCGAGACGCTTTCGCTTCGGGCGGAAAAGGCGAAGCTGCTCGGCTATCCGAACTACGCCGCTCTCAAGCTCGACGACACCATGGCGAAGACACCCGAAGCGGTGAACGGCCTGTTGCTGCACGTCTGGGAAAAGGCGGTGGCACGCGCTCGGGAGGAGGAGGCGGAGCTCGCCAAGCTGATTGCCGCTGAAGGCCGCAATCACGACGTCATGCCCTGGGACTGGCGCCACTATGCCGAAAAACAGAGAGCGGAAAAATTCAGCTTCTCGGAAAGCGAGCTAAAACCCTATCTGCAGCTTGAAAAGATCATCGACGCGTGCTTCGACGTCGCCCATCGTCTCTTCGGCATTACGGCGACGGAAAAGAGCGGCATCGCCGCCTACCATCCGGACGTCCGCGTCTTCGAGATCCGCGACGCTTCGGGCAAGCTCGTGGCGCTCTTCCTCGGCGACTACTTCGCCCGCTCATCCAAGCGCTCCGGCGCCTGGATGAGCTCCTTCCAGTCGCAGCACAAGCTGAAGCTGAGAAACGGCGCGGTCGGCGAGATCCCGATCGTCTACAATGTCTGCAACTTCGCCAAGCCCGCCGACGGCAAGCCGGCGCTGCTTTCCATCGACGATGCCCGCACGCTGTTCCACGAGTTCGGCCACGCTTTGCACGGCATGCTGTCGAACGTCACCTATCCCTCGGTGTCGGGTACCGGCGTTTCGCGCGACTTCGTCGAACTGCCGTCGCAGCTTTACGAACATTGGCTGACGGTGCCGGAGATCCTGAGGAAATACGCCGTGCACTACCGGACCAGCGAACCGATGCCGCAGGCCCTGCTCGACAAGGTGCTGGCGGCGCGGACCTTCAATTCCGGCTTCGCCACCGTCGAGTTCACCGCGTCGGCGCTCGTGGACATGACCTATCATACGGCGGAAAACATCAGCGATCCGATGGCGCTTGAAGCGGCGACGCTCGAGAAAATCGGCCTGCCGAACGCGATCGTCATGCGGCATCGCAGCCCGCATTTCCTGCATGTCTTCTCGGGCGACGGCTACTCGGCCGGCTATTATTCCTACATGTGGTCGGAGGTGCTCGATGCCGACGCCTTCGCTGCCTTTGAGGAGACCGGCGATCCCTTCGATCCGGCGATGGCGGCCAAGCTCAAGGGCCACATCTATTCCATCGGAGGGGCGATCGATCCGGAAGATGCCTACAGGGCCTTCCGCGGCAAGCTGCCGAGCCCGGAGGCGATGCTGGCAAAGAAGGGACTGGCAGCATAGGGTTTCCTCGCCGGCCTTTCGCGTCTCGTGGATCGCCGACCCCTCCCCCCTTGTGGCGAGGGGTCGTTCACTCTCGCGGTCGTCTCGCTGTGCTCAGCGTATCAATATCGCGCGGAAGTCGTTGACATTCGTGCCGGTAGGACCTGGTACGAAAAGATCGCCGCTGGCGGCGAAGGCCGACCAGGCGTCGTGGCGGGCGAGAAGGGTGCGGGGATCGGCGCCTGCCGCCCGCATGCGGCCGACACTCGCCCCGTCGGCAAAGGCGCCGGCATTGTCTTCGGAACCGTCGATGCCGTCCGTATCGGCGGCGAGCGCGTCGATCCCCGCGACGCCATCGATATCGAGCGCCAGCGACAGCAGGAACTCGCTGTTGCGGCCGCCTCTGCCGTAGTCCTTGCCCGAAATTGTCACCGTCGTCTCGCCGCCGGAAAGCAGCACGACGGGCTTTGTAAACGGGCGGTTACGCGCGGCGACCTCGCGCGCTAGAGCGGCGTGCATGCGGCCGATGTCGCGCGCTTCGCCCTCAATCGCGTCCGAGAGGATCATTGCTTCGATGCCGCTCTGCCGCGCCCGCGCTGCCGCAGCTTCCAGCGACACGCTTGCCGAAGCTATCACATGGACTTGGTTGCCGGCAAAGGCCTGATCGTCCGGGCTCGGCGCGCGCGCCGCATCGGAAGAAAGATGCGCCATCACCCGTTCGGGCAGGGTCATGGCATAGCGTGAAACAATGTCGCGCGCTTCTTCGAGGCTCGAGCGATCCGGCACTGTCGGGCCGGAGGCGACGAAGGCGGGATTGTCGCCCGGGACGTCCGAGACGACCAGGCTGACGACGCGCGCCGGCGAGGCGGCGAGGGCCAGCCGTCCGCCCTTAATCCGCGACACGTGCTTGCGCACCACGTTCATCGCCGAGATCGGCGCGCCGGAGGCAAGCAAGGCCCTGTTGACGGCGATCTCGTCTTCAAGCGTCAGCCCATTCGGCGGCGCCGGCAGCAGCGCCGAGCCGCCGCCGGAGACCAGCGCAATGACGAGGTCGTCCTCGGTCAGTCCCTCGACCCGTTCGAGGAGGCCCGTGGAGGCGATCAGTCCCGCCTCGTCCGGCACCGGATGGGCCGATTGCAGCACCTTGATTCGCTCGCAATTTTCGATCGGCCCATGGCGGGCGACCACCACCCCTTCGATCGGTCCGTCCCAGAGCCGCTCAAAGGCAGCGGCCATCTGGCTTGCCGCCTTGCCCGCGCCGACGACGATGGTGCGTCCGTTCGGCGGCGCCGGCAGATGCGCGCGAATGGCGGCGTAAGGATCGGCCGCCACGACGGCGGCCTCGAAGAGGGATGTCAGGAAGGAGCGCGGCTCGATCGATGCCATGGAATCAGTCCGGGATTTCGAGATCATAGACGAAAATACCTTGGAGGCCGCCTTCAGCCGCCGCAACCAATTTCGCGCCAGTCGTGCGATGATCTGCGTCATCGAGATAGGCGTCGCGCGCCCTTGCATCGGCAAAATCGACGATGAAGCCTTCGCCATAACCCTTGTCCATGCCCGTCTCCGGACTGACATTGGTGCCGACATGCGCAGCCAGGAACCCCGGCAGACGCTCTTTCAAGGCGGAAATCTCGGCGAAGATCGCCGCCTTTTCGGCCTCGCTAACCTCGGGGCGGAAGCGGATGAAAACACAGTGGCGGATCATGCTTCCCTCACCTCAGCGAATATCGGCGCGGGCCCGCGGCCGCGTGTCGTTGCGCTCGTGCTCGAACACGGCCGGCGGCAGCGGCGGCAGGCCGCGGATGATATCCGCCCCCTTCTCGCCCATCATGATCGTCGGCCCGTTGGTGTTGCACGACGGCACCCGCGGCATGACCGAGCTGTCGCAGACCCGCAGACCCTCGAGCCCCCGCACCTTCAGCTCGAGATCGACCACAGCCGCCGCATCCGTTCCCATCTTGCAGGTGCCGACCGGATGATGATCGGTCTTGGCATTGGCGCAGCCATAGTCGAAGAGCTGCTCTTCGGACTTGATATCCTTACCCGGCAAACGTTCAGCGAGCACGAAAGGCTCGAGCGCCGGCTGCTGCATGATCTCGCGGGCGATCTCAAGGCCCTCTAGCGACATCTTCCGGTCATGCGGATCCTCCCAATAGTTGGGGTCGATTAGCGGCGCAGCCGCCGGATCGGCGGAGGACAGCCGCACCGTGCCGCGCGAGCGCGGATGCAGGTAGGCGGAGTTGAGCGTCACGCCGGCGTTCTTGAGCCGCGCGACGCCTGCTTCGATGCCCGAGCCGAGGCCGAGGTGGAACTGGATGTCGGGCGAGCGGGCATTCGGATCGGCATACCAGAAGCCGCCGGTCTCGAAGAGCGACGAGGCCACCGGGCCGGAGCGGAACAGCACATATTGCAGGCCGGCCCAGAGCGTGCGGTGCAGCTTGGCGACATTGTCATAGGTGTGGTCGCCGGTGCATTCGGCAATCACGAAGAGATCGAGATGGTCCTGCAGGTTGCTGCCGACGCCGGGGAGGTCATGGCGGACATCGACGCCGACCGAGCGCAGGTGATCGGCCGGGCCGATGCCGGACTGCAAGAGCAGTTTCGGCGAGCCGATCGCGCCGGAGGAAACCAGCACCTCCCGTTCGGCGCGGACCGTCTCGCGGCCCTTGGCGGTCACCACTTCGACGCCGACGGCGCGCCTGCCTTCGAGCAGGATGCGGGCGACGCGGGCGCCGGTGCGCACGGTGAGGTTCTTGCGATCCTTGATCGGCGACAGATAGGCGAGCGAAGCGGACGAGCGCCGGCGGTTGCGCTGGGTCAGCTGATAAAAGCCGACGCCCGCCTGCTGCTTGCCGTTGAAATCGTGATTATAGGGGATGCCGAGCTCCTGGCCGGCGCGGATATAGGCATCGCAGATCGGCAGCGACGAAACGGGCATCGAGACGCCGAGCGGCCCGCCATAGGAATGATAGTCATCGGCGAAACGCTGATTGTCCTCGGCGCGTTTGAAATAGGGAAGCACGCTGCGATAGTCCCAGCCGGCGCAGCCGTCCTCGCTCGTCCAGAGATCATAATCGACGGCATTGCCGCGGGTATAGAGCTGCGCATTGATCGACGAGCCGCCGCCGATCACCTTCGCCTGGGTATAGCGCAGCACCCTGCCCTTCATGTGCTTCTGCGGTACCGTCTGCCAGCCCCAGCTCGCCACGCCCTTGGTCATCTTGGCGAAACCGGCCGGCATGTGGAAGAGCGGGTTCCAGTCGCCGCCGCCGGCTTCCAGCAGCAGCACCTTGACTGTCGGATCCTCGCTCAGACGGTTGGCAAGCACGCAGCCGGCCGGGCCGGCACCGGTGATGATATAGTCAAAGGTCATTGTACGTTCCTCCACCGCCCTATTGGAACGTTCCAAATACAAGGCGTGATAAATCTGACGGCGCCTCCGGCGGGGCGGTCCTTGCTGTCTTAAAGTCGACTGATCGACAGGCCCCCGTCGGCCTGGATGACCGAGCCGGTGGCGAAGGCGAACTTGCCGCTGGCTAGCCCGGAGACGATATTGCCGATATCGTCGGGCTCGCCCCAACGCTTGACCGGTACCAGCCCGCCGGCGATCAGCGCATCGTATTTGCCGGAGACGGCGGCGGTCATGTCGGAGCGGATAATCCCCGGGCGCACCTCGAAAACCGCGATGCCAGTCTCGGCGAGCCGCAGCGCCAGGCCTTGGCTGAAGGCGGCAAGGCCCGCCTTGCTCATGCAGTAGTCAAGCCGCTCCGGCGAGGTCATCGCCGCGGAAACCGAGGTGATGTTGATAATCGAACGCGACGCGCCCCCCTCGACCGCGAGCATGGTCTTCAACACCGCCTGGGTAAAAAAGACCGTGCCGCGCAGGTTGATGCCGACGATCGTGTCGAAATTCTCCGGCTCCAGTTCGAGGAAATCGCCGCGCACGACAGAGGCAATGCCGGCATTGTTGACGAGGCAGTCGATCCGGCCGAAAGCGGCGATTACGGCGTCGACGGTCGGCTGGTGGCCGGAAAGATCCGCGACGTCGGCCCGGAGGAAGATGGCGCGTGCCCCAAGCGTCTCGAGCTCGGCGATGACCGGCGCCACGCCTTCCGCATCGCCGATGCCGGTAATGGCGATGTCGAAACCGCCGGCGGCAAGAGCCCGGGCAATGCCGAGACCGATGCCGCGGCGGCCGCCGGTGACGATCGCGACGGGACGTGCCTTGTCCGTCATGACCGGAGATCCTCTTTAGCGATATGATCGGCGACGCGCAGCGCCTGGGCCGCGACCGTCAGCGCCGGGTTGACGGCCGCGGAAGTCGGCAGGAAACTGGCATCGACGACGAAGAGATTAGGATGATCGAAGGTGCGGCAATAGACGTCGAGCGGCGCCTGCCCTGGGTCGTTGCCGATCCGGACCGTTCCACACTGGTGCGACGGCGTCCGCTTGTCGAAGGCCCTGGCCAGCACCACCGGAAAGCCCGCCTGCTTCAGCACTCCCTTCAGCTTGGCGACGAGCTTCAGGTGCGCCTGCCAATTGGTGCGTACCCATTGGAGCAGGATGCGGTCGCCGTCGACCATGATGCGGCTCTCGGGCGAGGGCAGATCCTCGCTCATGGCGTAGAAGTCGATGGCGCGGGAAGAAACCTGGCCGAGCAGCCATTCCGGCATCGACCGCATGTTGGCCTTCAGGATCGCGCCGGAGACGCGGCCGAGCAGCTGGATATTGCCAAGCGGCGGCCCGCCCTCACCGTCCGAGAGATAGAAATCGTTGAGGCCGAAGGTCTTCTGGTAGACGGAGTCGTTGCGATACCAGGGGCTGAGGGCAATCACCGCGCTCGAATTGTGATTCATGAAATTGCGGCCGACCTGGTCGGAGCGGTTGGCGAGCCCGGCCGGGTTGCGGTCATCGGCCGAGCGCAGCAGCAGCACGGCCGATTGCACGGCGCCGGCGGACAGGATGACGAGCTTCGGCGAGAGGCTGTGCTCGACACCATCCTTCTCATAGTGAACGGTCTGGATCGCCTTGCCGTCCGGCGCAGTCGTCAGCCGGGTGACCCGCGAGCCGGTCTGCAGCCGGACATTCGGATATTCCAGCGCCGCCGTCAGCGCCGCGGTTTCCGCATCCATTTTGCCGTCGAAACTGTTCGGATGCGCGTCCCAGGGCGTCTTGCCCTTGGCGAGCCAGCGATCGATGTCGATGCCGAGCGGCAGCGAATAGGGATGCAGGCCGTTTTCGCGCAGCCGCTTGCGCACCTTGGCTATCGCCGGTTCGTCCGGCACGGGCGCATGCGGATAGTCGTTCGAATGCAGCGGTTCCGTCGGGTCTTCGCCGAGGCGTCCGCGCACCTGGTAGAGCGCTTCCGCCCTGGCGTACCAGGGCTCGAGCTCTTCATAGGGAAAGGGCCAGGCGGGCGAAATACCGTCGAGATGCCGCATCTCCTCGAAATCTTCGCGGCGGTAGCGGGTGAGCACCGCGCCGTAGAATTTCGAGTTGCCGCCGACATTGTAGTAATTGCCTGGGTTGAAGCCGGCGCCGCCCGCCTCGTACCAGGTCTCCTTCGGCCGGAAATGGCCGCACTGGAAGATCGCCCGTTGGTCGCGGTTGACCGGCAGGTCTTCTATGTGGTGGCCGGCCTCGAGGATGAGGATTTCAGCGCCCGAGGCGGCAAGTCCGGCGGCGACCGTCGCGCCGCCGACACCCG
This sequence comes from Sinorhizobium americanum, assembly GCF_001651855.1. Taxonomy (GTDB): domain Bacteria; phylum Pseudomonadota; class Alphaproteobacteria; order Rhizobiales; family Rhizobiaceae; genus Sinorhizobium; species Sinorhizobium americanum. The sequence continues at coordinate 36,742 of NZ_LNQC01000036.1, read as the reverse complement.
AGCCGATGATGACGATATCCGGCTGGCTGGCCATGCTCATGCGATCCGCATCTGGCTCTCAGGGTCGAAGAATACCGCCTTGTCGAGATTGAAGGTGAGCCGTGACGTCTGGCCGGGCGCGATGCGGGCGTCGGCCCGGAGCCGTGCGACGATTTCCTTGCCACCGAGCCGGGTGACGGCGAAGGTGTCGGAGCCGGCCGGTTCGACGACCTCGATCAGGCAATCGCCCTCGGCGACGAATTTCGCGTTGCGATCGGCGCCGTCCGGATCGGTCAGCGCCTCCGGACGGATGCCGAAGACGACATCCTTGCCGGCATAGGCCGAGAGCGCACCGTCATGCGGTACCGCGAGCTTCAGCGGCTCGGCATTCGGCCGCTCCAGCGTGACCGCGACCTCTGCCCCGGCGGTTTCGATCCGCGCCTTCAGCAGGTTCATCGCCGGCGAGCCCATGAAATCCGCGACGAACATGTTGGCCGGGTTGTTGTAGATCTCGGCCGGCGTTCCGAACTGCTGCAGCACGCCGTCCTTCAACACGGCGATCTTGGTGGCAAGCGTCATCGCCTCGATCTGGTCATGCGTCACATAGACGATCGTCGTTTTCATGCGGTGGTGCAGGCGCTTGATTTCCGTCCGCATGTCGACGCGCAGCTTCGCATCGAGGTTCGACAGCGGCTCGTCGAACAGGAAGAGTTTCGGGTCGCGCACCAGGGCCCGGCCCATGGCGACGCGCTGGCGCTGGCCGCCGGAAAGCTGGCCGGGCTTGCGCTCGAGCAGATGGCCGATCTGCAGCATGTCGGCAACCTGCTTGATCGCCTTGTCGCGCTCCTCCTTCGGCACGCCGCGGATTTCCATACCGAAGGCGATGTTCCCGGCGACCGTCATGTTCGGATAGAGCGCATAGGACTGGAACACCATGGCGATATCGCGCTTGGACGGGTGAAGCCCCGAAACCGAGCGGCCATCGATAGCGATGTCGCCCGAGGTGATCGGCTCTAGCCCGGCGATCGTGTTGAGCAACGTGGACTTGCCGCAGCCGGAGGGACCGACGAGCACGAGGAAGCCGCCCTGTTCGATCTCGATGTTGATGTCCTTCAGGATCTCCAGCGAGCCGTATGATTTGCGCAGATTGCTGATTTTCAGGAATGACATGGGCTTATCCTTTCACGGCGCCGGACATCAGCCCGCGGACGAAGTAGCGGCCGGACACGATATAGACGATGAGCGTTGGCAGGGCGGCGAGGATCGCACCCGCGAAGTGGACGTTGTATTCCTTGACGCCTGTCGACGAGCTCACCAGGTTGTTGAGCGCCACCGTCATCGGCGTCGAATAGGGGCCGGAGAACGAGGCGCCGAACAGGAAGTCGTTCCAGATATTGGTGAACTGCCAGATCACCGAGACGACGATGATCGGCCCGGAGGACGGCAGCATAATCCGCCGGAAGATCTGGAAGAAGCTCGCCCCGTCGATCTGCGCGGCACGCACCAGCTCGGTCGGGAAGGCCTCGTAGTAGTTGCGGAAATAGAGCGTCGTGAAGCCGATGCCGTAGACGACATGGACGAGGATCAGCCCCCAGATCGACCCCGCAATACCAAGAATGCCCAGAATGCGCGCCATCGGGATCAGCACGATCTGGAAGGGGATGAAGCAGGACAGGAGCAGCATGCCGAAGAAGATGTTCGCCCCCGGGAACCGCCACTTCGTCAGCACGTAGCCGTTCAGCGCCCCGATGATCGTCGAGATCGCGACGGCTGGAACGACCATCAGGATCGAATTGATAAAGAAGGGCCGAAGGCCGGTCGGCTGCACGCCGATCTGCGCCGTCGACCAGGCCGAAAGCCAGGGCTCGATCGTCCAGGTTTGCGGCAGGTTAAGCATGCCGCCCTGGCGAATTTCATCGAGCGGTTTTAGCGAGTTGACCAGCATCACGTAGAGCGGCAGCAGCGAGTAGAGCGCGAAGAGGATCAGCGCCAGGTAGATCAGCGCCCGGGTCAGGTGGTTGTGCGAGATGACGTTCTCAGGACTGGGAGCGCCCATCAGCGTTTTCCTCCCCGGATTTCGGAATAGAGATAGGGAACGATGATCGAGAAGATCATCACCAGCATGATGATCGCCGACGAGGCGCCGATCGCCATCTGGTTGCGCGTGAAGGTGTAGGAATACATGAAGGTTGCCGGCAGCTCCGTCGCCTGCCCCGGTCCGCCGCCGGTCAAGGCAATGATCAGGTCGTAGGCCTTGATGGCGAGGTGGGCGAGCACCACGAAAGCGGAAAGGAACACCGGCCGCATCAGCGGAATGATGATCCGCCGGTAAATGGTCGGCGTCGTTGCCCCGTCGATCTGAGCCGCCTTGATGATCTCGTTGTCGACGCCGCGAAGGCCCGCGAGGAACATCGCCATGATGAAGCCGGTCGACTGCCAGACGGCGGCGATGACGACGCAATAGATGGCGTAGTTGCGGTCCTTGATCCAGTTGAAGGAGAAGCTCTCCCAGCCCCAGAGATGCATGGTGTTTTCAAGCCCGATGCCGGGGTCGAGGAACCACTTCCAGGCGGTGCCGGTGACGATGAAGGAGAGCGCCATCGGATAGAGATAGATCGGCCGGAGAAACCCTTCGGCGCGGATCTTCTGGTCGAGCAGGATCGCCAGCGCCAGGCCGAGCACCGAGCAGATGACGATATAGAGCGTCGCGAAGATCGCCAGGTTGCTGACCGCCCGCCACCAGTGCGGCAGGGCCCACAGCCTGCTGTAGTTCAAGAAGCCGACGAAATTGTAGGACGGCAGCATCTTGCTGTCCGTCAGCGACAGGAAGCCCGTATAGACGATGAAGCCGTAGACGAACACCAGAACTATGAGAAAGCTGGGGGCGAGCACGAGCTTTGGCAGAAGCTCCTGCAGCCGGGTGCGGCTATCCATGTTTGTTACCACCGTATCGTTTCGTTCGTGCCGCGTGACTGCCCCTCACCCTAGCCCTCTCCCCGCAGGCGGGGAGAGGGGACGGGGCGTAGCGGCTCGCCCCACCACAAAAGGCCAGAGGGCGCCGGACTTCGCCACTTGTCCCTTCTCCCCGCGCGCGGGGAGAAGGTGGCCGGCAGGCCGGATGAGGGGCAGGCCCTGCTTTCGTTTACTTCGCAGCCTCGACCGCCGCGGCGAGTTCCTTGACCGCCTCTTCGGAGCTGAGCTCGCCGTTGAACTGGCGGGTCACCACGTCATAGATGGCGTTCTTGACGGCGGCCGGGTTGGCGTGGCCATGCGCCATGGAACCCATGAGCGTGCCGTTGGCATTGGCTTCGGCAAGGTCCTTCATGCCCTTCTTGCCGCAGGCGTCGAAGTCCGTGTCCGGAACGTCGGTGCGGGCCGGAACGGATCCCTTCACCACGTTAAAGGCCGACTGGAAGGTCGGGCTTTCGATGGCGGAGGCCATCTGCATCTGCGCCGGAACCTTGTCGTCGGAAACCTTGAACATGACGAACTGGTCGGAGTTGAAGGTGACGGAGCCCTGTGTTCCCGGGAAGCGCATGCAGACGAAATCTGTGCCGGGCACCTTCTTCGCCTTCAGGAACTCGCCCTTCGCCCAGTCGCCCATGAACTGCAGGCCGGCCTTGTTCTCGATGACCATCGCGGAAGCAAGATTCCAGTCGCGGCCGGAGAAGTTGTCGTCGACATAGGAGCGAAGCTTCGTCATCCGGTCGAAGGCTTCCTTCATCTTGTCGCCGCCGAGCGTCGCCGGATCGAGGTCGATAAAGGCCTTCTTGTAGACGTCGTTGCCAAGCGAAAGCACGACCGCGTCGAAGATCGTCGCATCCTGCCACGCCTGCCCGCCGTGGGCGATCGGGGTGATTCCCTGCTCCTTGAACTTATCGAGCAACGCGATCAGTTCATCCCAGTTCGCCGGCTCCTTGCCGCCGGCCTTGTCGAGAGCGGCCTTGTTGATCCAGACCCAGTTGGTCGAATGGACGTTGACCGGCGCGGCGATCCAGTGGCCGTCATATTTCGAGAACTGCTGCAGCGCGGTCGGAACCACCTTGTCCCAGCCTTCCTTGGCGGCAATGTCGTCAAGGTTACCGAGCGCGCCTTCCTTGGCCCAGTCGAGGATGTCGAAGCCGAGCATCTGCACCGCCGTCGGCGCGTTGCCGGAGGTGACGCGGGCGCGAAGCACCGTCATCGCTTCGGTGCCGCCGCCGCCGGCGACCGGCATATCGGTCCAGCCGATGCCCTTGCCTTCCAGGTCCTTTTTCAGGACATCAAGTGCGCCGGCCTCGGCCCCTGACGTCCACCAGTGCAACACTTCCACATTCTCTGCTGCACGCGCGGCGGTTGCCGCCAACATCAATGCTGCAACAGCCGTCGTCGTCATCAACTTGCGCATCGTTTTCCTCCCGTTTGCAAGTTACCGAAGCGGAAATTCCTTCCGCCTTTTTGGATTGCCTGCCCACTCCCTCGGGCAGCCTGGGCTTGCGGCATGCGCCGCCGCACAATTTAAAACGTTACAAATCACCACAAGTCAAGCGGAGGGCCCTGTTCCGCCCTCTTCCCACCAAAACCGACTGATTTCCCTGCATTATAGGCCATGTCGGCGATGCTGCACCGCAGCAACACGCGAGCGACACAGCGATTTAAAACGTTTGCATGATACGATTGCCTATTGGTTCGCGTCACGTTACAAATGCCGCTCTTGACCGCTTGCAGGAAAGCATCCGTTTGGCCGATCCTTCGAAACTCGTCCGCCCCGGAAGTGCCACGGAAAAACGCGGTAAGCCGACCCTGCGCACCATCGCCGACATCACCGGTCTCGCCGTCACCACGGTCTCGCGGGCGCTTGCCGATGCGCCGCAGATCTCGCTCGAGACGCGCCAGCGGGTGCGTCAGGTGGCGCTCGACATCGGCTACTCGCCGGACCGCGCTGCCCAGCGCCTGAAGACCGGACGCACCAATGTGATTGCCGTGCTGCTCGAGCCGCACGAGGAGATCCTCGGCTACGGCACTTCCGTCATGGCCGGCATCGCCCGGGCCTTGCAGGGCACCGCCTACCACCTGATTGTCATGCCGAATTTCCACGACACGGCGAATATCGAGGCGGTGAACTACATCATCCGCAACGGCATGGCCGACGGGTTGATCTTCTCGCGCACCGAACCGCTCGACCCGCGCGTCAAGCTGCTTTCGGAGACCGGCTTTCCCTTCGTCACGCATGGCCGCACCGAGCTCGCTACGGCGCATCCCTTCGTCGACTACGACAACTTCACCTTCACGTACGAGGCGACGAGGCGGTTGATCGCCAAGGGACGACGCAAGCCGGCGCTGATCAGCGGTCCGGCCGGGTTCACCTTCAGCAGCCACATCCTGCACGGCTTCATGACGGCTGTACGCGAGGCGGGTTGCGCCTACGAGATCCTTTCCGACATTGATCTCGACAGCCCGGCCGGCGCGATCCGCGATCGGATCCGCCAGCGCCAGGCCGACGGGGATCCGCCGGACGGCTTCACCTGTGGCGGCGAGGTCTGCGCCCTGGCGACGATCACCGGCATGAGCGATTGCGGCCTGACGCTCGGGCTCGAATACGACATCGTCGCCAAGCAGACGTCGCCGCTGCTCGGCGCCATCCAGCCACGGGTCGACACGATCTACGAGGACCTGACCGAAACCGGCGAACACATGGGGCGCATCCTGCTGCGCCGCATCGGCGGCAGCACCGATATCGGCGAGTTGCAATTGCTGCTCGACCCCGAGCTTCGCTTCAAGCCGGCCGAGGTGCCCTGAGACGGCGCGGCCTGACTCGCGCGCGGCCGAAGCGAGAAGGCACGGCATCAGCCCCTCCCACTTCATCGTCCCTGCGAACCCGGCCAACGAACCCATCTCCGAAGTGCCTCCCGATCCTGATCTCAGCGCGGCATCCACCAGCTGGTGCGCTGGCCGAGATGCATGTTGAGCGTCTTCGTCTCAGTATAGTCCTCGACCGCATGCCGCCCGAGCTCGCGGCCCAGCCCCGACTGCCGATAGCCGCCGAAGGGCAGTTCGGAGGCGCCGTCCATGAAGGTGTTCATCCAGATCGTGCCGGCGCGCACGCGCCGCCCGATTGTCAGGCACGTATCGAAATCGCGGCTCCAGACCCCGGCCGAAAGGCCGTAGTCGATCGAATTGGCGATGCGAATCGCCTCCTCGGCCGTTTCGAAGGTGAGCACCGAGAGCACCGGTCCGAAAACCTCCTCGCGCGCCACCGCCATCTCCGGCCGCACGGCCGAAAGAACGGTCGGCGCCATGAACTGGCCGATGCCGAGATCGAGCGCCGCACCGCCATGGCTGACGGCGGCGCCCTCGCCTGTGGCAGCAGTTACATAGCCGGCGATCTTTTCGAGATGCTGCGGCGTGATGATCGCGCCGACCTGCGTCTCCGGGTCGAGCGGATCGCCGACCTTGACCTTGGCGGAGAGGCTGGCAATGCGCGCCGTCACTTCCTCGGCGATGTCGCGATGCAGGATCAGCCGCGAGCCGGCATTGCAGCATTCGCCGGCATTGAAATAGGCGCCGAAGACGGCGGCATCGATGAACTCGTCGAGATTGGCGTCCGGGAAGACGATCTGTGGGTTCTTGCCGCCAAGTTCGAGCGACACCTTCTTCAGGGTCTGTGCCGCATTCGCCATGGTGAGCCGTCCGACCCCGGTCGAGCCGGTAAAGGAGACCATATCGACATCCGGATGGGTGGTGAGCGGCGCGCCGGCCTCCGGCCCGGTGCCGACAATGATGTTGACGGCGCCCGCCGGCACGCCCGCCGCTTCGAGGATCTCGCCGAGGACGAGCGTCGAGGCGGAGGTGAGCTCCGACGGCTTGACCACCGTCGTGCAGCCGGCAGCAAGCGCGAAGGGCAGCTTCTGGCTGACGATCAGGAACGGGAAGTTCCAGGGTGTGATGATCGACACGACACCGATCGCCTCGCGCAGCACGACGCCGAGCGTGCCCTCGCCGAGCGTATTGTAGCTATCGCCGGAAAGATCGCGGGCAAGGGCGGCCGCATAGCGCCAGATATCGGCGGCACCCGCCAGCTCGCCCTTGGCCTGGCTGATCGGCTTGCCCGATTCGATCGCGTCGAGAAAGGCGAGCTCGTCGGCGCGCGCCGCAATCATGTCGGCGGCGCGCAGAAGGACGAGCGACCGCTCGGACGCCGTCATGCGCGGCCAGGGGCCGCCGTCGAAGGCGCGCCGCGCCGCGGCGATCGCCCGCTCGGCATCCGCCTTCGCCGCAGCCTGGTAGCGGCTGACGACGACGCCGTGACCGGGTGCGACCCGCTCGATCGTCCGGCCCTCGGCACCGGCCACCCATTGGCCGTCGATCAGCATGCGGAATTCGCGGACCTTGTAGTCGCCAAGCGGCTTCGGCCTCAGCAGAACCGTCATCACCATTCTCCCTTGAAGCGCGCTTCGCGTTTTTCGCTGAAGGCGGCCACGCCTTCCTTCAGGTCGCCGGTCTTGGCGACGAGGATCGAGCCCAGCGCCTCGACCGCCGCGCCCCTGTCCTCGCCGTTCGCCGAGGCGATCATCAGTTTCGATATTTCGAGCGCCGCCGGACCGCGACTTGCGATCCGCGCGGCATAATCCCGCGCCGCGGCCATGACAGTGCCGGTCTCGACCACGGCATCGACGAGGCCTTCGGCCCTCGCCTCCTCCGCCGTGAACATCTCGCCGCCGAGCACCATGCGCCGCACGATCTGCGCGCCGAAGCGCGAGATGAGGCGCTGCGTGCCGGACCAGCCGGGCACCATGCCAAGACTCGTTTCGGGCAGGCCGATCTTCACCTGTTTTTCAGCGATGCGGATATCCGCCGCCGCCGCGAGTTCGAGACCGCCACCGAGCGCATGGCCGTTGAGCGCCGCAATCACCGGCATGCGCAGCGTCGCCAGCCGTTCGAAGACGCGGTGACCGAAGCGCACCCAGTCATGGCCGAAGGCGGCAGGCTCCATGCCGCCCCAGGCCTTGATGTCGCCGCCGGCGGAAAAGGCCTTGCCCTCGCCGGTGAGAATCGCGACGCGCACGTCCCGATTGGCTTCGACCGTGTCACAGACCGAGGCCAGCGCCTTCAACATGTCGATGTCGAAGGCGTTGAGTTTTTCCGGTCGCGCGACGGTCATCGTCGCGATCGCGCCGTCGATCTCGACGCGGATGCGTTCGTCAGCCATTGACGCCTCCCGTGATCTCGCGCCGCGGCTTCGCCGGCAACGTCAGGCCGATCGGCGCTTCATGAAACAGCGCCGCGTCCATCACCTTCAGCCTGTCGGAGACCATCAGCGGGAATTCAGATTGGTCGAGGATATGCGCCTCAAGGTCGACGCCCGGCGCGATCTCGGTGAGCACGAGGCCCTCCGGCCTCAGCTTCATGACGCTGCGTTCGGTGACATAGGTGATGTCCTGCCCCTGCTCGATGGCCCGGCGGCCGGAGAAGGTGACGTGCTCGACCTTGTTGACGAGCTTCTTGAGCTTGCCTTCCTTCTCGATGACCAGCCGGCCGTCGGCCACGCCGAGTTTCGCGCCGGCATTGAACATGCCGGAAAATACGATCTTCTTAGCCCGCGCGGTGATGTCGACGAAGCCGCCGGCGCCGGCCGTCACATGCGGGCGGAAGCTGAGCTTCGACACGTTGACCGAGCCGCTGCGGTCGATCTCCAGGAAGGAGAGCAGCGACGCGTCGAAGCCTGCACCCTGGAAATAGGTGAACTGATAGGGCGACGGCATGAAGGCGTCGGCATTGGAGGCACACCCGAAGGCGAAGTCCAGGAGCGGCACGCCGCCGACCGCGCCCTGCTCGATCACCCAGGTGACGGCACCATGCAGCCCCTCTTCCAGCAGGATACGGGGCACGTTGGCGGAAATGCCGAAGCCGAGATTGACGGCGCTGCCCGCTTCGAGCTCCTGCGCGACGCGGCGGGCGATCACCTTCTGGATGTTGAATTCCGGGACGCGGAAACTGTCGAGCGGCCGGAAGATCTCGCCGGAGATCGCCGGATCGTAGAGCGTCTGGGTCGTCTGCCTTTGATCCGGATCGACGATGACATAATCGACGAGGACGCCCGGCACCCGCACGTCGTGGGGTTTGAACGAACCTTCCTTGGCAATGCGCTTCACCTGGGCGATGACGATGCCGCCATTGTTGCGGGCGGCGAGCGCCTGGTCGAGGCCGCCCAGATAGGCGCCTTCATGCTCGTAGGTCAGATTGCCGCGCTCGTCCGCCGTCGTCGCCCGGATGATCGCCACCTCAGGGGCGATCGCCTTGAAATAGAGCCAGTCCTCGCCCTCGAAGGAAATCTTCTTCACCACCGGTTCGCTCGCCGCGGAGGCGTTCATGGCGCAGCCTTCGCGCGACGGGTCGACGAAAGTATCAAGCCCGACCTTGGTCATCACGCCCGGACGCTTCGCCGCCGCCTCGCGATGCATGTCGAAGAGAATCCCGGAGGGGATGTTGTAGGCCGCGACTTCATCGGCGCCGATCATCTGCCAGATCAAAGGCGGCTCGGCGCTCGACGGTCCGGAGGGATAGGAGCCGCCGATGATCCTCTTCAGCAGACCCTTCCTGGCGATGTAATCGACCCCCTTGATGCCGCTCATGTCGCCGGCGGCGATCGGGTGCAGGGTCGTCAGATCGCGCGGGTGGCCGGTCGCCTCGAAGCGCTCGCCGATCGCCTTCAGCATCAGGTCCGGGCAGCCGAGACCGCTGGAGGAGGAGACCGAAACGACGGCTCCGTCCGGGATCATTGCAGCCGCTTCTGCCGGCGAAATATGCTTGCTCATCGACATCAAAGTCCCGTTTCGATCTGGGCGGCGACGCCGGTGGCCGCCGCCTTGACGACGGCAAGACCGGTGGCGAGCGACCAGACGCCGTCCTCGCCCGTCGCCGACGGCCGGCCGTTTCCTTCGATAGCGGCATGGAAGGCGTTGAGCGCCGTCTCGTAGAGATTGCGGTGGTCGAGCGGCAGTTCGACCTCGCCCTCTTCGTTCCTGAGCGTCACGGTGCCGACCGGACGCTGGGTCATGACGTTGCGGCCGATCAGCGAACCGTCGGTGCCGTGCACTTCAAGCCCGGTCTCGGCATATTTTGTCGTGAAGGCATCGTGGAACTGCGCGATGACGCCGGAGCGGAAGCGTAAAGTCCCCATGACGCCGTCTTCGAGCCCCTCCTTGCCCATGCCGGCGGCGTGGCTGATCGCCACCGCCTCGATCGGATCGTCGTTGAGGATGAAGCGCAGCGTATCGGCATCGTGAACGGTGATGTCGAGGATGACGCCGCCGCCCGCTTCCGGCTTGTCGAGCCGCCAGCCCTGGAGGTGCGGCGGCAGATAGACGGCGTGAAATACGCGCGCCGCAATCGGTCTACCGATCCGGCCGGCGGCGATCGCCTCGCGCATCGCCCGATGCGTGGCGGCGTTGCGCAGGTGATGGTTCGTGCCGAGCTGGACGCCGGCCTCGCAGGCCTTCAGCACCATTTCGCAGCCGTCGTTGAGATTCATCGCCAGCGGCTTCTCGCAGAGAACATGCTTGCCAGCGTGAATCGCCGCGAGCGCCTGGTCATGATGCAGCTCGTTGGTCGTCGAGATATAGACGGCATCGACCTCCGGATCGCCGACCAGGTCGTCGATGCTGGTAACGGCCTTGGCGATGCCGTTTTCAGCGGCATAGGCCTGCCCACGCTCCTCGCTCGAGCTCATCACGGAAACGACCTCGCCGCCGGCGGCGCGGATCGCCCCGATCACCCATTCGCGCGCGATCGTGCTCGCGCCGATCAATCCCCATCGGATCATGACGATATCTCCTTCACTCTGCGCTCGACGAGGCCGCCGCAACTCTGGCGAACGACGAGCCGCACCGGGCTGATGATCGCTTCAGGCTCGGCACGCCCGGCATTGATCTGCTTCAGCAGCAATTGCGCCGCACGATCGCCCATGCCCTGCGGATCGACCGAAACCGTCGTCAGCGCCGGCACCGCGGTCTTGGCCTCGATCACATCGTCGAAACCGATCACCGCGAAATCTGCCCCCGGCTCCAGCCGCCGCGCACGCAATCCATCGCAGACGCCGAAGGCGACGGCATCGTTGAAGCAGAGCGCCGCTGTCGGCCTCTCCTTCAGCATCATTGCCTGCTCGATCGCCGTGACGCCGCCCGCACGCGATGGCGCCGAACCGATGATGAGTTCGTCTGGGGTCGACATTCCCGCCTCGCGCAGCGCATCGCGATAGCCGCGCATGCGCGCCTCGAAGACCGCAGTGTCCGGGAAACCACCGAGAAAGGCGATGCGGCGATGACCACGCTCGACGAGATGCCGCACGGCAGCCACGGCCCCGGCATGATTATCGGAGATCAGCGACGACACACCCGCATCCGCAATGTCGCGCACGACGAGGACGACCGGAATGCCGCTGGCGACGAGCGGCGCAAGATCGGCGGCTTCCGTGCCGCGCGCCGGCGAGATGATCAGTCCGGAGACGCCATGTTCGCGCATCGAGGCGATGACCTCGCGCTGGCGCTCGATCTTCTCGCTCGTATTGGCAAGGAACTGCACGAAGCCGGCCGACTGCACCACCGCATCGACTCCGACGGCGAGCTCCGCGAAGAAGCTGTTCGTCAGGTCGTTGACGACGATGCCGATGATCTTCGACTTCGCCTGGCGCAGATTGGCGGCGCTGCGATTATAGACATAGCCGAGCTCGCGGATCGCCACATTCACCTTGGCGCGCGTCGCCTCGTTGACGAGCGCGCTTCCCTGCAGGACGAGAGACACGGTCGACTTCGACACGCCGGCGGCGCGCGCTATGTCGACGACCGTCACCCGCTCCTTCGCCATCTCGTTCTCCCATTGGCATTTGATCTGTCCCGCCCTTAATAATTGGAACGTTCCAATCTCGTCAAGAGGCTTTCATTCACATTTTTGGGGGCTCTGCGTGCGGCGGCGAGGCTTCTTCCTCCATGCAGAGAGGCGATATGCACCTACATTGCAAGGCTTTTGTAGGTTTAGACCGATAGATGCGCCGTGCCGCACGCCATAGCCTCTCGCGAAGGACACAATTTTCCGCCTTGCAATTTGGAACGATCTAAATTACTCGTTGCCACAAATCTGAGGAGGATCAAGCCCGATGACCAGCCTTTTGCTGCCGCGCCAGGACGGCTCGCTCGAAGAATACCGGCTCCAGGGATCGCCGAATACCCGGCCGGCTTCGGTGCCCACCTTCAACCGCATCGCCTATGCGGCCGCACATGTCGTTTCCGATCCGCTGCACGACGCCGATCCCTGGGGCAATCCGGCGATCGACTGGGAGGCGACGATGGCCTTCCGCCATCATCTGTGGAGCCTCGGCTTCAAGATCGCCGAGGCGATGGACACCGCCCAGCGCGGTATGGGGCTTTCCTGGGCGGGCGCCCAGGAACTGATTCGCCGTTCGCTTGCCGAAGCGCGCAGCGTGCCGGGTGCGGATCTCGCCTGCGGCGCCGGCACCGACCATCTCGCTGCCGCGGACGCGCGGTCGATCGAGGATGTCATCGCCGCCTATGAGGAGCAGGTCGGTTTCGTCGAGGGGGAGGGCGGGCGTGCGATCATGATGGCAAGCCGGGCGCTGGCGCGCGTCGCGCGCTCCGGGGACGACTACCGGCGCGTCTACGGCCATATCCTCGCCCAGGCAAAGGACAAAATCGTGCTGCACTGGCTCGGCGACATGTTCGACCCGCAGCTGAGAGGCTACTGGGGCTCCGAGAATTTCGGGGAGGCGCTCGAAACGGTTCTGTCGATCATCGAAGAGAACAGCGCCAAGGTCGAAGGCATCAAGATCTCGCTGCTCGACAACGCCAAGGAAGTGGCGTTGCGCGACCGGCTGCCGGATGGCGTGCTCTGCTTCACCGGCGACGACTTCAATTATGCCGAGCTGATCGAGGGCGACGGTACGAAATACAGCCATGCGCTGCTTGGCATCTTCGACGCCGTCGCGCCGTCCGCCTCGAAGGCGCTTGCGGCACTCGCGGCCGGCGATCTCGCCACCTTCCGCGGCGTCATCGAGCCCACGGTGCCGCTGTCCCGCAAGATATTCGAGGCGCCGACCCAATATTACAAGGCCGGCGTCGTGTTTCTTGCCTGGCTGAACGGCCACCAGCGCCATTTCACCCTGCCGGCCGGGCTGCAGTCGGCCCGTGGGTTGCTGCACTATGCGGAGATCTTCCGCCTCGCCGACCGGGCCAATGTGCTTGACAGGCCGGAACTGGCGGCTGCGCGGATGCGCAGACTGCTGGCAGTTCTGGGGGTAGAGCAGGCGGCTTGAAAAGGGGGCTGGCCCCTCCTTTTCCGGGGGAGGGGCCGTGTGCAAGCGCACCGGGGCCGTTACTGCACCCGTTTCAGGGCATCGCCGAGGATTGAGACGATCTCGCCGAATTGCTGCTTCTCGACAATCAGCGGCGGCGAGAAGGCGATGATGTCGCCGGTGACGCGGATCAACAGACCCTTTTCGAAGCAATCGACGAAGACATCGTAGGCGCGGGCGCCGGGTGCGCCGTCGCGGGATTTGAGCTCGATGCCGGCGATGAGGCCGATGGTGCGGATGTCGATGACATGCGGCAGGCCCCGCAGCGAATGCATCGCCTCGTGCCAGTCCTCCTGCAGCTCGGCGGCGCGGGTCATTAGCCCCTCGTCGCGATAGATGTCGAGGGTGGCGATGCCGGCGGCGCAGGCGGCCGGGTGGCCGGAATAGGTGTAGCCGTGGAAGAGTTCGATCTGGCTTTCCGGCCCCTGCATCATCGCGTCGTGCACCTTGCGGCTGGCAAAGACCGCGCCCATCGGAATGGCGCCGTTGGTCAGCCCCTTGGCAGTGGTGACGAGGTCTGGCGTGACGCCGAAATAGTCGGTCGCGAAGGCGGCACCGAGGCGGCCGAAGCCGGTGATCACCTCGTCGAAGATCAACAGGATGCCGTGCTTGTCGCAGATGGCGCGGAGCCGCTCGAGATAGCCCTTCGGCGGGATCAGCACACCGGTCGAGCCGGCGACGGGCTCGACGATACAGGCAGCGATCGTCTCGGCGCCATGCAGCGCCACCAGCCTTTCGAGGTCATCGGCAAGGTCGGCGCCATGTTCCGGCTGGCCCTTGACGAAGGCGTTCCTGGCAAGGTCATGGGTGTGGCGGAGATGGTCGGAGCCCGGAAGTTGCGGAAAGACGCGGCGATTGTTGAGGATGCCGCCGACCGAGATGCCGCCGAAGCCGACCCCGTGATAGCCACGCTCGCGGCCGATCAAACGGGTGCGGGTGCCTTGGCCGATCGCGCGCTGATAGGCGAGCGCGATCTTCAGCGCCGTGTCGACCGATTCCGAGCCGGAGCCGGTGAAGAACACCCGATCGAGCTTGGCGCCCGCCGGGCCCGGGGCAATTTCGGCCAGCCGCTCGGCAAAGTCGAAGGCGATCGGATGGCCCATCTGGAAGGACGGGGCGAAGTCCATGGTCGAAAGCTGCCGCTCGACGGCGGCGGCGATCTGCCGGCGGCCATGGCCGGCATTGACGCACCAGAGGCCGGCGGTGCCGTCGAGAATCCTGCGTCCGTCGACGCTGGTGTAATGCATGCCCTCGGCCGAGGCGAGCAGGCGCGGCGCCGCCTTGAACTGGCGATTGGCGGTAAAGGGCATCCAGTAGCTGTCGAGAACCGGGGTATTGGGCTTGTTGTGGGCGTTCATGGCATCCTCCTGTCAGGTGGGGGATTGACGCCATGATTTGGATTGGCAAACAAGTCCTTTTCTTCATTGAACTAAGCCATTGGATTTCCTAGCCTCTGTTTGATAGAGTTTCGATATTCCGAACAACGTCAACAGGGGATCTGCGAGTGAACGTCGATATCGGCAGCCGCCTGCGGCATGTGCGGCTGATGCACAATCTCTCCCAGCGCGAATTGGCGAAGCGAGCGGGCGTCACCAACTCGACCATTTCGCTGATCGAATCGAACGCCTCGAACCCTTCGGTCGGTGCGCTGAAGCGGATTCTCGACGGCATTCCGATCGGGCTTGCCGAGTTCTTCTCCTTCGAGCCGGAAAAGCCGCGCAAGGCCTTCTATGCGGCCGACGAGCTGGTGGAGATCGGCAAGGGGCCGATTTCCTATCGCCAGATCGGCGACAATCTCTTCGGCCGCGGCCTGCAGATCCTGAAGGAGTGCTATCAGCCGGGGGCAGACACCGGCAAGGTGCCGCTAGTGCATGAAGGCGAGGAGGGCGGGATCGTGCTTTCCGGACGTCTGGAGGTCACCGTCGACCACGAGCGCCGCATCCTCGGGCCGGGAGATGCCTATTATTTCGAAAGCCGGCGCCCGCACCGCTTCCGCTGCGTCGGGCCGGTGCCCTGCGAGGTGATCAGCGCCTGCACGCCGCCGACGTTTTGAGAGCAAAGAAGGCCGCGGTGACGACAGCGCGAGAATGCCCCTCCCCAACCCCTCCCCACAGGTGGGAGGGGCTTTGGTGCGCGCGGCGCCCGGGCTGCCATTTTCCTAAGCTCGACCCTGCTGCAACGATGCAAGCGAGGCGAAGTGAGTGCCGCAGGTTAAGCCCCTCCCACCTGTGGGGAGGGGTTGGGGAGGGGTCTTACGACCCGTACTCACCAGACTTAAGAAAGCCGCGCACAGGCAGCGGCAATGCGGGTGAGTGCCGCCTTCAGCTCCGCCTCCGAGGTCGCGTAGGAGATGCGGAAGAAGGGCGAGAGGCCGAAGGCCGAGCCGGGGACCACGGCGACGTGGGCGTCGTCGAGCAGATAGGCGCAGAAATCCCCATCGGTCTCGATCCGCTTACCGGAGGGCGTCACCCGGCCGAGCATGCCGGCGCAGCCGGCGAAGGTGTAGAAGGCGCCTTCCGGCACGCGGCAATCGAGGCCGTCGATGGCGTTCAGACCGCTGACGACGAGATCGCGGCGGCGCTGAAAGCTCGCGGTGCGTTCCTTCAGGAAATCCTGTGGACCGGTCAGCGCCGCAACGGAGGCCGCCTGGCTCACGGAGGACGGGCAGGAGGTCGCCTGGCTCTGGACGACGGCCATCGCCTTGATGAGGGCGGGCGGGCCGCCGGCATAGCCGATCCGCCAGCCGGTCATCGCATAGGCCTTTGACACCCCGTTGACGGTCAGCGTGCGGTCTTTCAGCCGAGGTTCGAGTTGGGCGGGGGTGACGAAGCGGAAGCCGTCATAGACGATGTGCTCGTACATGTCGTCGACGAGCAGCCAGACATGCGGGTGCTTGAGCAGAACGTCGAGCAGCGGCCGGTAGTCGGCTGCGCTGTAAGCGGCACCGGACGGGTTCGAAGGCGAGTTGAGCAGTACCCAGCGGGTCTTCGGCGTGATCGCCGCTTCGAGCTTTTCCGCTGTCAGGCGGAAACCCGACGATTGATCGCAGGCGATCGACACCGGCTTGCCCTCGCAGATCTGCACGATGTCCGAATAGGAGGTCCAGTAGGGCGTCGGGATGATCACCTCGTCGCCGGGGTTGATCGACGCCATCATGGCGTTGAAGAGGATCTGCTTAGCGCCGGTCGCAACCGTGATCTCGTCGAGCTCGTAGACGAGGCCGTTCTCGCGCTGGAACTTTTCGCGGATCGCCTTCTTCAATTGCGGCGAGCCGTCGAGGGCCGTGTATTTCGTCTCGCCGCGCCGGATCGCTTCTGAGGCAGCTTCTTTCACGTGGTCCGGCGTGTCGAAATCGGGCTCGCCGGCGCCGAGGATGATCACCGGCTTGCCTTCACGTTTCATGGCGCTGGCACGCGCGCCGATCTTCAGGATTTCCGAAACGCCGATCGAGGCAATCCGCGAGGCGGGCAGAAAGCCCGCCTCCTTGACCGTTGCATTGATGGTCATGACCGATCCTGTGCGATGATTATTCGATGTCAAACGACACGCCCTGCGCCAGCGGCAGAGCCTTCGAATAGTTCACCGTGTTGGTGGCGCGGCGCATATAGGCCTTCCAGGCGTCGGAGCCGGATTCGCGGCCGCCGCCGGTTTCCTTCTCGCCGCCAAAGGCGCCGCCGATTTCCGCGCCGGACGTGCCGATATTCACATTGGCGATGCCGCAGTCGGAGCCGTCGGCCGCGAGGAAGCGCTCGGATTCCTGCATGTCGCGGGTGAAGACCGACGACGAGAGGCCTGCCGCGACCGAATTGTGATCGGCGATCGCCGCGTCGAAGTCGCTGTACTTCATGACATAGAGGATCGGCGCGAAGGTCTCTTCGAGCACGGGGCCCGCCTGCTTCGGCATTTCGACGAGCGCCGGCTTGACGTAGTAGCCGTTCTCGTAGCCAAGCTCGACGCGTTCGCCGCCGGTTACCGCGCCGCCCTCGGCCCTCGCCTCGGCAATCGCCTTCTGCATGTTATCGAAGGCGGCCCTGTCGACGAGCGGGCCGACCAGCGCGGTCGATTCCAGCGGGTTGCCGACGGAGACCGACGCGTAGGCCTTCTTCAGCCGCGGCACGAGCTCGTCATAGACGCTCTCATGCACGAAGAGGCGGCGCAGTGTCGTGCAGCGCTGGCCGGCGGTGCCCATGGCGCCGAAGGCGATGGCGCGCAGCGCCATGTCGAGATCGGCTGAGGGGCAGACGATGCCGCCATTGTTGCCGCCGAGCTCGAGGATCGAGCGGGCGAAGCGCTTGGCAAGCCGCGGACCGACCTCACGGCCCATGCGGGTGGAGCCGGTTGCCGAGACCAGCGGCACCTTCGGATGGTCGACGAGTACCTCGCCGATCGAACGGTCGCCGATCAGCACCTCCGAGAGGCCCTCCGGCGCATCGCCGAAGCGGGCGAGGGCGCGTTCGAGAATAGCTTGCGATGCAAGGGCGGTGAGTGGCGTCTTTTCGGACGGCTTCCAGACGACGGCGTTGCCGCAGACGAGCGCCAGTGCGGCATTCCACGACCAGACGGCGACCGGGAAGTTGAAGGCCGAGATGATGCCGACGACACCGAGCGGATGCCAGGTTTCCATCATGCGGTGGCCCGGACGCTCGGTGGCGATCGTCAGGCCGTAGAGCTGGCGGGAAAGGCCGACGGCGAAATCGCAGATGTCGATCATCTCCTGCACTTCGCCGAGACCTTCCGACGGGATCTTGCCGGCCTCGAGCGAGACGAGGCGGCCGAGGTCGGCCTTGAAGGCGCGCAGCTCCTCACCGAGCAGACGAACGAGCTCGCCGCGCTTCGGCGCCGGCACCAGGCGCCAGGCACGGAAGGCCTCGTCGGCCTTCTCGATCTTGCGGGCGGCTTCGGCGGCCGAAACGGTCTTGAGGCTGGCGATCTGCTCGCCGGTGACCGGGCTGTAGGAGGGCATGTCACCGCCGGTATACAGTTCTTTCGCGACGCCCATCTTGTCGAGGAGGGCGGCTGCCTCCTTTGCGACGTCGGTGTTCTTTGCTGCAATGTTCATCTGTCTAACTCCCGTGTTTTCCTTGTTGGCGCGGGCTGCGCGGCGACCTAGCCGAAGCGCACGCTGCCGAGCTTGCCCGGCGAAGTGATCGTCTTCAGGCCAGCGGCCATCTCTTTCAGTTTTTCCGGCGTGTAGAAATCGTAAATTGCCTGGTTGCGGCGGCCGATCGCATGCTCTGCGCTGAAGCTGCCTCGGTACTGTTCGACCGCGACGGTGAAGACCCATTCGCGCAGGCGCTGCTCGAAGTTCGGATCAGCCAATAGCGGGCTATCTTTCGCGACGACCAGGTTGAAGTGGACGCCGCCGTCGCCGATATGGCCGAAGTCGCAGACCGTCACGCCGGCAAATTTCTCCGGCATTTCCGCCTTCATATGGTCGCAGAAGGCCATGATGTCACCCCGGCGGAAGGACAGATCGAAGGCGATCAGCTTGCCGAGGTGCTTTACCCCCTCCGAAAGCGCGTGGCGCAGAGCCCAGGTCTCGTGCGGCGGCCCGATCAAGGCGTCGGCGAGCGGCGCTTCCTCCAGCTCCCATATTTCCGCCAGCGCAGTTTCGAGAACTGCATCGAGCGGTTGCTCGCCCTCGCGCGGCGCCCAGGTGCGGGAGATTTCCGCAAGGATGACGTAGTCGGGAATTTTGCCGCCCTGGAACGGATTCTTGAGCGACGGCACATGCGCGAAAGCGGCGGCGATGGCGTTTTCCGACATGCCCTCGAATGCCGAGAGGTAGGCGCCGAGCCGCTCCTCCATCGCGTTCAAGAGCGGCAGCACCTGCGCGCCGCTCGCCGGCACCAGGAAGGCGGTCGCCGCCTGCTTCGGCAGCCGTTCGAGATTGAGCACGCATTCGGTGACGATGCCGAAGGCGCCGGAGGTGCCGATGAAGATCTGTTTCCAGTCGACGCCGGTATTGTTCTTGCGCAGGTCCGAGTCGAGGTCGAGCACCGTGCCGGCCCCGTCGGCAAGCACAACTTTCAGCCCCAGTGTGTTGCGGCGGACGTCGCCATATTTCAGGAAACGCGAACCGCCGGTGTTGGTGGCGATCATGCCGCCGAGACGCGGATCGGCGCCGAGGTCGATCGGGAAGAACAGGTCGTGCTCCTCGAGCTTCCTGTTGAGATCGGAAAGACGGAAGCCGGCATCGACACGGACCGAGCGATTGTCGAGGTCGAGCTCGAAACGGCGGGTCAGCCGATCGAGGCTGAGCACCATTTCAGTGCCGGAACCGTCGGGTGTCGAGCCGGAGACGAGGCCGGTATTGCCGGCTTGCGGGACGAGGGCGATGCCGTTGCGCACGCAATAGGAGACGACGGCGGAAACCTCGGCCGTCGTCGTTGGACGCAAAACGGCGGCGGCGCGACCTCGGTCGTAGCGCGCACCTAGCTCGTAACCTTGCATGTCCTGCTGGCGCGCAACGACGCCCTTGTCACCGAGGAGGTGCACGAGTGCGTCTATCTGGTCCCGTTCAATCATCCTCGACCTATCGTCATTCGGCGGCCACGGCGGCGGTCAGGGCCTTGAGGCAGGCCTCGATCGATGCCTTTTCAATGCCGGCATAGTGAGCGAACTCATCGAGGACGGCGGCGCCGAGATCCGTCTCGAAGCGCTTCTGGTTCGGGCTTGCGACGAATTCCTGCTGCCCGCCGTCGCCGAGGTTCGACTGGAAGATACCGGCGGCGCTGACCGGAAGGAAGTCCTCGTAGACGATCGGATCGAACTGGACGAGGCCGTCGGCGATGAGTCCGTCGAGGTCGCGGCGGCCGGGAAGCGTCGTCCGCCGGCCCTTCTCGGTCAGAGAATAGCTGAAATAGCCGAGCCCTGCCTCACGGATTTCCGCCCAGTTGTCCGGAAAGCCCTTGAATGCGCTGGCGAGCGCCACTTCATAATCCCGGGCGTTAGAGCCGTCAGCGGCGGGGCGCACGATGCGACGCGATTCGTCGAGCAGCCGGTCGTAGAGGCCGCGGCCCTTGGGGGTCAGGGCGATGCCGCGCTGTTCTATCTCGCCGAAGCGGGCGGTATGGGAGCCGGCTTTCCAGCCGCCGTCGGCGTCGCGGAAGGAAACCGCTTCCTCGAGTGCCTTGAAGGAGGTCTGGCGGAGCAGGATCGGGCAATGGCGGGTCGGCGGCCCTTCGACGACGGCCTTCGGGGCAATGCTGTATTCCGGCATCAGCGCCTGCACGCGGTCGATGTCGAGGGTGCGCGGCGTCAGGTGGTTGATATGTGGCCCCTTGAAGGAGACGACGTCGGCAATCAGCCGGTGGGCGTCATGCAGGCGCTTGTACATGTCGGCGCCGACATTGGCCCTGTCGTGCCAGCGGAAGGTCTCCAGCACTTGCGCCACGAAACGCTCGGCATCCGCCTTGTCGAGCCCGCCGTCGCGCTCGGCCTTTTCGGTGAGTTCCACCGCAGTGGGTGTGAAGATCCGGCGCTCCTTGAGGATCGCGGCCGCCTCGGCGCGCAGCCTCTCGTCGGCGATCAGGTCCAGCCGCAGCAGCGAGGTGAAGACACGGAACGGATTGCGCTTCAACGATGCCTCGCCGACCGGGCGGAAGGCGGTCGAGTGCACCGGAACACCGGCGGTGGAAAGGTCGTAGTAACCGACCGGATACATACCCATCACTGCGAAGACGCGGCGCATCATCGAGAGCTCCGCCGAGGTCCCGAGGCGGATCGCCCCGTGGCGCTCCTCGGAGATGCGGTCGAGCGTATCGGTCACTTTCAGGCGCTCCTTGAGGACCGCATCGGCCGAGAGCGTGTCGGCATTGACCTTCGCCACCAGCTCCATCAGCGTCCCGTAGGCGGGAACCTCGTCGCGGTACATCGCCGACATCGCGGCGGAAAAGGCCGAGCGGATGTCGTCGGCGGACACGAAACTATTCTCTTTCACTGGGGCTCGCCTCGCGCTAAGGGTGACGGACAAGATCATTCTTAATTCTGATCATATCGGAAGATGACGGGCTTTGATCGCGTTGCTTCCGACTATGTTGATGCGAGGCCGGAATGAAGTTAAGCCGACGACTGGTTCCCGACGTGACGACGCTGCAGGCCTTCGAATGCGCCGCGCGCCACGGCAGCTTCACCCAGGCCGCGGCCGAGCTCAATCTCACCCAAAGCGCCGTCAGCCGGCAGATCAAGGATCTCGAAACACAGCTGGGCGTGCTGCTCTTCGAGCGCGTCCGCCAGCGGGTCATTCTCTCGGATGCAGGCCAGAAATTCC
The DNA here is from genome assembly GCF_001651855.1 of Sinorhizobium americanum. Classification (GTDB taxonomy): domain Bacteria; phylum Pseudomonadota; class Alphaproteobacteria; order Rhizobiales; family Rhizobiaceae; genus Sinorhizobium; species Sinorhizobium americanum. The sequence goes on along the minus strand of NZ_LNQC01000036.1, from coordinate 15,149 downwards.
TGCCGGAGGTTCGCCGCCTGCTTCACCAGACCGAGGAGTTGATGGTGCGCGCCATGGCCTCGGCGCGGGCCGATTCGAGCCTTTCGGTCGCCTCGCTGCCGACCTTCGGGAGCCGCTGGCTGGTGCCGCGCCTGCCCGATTTCCTGAGGCGCTACCCCGGCACGGTCCTGAACATCGCCTCGCGCTCGGCGCCGTTCGATTTCGACGAGCAGAATTTCGACCTGGCGATCCACTACGGCCAGCCGGTCTGGGCGCGGGCCACCTGCAGCTATCTCTGCAGCGAGGTCATCGTGCCGGTCGCAAATCCGACGCTTCTCGCCGCGAATTCGGTCGAGGCGCCGGAAGACATCGGCGGCGGCCCGCTGCTTCATCTGGCGACACGGCCGAAGCTCTGGGCGCAATGGTTCGATGCGAACGGCATCGACAGTCACGGTGCCTATCGGGGCAACCGCTTCGACCAATTCTCGATGGTCATCGAAGCAGCGACCGCAGGTCTCGGTTTTGCCCTTTTGCCCCGTTATCTGATCGAGCAGGAACTCGCCGCAGGCACGCTGCGGATTGTACTCGATCGACCGATGCAGACGGAAAACAGCTATTATCTCGTCGTGCCGGAAGGCAAACTGGAAAACCCGATCAGCCGCGCCTTCCGGGAATGGATCAGCGAGCAGGTCGCCTGACGCAGCCGGGAGGGTGGAAGGCAGCCTTTCCGTCGCTCCTACTTGGGATTGCGCGCTGCCACATACCAGGAAGGGGCCGGACTTGAGGGAGGTATTCATCGAGCCAGCGGAAGCGCGCCGCCGCGCCGCATTGTTGCCGCGGCCGTCCCGCGCAAATCGTCCGAGGCGGTGCTCGCAATCCTTGCAAGCCGCTGGTACTACGGCTAAAAAATGCCACTTTCATGCATCACGCGGCCGTGACATCCAACGCGCCGTCGGCGCGATCTCTAAGCCCCAGGCCCCGGCCGGCGCCTGCTTCCGCGGGTACCCGGCCCCGGGATGACGAGGGCGGATGGGGGGGCACATGACCGTGTCTAGAAACGCGCCGGCGCCGCCTGCATCTTCAGGGCCGCAGCCAATTCGGCAGATCAACGAGAACCGGGCCCATCAACCCCGGTTGGAACAAGAATCCATTCCCATGCTGCAACAAACCACGTCGTCCAACACACCGCGCGAACCGGAAGCGAAGCAAATCGATTACAACGATTCGATCCGTTCGACCTATTTCTCGATCGACGACCTCAGGGCATGCGGGGCCGAGCTTGCGTTGAGCGGCGTTTCCTCCCTGCCGGGGTTCTTTCCCTTCGAGTTCCGCACCAGGCACCGGGAGAATGAAAAGGAAATCTTCCGCGTCTACCGGGCGACGGCGGCTGATGTCGAAGCCGGCGCCTCGATCACGCCTGCCGCCGAATGGCTGCTCGACAATCACCACGTCGTCGAGGAAGCGATCCAGGAGGTCCGACGCGACTTTCCGCGCAAATTCTACCGCCAATTGCCGACGCTGTCGGTTTCCGGCACGACCATACCGCGCACCATGGCGCTTGCCTGGCTCTTTGTAGCCCACACGCACAGCACGGTTTCGCGGGAGACCGTCACCGCGATGGTGGAAGGCTTCCAGGAGCATGAGACCTTAAAGATCGGCGAGTTGTGGGCGTTGCCCTCGATCCTTCGCTTCGTGCTCATCGAAAACCTCAGACGCATCGCGATCCGCGTCGAACGCTCACGCGGCATGCGGCGGAAGGCGAACGAGGTGGCCGACCAGATCATCCGTCTCGGCGATCCGGATCGATGCCGGGCGCTGCTGGCGGACTCGGAAGCGCTCGCCGCCGACAATACGTTCATCGCCCAGCTCCTCTACCGCATGCGCGATGGGTCGCAGACCTCGGGCGCGGTCATCGCCTGGATCGAGGAGCGGCTGGAGCGCCGCGGCACCGACGTCGAGGAGGCGCTGGTCGCCGAGCAGAACCGCCTCTCGTCGGGCAATGCGACGATGAGCAACATCATTCGTGGCCTGCGCGAAATCGACGACACCGACTGGGCTGTCTGGTTCGAGAGCGTCAGCAAGATCGACGCGACGCTGCGCGAAGGTTCCGACTATTCGGCGCTCGATTTCGGCTCGCGCAACAAGTATCGCGATACGATTGAAAAGCTCGCCCGCCGGTCCGGCTACAGCGAGCACGAGGTCACCGAGACCGCGATCGAGATGGTCGAGGAGGCGAGGGCCGCCGCCGCGGTCGAGGCGCCGCTGCATGAGCCGAATGTCGGTGCGTTCCTGGTCGGCAAACGCCGCAAGGATCTCGAGAGGCGGATCGGCTATTCGCCGTCGGTGCTGCAGCGGATGATCCGTCTGGTGCGCAAGCTGGACTGGTTTGCGATCGCCGGCCCGAACATTCTTCTGACCATCCTGGCGATGATCGCCGTCTATTCCTTTGTCAGCCCGATGGACATTCCGAGCGGCGCCAAGCTGATCATGCTGCTGCTTTTCGCGCTGCCGGCCTCCGAGGGCGCGATGGGCCTGTTCAACACGCTCGTCACGCTCTTCGTCAAACCGTCGCGGCTCGTCGGCTACGAATTCCTCGACGGCATACCCGAGGACGCCCGCACGCTCGTCGTGGTACCGTGCCTGATTGCCAAGCGCGACCATGTCGATGAACTGGTGCGCAATCTCGAGGTCCACTATCTCGCCAACCCGCGCGGCGAAATCTATTTCGCGCTGTTGAGCGACTGGGCCGACAGCAAGTTCGAGGAGACGCCCGCCGATTCGGACGTGCTGGAATATGCCAAGCGCGAGGTCGCGGCGCTCTCGGCCCGCTACGCCTATGACGGCAGGACCCGCTTCTTCCTCCTGCACCGCCGCCGGCTCTACAACGGGGCCGAAGGCGCCTGGATGGGCTGGGAGCGCAAGCGCGGCAAGCTGCACGAGCTCAACCTGCTATTGCGCGGCGACCGCGACACCTCGTTCCTTCAGGGCGCCAACGCCGTGCCGGAGGGCGTGCAATATGTCATGACCCTCGATTCCGACACACGCCTGATGCGCGACGCGGTGACGAAGCTGGTCGGCAAACTCTACCACCCGATCAACCGGCCGGTCGTGGATCCCCATAGCCAGAAGGTCGTCGCCGGTTACAGCCTGCTGCAGCCACGCGTGACGCCGTCGCTGACGACGGGCAGCGAGGCCTCGGCCTTCCAGCGCATCTACTCGATCAACCGCGGCATCGATCCCTATATCTTCACCGTCTCCGACGTCTACCAGGACATCACCGATGAAGGCAGCTTCACCGGCAAGGGCCTCTACCACGTTGATGCGTTCGAAGCCGCGCTCAAGGGCCGCATCGAGGAAAATGCGGTGCTCAGCCACGACCTGCTCGAGGGTTCCTATGCGCGCTGCGCTCTGGTGACGGATATCGAGCTCGTCGAGGACTTTCCGACCCGTTACGAGGTGGAAATGTCGCGCCAGCACCGCTGGGCACGTGGCGACTGGCAGCTCCTGCCTTACATCTTCAGCCTGGCGAACGGGCTCTCCATGCTCGGCCGTTGGAAGATGTACGACAACCTGCGCCGGTCGCTGATCCCCGTCGCCTGGCTCGCCGCCTCCGTTATGGGCTGGTACTACATGGAGCCGGCGGATGCGCTGATCTGGCAGATCGTGCTGATCTTCAGCCTTTTCGTCGCGCCGACGCTGTCGCTCATCAACGGCATCATGCCGCGCCGCAACGATATCGTCGCCCGCGCCCACATCCACACGGTGCTTTCCGACATCCGTGCCGCCAATGCTCAGGTTGCCCTGCGCATCGTCTTCATCGCCCACAATGCGGCGATGATGGCGGACGCGATCGTCCGCTCGCTCTACCGCACCTTCCTCAGTCGCAAGCTGATGCTCGAGTGGCGCACGGCCGCGCAGGTCCAGAGCGCCGGCCATGGCTCGATCGGCGACTATTTCCGCGCCATGTGGACGGCGCCGGCACTCTCCCTCGTCTCGCTGGCGCTCGCCGCCATTTCCGACACCGGGCTGCCCTTCATTGGCATTCCCTTTGCCCTCGTCTGGGCGGCGTCGCCGGCGGTCGCTTGGTTCGTCAGCCAGTCGGCGGAAACCGAAGACCAGCTCGTCGTCTCCGACGAGGCGATCGACGAGATGCGCAAGATCGCCCGGCGCACCTGGCGCTATTTCGAGAGCTTCGTCACCGCCGAGCAGAATTTTTTGCCGCCGGATAATTTCCAGGAAACACCGCAACCGGTTCTGGCGGAACGCACCTCGCCGACGAATATCGGCGTCTATCTGCTCTCGGCCATGTCGGCGCGCTCCTTCGGCTGGATCGGCTTCGAGGAGACTATCACCCGGCTTGAGCAGACGATCGCGACGATCGATCGCATGCCCAAATACCGCGGCCACCTCTTCAACTGGTACCGGACGCGCGGACTCGAAACGATGGAGCCGCGCTATATCTCGTCGGTCGACAGCGGCAATCTCGCCGGTCACCTGATCGCGGTCTCGTCCATGTGCCGCGAGTGGGCCGAGGCGCCGTCCGCCCATGTCCAGGGCAATCTCGACGGGATCGGCGACGTCGCCGCGATTCTCGCCGAAGTGCTGAACGAGCTGCCGGACGACCGTAAGACCGTGCGTCCCCTCAGGCGGCTGATCGAAGAGCGCATCGCCGGTTTCCAGAACGCGCTTGCCGCGGTCAAACGCGAGCACGAGTTCGCCTCGATCCGGGTCATCAACCTGGCGGTGCTTGCCCGCGACATGCACAAGCTCACCCTCAATCTCGACCATGAGGTGCGCAGCGCCCAAAGCGGCGAAGTGACAAAATGGGCGGGTTCGCTGGTGGCCACCTGTGAGGCGCACATTGCAGACGGCGTCTTCGATCTCGGTGCGATCGATTCGCTGCGCCAGCGCCTGCTGGTGCTGAAGGACCGGGCCCGCGACATCGCCTTCTCGATGGATTTCAGCTTCCTGTTCCGGCCGGAGCGGCGGCTGCTGTCGATCGGTTACCGGGTGAACGCCAACGAGCTCGACGAGGCCTGCTACGACCTTTTGGCCTCGGAAGCGCGGCTGACCAGCCTGTTTGCGATCGCCAAGGGCGACCTGCCGACCGAGCACTGGTACAAGCTCGGACGCCCGATCGTGCCGATTGGTGCGCGCGGCGCGCTCGTCTCCTGGTCCGGCTCGATGTTCGAATATCTGATGCCGCCGCTGGTCATGCAGGAGCGCCAAGGCGGCATCCTCAACCAGACGAACAATCTGGTGGTGCAGGAGCAGATCAACCATGGCCGGCGCCTCGGAACCCCCTGGGGCATCTCCGAGGCTGCGTTCAACGCGCGCGACCACGAGCTGACCTACCAGTACACCAATTTCGGGGTGCCGACGCTTGGTCTCAAACGCGGTCTCGGCCAGAACGCCGTGATCGCGCCCTATGCGTCGATTCTCGCCTGCATGTATGATCCGAAGTCGGCGCTCGCCAATCTGCAGAGACTGCGGGAAGTCGGGGCGCTGGGCGCCTATGGCTACCATGATGCGGTGGATTTCACGCCGACGCGGGTGCCCGAAGGGCAGAAATGCGCCGTCGTGCGCAACTACTATGCCCACCACCATGGCATGTCGATCGCCGCGGTCGCGAACGTCGTCTTCACTGGACAGTTGCGCGAATGGTTCCACGCCGATCCGGTCATCGAGGCGGCCGAACTGCTGCTGCAGGAGAAGGCGCCGCGCGACATTCCGGTGATGGCTGCCAAGCGCGAGCCGGAATCGCTCGGCAAGGGCCAGGCCGACCTGCTGCGTCCGGAAGTCCGGGTCATCGAGGACCCGCTGTCGCAGGACCGCGAGACGGTTTTCCTTTCGAACGGCCACTATTCGATCATGCTGACGGCGAACGGCGCCGGCTATGCACGCTGGAACGGCCAGGCCGTCACCCGTTGGAGACCGGATCCGGTGGAAGACAGGACTGGAACGTTCATTTTCCTGCGCGATACGGTGTCCGGGGAGTGGTGGTCGGCCACTGCCGAGCCGCGCCGCATCGAGGGCGAGAAGACGCTGACTCGCTTCGGCGACGACAAGGCCGAATTCGTCAAGACCGTCGGCGATCTGACGAGCGAGGTGGAATGCATCGTCGCCACCGAACACGATGCGGAAGGCCGCCGGGTAATCCTGCTCAACACCGGCACGGAAGACCGGTTCATCGAGGTCACCTCCTATGCCGAGCCGGTGCTGGCGTTTGACGACGCCGACAGCTCGCATCCGGCCTTCTCTAAGATGTTCATCCGCACCGAGATCAGCCGGCAGGGCGACGTCATCCGGATTTCGCGCAACAAGCGCGGTCCCGGCGATCCCGATATCGAGGTCGCCCATCTCATCACCGACAATGCCGGCAGCGAGCGCCACACCCAAGCGGAAACCGACCGTCGCCGCTTCCTCGGCCAGGGCCGCACTTTGTCGGAGGCCGCTGCCTTCGACCCGGGCGTGAGCCTGTCTGGCACGGACGGCTATACGCTCGATCCGATCGTGGCGCTCCGGCGCATCGTCAGGGTTCCGGCCGGCAAGAAGGTGAGCGTCATCTTCTGGACGATCGCCGCCCCGGACCGGGAAGCGGTCGACCGGGCGATCGACCGCTATCGCCACCCGGAAACCTTCAATCACGAACTCATCCATGCCTGGACCCGCAGCCAGGTGCAGATGCGCCATGTCGGGATCAGCTCGAAGGAGGCGGCGAGCTTCCAGATGCTCGGCCGCTATCTCGTCTATCCGGACATGCACCTTCGCGCCGACTCGGCGAGCGTCAAGGGCGGCCTCGCCTCCCAGGCGGCGCTCTGGCCGCTGGCGATCTCCGGCGATTTCCCGATCTTCTGCCTGAGGATCAATGACGACGGTGACCTCGGCATCGCCCGTGAGGCGCTTCGCGCGCAGGAATATTTACGGGCCCGCGGCATCACCGCAGATCTGGTGGTGATCAACGAGCGCGCCTCCTCCTATGCGCAGGACCTGCAGCATACGCTCGATTCGATGTGCGAGAACCTGAGGCTGCGCGGCCTCTCGGACGGCCCGCGCCAGCACATCTTCGCGGTCAGGCGCGACCTGATGGAGCCGGAGACCTGGTCGACGCTGATCTCGGCGTCGCGCGCCGTCTTCCACGCCCGAAACGGCACGATCACCGACCAGATCGCCCGGGCCGCCTCCCTCTACGCAAGGCCTGTGGAAGAGGCGAAGGAGCAGCCGCACATGCTGCTGCCGGTGATTCAGGATGGAGTCGGGGAACGGGAGGCGGTCGTCTCGGGCGACGATCTCGAATTCTGGAACGGCTTCGGCGGCTTTGCGGACGACGGCCGCGAATATGTCGTGCGGCTGCGCGGCGGCGAAGCGACACCTCATCCGTGGATCAACGTCATTTCCAACGAGGTCTTCGGTTTCCACGTCTCGGCCGAAGGGGCAAGCTTCTCCTGGAGCCGAAACTCGCGCGATTACCAGCTGACCCCCTGGACCAACGACGCCGTCGTCAACCGTCCGGGCGAGGCGATCTTCATCCGCGATATGTCCAGCGGTTCGGTGCTGACGCCCTACGCTTCGCTCTCGCGGCGCAAGTCGGCGATTTTCGAGGCGCGCCATGGCCTTGGCTATACGCTCTTCAGAAGCAAGCAGGATGACCTCGAGATCGAAGCGGCGCACACCGTGCACCGGTCGCTGCCGGCCAAGCTCGTCCGGCTGTCGATCGTGAACCGCGGTTCGGCAACCCGCAAGCTGCGCATCTACGGCTATGCCGAGTGGGTGCTCGGCAACAATCGCAGCCGCACCGCGCCTTTCGTGCTCAGCGAATGGCAGGATGCTTCGAAGGCGCTTCTCGCGACCAATCCCTACAGCATTGATTTTGCCGGTCGAACGGCATTCTTCGCCATAGACGGCGTGACGGCGAGCTATACGGCGAGCCGCCGCGAGTTCCTCGGCCGGAGCGGCGCAATCCTTGCCGCGCAGGCCGTGCTCTCTGGCGCCGAGCTTTCCGGGGCGACGGAGGTGGACGGCGATCCCTGCGCCGCGCTTGCGACGGATCTCACCATCGAGCCGGGCGCCGAGCGGCAGATCACCTTCTTCCTCGGCGATGCCGACAGCAAAGACCAGGTGGACGGAATTCTCGGAGAATTGCGTGCCGGTTCCTTCGACCCGGCGCTGGAGGTGTCAAAGGCCTTTTGGAGCGAGTTCACCGGCGTCGTGAAGGTGGAGACACCTGACCGGGCCTTCAACCATATGGTCAATTATTGGCTCCCGTACCAGAGCCTCGGCTGCCGGATCATGGCACGCTCGGCCTTCTACCAGGCGAGCGGCGCCTTCGGCTTCCGCGATCAATTGCAGGATACGCTCGCCTTCCTCACGCACCGGCCGGAACTGGCGCGGGCGCAAGTGCTGAACGCCGCCTCCCGGCAGTTCGTCGAAGGCGACGTGCAGCATTGGTGGCTGCCGGGCTCCGGCGCCGGCGTCCGCACGATGATTTCGGACGACGTCGTCTGGCTCGCCTATGCAGTCGCGCATTACTGCACTGTCACCGGCACGAAGGACATTCTCGACGAGAGACTGCCCTTCATTGTCGGGCCGGCGCTCGAGGAGGGACAGCACGACAGCTTCTACACGCCGGAAATCGCCGACGAGGTTGCCGACATTTACGAGCATTGCGCTCGCGCGCTCGATCTCGCCATCAAGCGGACCGGAGCCAACGGCCTGCCGCTGATCCTTGGCGGCGACTGGAATGACGGCATGAACCGCGTCGGCGAGGCCGGCGAGGGTACGAGCGTCTGGCTCGGCTGGTTCCTCGCGGGCGCCCTGCGCGCCTTCCTGCCCCATGCGCGCGAGCGCAAGGACGAAGCCCGAATGGCGCGCTGGGAGACGCATCTCGAGATCGTCAAGCGGTCGCTGGAGGAGGCCGGCTGGGACGGCGACTATTATCGCCGCGGCTATTATGACGACGGCACGCCGCTCGGCTCCGCGGAAAACAACGAGTGCCGGATCGATTCGATCGCACAATCGTGGAGCACGCTTTCGGGCGAGGGTGATGCGGAGCGCTCCAGGCGCGCCATGGACGCGGTGTTGGCGGAACTCGTCGATCCGGAAAAGCGCGTCGTCCGGCTGTTCACGCCGCCGCTCGAAAAGACCAAGCAGGATCCCGGCTACATCAAGTCCTATCCACCCGGCGTGCGCGAGAATGGCGGCCAATATACCCATGCGGCCACCTGGGTCGTGCTGGCCTTCGCCGCCCAGGGGCGGCCGGAGGAAGCCTGGCGTGCCTTCCAGATGCTGAACCCGATATCGCATGCGCGCAGTCGCGACGACGCCGAACATTACCGCGTCGAACCCTATGTCGTCGCCGCCGACATCTATGGCGAGGGCGCGATTGCCGGCCGCGGCGGCTGGACCTGGTATACGGGTTCTGCCGGCTGGCTCTACCGCGCCGGCGTCGAAGGCATCCTCGGCATTCGCCAGCGCGGCGAAAGGCTGGCGATCCAGCCGGTGCTGCCGGTTGAGTGGGATGGCTATTCCGCCGAGGTCCGGTTGAATGGCGCCACGCACCGGATTTCCGTCAGCCGCGACAAAAAAACCGGTGAGTTGACCGTCAGCGTCAATAATAGTGTCACAAAAAACGCGCATGAAGGCATTTTGCTGTAAGCGCCGGAATTGAATCGAAGAGGAACCGGCTTTGTACCGAACGTGCGAGGCCGGTTTTTCTTTGCGCCAATTTCGAAGCGCGCGCGCGCGCCGAATTTTGGAGCGCGGTTTTCATCGACGCTGCAGAGCACCCTTTGAGGGTGGCGGCGTCCGGTTTCAACAAGGGGTGGGGCGGGGCGCCAAATTCCGGATAAGGACCGCATGCTGCAAAAGACTTCTTGGGGCGGCATAGACCGGATCGGAACCGCCCCGGTCACGACAGGGCGCGACACACGCCTCGACGTCTTTAGAGCGCTCTGCCTGTTGACGATCTTCATCAACCACGTTCCGGGCCAGTATCTCGAATACCTCACCCACAAGAACATCGGCTTTTCCGACTCGGCAGAGGCCTTCGTTCTGATCTCCGGCCTCTCGGTCGATGTCGCCTATGGCGGCCGGTTCGTGGCGGGCGCGCGGTTGGCCCTGACCTTGAAGGTGTGGCGGCGGGCGCTGACGCTCTACGTCGCGCATATCATGACGAGCGTGGTGACGCTGGCGATCTTCGCCGGTGGCGCCCTTTATTTTGGCCGTCAGGACCTGATCGGCGAGATCAACATCCGTCCGATCGTCGACCAAGCAGAGCAGGGCATCGTCGCCATGGTGCTGCTCGGCCACCAGCTCGGCTACAACAACATCCTGTCGATGTATGCGGTGCTGTTCCTGATGCTGCCCGGGATGCTCTGGCTGAATGCCGTCAGCCCGCGATTGCTGTTCGGCCTCTCGGCAACACTTTGGCTGGCCGCCGGCTGCTTCAAGCTGGTGCCTTACAATTTCCTCGACGAGGGCTACTGGTTCCTCAATCCGTGGTCCTGGCAGTTCCTGTTCGTGATCGGCATCATCGCGATGACTCATGTGCGCCGCGGCGGCAGCCTGCCGCGAAGCTGGTGGCTGATCGCGCCTTCCGCCGCCTATCTGCTGATATCGGCCGCCTGGGTGCTGTTTTCCTGGTGGAACATCGACTTTTCCTTCGGCTTGCCGGCGGTGCTGACCGGCTTCGACAAGACCTTCCTGTCGCTGACGCGGCTGCTGCACGTGCTGGCGCTCGCCTATCTACTGGCAATCACTCCGCTCGTCAGCCGGCTGACGCGGCTCGATGCCAATCATCCGCTGGTGATGATCGGCCGCAATTCCCTGCCGGTCTTCATCTTCGGAACGATCCTCGCCATGGCGGGACAGGTGCTGCTCTTCGTCACCGGCAAGAACCCGGTCATCGGCTCCCTCTTCGTCGTCGCCGGCGTCGGGCTGCACTTCGTCTATGCCTACTACCTCGACTGGCTGAAGGAGGTGGCCGTGGCGAAGCCGCTGAGGGCAGCATAAGCGCGCCTCCGGATCGGGCCGATTTGCATGAGTTCGATGTGACTTAAGATGCGTCCGAGGATTCATCGGTTCGCGGATGTGGAGGGCTCATTCCTTGAAAGTGGCCACGGCGCAGACGCCCGTGTCGGCGGCGATTTCGCTAAACGCAACTGCAATAGGCGAGATGATCAGGAGCGCGGCGCTCCAAGGCGCGCGGCTGATCAGCTTCTGCGAAGGCGCGCTGTCGGGCTACGGGAAGGCCCAAATAGGAAGTCCGGGTCGATGGCGGGACTTCGATTGGGATCGACAGGAAATCGAGCTTCGGAGCATCGCCGAAGTCTGCAGGCAAGTCCGCATCTTTGCTGTCGTCGGTGCTGCGCATCGGCTCTCCGGAAGCTACCCACCGCACAACAGCCTCTACGTGTTTGCGGACGATGGGAAGCTGCTGACGAGATACGATAAGAGATATCTGTCGAGCAGTGAGCTTGGCGGCTGGTATACGCCAGGACTGCAGCCGGTCACGTTCCAGGTCGATGATTATCGTTTCGGCTGCGCGGTGTGCATCGAGTCGCAATTTCCGGAGATATTCGCCGAGTACGAGCGTCTTGGTGTCGATGCGGTTCTATTTTCCTCCTATGGCATTCCCCCACACTTTCAGATCGCGCTGCAGGCGCATGCGGGGCTGAACTGCGTTTGGGTAGCAGCGGCGACGCCAGCGCAAGCTGCCCACGAGGGCGCCGGTGGGGTGATCGGCCCCGATGGGCGATGGATCAGTCGAGGCTCGGAGGCGCTTGAGCCGAGCCTCGCGGTAGCAATGCTCGATCGGGCAGATCCTGCTTACGAAATTCCGCTTCAAAGGGCCCGTCCCTGGCGTGCCAAAGCAAGGCAGGGAGACATTTACCGGGAAAAGCTGGTGGACGACCCGCGAAGTGTCGACAGGAGCGGCTATTAACCTCGCGCGGGCGAGAAGCACGTCGCCTCCCGCGACGCTCAAATGAAAATGCCCCGGAAAGCTCCGGGGCATCTGTTCGTGGAAGGCAGTAAGGTCACGCCGCCGTCAGGCTCTTGCGGACATCCTCGTCCGTCAGGATGCCGCTGGCGCGCAGCAGGGCGGCGAAACGGCCGTTGCTCTGGCTGAGTTCGCTGAAGCCGCCCATCTCGACGATCCGGCCGTGATCCATGAAGATCACCAGGTCGGCCTCGCGCACCGTCGACAGCCGGTGGGCGATGATGAAGGTCGTGCGGTCCTTGCGCAGCGCATCGATCGCTTCCTTGACGCGCGCCTCGGTTTCCACGTCGAGCGCGCTGGTCGCCTCGTCGAGCACCAGGATCGGTGCGTTCTTGAGGATGGCGCGGGCAATGGCGATCCGCTGGCGTTCGCCGCCCGAAAGCCGGTTGCCGCGCTCGCCGACGAGCGTGTCGTAGCCGTTGAGGCGGTCTTCGATGAAGTCGCTCGCGGCGGCAGCCTCGGCGGCGGCCATGATCTCTTCCAGCGTGGCGTCTTCACGGCCGAGCCGGATGTTGTCGCCGATCGAGCGGTTCATCAGGCCGGCATCCTGGAAGACGGTGGCGATCGAGCGGCGCAGCGACTTGCGCGTCACCGTCGAGATGTCGACGCCGTCGATCAGGATCTGACCGTGCTTCGGCTCATGGATCCGCTGCAGCAGGTTGACGAGCGTCGTCTTGCCGGCACCGGTCGGGCCGACGATCGCCACCGTCTGGCCGGCCTTGGCCGTGAACGAGACGTTGCGCACGCCTTGAGCGGAATTGGCGAAGTCGAAGGAGATGTCGCGGAACTCGACTTCGCCGACGACGCGGGTGAGTTCCTTGGCGCCGGCCGGTTCATCGCGTTCGCGCACCGAATCTTCGAGCTTGTAGAAGTCCTCGAGCTTGGCGCGCGCCTCGAAGATCTGCGTCACGAAGGCTTTCATCTGGTCGAGACGGCCGATCAGCAGGTTGGCGAAGCCGATGAAGGCAATAACCTGGCCGACGCCGAGTTCGCCGCGCTGCACCAGGATGGTGCCGATGACCAGGATCGCCATCATGGAGATGGTCGAGGCGATGCGGTTGAGCGCACTTGCCAGCGCCCACCAGTCGAGCACCGGATACTGCGCAGAGAGCAGCCGCTCGGCGAACTTCTTCAGTTCGCGCGTTTCCGCTTCGATACGGTTGTAGCTGTGAACCACCGAGACGTTGCTGATCGAGTCGGAGACGTGCGAGAAGACGGTGTGATAGTGGTTCTCGACAGACGCCTGACCGTCCTTCGTCCGGTTCATCACGGCCTTGCTGATCAGCACATAGGCGGCGCCGAGCACGACGAGGACCATCGACAGGCGGACGTCCATGGCGAAGGCGGTCGGCACCAGCAGGACGAGCGCCACCGCGGTCGCAAGGTGCTGGCGCATGAATTCGAGCCACAGGCCGAAGAGAGTCTCGCAGGCACGCAGCAGCGTGTGCAGCGCATTGGAGGTGCCGCGCTGGCTATGCCATGAGAGCGGCATGGAGACGATCCGGCCGAAGGCTTCCGTCAGCAGCGTCGCCCGGCGGCCATGGGCAAGGCGGTCGGCCTCGCGGGAGACGAGCACGAAGGCGATCGTGTTGAAGACGCCGAAGCCGGCCCACATGAGCAGCATCGGCGCGACGTCCTTCTGCGTGGAGATCGCGTCGATGATGCGGCCGAAGAGGATAGGTTCGGCGATCGTGATGACAGCCAAGACGATATTGGCGATGACAATCGCCCCGACACGAAATTTGTGGACAGCAAGATACTGAAGCGCTCTTGCATACACCTGGAATAAAGACACTGTCTCACCCCTTCTGGGCATCGGATTTTCTGCCGCAACAGTCCTGCGGCAATGCGTTGCGCCCTTGCCGATCAACGCAGGATTGCCCTGTTAGACCGACAAAGCCGCGCGAGACGGCCCTGATAAAAACCTGCGGAAAACGCGGAGCGGGCAATTCAGACGGCTTGATCATCCGCTTCCAAGGGAGGAATTGGTGGACGATCCATCGTTCGCAATCTCTTGCCACGACTCCGATTTTTTGCAGGTTTCGTACAGGACCGGGCGTGATAAGAAGAATTATCGCGGTTGCAACATGAATGGCTTCTGAACGGCGCGTTCATAGAAGAATTCGCAAGCGCTCGCTGTCCGATCCGACCACAAGGTGTTCCATGAATATAACGTTGCTCGTACAGTTTCTGGCGCTTCTGGAGGAGATGAAGACACGCGAGGAAATCCTCCCCGAGTTCGAACGGCTGCTCGATCGCTGCGGCTTCGATTTCTACGGCGTGGTGCGCCAGCCCAAACCGCACGAGAACCCGCTGCGGTTGCTGCTCGCCGGCCGGTGGCCCGAGGGCTGGCCGCAGATCTACATCCGCAAGAAATACGTCGTCATCGACCCGACGATCCGCTATCTCGGCCACGCCCAGCGCGGCTTCCGCTGGCGCGACACGCTCGTTGCCTTCCGCTCCGACCCGCACCGCAAGCGCATGGAAAGCATGATGGTCGAGGCGCGCAATCACGGGCTTTTCGACGGCTACATCTTCCCCGTACACGGCCGGCGCGGACTGATGGGCAACCTGACGGTCGGCGGCCGGGTGGTCGATCTGAGCCCGGTGGAATTGAGCCTCTTCGATGCGATCGCCAAGCGGCTGTTCTGGAAACTGCTCGAGCTCACCGATCCGGAGATCATGGCGGAGCTCGTCTCGCGCGTCGAAGTGCAGATGACCCGGCGCGAAATGGAGGCGCTCAATTATCTCGCCGATGGCATGACCTCCAACGACATCGGCAAGGTGCTCGACATTTCCAGCCACACGGTCGACTGGTACATGAACGGCATCCAGGAAAAGCTGAAGGCGAAGAACCGCCATCACGCGGTTGCCATCGCCTTCCGGCTCGGGCTGATTTCCTAGCTTAACCCAAAAAACGCCGCGCCAGACTCCTTCTGTAACAGACGAGACGACCCGGAGCTCACCCATGACCCAATGGGTTAGGCTTCGTGTCGCATCTGAAATTGCACTTCATTCCTTGACTCGCTAATAGTTCTTTTCGCGGGTGCAGCATTCCCGCGTTTCCAAGTCTATGAGGAGTCCGACTTGTCCATATCGAAGATCCTTGTTGCCAACCGTTCCGAAATCGCCATCCGCGTCTTCCGCGCGGCCAATGAGCTGGGGCTTAAAA
>NZ_LNQC01000035.1 GCF_001651855.1 Sinorhizobium americanum | reverse complement strand
AGGGCAGAAACAACCTGTCCAACGGAAGGGAAGAGACTTAGCCGATCGGCGGCCAATGCCGCTCAAAAAGCAACCGGACCCGAGGAAAAGCCGCCGAATAACGGTGTTTTCCCCTTGAGTTCTTTCATTGGAGAGCGTTCATGCCGGCCCCCACTAACCCCTTCAAAGCCGCGATCCGCGAAGGCCGTTTCCAGCTCGGCCTGTGGGTGGCGCTTGCCAGCCCCTATGCGGCTGAGGTCGTTGCCGGCAGCGGCTATGATTGGCTGTTGATCGATGGCGAGCATGCGCCCAATGATCTGCCGCTGCTCGCCGCGCAGTATCGCGCCATTGCCGGCCGCGGCAGTCATCCGATCGTGCGGCTGCCCGTCGGCGATACGGCCCTGATCAAGCAGGTCCTCGACACCGGCGTACAGACGCTGCTCATTCCGATGGTCGACACTATCGAACAGGCGCGGCAGCTCGTCCGCGCCGTCCGCTATCCGCCGCATGGTATCCGCGGCGTCGGTGCCGCCCTCGGGCGTGCGACGAATTTCGGGCGCATCACGGATTACTTGCAGAACGCCAATGACGAGATCTGCCTGATCCTGCAGATCGAGAGCCGGGCAGGGCTGGCCGCCCTCGACGAGATCGCGGCCTTGGATGGCGTCGATGGCCTGTTCATCGGGCCCTCGGATCTTGCCGCCGACATGGGCCATCTCGGCAATCCCGCCCACCCGGATGTGCGGGCCGCGATCGTCGATGGCTTCGCCCGGATACACAAGGCCGGCAAGGCCCGGGGCATCCTGACCCTCGATCCGGTGCAGGCGCGCGACTATCGCGATCTTGGGGCCGACTTCATGGCGATCGGCACCGACGTGACCTTGCTCGTCAGCGCGACCGAGCGGTTGCGCCTGGAATACCTCGGAGAGGTCGAGCCTGCGCGGACCGAATCCGGCTACTGATCTTTATGGTATCGACTGCAGCAGGGTCTCGCGCGCCGATTTCAGGTGTCGGCGGCAGGCCTGTTCCGCCTGCTTCGGGTCGTGCGACTGAAGAGCGGCGATATAGGCGAGATGCTCTTCCAGCGCCCGGGCATTTCGCTCGCGCGCATTCGACTTGTTCCACTGATAATGGTAGTGGAAGACGATAGCGATGATGTCGTAGAAATCGACGATGAAGCGGTTGCTCGACGATTTGTGCACCAGCAGGTGAAAGCGCTCGTCGAGTTCGGAGAACTCCCTGTAGCGGTTGTCGATGTCGGCGAGAATGTCGCGATGCAGCGCCTCGATCTGCTTCAGCTCCGCCCAGGCCGGGTCGTTCTCCGGCAGGGAGACGAAGCGGGCGGCCGAGCGGAGCTCGAACATTTCCCGCACTTCCGTCAGCTCGAGCGCGAATTCGCGGGTAAAGCCCTTGAGCACCCAATGACTGTTCGGCCGCTTCTCGATCAGCCCGAAGCGGCTGAAGCGGATCAGGAATTCGCGGACGCTCGTCGTGCCGGTACCGATCTCGCGCGCCAGTTCGAGCTCGTTGATCTGCATGCCTGGTTCCGCACCGCCCGCCAGAATCCGGCGCATGAAGCTGCGCTCGATGCGCTCGGCGAGCGAATCGGTTTCCTCGGTTGGGAAATAGTCGGATGGTTCCGGACGCCTCAGCACGATCTTCTGGCGCTTGTCCCAGCTGATGAGCTTCACCTCTTCGCACCGCGACAGGATGGCCCTGACCGTCGTGCGGCTCACCCCGAGCGCCTGGCCGAGCTCCGGTTCGGAAGGCAGCGCTGAGGTTTCCGAAAGCAGCGTGAGGCAGCGGTTGAAGGCATCCTTGAAGACGGTGTTCTGCTTCGCCATGGAATGATCCGGCCGATTGAAGTTTTGGGTCATCTAGCCCGGCAGTGCCGGTTTGTCTCGGGGTCCGATGAAGAATCCGCCGAGACACGTCTCTTCCTGCCTTTCCCATGCCCCCATCCGATGAGAGCATCGGCATCCTCGTTCTACGGCAGCATAATACCCATTGACGAAAATCTGTCTATTGTAGATAAAAGACAAACTAGAGGACACGGGGAGCCATCCCGTGAAAACCGTTCCGGGAGAGCCTGAGATTGTCCGCACCGTCTTCGATCCTTCTTTCGCCGGAGGATAACGTCGCCGTCGCCACGGTGGCGATCGAGCCCGGCGAGGCATTGCCCGGCGGGCAAAAGTCCGCGGCGCGCATCGAGGCCGGCCACAAGGCGGCGATCCGGCCGATCCCGGCCGGCGACCCGGTCGTCAAATACGCCCAGGCGATCGGCCGCGCCACCCGCGACATCGCCGCCGGCGAGCATGTGCATTCGCACAATCTCGCCTTCGACGAGGACCGGCTGTCGATCGGCGCGCCGGTGCCGCCGGAAGCCGCAAGTGCGGCCGACAGGGCGCGCACCTTTCTCGGCTATCGCCGAGCCGACGGCCGTGCGGCGACCCGAAACTATGTCGGCATCATCGCCAGCGTGAACTGTTCCACCACCGTCTGTCGCGCCATCGCCGAGGAGGCCAACCGGCGCATCCTGCCCCGCTACGAGGGCATAGACGGCTTCGTGCCGATCGTGCACGACCAGGGCTGCGGCATGTCGTCTTCCGGCGACGGCATGAAGAACCTGCACCGCACGCTCGCCGGCTATGCCCGCCACGCCAATTTCGGCGGCGCGCTGATGGTCGGGCTCGGCTGCGAGGTCAACCAGCTGACGCTCTACGGCCAGAGCGGTTCGGGCGCGGAAAAGCGGCATTTCAACATCCAGGAGGCCGGCGGCTCGCGCCGCTCGGTCGAGCGCGCCCTCGGCGTTCTCGAGGAAATCGCCAAGGAAGTGGCGACCGCCCGGCGCGTACCGATCCCGGTGAGCGAGATCATCGTCGGGCTGCAATGCGGCGGCTCGGACGGCCTGTCCGGGGTCACGGCGAACCCGGCGCTGGGCGCCGCGGTCGATATCCTTGCCGGTGCCGGCGGCACGGCGATCCTTTCGGAGACCTCGGAGATCTATGGGGCCGAGCATCTCTTGCGCAGCCGCGCCGTCAACGAGGCGGTGGCGGTGAAGCTCGACGGGCTGATCTCGTGGTGGGAGAATTACGTCGAGATGCACGGCGCCTCGCTCGACAACAATCCTTCGCCGGGCAACAAGCGCGGCGGCCTGACCACCATCCTTGAAAAGTCGCTCGGCGCGGTGGCAAAAGGGGGCCGTTCGCCGTTGACGGCTGTCTACAATTACGCGGAACGGGTGACAGAGCACGGCCTCGTTTTCATGGATACGCCCGGCTACGACCCGGTCTCGGCGACGGGCCAGGTTGCCGGCGGTGCCAACGTCATCGCCTTTACCACCGGCCGCGGCAGCTGCTTCGGCTGTCGGCCGGCGCCCTCGATCAAGCTGACCAGCAACACGGCGCTCTATCGGGCGATGGAAGAGGACATGGACATCGATTGCGGCGTGATCGCCTCCGGCGAGGCGACGATCGCCGATCTCGGCCGCCAGATTTTCGATCTGATCATCGACACGGCTTCCGGCCGCAAGACCAAAAGCGAACTTTTCGGTTACGGCGACAATGAGTTCGTCCCCTGGCATCTGGGGGCGACGCTTTAAAATGATTGGGGGTACGACTTTCGCCCCTCATCCGGCCTGCCGGCCACCTTCTCCCCGCAGGGCGGGGCGAAGGAGACGCGGGGCGCCAATCTAAGTTCCCTGTCCCGGCCTTAGGGGAGAGGGCTAGGGTGAGGGACAGAGGGCTGGCCCGCTCTGAATTGAGGACCCGCATCCTTGGAAGGGAGGAGACAAGGAATGCACACAAGAAAGATCGGCCGAACGGATTTGGCGGTAACCGAATACAGTTTCGGCACCGCGGGCCTCGGCGGCCTCTATCGCGAATGCACGCGCGAGGCGGCGATGGCGACCCTCGACGCCGCCTGGGGCGCAGGAATCCGTTATTTCGACACCGCGCCCTATTACGGACTCGGCCTTGCCGAGCGGCGGGTCGGCGATTTCCTGCGCGACAAGCCGGGCGACAGCTACGTGCTCTCCACCAAGGTCGGCCGCCTGCTTCATCCGGTGCCGGAAGACAAGGTGCCCGATTATTCCTACGTCAGGGCACTGAATTTCGATGTGACCTACGACTACGGCTATGACGCGATCATGCGCTCCGTGGAGATGAGCTATGCCCGTCTCGGCCTCAACCGCATCGATATTCTCTATGTTCATGACATCGGCGGCTACACCCATGGGGCAGCGAAGAATGCCGTATACCTCCGGCAATTGCTCGATTCCGGCCTCAAGGCGCTGGAGGAGCTGAAATCGGCCGGCGCCATTTCGGCCTATGGCTTGGGCATCAACGAGGTGCCCGTCTGCCTCGACGTGATGCGCCATGCGGATATCGACTGCATCCTGCTTGCCGGCCGCTACACGCTTCTCGATCGATCGGCGGTCGCCGAACTCATTCCGCTCTGCGAGAACAAAGGGACCTCGCTCGTTGTCGGCGGCGTCTTCAATTCCGGCATCCTCGCCACCGGCCCGGTGGAGGGCGCGCATTTCGACTATATGCCGGCGACGGAAGAGGTGAGGACGAAGGTTGCGGCGATGGAGCGGCTCGCTGGCGAGCGTGGTCTGCCGCTCGCCGCCCCGGCGCTAAAGTTCCCACTCGCCCATCCCCAGGTCGCCTCGGTCCTGCTCGGCACCGCCAAGCCTTCGAGCCTCGAGCGCAATATGGAATTGACCCAAAGGACGATAACGGCGGAGGATTTCGCCGCCTTCGAGCCCTTCACCCTCGTAGCGCCCGCGCTCGGAACGGAGGCCGTGAGGGTGTGATTTGCCCGCTGCCGGGAGCGGCGGGTGATGCTTCTTGCGTCTTGGAGGAACGCAATGAAGAGAATCAATCAAACAGGCTTGCCAATTCGACGTGCCTGCATTAGCGTTCCAAACTGTTTTTTATGGATAAAAGACGATACGCAAACACCTGGCGGATCGATCTCGATAACGGAACTAGGTGTGAATTGAGAGGAGAAACTTGATGAGCAATTCCAGACGCATTCTGTCCCGCCGCGCCTTCAGCGCGCTTGCCGGCGCAGCTTTTTTTGCCGCCCTGGCGCCCATGCCGTCCTTCGCGCAGGACGTCACCATCCCGATCATCGTCAAGGACACGACTTCCTTCTACTGGCAGATCGTGCTGGCGGGTGCCCGTGCCGCCGGCAAGGATCTCGGCGTCAACGTGCCGGAACTCGGCGCGCAATCCGAATCCGACATCAACGGCCAGATCAGCATCCTCGAGAACGCCGTCGCGGGGGCGCCGGCAGCGGTCGTCATCGCCCCGACCGAGTTCAAGGCGCTTGGCAAGCCGATCGACGAGGCGGCAAAAGCGGTTCCGGTCATCGGCATCGATTCGGGCGCGGATTCGAAGGCCTTCTCTTCGTTCCTGACGACCGACAACGTCCAGGGTGGCCGCATCGCCGCCGATGGTCTTGCCGCAGCGATCAAGGAAGCAACCGGCAAGGAAGAGGGCGAGATCGCCATCATCACCAGCCTGCCGGGCGTCGGTTCGCTCGACCAGCGCCGCGAGGGCTTCCTCGATCAGGTCAAGGCCAAATATCCGGGCCTGAAGGTGGTCGCGGACAAATATGCCGACGGCCAGGCGACGACCGGCCTCAACATCATGACCGACCTGATCACCGCCAATCCGAACCTCGTGGGCGTCTTCGCTTCCAACCTGATCATGGCGCAGGGCGCCGGCCAGGCGATTGCCGAGAACAAGCTCGGCGACAAGGTCAAGGTCATCGGCTTCGACAGCGACGAAAAGACCGTCGGCTTCCTCAAGGAAGGCGTTCTCGCCGGTCTCGTGGTGCAGGATCCTTATCGCATGGGCTATGATGGCGTGAAAACGGCGCTTTCGGTCTCGAAGGGCGAGAAGGTCGAGGCCAATGTCGATACCGGCGCCAACCTCGTGACCAAGGCCAACATGGCCGAGCCGAAGATCGACGCGCTGCTGAACCCGAAGGTCAACTGACCTGTCTTTGGCGCGACGGCCGGCGGAGGAGCCGGCCGTCGCGGACCGCCAAGCGAGGAGGGTGATATGACAGGGCTTCAAGAGGTCAGCCAGCGGCACGAGGACGAGCTCGAGGCGGCCGTTGCGAAGGGCAAGCCGATCCTGGAACTGCGTGGGCTGCAGAAGAACTACGGCGCCGTCCAGGCGCTGAAGCCCGCGACCATCACATTCCTCTCCGGGGAGATCCACGCGATCGTCGGAGAAAACGGCGCCGGCAAATCGACGCTGATCAAGCTCCTGACCGGCGTCATCCCGCGGACCGCCGGCGAAGTGTTCTGGCAAGGCGAGCCGGTCCAGCTTGCCAACCCTACCGAGGCGATCACCCGCGGCATCAATGCCGTCCACCAGGAGGTGGTGCTCTGCCCGCATCTGAGCGTCGCGGCCAACATGTTCCTCGGCGACGAGATGAATGGCAACGGCCTGATGCGCAAGCGCGCCATGACCGAAGCGGCCCAGGGCGTCCTCGACGATCTCGGCTTCAATCTGCCGGCCGACGCCACTCTCGGCAGCCTGACGATCGGCCAGCAGCAGCTGGTCGCGACCGCCCGCGCCGCCATGCGCGGCACGCGCTTCCTGATCTTCGACGAGCCGACCGCCTACCTGACCCGGCAGGAATCCGCCCAGCTTTTCCGGCTCATTCGCCGGCTGCAGGGCGACGGCGTCACCATTGTCTATATCAGTCATCGGCTCGAAGAGGTTTTCGAGCTTGCCGATCGGGTATCGGTGCTGCGCGACGGCACCCATGTCGGCACCCGCGACATATCGGAGACCAATGAGGCGGAGCTGATCGCGCTGATGATCAACCGCACCATCGAGCAGATCTACCACAAGGAACAGTTTGCCCTGGGCGAGACGGTCATCGAGGCGCGCGGGCTCTCTGGCCCCGGCTTCAGCGACATATCGCTCTCCGTCAGGGCCGGCGAGATCGTCGGGCTTTATGGCCTGATCGGCGCGGGGCGCAGCGAATTCGCGCTCGGCCTCTACGGTCGTCATCCGCTCAGCGCCGGAGAGGTGTACTGGCAGGGCCGCAAGGTTGCTATCGACAACGAGCGCAAGGCGATGGAGCTCGGCATCGCGCTTGCGCCGGAAAGCCGCCGCGACCAGGGCCTCTGCCTCAATCTGCCGATCGGCCTCAACATCAACCTGCCGGTCTTTCGCCGGTTGACGCGCGGATTAACGATCAACCGGGGCGAGGAGGCTGCCAATGCCGATCGCCAGATCCGCGATCTGCAGATCAAGACGCCGTCACGCCGCGTGCTTGCCTCCGCCATGTCCGGCGGCAACCAGCAGAAGATCGTCATCGGCAAATGGGTGAGCCACGGCGCGAAATTGTTCATTTTCGACGAGCCGACAGTCGGCGTCGACGTCGGCACCAAGGCGGAAATCTATCGGCTTTTCGCGCGGCTGCTGGAGAAAGGCGCGGGGATCATCCTGATCTCCTCCTATCTGCCGGAAGTCTACGAGCTAGCCGATCGCCTGCATGTTTTTCGGCAGGGGCGGCTGGTGGCAAGCCACGATTACCGCGCCGCCAGTCACGAGGATGTCTTGGCGCAGGCAATCAATGCGTGATCGTTTGAGAGTTGGAAGGACTGCAGGGAGGGCAGAATGAGTGTGGAAACGGTAGAAAGCGGCACAGGGCCTACGCCCAAAAGAGGGGTCAGCATCCTGTTCGGGCTGACGCTCCTCGGACTGCTGGTCGTCCTCTGGCTGCTCCTTGGTTTGGCGACGAGCGCCTTCTGGACGCCGAACAATATCAGCAACCTCCTGCGCCAGGGGGCGATGACGGCGATCCTAGCAGTCGGCCAGACCTTCGTAATCATCACCGCTGGCATCGATCTCTCCGTCGGCGCGGTTGTCGGCTTCACCAGCGTCATCGTCGCGTGGCTGCTGGCCGCCGGCGTGCCGCTCTGGCTGGCGCTTGTCGCGACGCTTTTGATCGGCGTACTGATCGGCGCCTTTCATGCCTTCGGCATCGTCCGCATGGGCCTGCCGCCTTTCATCATCACGCTTGCGACGCTGACGTCGCTGCGCGGCATCGGCCTCCTGATCACCAACGGTTCGACGATCTCGATCACCAACGAGGCCTTCACCAATTTCTCGCGTGCCGATTTTCTCGGCGTCCCGAGCCTCTTCTGGATGGTGATCGTCGTCGCGGTCCCCGCCTATGTCTTCCTGCATCTCAGCCGCTTCGGCCGCTATCTCTTCGCCGTCGGCTCGAACAGCGAGGCGGCGCGCCTCTCCGGCGTCAACGTCAACCGGACGATCTATCTTGCCTATATTCTGTCGTCGACCTGCGCCGCCTTTGTCGGCCTGCTGCTCGCTTCGCGCATCGGCATCGGCAACGCCACGCAGGCGGAAGGCTGGGAATTGCAGGCGATCGCCTCGTCGGTCATCGGCGGCACCAGCCTTTTCGGCGCCGTCGGCTCGGTGCACGGGCCGCTGCTCGGCGCCTTCATCCTGGCGACGATCAACAATGGTGCCAACCTGTTGAACGTCAACTCCTTCTGGCAGCGCATCATCACCGGGGTGCTGATCATCGTGATCGTCTATTTCGACCAGCTTCGGCGCCGGGGCTCGCGTTGAGCGGCGCGACCCGGTCATTCGCAATCGAGCTTGGGGAAGCGTCATGAAAGCTGTCGTTTGTGCGGAGCCCGGTCGTCTGGAAGTCGCCGATCGGCCTCGGCCGGCGGCGCCGTCTGAGGGGTGGGCCCGCCTCGCCGTCAACAGTGTCGGCATCTGCGGCACGGACTATCACATCTTCGAAGGAAAGCACCCCTTCCTCGAATATCCGCGCGTCATGGGCCACGAGATCTCCGCGACCGTGGTGGAAACCGGCCCAGACTCCCTGCTCCCGCTGGGAACGCTGGTGGTCGTCAATCCCTATATCTCCTGCGGGGCCTGCATTGCCTGCCGGAGGGGAAAGCCCAATTGCTGCACGGCGATCCGGGTTCTCGGCGTCCACACCGATGGCGCGTTCTGCGAAGAAATCCTCATGCCGGAGGAAAATCTCTATCCGGCAAACGGTCTTTCTCCCGGAGCCGCCGCGACGGTGGAATTTCTGGCGATCGGCGCCCATGCGGTGCGGCGATCCGGCGCTGCCCCCGGTGCCCGGTCGCTGGTAATCGGCGCCGGCCCGATCGGCCTTGGAACGGCGATCTTTTCGCGGATCGCCGGACATGAGGTGGCGCTTCTCGATACCAGCGCCGAGCGGCTGGCTTTCGCCGCGGGCGAGCTCGGCTTTTCGGGCGGCCTTGTCGCCGGTGAGGGACTGGAAAAGGCCGTTGCCGAAGCTACGGGTGGTGATGGTTTCGACGTGGTCTTCGACGCTACCGGCAACGCCGCGTCGATGGAACGATCCTTTGCCCATGTCGCGCATGGCGGGACCCTCGTCTTCGTCAGCGTGGTCAAGAACGACATCCGCTTCGCCGATCCGGAATTCCACAAGCGCGAGATGAGGCTGGTTGCGAGCCGCAATGCGACGCGGGCGGATTTCGACCACGTTATCGCCTCGATCGCCAGGGGTCTGGTGCCGGTGGACAAGCTCGTCACCCACACGACGACCCTAGAGCGATGCGTTGACGACCTGCCGCGTTGGGCGCATGACAAGGCCGGCCTTGTGAAGGCAATCGTCACGATCGGCGGCAAATGAGCTTCATCGACGCCCACCAGCACTACTGGACGCTCGGCCTTGGCCACAATGACTGGCCGGGCCCGGATCTTGAACCTATCTTTCGCGACTTCGGACCTGACGATCTGAAGCCCCATCTCAGCGCCGCAGGCATCACCCGGACCGTCCTCGTCCAGGCGGCGCCGAATGTCGCCGAGACCGAATTCCTGCTTGAAATTGCCGCGCGCGAGGAGATGGTCGCGGCGGTGGTCGGCTGGGTCGATATTCTCGCGGCCGACGCGCGTCTCGCGCTTCTGCGTCTGAAAACGCATCCGAAGCTCAAGGGTATCCGGCCGATGCTTCAGAGCATCGAGGAAGCCGCCTGGATTCTGCGGCCGGAAGCGATTGACACACTCGAAATGCTGCCGCGGTTGGACCTCCGCTTCGACGCGCTTGTCCAGCCGCGTCATCTGCCGGTGATCGCCGCGCTTGCCGACCGCCTGCCGGACCTCGCCATCGTCGTCGATCACGGCGCCAAGCCGTTCATTGCCGAAGGCAGGCTGGAGCCCTGGGCGACGGATATGGCGGCGCTCGCCCGCCGCCAGAATGTGCATGTCAAGCTATCGGGACTTGTGACCGAAGCCGGCGGAGGCTGGTCCGTCGAGCGCTTGCGCCCCTATGCCGCCCATCTTCTCGACGTTTTCGGTGCCGAACGGGTGATGTTCGGCAGCGACTGGCCGGTTGTACTGCTCGATGCCGACTACGCCGGGTGGTTCTCAGCTGCTCAGGCATTGACCGCGCACTGCACGGAAGCGGAGCGGCAGGCGATTTTCCTGGGGACGGCAGCCCGATTTTACGGAATTTCCGCTGCCTGAGGTACGAACGTCATAGCGCGACAGGCCCGCGCAATGTTATCTCAATAAATTAGTAATATGAATCCCGTGGGAACTGGCCCCAAAAAAACGAGGGGGTTCTGTTTGTTGCACTGCACAAGAAAAGTGGTAGTCTGACAGCGATTGCGGACACCAAGGACAAATACTCGCAAGGCTTGCGTCGGACCTGGGAGCGGCGCCGGATTGATTGAAACAAGGGGTACGCGCCCATGTTCTACCAGCTTTATGAAATGAACCATGCCATGATGGCTCCATGGCGCACGGCGGCGGACGCCATGCGGCTGGCCTTCAAGAATCCGATGAATCCCGTCTCGCACACCTATTTCGGCCGCGCCGCGGCGGCGGGGCTGGAAGTTTTCGAACGTGCCACGCGCCGCTACGGCAAGCCGGAATTCGGCCTGCCGGAGACGGTGGTCGACGGCCAGACCGTGCCGGTGCGCGAAAAAATCGTCTGGCGCGCGCCCTTCTGCAATCTCATCCATTTCGAACGGTCGCTGCCGAAGGGACGGACGGCGGACCCGAAGGTGCTGCTGGTCGCACCCATGTCCGGCCACTACGCGACCTTGCTGCGCGGCACCGTCGAAGCGCTGCTGCCGCATTCCGACATCTACATCACGGATTGGCTCGATGCCCGCATGGTGCCCTTGAGCGAGGGCACCTTCGATCTCGACGACTACATCGATTACGTCATCCAGATCCTGCACCATCTCGGCCCCGATACCCATGTGATCGGCGTCTGCCAGCCCGCCGTGCCGGTTCTCGCCGCGGTCGCGCTGATGGAGGCGGACAATGACCCGCTCTCGCCGGCATCGATGACGCTGATGGGCGGCCCGATCGACACGCGCATCAACCCGACCGCAGTCAATCAGCTCGCCGAACAGCGGCCGGTCGAATGGTTCCGCGACAATGTCATCATGCCAGTGCCGTGGCCGCAGCCGGGCTTCATGCGCATGGTCTATCCGGGCTTCCTGCAGCTTTCGGGCTTCATGTCGATGAACCTTGACCGCCATCTGGTCGCCCACAAGGAGTTCTTCGCCCATCTCGTCAAGAACGACGGCGATGCCGCCGACAAGCACCGCGATTTCTACGACGAATATCTCGCTGTCATGGATCTCACGGCGGAATTCTACCTGCAGACAGTGCAGGTGGTGTTCATGCAGCATGCTTTGCCGAAGGGCGAGATGATGCATCGCGGCAAGCGCGTCGATCCGACAGCGATCCGCAAGGTGGCGCTGTTGACGGTGGAGGGCGAGAACGACGACATTTCCGGCGTCGGTCAGACCCAGGCTGCGCAGACGATCTGCACCAACATTCCGGAGCACATGCGTCAGCACTACATGCAGCCGGACGTCGGACACTATGGTGTTTTCAACGGCTCTCGGTTCCGCGGCGAGATCGCGCCGCGGATCGTCGCCTTCCATCGCCAGCATTCGCGCCACTCGAGCCCGGTGAAACAGATCATCAAGGGCGGCAAGTCGGCCTAGCGCCACCTAGTCCCGCCCGTGCGGCTGCGGCCATTTGCCTTCTGCGGCAGCGATTTGCTGCCGCAGAGTCAAGGGTTTGTCCGATTCCCATGCGGCGCATCTTGCAGTCCTCTTTAGTCTTTCCCACATCGTTTTCATCGGGCCGCAACGGGCGGTCCGCTGACTGCGAGGAATACTGAAGATGAACCAATCTGCATTGATCCGTCCGGACTGGACGCCTGCGACCATTGCATTGATGGTGCTCGGTTTCGTGGTGTTCTGGCCGCTCGGCCTGGCGATGCTCGCTTACATCCTCTTCGGCGACAAGCTGAAGACCTTCAAGAAGGACGCCAACGACAGCGTGGACCGCATGTGTTCCGGCTTCCGCCGCAATCACCGCGGCCATTGGGCCCACCATCGGACCGGCAATGTCGCCTTCGACGATTGGCGCGAGGCGGAACTGGCCCGGCTCGACGAGGAGCGCCGCAAGCTCGACGAGATGCGCGAGGAATTCGACGCCTATGTCCGCGAGCTCCGGCGTGCCAAGGACCAGGAGGAATTCGACCGTTTCATGCGCGAGCGCAGGAACGGTCGCCCCGGCCCGGCACCAGAGACCGCCTGAATGATAGAATGGCGTCCCGGCGTTTCACATGAAACGCCGGGACTACAGCGCCGCGCGGCTCATCGGACGCGCAAAGGTCGCTGTAGCACTGTGAATTGCTGCATGTCTTTGACCCCTTAAATCGAGGTCGATTCAAGGGGACAAAGACATGCAGTAGGCAGCTGCCAGCGGACGGCGAATCGGCTAGAAAGGCCTCATGTTTCCTTCCTTCAAGCGCCGCGGCAGTGAAACACGCCCCGACGTCACGCGTGACATCGAGGTGGCCGGCAAGCGCCTGCCCTTGACCATCCGGCAGAACGCACGCGCGACGCGGATGACCTTGCGCATCGAGCCGGGCGGGCGCGCTCTGAAACTCACCGTTCCCGAAGGCCTGCCGGAGCGCGAGGTCAGCGCATTCCTCAGCCGCCACCAGGGCTGGCTGTTGACCAAGCTCGCGCGCTTCTCCGGCGAGAGCGAGCTCGAAGACGGCGGAACGATCTTCATTCGCGGCGTCGCCCATCGCATCGAGAGGACCGGTCGGATTCGCGGCCTTACCGAATCCGCTATCGTCGACGACGAGGCGGTGTTGCGTGTCGGCGGCGCGGAGGAGCACCTGCGCCGGCGGATTGCCGACTACCTAAAGAAGGAGGCGCGCTTCGAACTGGAGCGCCTCGTCGCCGTCTATGCGGGCCGGATCGGCCGCCGCGTGCGCTCGTTGAGCCTCAAGGATACCCGCAGCCGCTGGGGCTCCTGCTCCGCCGAGGGTGATTTGAGCTTTTCCTGGCGGATTGCCATGGCGCCGCCGAAGGTGATCGCCTATCTGGCGGCCCATGAGGTCGCCCATCTCCAGGAGATGAATCACGGCCCCGATTTCTGGGCGCTCTGCGAGAAGCTTTGCCCGGACACCAACGACGCGAGGCGCTGGTTGAAGCGCAACGGCACCATGCTGCACGCCATCGATTTTGGCTAAGCTCACCGTTAAATTTGGCCGATGGTGCCGAGAAGGGACTGGGACGGTGCAGTCGCGGCAGCGGGAGGGGCATGCCACGCACTGAGGCCGCGTTCGTCGAAGCTGAATTCCGCCGACTGAAAATGCCTGCCACGGTTCCCTAAGATGACGCACTGCAAAGCAATGGTTTTGCTCGACTCGGACGGCATTTCGTGCAAGGTCGCTTGCCATGAAAACGGAAGTGAAAATATGTGGACTGAGGACCGCGGAGGCGGCGGAGCATGCAGTCGCGCTCGGGGCTTCGCATATTGGCTTCATCTTCTTTCCCAAGAGCCCGCGCAACATCGAGCCTGACGACGCCGGCCGGGTGGCCGAGCGTATTCGCGGCCGGGCGAAGATCGTCGCCGTCACGGTGAATGCCGACAATGACGATCTCGACGAGATCGTTTCCTCGCTGAAGCCCGACATCCTGCAGCTTCACGGCTCCGAAGATCCGGATAGGGTTCTGACGATCAAGGCGATCTACGGCCTGCCGGTCATGAAGGCGCTGTCGGTCCGCGAGGCCTCCGATCTCGAAAGGATTGATGCTTACGTCGGCATCGTCGATCGTTTCCTTCTCGATGCCAAGCCGCCGGCGGGGTCCGAATTGCCTGGCGGCAATGGTGTCTCTTTCGATTGGAGGCTGCTCGACGCGCTTGACGGGAGCGTCGATTACATGCTTTCCGGTGGGCTGAATGCAGAAAATATCGGGGAGGCACTCGCGCTGACCGGCGCCAGCGCCATCGATACATCCTCCGGCGTCGAGAGCGCGCCGGGTCTCAAGGATTTGAAGCTCATGGATGCGTTTTTCGATGCGGTACGCCGCGCCGAAGCCGTAGTGCCACGATCAGGGAGCAAGACGTGAATCAGCCGCTAAAACCGAACTCCTTCAGGGCTGGACCGGACGAGGACGGCCGGTTCGGTATTTTCGGCGGCCGTTTCGTCGCCGAGACGCTGATGCCGTTGATCCTCGATCTCCAGGACGAATGGAACAAGGCTAAGGACGATCCGGCCTTCAAAGCGGAACTCGAACAGCTCGGCGCCCATTATATCGGCCGGCCGAGCCCGCTTTATTTCGCCGAGCGCCTGACGGCCGAACTCGGCGGCGCCAAGATCTATTTCAAGCGCGAGGAGCTGAACCACACCGGCTCGCACAAGATCAACAATTGCATCGGCCAGATCCTGCTCGCCAAGCGCATGGGCAAGACCCGCATCATCGCCGAAACCGGTGCCGGCCAGCACGGCGTCGCGTCGGCGACCGTCGCGGCCCGTTTCGGCCTCCCCTGCGTCGTCTACATGGGCGCCACCGACGTCGAGCGCCAGGCGCCGAACGTCTTCCGCATGAAGCTTCTCGGCGCCGAGGTGAAGCCGGTGACCGCCGGCCACGGCACCCTGAAGGACGCCATGAACGAGGCGCTGCGCGACTGGGTGACGAATGTCGACAGCACCTATTACCTGATCGGCACGGCCGCAGGCCCGCATCCCTATCCGGAGATGGTCCGCGACTTCCAGGCGGTCATCGGCCAGGAGGCGAAGGAACAGATCCTTGCCGCTGAAGGCCGCCTGCCCGATCTCGTCATCGCGGCGGTCGGCGGCGGCTCGAACGCCATCGGCATCTTCCACCCCTTCCTCGACGACGAGGGTGTCCGGATCGTCGGCGTCGAAGCGGGCGGCAAGGGGCTTGATGGCGACGAGCACTGCGCCTCGATCACCGCCGGCTCGCCGGGCGTGCTGCATGGCAACCGCACCTACCTGCTGCAGGACGGCGATGGCCAGATCAAGGAAGGCCATTCCATCTCGGCCGGCCTCGATTACCCGGGTATCGGTCCGGAGCATGCCTGGCTCAACGATATCGGCCGGGTTGAATATGTGCCGATCATGGATCATGAGGCGCTCGAAGCCTTCCAGACGCTGACGCGGCTCGAAGGCATCATCCCGGCGCTCGAGCCGTCGCATGCGCTGGCCGAGGTCATCAAGCGGGCGCCGACAATGGGCAAGGATGAGATCATCCTGATGAATCTCTCCGGTCGCGGCGACAAGGATATCTTCACCGTCGGCAAAATTCTGGGAATGGGGCAGTAAAGAGTATGACCGCACGCATGGAGCAGAGGTTCGCCGACGTCGCGGCGGAAGGTCGCCCGGTCCTTGTCACCTATTTCATGGGCGGCGATCCGGATTTCGAAACGTCGCTGGCGATCATGCAGGCGCTGCCGAAGGCCGGTGCCGACGTCATCGAGCTCGGCGTGCCCTTTTCCGATCCGATGGCCGACGGCCCGGCGATCCAGCTTGCCGGCCAGCGCGCGCTGAAAGCCGGGCAGACGCTTGCCAAGACGCTCGACCTCGCCCGCCGCTTCCGGGCTGAGGATCAGCGCACCCCGATCGTGCTGATGGGCTATTACAATCCGATCTACATCTACGGCGTCGAGCGCTTCCTGGACGACGCGGTCGAGGCGGGTGTCGACGGGCTGATCGTTGTCGATCTGCCGCCGGAAATGGATGACGAGCTGTGCATCCCGGCGTTGAAGAAGGGCATCAGCTTCGTCCGTCTGGCGACGCCGACTACCGACGACCGCCGTCTGCCCAAGGTTCTCGAAAACACCTCCGGTTTCGTCTATTACGTCTCGATGACCGGCATCACCGGTTCCTCTCTGCCCGATCCGTCGCTGATCGCCGGTGCGGTGGCACGGATCAAGTCGCATACGCAGCTGCCCGTCTGCGTCGGCTTCGGCGTCAAGACCGCCGAGCACGCGCGGGTGATCGGCGCCTCGGCCGATGGCGTCGTTGTTGGGACGGCGATTGTCAACCAGATCGCCTCGAGCCTGACGGAAAGCGGCAAGGCCACCGACGCGACGGTGCCGGGTGTGGAAGCTTTGGTTCGAGGGCTTTCGGCCGGCGTGCGTGCGGCGCGTCTTGCGGCGGCCGAATAATCGCCCATATTGGCGCGCAGGAGCCGAGGCACATCGTCAGGAGTCTATGAAGTGAACTGGATCACAAACTACGTTCGGCCAAAGATCAATTCGATGCTCGGCCGCAGGGAAGTTCCGGAGAACCTCTGGATCAAATGCCCTGAAACCGGCGAGATGGTGTACCATCGCGATCTCGAAGAGAACAAGTGGGTCATCCCGCAGTCCGGCCATCACATGAAGATGCCGGCCAAGGCCCGGCTAAAGGATCTCTTCGACGGCGGAATCTACGAAACCCTGCCGCAGCCGAAGGTGGCGCAGGATCCGCTGAAGTTCCGCGATTCGAAGAAATATCTCGACCGTCTGCGCGACAGCCGTGCCAAGACCGAGCTCGAGGACACGATCGTCGCAGGCCTTGGGCTCGTCCAGGGCGTCAAGCTCGTCGCCGTCGTGCATGAGTTCAACTTCATCGGCGGTTCGCTCGGCATGGCGGCCGGCGAGGCGATCATCAGGGCCTTCGAAAAGGCGATCGCCGAGAAGTGCCCGCTGGTGATGTTCCCGGCCTCAGGCGGCGCCCGCATGCAGGAAGGCATCCTGTCACTGATGCAGCTTCCGCGCACCACGGTTGCGGTCAATCTGCTGAAGGAAGCGGGCCTTCCCTATATCGTCGTGTTGACCAATCCCACCACAGGCGGCGTCACCGCATCCTACGCGATGCTGGGCGACATCCACCTCGCCGAACCGGGTGCGGAGATCGGCTTTGCCGGGAAGCGGGTGATCGAGCAGACGCTGCGAGAAAAGCTCCCGGACGGCTTCCAGACCTCCGAGTATCTTCTCGAGCACGGCATGGTCGACATGGTCGTCAAGCGCCACGACCTGCCGGCGACGCTTTCGCGGTTGCTGAAGATCCTGATGAAGAAGCCGGCGGAGGCCGCGAGGCGCGAGAGCGGCTCCCAGGTCTCGGCCTTGCCGCTCGCAGCCCGGGCGTAGACGCCCGTCCCACTTCTATTCGCCATTAAAGCCCCGCGCGTCCGTTTGACGCCCGGGCGTCGCTTAAGTGATTTGATTTGCTGAAATTCCGGTCTAAGGAATCATGCGCGGATCAATTTTTCGAGGCAGGAACATGGCGGCGGCACAGGTCAGCGAGGCGGCGCAGGAGATCGAAAAGCTTCTGGCCCTGCATCCCAAGGGGTTTGACCTGTCGCTCGACAGGATCACGCGGCTGCTGGCCGCGCTTGGCAACCCGCAGGACCGCCTGCCGCCGATCATCCACGTCGCCGGCACCAACGGCAAAGGCTCCGTCACCGCGTTTTCGCGGGCGATCCTCGAAGCGGCAGGCCTCAGCGTCCATGTGCACACGTCTCCCCACCTGGTGAACTGGCATGAGCGTTATCGGCTCGGCGTCAAGGGCGGCAAGGGTGCGCTCGTCAGCGACCCGGTCCTCGCCGATGCCGTGCGGCGCGTGGCGCAAGCCAATGCCGGCCAGAAGATCACCGTCTTCGAAATCCTGACCGCCGTCACCTTCCTGCTTTTCGCGGAGCACCCGGCCGATGTTGCCGTCATTGAAGTCGGCCTCGGCGGCCGCTTCGACGCGACGAATGTCATCGCCCGCCCGGCGGTTTCCATCATCATGCCGATCTCGCTCGATCATCAGGCCTATCTCGGCGACCGGGTGGAGCTGATCGCCGCAGAAAAGGCCGGAATCATGAAGCGCGGCTGCCCGGTGGTGATCGGCCATCAGGAAGAAGACGGCGTGCGCGAGGTGCTGGTCGAAACGGCCGAGCGGCTTGGCTGCCCGATGTCCGTCTACGGCCAGGACTTCATGGCGCATGAGGAGTTCGGCAGGCTGATCTTCCAGGACGAGAACGGCCTTGCCGACCTGCCGCTGCCGCGCCTGCCGGGCCGGCATCAATATGCCAATGCAGCGGCGGCGATCCGTGCCGTCCGGGCGGCCGGTTTCGATTTGCCGGAGGCGGCGATCGAGAAGGGCCTGGCCGGCGTCGAATGGCCCGGACGTCTGCAGCGGCTTGCCGGCGGCAAGCTTTCGCATTACGGGCCGCCGGCCGCCGAGATCTGGGTCGACGGCGGCCACAATCCCGGCGCCGGCCAGGTGATCGCCGAAGCCATGGCCACCTTCGAGGAGCGCGATCCGCGGCCGCTGTTCCTGATCATCGGCATGATCAACACCAAAGATCCGATCGGCTACTTCAAAGCCTTCCTCGATCTCGCCGAGCAGGTCTTCACCGTGCCGATCCATGGTTCGGACGCCGGAGTTGACCCGGTGGCGCTCGCCGCCGATGCGGCCTCAGCCGGTCTCGAGGTAAACGCCGCGTCATCGGTCGCGGAAGCTCTGGGTCTTATCGCCGAGTTGACCGAAGATGACCCCGCGCCGCCGCGCATTCTGATCGGCGGCTCGCTCTATCTCGTCGGCGACGTGCTTTCCGAGAACGGCACGCCGCCGCGGTAGTGCAGCGTGAGGGGCACTTCGCGGCTGAGGCCGCCGCTGTCAACAAGAAAAAAGCCCGGCGAGCCGGGCTTTTCATTATCAATTATCGACTTGGCGCCAGTTCAGACGGCGTTGGAGATCCACGAACTGAGCGCGGTCTTCGGCGCGGCGCCAACCTTGATGTCGGCGACTTCGCCGGCCTTGAACATGGCGAGCGTCGGAATCGAGCGGACGCCGTATTGGGCGGCCAGTTCAGGGTTTTCATCGATATTGAGCTTGGCGACCTTGACCTTGCCGGCAAGCTCGGTGGCGATCTCTTCGAGGCTCGGGGCGATCATTTTGCACGGGCCGCACCATTCGGCCCAAAAGTCGACGACGACCGGCTCGGCGGAATTCAGGACTTCTTTCTGAAAATTGGACGCATCGACTTTCACAGTTGCCATCGGCTGCTCCTTCGGAATGGCATTGTCCAGATATTGTGCCTCATGTGAGGCCTCGCCACTGGATTTTCAATATCGTGTATCTCACTTTGTCGCGAGCTCTTCAAGGCTCCCGTCCAGCATAGGATCGGGAAGCACCCGCACCGCCGGACCCTCCGTGAAGATCAGCACGCAGCGGAATTGCTTGCCGGGATAAAGGGGTTTGAGCAGTTCGCGGTAAATGGCGAGTTGCCGCCGGTAGACGGACGGAACCTCGGCGATTGACGCCGGCACGTCGCGATTGGTCTTGTAATCGGCGATCGTCACAGTGTCGCCGGCGACCGCCAGGCGGTCGAGCCGGCCGGATACGGCGAATTCCTGACTGCCGAGCTTGAGCGTTCCCATGACGGACACTTCTGCGCGACTCTGTTCGCTGAAAAGTGGCTGCAAATCCGGATGCTCGAGCACCTCCATCACGGCCCGGCTGAGCGCCTGCCGTTCATTCTCCGGCCAGCGTGGCACGGCCCGGCTGAGGTAACGCTCCGCCGCGTCCCGGCGCTCGGCGCCGTCGATCGTCGGGAGCACCTGCAGCAGCCGATGCAGGATCGCACCGCGCAGCATCGAGAACTTGGGCGCAGTCTGTGCTGCAAAGAGAGCCGAGCCGACGATCGTCTCTTGCTCCGGATCGTCGATCGCCACGCTCGTTCCCGACGGGGCAAGCGGTCGCGGCAGCCGGCGCTGCGGCGGCAAGGGGGTGAAGAGCGCCCGCGGCAGATCGGATGCTGTCGCTGGCGGCTTGCTCTCCAAGCCGCCCCTTGCCGGGATGGTAACCGGCACATGCGCTTCGCGCCAGGCATGGCCCTTCCACTCCTCGCCCCCGGCTGAAAAGACCATCGGCGTCGCCCGGCCTTTCGGATCATGCGCCAATGTGCCTTGAACCATCGCATGCCAGGTATCGAGGTTCTGCCGCTGGCCGCGATAGCCGCAGACGATCAGCCGATCCGCCGCGCGCGTCATGCCGACATAGAGGAGGCGGCGATATTCTTCCTCGGCCAGGCGCTTCAGCCGCTCGTTGTCGGCGGCGATCAGCGAATTCGACGCCGAGCCCGGTGCACGCCAGACAGGCAGGCTCAGCATCGTACCGTCCATCTGGGGCTTCTCCAGGAGGCGCAGGTCCGAGACTTGCTGGCGGACGAATGCCTCGCCGCCGCCGTCGACCAGGAAGACGACCGGTGCCTCGAGGCCCTTGGCGGCATGCACGGTCATGACGCGAACCTCGTCGCGTTCCTTGTCCTGCTCGCGCTTGACCGTCGGCGCTTCGATCTCGAGCGTCGAGACGAAGGCCTGCAGGCCGGGCAGCCCGCTTCGCTCGTGGTCGAGCGCAAAGGTCAGGAATTCGTCGAGGATGTCGCTGACCTCGCTGCCGAGCCGCGCCAGGAAGGCACGCCGGCCGCCATGGGCGCCGAGCACGCGGGCATAGAAGTCGTGCGGCAGCAGGTTGCGGGCAAGCTCGCCATAGCCGGCGAGGGTGCGCACGACCCGGTGATATTGGCTCGTCTCATCCGCACCGAGCTGTTGCAGCCGCCGCCAGAGACTTTCGCCCTCGGCCCGGCGTGCCGCGAGTTCGAAGACATCGTTCTCGCCGAGATCGACGAGCGGGCTCTTCAGCAGCGCCGCGAGCGACAGATCGTCCTCCGGCAGAAGCACGAAGCGGCCGAGCGCCAAAAGATCCTGGACGGCGATATGGTTGGTCAGCACCAGCCGGTCGGCGCCCGCGACCGGAATATTGCCGCGACGCTTCAGCGCGCGCGTCTGGGCGTTGACGAAGGCGTCGCGCTTGCGCACCAGCACGATGACGTCGCCAGGCCGCATCGGCCGCCGGACGCCCTTTTCGATCACCGTCTCCTTGCCGATCCAGTCCTCGAGCACGGCGGCGATGCGCCGGGCGAGAATGTTGACCGGCGCCCGCTCGGGCGTCGCATCGAAGGGAGCCGTCCAATCCTCTTCGGCACTCACCGGCTCGGGCGCGATCATGTCCCAGATGTCAACGGCGCCGGGGTGTCCGATCCGGTTGGAGGCGTGCACGATCGCTTCGCTGCGGGCGCTCAAGCCCTTCGCATTGCCCGGATTGGCAAAGACCGTATCGACGGCGGAAAGCACGTCGACCGTCGAACGGAAGGAAAGCTGCAGCCGGATGGGGCTGAAATACTTGTTACCGGCCCGCACACGGCGCTCGGTCAGGATGCTCTCGCGCGAGAATCGCTCGGGACGCGCGCCCTGGAAGGAGTAGATCGACTGCTTTTCGTCGCCGACCGCAAAGATCGTCCGCTCGTTGGCGCGCGCAGTTTCGCCGGCGAAGAAATCGGCAGCGAGCGCCTGGATGATCGTCCATTGGGCGGGGCTCGTGTCCTGTGCCTCGTCGACGAGAATGTGGTCGATGCCCTGGTCGAGCTTGTAATGGACCCAAGCGCCGACATCGCTGCGCGAAAGCAGCGCGGCCGTGCGGTTGATCAGGTCCTCGAAATCGAGTTGGCTGCGCCGCTTCTTGAGGTCTTCGTAGTCCCTGTTGAGCCGTTCGGCGAGGATCAGCGCCGCGCGCGTCGCCTCGTACATCCGCACGATGCTGAGCCGGTCGGCGCAGGTTGTGATGTGCTTGCGCGCCTCTTCGACCAGCGGCGCCAGTTCAGGCGCCTGCGCCAGCATTGCCTTGTTGAAGAAGGCCGAATCCGCCTTCGGCTTGCCGCCGCCGTTGGAGAACACGCCGAGGAGCCCGGCAAAGCGCTCCTCCGCATCGGCGGCCTCGCGGGCCGCCTTCAAGCCCTCTGCGATCTCCCCCGGTTTCACTCCGCCAAGGCTCAGCGCGAGCTCGATATAGCGCTGAAGCGCCGCGCCGTTGAGGCCGGCAAGCGGCCAGGCTCCGGCCATCACGCTCGCGGTTGTCTCCCCCGGTGCAAGGCCGAGCGCCGCTCGCAGGTGCTTCTCCCGCCCACCTTTTACGGCGGCGCTGTCGAGAAAGGCCTGGGTCGCCGCGCGGTTCGCCACGATCGCCTCCAGCAGCTTTTCAAGGCCGGTATCGTCGGCGAGGTCGAGAACGGTGGCGAAGGCATCCGCAAGCTCGCCCTCGTCCTCGGCGGCGGTGGCCGTCAGCAAGGCGCGGCGCGCATCGGAAAGCAGCACCGCCGCGGCCCGATCGTCGAGGACGGAAAAGTGTCCCGCCACGTTCGCCTCGAGCGGAAACTGGTGGAGCAGCGCTTCCGAAAAGGCGTGGATCGTCTGGATCTTCAGCCCGCCCGGCGTATCGAGCGCCTTGGCAAAGAGCCGCCGCGCCTCCTCAATCTTGGCGACGGAGGGCCGCGTGCCTTCGATCGCCTCGATGCGCATCGCCAATTCGCCGTTATCGAGCGTCGCCCATTCGGCGAGGCGTTCGAAGATGCGGTTCGACATCTCCGAGGCGGCTGCCTTCGTATAGGTCAGGCAGAGAATGGCGGAAGGCCGGCAGCCGGAAAGCAGAAGCCGAATGACGCGCTGCGTCAGCACATGCGTCTTGCCCGACCCGGCATTGGCCGAAACCCAGGCCGAGCGCGCCGGATCCGAGGCAAGCGATTGCCGCTCGGTGGTCCAGTCGAGCCACGCCTTGGGCGTCCTCTCCTCCGGGCCGAAAGCCTCATTCCTCATCATCGTCCTCGCCGTCAGCAGTCGCCCATTCGGCGACGCGCGCCAGGTGATCGTATTCGCCGCCATGGTCCCGTTCCTTCTGAACGATCAGGCGGGAGGCGAAACCATAGCGGCCGCTGGTGAGCGCCGCGAGCAGCTTCCTGAGTTCGGCAAGCGATTCCTCCGCCAGTTGCTCAGCGGTCTTGGTCTCCTTCGACTTGCTGTTCTCGTTGTTGACGGTATCGACGGCAAAGCGGCTGCCGGGTTTCAGGCGGACATAGCGCAGCGAATGCGGCAGGGCCGCTCCGATGGTGGCAAAGGCGCCCGCCTTGAGGGCGGCCGCTTCGAGGGAGAGCTGCGGGTCGAGCAGCGCCCGCGCTTCCCGGGCCGAGGGGCTGGAGCCGGTCTTGTAGTCGATGATGTCGACGGTGCCGTTAGCCAGCCGGTCGAGGCGGTCGGCAATGCCGGTCAGCCTGATATCCGAGATGCCGAGTTCCATTGCAGCGGGGACTTCGGTGTAGGACTTGACGAGGCCGGGCCGGCGCTCCCGCTCCCAGGAAAGAAACGCCCTTGCCACAGCTTCGAAGCGCGGCCGCCAGATCGTGTCGATGTGCGCCGGCAGCTTCTCCTCGTCGAAGGCTTCCCGGATCAGCCGCGTCATGGCCTCCTGCCCCTCGCTGCAGGCGGGATCGAAGCCACCTTTGACGAAGCGGTCCACGATCCGGTGGTAAAGCAGGCCGCGTTCGGCAGCACCCGGATCGCGGTTGAAGGTATCGATCGGCTCCAGCCGCAAGATGCGGCGCGCATAGATGGAATAGGGGTCGCGGCGAAGCTTCGTCACTTCACTGAAGGAATATTTGCGCGGCTGCACTTCGACCGGCGGCTTCGGCTGCGGCCGCTCGCTGAGCGGCTGGCGCTCGCCGTCGTCGAGGATGCGCATCCAGTGAAGATAGCTCGCGCCATTCGCCTTGAGCTGCTTGGTGAGTGACTTGCCGCCAAGCGCCTGCAGCCGCTGCAGCCAGCGCGAGGCGACGGTCGGCGCCGAGCCCTGGCGCATGGAGCGGGAAAGGATGAGGCGGCGCGTTCCGCAGGCCATCTGGAAGTCATGGGCGAGCTGACCGATGCGCCGCTCGGGCGGTTCGAGGCCGATGCCCGATTTCATCGTCCGGGACAGGAAAGGGTCGTTCGAGGTCTGCCCCGGCCAAGTGCCTTCGTTCATCCCGCCGAGCACGACGAGATTGACGCTCTGCAGGCGCGATTCCAGCGCCCCGAAGATGAAGACGCGGGGGTGCCGCATGGATCGAGGTTTCACCGCTTCGCTGGCGGCAAGCGCCTCGACGATATCGCACCATTGCCGCCCGTCGGCCCCCATCTGCCCGTCGGTCTCGATGATGCCGCGCAGAAGCGTCGCCAATCCTTCGCCGGCTTCCGATCCCCAGAGGCCGCCGAGGCTGCCGCGCTCATCCATGGCGACGGCTTCCAGGGCGCGGCCCGTGCGCTCCGCCCAATCGGCGAGTGTCAGCACCGTCGTGTGGTGGTGACCGCTTTCCGCGCTGCCGGCGATGGTGCTCGTCAGCGGCTCGACAGCCGCGGAAAGTCGCCGGGCGAGTGCCCGCGCGAGATCGATATCGCTTTGGCCGAGGCCGCCGCGCCAGGGTCTCGGGTGGCGCTCGGTGCGCTGCCTGGCGAGTGCGCTGTCGAGTACCGTCTCGAGAGCGGAGATGTCGGAAACGTCGGTACCGCCGCGTAGCGCCACGAGCTCCAGCACGTCGGCGGCACGGCGCGCGGCTTCCGCCGTCTGGCCGAGCCGGGCGAGCGGATGCTTGAGCAGCGCGACCAAAGCCACCGGATCGTCGGGCCTGAGGGTCGCCTCGAGGAGCAACCGCGTAAGCCCGCCCGCCGCCGTTGTCGAGAGCGGAACGCCGGCGGAATCATCGGCTTCGATGCCGAAGCGGGCGAGCTCCGCGCCTACCCGCCGCGCAAGGCCGCGATCGGGCGTGATCAGCGCCGCCTGGCTCTCTTCGTCGTCCTCGAGCGCCAGCCTCAGCGCAATGGCGATCGCGGTCGCCTCCTCGCGCTCGTTCGCCGCTTCGATCAGCGCCACCTCGGCGAAGGCCGCAAGGAGCTTCTCCGGCTCAAAATTCTCGCGGGCCTCAGTCCAGCCGTCGGTGGCTTCGGCCGGCAGCAGCGCCCGCGACAGGACCAGGGCGCGATCGCCGAGGTCGTCGTCCAGTGATCCCAGCACCGGCACGTCGCGACGATCGATACGCATGCGCTTCAACAGACGGTGCAACCCGTATTGCGGATGCGTGCGGCTTGCCGGATCTCTTGTGCCACGCCCAGCTTCCTTTCCGATCAGCTCCCATTCCGCGTCGCTCATCATGAGGTCGAGGCCGGGAAGCACGATCGTGCCGTTCGGCAGCGCCTTCACCGCGGCGATCAGCGCCGCCGTCGCCGGAATCGAGCCCGTCGAACCGGCGATGATGATCGGCCCGCCTACCTTGCCGGCGGCGATTCGCTGCGTTTCGGCCTTGAGCATGGAGTTGCGATGGCGTGCCGGCGAGGACTGCTTGAGCTCGTTGAGCCGCTCCGGCCAATAGGTCCGGGCGATCTTCAGGAAGGCAAGTGTCAATTGCCACCAGAGCGCATGTTCTCCGGCATCGAGCCCGTCGAGCGCCTCCCAGTCGAGCTCTTCCGTCTCGATCGCATCGATGAGTTCGGCGAGATTGCGCGCCAGCCAGATGGCGTCGGCCGGGCTTGCCGGTGCGATCAGCGGGCTTTCGGCATGGATGTCGAGGACAACCTGCGGCAGGCGGTTGCGCCAGGCGAGAATGAGGCGGCCGAGCTCGATCAGCCGCGCGGTGCCGGAAAGCGGCGGCGCAAGATCGAGGATCGCCGGCATCTCGGCGTCGAAGAAGCCGCTGTCGTCGTCGGTCTCGCCGAGTGGACGGATCACCGGCAGGATCGCCGAGCGGCCGCCAAGCAGATCGACGAATTCCGAGCGCAGCACGCGGGCCGCACGCCGGGTCGGGACGAAGATCGTCACGCCGGCGAGCGCCAGCGGATCAGCCGGTTCGTATCGGAAGTTCGGCGTCAGCACCCCGTCCAGGAGCTTTTCCGCCAGCGTCTTCAGGAAAGGCAAGCCGGCAGGAATCGTGAAGACGTTCGTGGTGGCGCCGGGCACCTTACCCTCCCGGTTCGAAGCGCCGGACCAACGCCTCCGCGTCGTCGATCGCCTCAGGCGTGCCGACTGTCAACCACTGGCCGTCGAGCATCAGGCCGAACAGCCGTTCCCTGGCGATCGCCCGGTCGAAATAGATGTTGAGGTTGAATGCGTCGCTGGGTGCATCGGCGAAAAGCCGCGAGTTCATGGCGATGGCGCCAGCATAGACGACCGGATTTTCCATGCCTTCCTCGTAGCGCTGCAGCCGTCCATCCTTGGACAGCGAAAAATCCTTCTTGCCATTGTGCCCGGTCGTGTCCTCCAGACGCACGCAGAGCAGCGCCATGTCCATGCGCCCGGCATCGAAGAACGCGGCGAGCCGCTGCAGGTTGCAGGGTTGCCCGGCTTTCTCGCCGACCCAGAAAAGATCGGCGTTCATCACCAGCACCGGCCCGTCGTCGAGCAGCTTCAGGCCCTTGGCAAGGCCGCCGCCGGAATTCATGAGCGTATCGCGCTCATCGGAAATCAGGATGCGCGGCGCCTCGCGCCGTCTGAGATGGGCTTCCATCTGATCGGCGAAGTGATGGACGTTCACCGCCGCCCTGGTCACACCGGCGGCTGCGAGCAGGTCCAGGACATAGTCGATCATCGGCTTGCCGGCGATCCGGACGAGCGGCTTTGGCAGTGTATCGGTGATTGGCCGCAGGCGGGTGCCCAGTCCGGCCGCAAGCACCATGGCGTTGGTGATGGGCATGATTCCCTGTCAGTTGGCTGATTCGCTAGCCAGGATTCCAGCCTTAATGCACCAATCGCGCAAGGGTGTCAGCACTTCATGTGTCAGTGCATGTTGCAGATAGGTCAAGGTGCGTGGCATGTGCTTCAGATAACCGGGTTTGCCGTCGCGCTCTTTCAGCCGCACCCAGATGCCGGCGAGCTTGCAATTGCGCTGCGCCGCCATGATGTGCCAGTCACGCAGGAAGGACGTCTGGTCGAAGGCGCCGTGCAACTCGCGCTCGGCCCCATAGGCGCCGAGTAGCCGGTCGGCGAGTTCTGGACCGATCGTGACACGCGCATCCTGCACCAGCGAAGCGACGTCGTAAGCCGTC
Organism: Sinorhizobium americanum; assembly: GCF_001651855.1. Classification (GTDB taxonomy): domain Bacteria; phylum Pseudomonadota; class Alphaproteobacteria; order Rhizobiales; family Rhizobiaceae; genus Sinorhizobium; species Sinorhizobium americanum. The sequence continues at coordinate 38,618 of NZ_LNQC01000035.1, read as the reverse complement.
GGCCCGATCATCGCATCCTGGAAATCGATGATGCCGATGCGATCGAGACCCTCGCGCTCCGGCCGCCAAAGAATGTTGGGCGAATGGAAATCGCGGAGCAACAGGTTCCTTTCGGCCGAGCCGAGACCATCGATCAGCCGGTCCCAGATGGCGAAGTAGTCGTTCCGCTCGGCCTCGGAGGCAGCTAGTCCGCGTTTCCACGGCAGGTACCAGTCGATCAAGAGGCTCGTCTCGATCTTCATCGCCGTGCGGTCGAAGTCCGGAATATGGTGGACGATGCCGTCGGCAACCGCGATGTCACGCTCGGTCGGGGCGGCATGAAGGCGGGCAAGCAGTCGCGCGCCCTCCATGTACCGCTCTGCGACGGGCCGGCCGTCGGCGTCGAGAATACCCTGGGAGCCCAGATCCTCTATCAGTAGCAAGCCCTGGTCGAGATCGCGCGCGTAGATTGCCGGTGCCGCAAAGCCGCGCTTGCGCAACAGCGTCGAAATGGCGACGAAGGGAACGACGTCCTCGGCGATATAGGCGAGCTGCTGGTAGTATTTGCCGTCCTGGAGGATGGGGCCGGGCTTGTGCTTCGCCGCATCCATCAGGATTTTCGCCGGCTCACCGTCGGCTGTATGGATCCGCTCATAGGCCCGCACCGAGGCGTCGCCGCTCAGGTGCCGGCGCCTCGCGCCGGGATGGCCGACCTCGTTAAGAAAAGCCCGGATCGCGAGAGAGCGCGCTATCCGCTCGAGCGCCGCCTCCGGCCCGGTGAGGCGGACATGGCGCCCTTCATCTTCATGGGTGAAGGAGAGCGTGATCCGGTCCGTAGGCAGCGCCTCCTCGGCCTTCTCCGGCCATTCGACAAGACAGATGCCTTCCGACAGGGCCTCGTCGAAACCGAGCTCGTCGAGCTCGGAAGCGTCGGCGAGGCGGTATAGATCGAAATGGGCGACTGGAATACGCAGGTCGTAGCTCTGAACGAGCGTGAAGGTGGGACTCGGAACCTCGAGCGAAGCGTCGTGGGCCATTGCCCGCAGGAAAGCGCGTGCGAAGGTCGATTTCCCGGCGCCGAGATCGCCCGAAAGCCCGACGCAGTCGCCGGCCTTGAGCGCGAGTGCGAGGTCCTCGCCGAACTCGATCGTCGCGGCCTCGTCCTGCAGCAGGCGTTCGAAGGACTGCATCTCGTGTCTATTCCGCCGCGATGATCTTCGGCACGTCCGCGGAAGGAATACGGCAGGTGACTTCCGTCCCTTCGCCCTCCTTGCTGCGGATCGAGACGGTGCCGTTATGCAGGCTGACAAAGCTTTCGACGATCGACAGGCCCAGTCCGGCGCCGCCGCGCTGGCCATAGCTCTCGAAGCGATTGAACACGGTGTTGAGCACGTCCTGCGGGATGCCCGGTCCGGTGTCGGTAACGGAAAAGACGAAGTCGTTGCCTTCGCGCCGGCATTTGAGGTCGATGGTGCTGCCTTCGGGCGCGAAATTGGCGGCGTTCGTCAGGAGCTTGATGAAGACCTGCTTCAGGCGCTGCTGGTCGGCGGTGATGCGGCCGAGATTGTCGGGGGCGTCGATCCTCAGCGAAGCGCCGCTCTCGACCAGCCGTTCGGCCATCTGCTGAGCGATATCGTCGAGCAGGTCGATGAGGTTCACCTCGGACATGTCGAGCTCGACGATGCCGGCGTCCACCGTCGCAAGGTCGAGAATGTCGTTGACGATCGTCAGCAACAGCGAGGAGGAGGTGGCGATATGGTCGACATATTCCGCCTGGCGCCCGTTGAGCTCGCCGAAAGCAGGCGTCTTCAACAGGTCGGCAAAGCCGATGATGTTGGTCAGCGGTGAGCGCAGCTCGTAGGAGACGTGGTGGACGAAATCGTTCTTCAGCGCATCGGCCTTGCGCAGCGCGTCGTTCTTTTCGGTCAGCGCCCGCTCGACCCTGACGCTGTCGGTGATGTTGACGAAGGTCAGCATCGTTTGGGCGTTGGGGAGCGGAATGACGGCGTAGTCGAGGATCAGCCCGGTGCGCAATTCGAGGATGCCGCGGCTCGACGGTCGCTCGTCGTCGAAGCTGGTGATGATATGGGCAAAGCGCTTCCAGCCGTCCGGCTGGTCGTAGGAGGGAAGGCACGCCTGTTCGACGGAACGGATATGGGTTCCGGGCTTGGCTTCCGCCTCGCTGATGCCCCAGATCGCCCGGAAGGCCGGGTTGGACAGCCGGAGGCGGCCGTCGGGCCCGAAAACGGCGACGCCTTCGGCAAGATGGTCGATCGTTTCGCCCTGGACCTGGACGAGTGTGTTGTAGCGGGTTTCGAGATCGACCTTTTCCGTCAGGTTCTCGAAGACCCAGGTGGCGCCGCCCTGCGGCCGTGCGGTGGCGAAGACGCGGAGCGTCTGCCCATTCGGCAGGTGCCAGAGGTCGGACTGCGTGTCGAGCGCCTGGTAGACCGACAGCGCGTTCGCCTTCCATTGCTTCCAGTTGAGCGGCTCCGGCAGCTTGCCGCCGGCTCGCAGTCGGTCGAGCACTTCGCCATTGTCGGGCTTGCGCTCCAGAAAACCCATGTCCAGTTCCCAGAGACGCTGAAAAGCCTGGTTGTAAAACTGCAGGCGCTGGTTGCCGTCGAAGATTGCCACCGGCGTCGCCAGGTGGTCGAGCGTTTCGGCGTGGCTCTTCAGCGTCCGGGCCAGTTCCTCGCGCACCGCTTCGATGCCGGAAACGTCGATGGCGACGCCCGCCGAGCCGGCGGGGGTGCGGGCGTCGACCACGTCGAAGAAGGTCCGGTTGCCCTTGACGACGGTCGAGACCTTGTCGCGGTACGGCGTTTCCAAGGTCGAGACGGCGCGGATCTTTTCGCGCGCCGCCGTCGCCAGCAATTCACGTGCCTCGGCCGTGGCCGCCGCCGGGCTCCGCGCCTCGACCGCCTCGGCATAGGCCTCGTTCACCCATTCGAGCTTGCCGTCGGCGCCGCGCTGCCAGACCGGCAGGTCGATCGCATCGAGAAGCGTGCGGAATGTCGACAGCGAAGAATGCAACTGGTCGCGCTCGAGCTTCAGCTCGGCGAGCTCCGCCCTCAGATTGTTCAAGGCGATGAAGCGCACGAAGGCTCGGCCGCCGGAAACCCGGCCCTGTGCCTCCAGCACCTCGTTGCGCTGCGTCTCGAGCACCAGGTCGAAGCTTTGCGCCTGGGCGCGCAGGGCTTCGATCGCCTTTTCGAGCTGGCCTGCCGACTGCGGTCTGATCCAGCGCCCGAAGGCGAGAAAATCGCGGTCGTCCTGCGGCGCGCCGGTCTCGAGCGGAAGCTGCCCGAGGAATTCCGGCCGCTCCGCCAGCCCGTCCCAGACGACGATACGCCGGTTCTTGTCGGCAATCAGCGCCTGGAAACGGGAAATCCGCTGGTTGGCGTCCGAAAGGTCGGAGCGCAGGGCACGGTTCTCCGCTTCGATATTGCCGCGCTGGCGGATGAGCCAGATCGCTGAAAGCATCGCGGCGGAGATCACGCCGATCAGGACGGAAAAGGTTACTACCTCGGAGGTGCCGAAAATCGATCTGGCGACCGGAGCGGAAGCCTGGGCGGCCGCGTCGGTTGCCGCAAGAAGCGTCGTGCCGGCGAGAAGTCGCCGAACCAGTGCGGACGCCCTGCCGCCGAAAAATCTGGATTGTTCCGTCTTCATGGCGCCGTCCCCGTTGATCCGCAAAGTGCCGCCGACCTTGCGTCGCCATGCCCGAAACCCTGGAAGAGGGTTTGCGTCCGTTCCGATTGCATCCCCGGTCTGTCTCCGTCTGTTTGCCGCTGTCCGACAAGACATCCCCGCCCGCAACGCCTTCAGCCCCGTGGCGTCACGAATCAATGACTTAAACAATACTTCTTTGAAGATTCTCCGGAAAGTGCGGCGCCCAAAAAAGCGGCCGCGATCTCTTGTCAAGATCGCGGCCACAAGATGTTGTGGATTGCTCGGGTAAGGATTAGTACCGGTAGTGTTCGGCCTTGAACGGACCCTGCGGCTTCACGCCGATATAGCCGGCCTGCTCTTCCGAAAGCTCGGTCAGCTTGGCGCCGAGCTTGGCGAGATGCAGGCGGGCGACCTTCTCGTCGAGCTGCTTCGGCAGGATATAGACCTCGTTCTTGTAGTTGCCGCCCTTGGTGAAGAGCTCGATCTGCGCCAGCACCTGGTTGGAGAAGGAGGCCGACATCACGAAGGACGGATGGCCGGTGGCATTGCCGAGGTTCAGGAGGCGGCCTTCCGAAAGCAGGATCAGCCGGTTGCCCTTCGGGAACTCGATCAGGTCGACCTGCGGCTTGACGTTCGTCCATTTGAGGTTCCGGAGCGCGGAAACCTGGATCTCGTTGTCGAAGTGGCCGATATTGCCGACGATCGCCATGTCCTTCATCTCGCGCATGTGCTCGATGCGGATGACGTCCTTGTTGCCGGTGGTGGTGATGAAGATGTCGGCGGTCGAGACGACATCCTCGAGCTGCACCACTTCATAGCCGTCCATGGCGGCTTGCAGCGCGCAGATCGGGTCGATTTCGGTGACCTTGACGCGGGCGCCGGCGCCCTGCAGCGAGGCGGCCGAACCCTTGCCGACATCGCCATAGCCGCAGACGACGGCGACCTTGCCGGCCATCATCACGTCGGTGCCGCGGCGGATGCCGTCGACGAGCGATTCCTTGCAGCCGTACTTGTTGTCGAACTTCGACTTGGTGACGCTGTCATTGACGTTGATCGCCGGGAAGGGCAGCAGGCCCTTTGCCTGGAGCTGGTAGAGGCGGTTGACGCCGGTGGTCGTTTCTTCCGTCACGCCCTTGATGGCGTCGCGCTGCTTGGTGAACCAGCCGGGCGTTGCGGCAAGGCGCTTCTTGATCTGGGCGAAAAGGATTTCCTCCTCTTCCGAGCCGGGGTTCGAAAGCACGTTCTCGCCGGCTTCGGCGCGGGCGCCGAGCAGGATGTACATGGTGGCGTCGCCGCCATCGTCGAGGATCATGTTGGAGAAGCCGCCATCGGTCCACTGGAAGATCTTGTCCGTATAGGCCCAATATTCCTCCAGCGTCTCGCCCTTGACGGCGAAGACCGGAACGCCGCTTGCGGCGATCGCTGCTGCCGCATGGTCCTGCGTCGAGAAGATGTTGCAGGAGGCCCAGCGGACTTCCGCGCCAAGTGCTACGAGCGTCTCGATCAGCACGGCGGTCTGGATGGTCATGTGCAGCGAGCCGGTGATGCGCGCGCCCTTCAGCGGCTTCGATGCGCCGAACTCCTCGCGGCAGGCCATCAGGCCCGGCATTTCCGTTTCAGCGATGGCGATTTCCTTACGGCCGAAGTCGGCAAGCCCGATGTCGGCGACAATATAGTCCTGAGTGGCGGTCATGGAGTTCTCCAGGCTGGATCTCTTGGGCCGCGTCGGTCCTCGTCGAGTCCGGCGGCAGACGATGCCTCCCGGGCATGCAATGCATCGGGAGAGTGAGCCCGGTCTATCAGGAATCGCCGGATAGGGCAACCGCCATATAAAGAGGTCTTTATATCTTTATATAATCGGGAGGATGCATGCTCGCGCCGCGGCAGCGGCTCACATTTCCTCGCCGAACTTGTCGCGCACCAGGGCGTCGAGGGCGTTGAGCGCCTCCTCGGCCTGGTTGCCGCTGGCGGTGACGAAGACCGTGCAGCCGGTGCTGGCCGCCAGCATCATCAGTCCCATGATCGAGGTTCCGCCGACGGTCATCCCGTCTTTTGAGACGGTGATCTCGGCATCGTAGGCTTCGACCGTCTGCACGAACTTCGCCGAGGCCCGCGCATGCAGGCCGCGCTTGTTGATGATCAGCAGTTCGCGCGTCAGCGCCGTGTCGGAGAGGTGGTCCATTATTTTCCGCTCAGGACGCGGCTGGCGACGTTGATGTATTTGCGCCCCGCCTCGGAAGCCTCGATGAGAGCCTTGTCCATGTCGCTTTCGCCGCGGACGCCGGCAAGCTTGATCAGCATCGGCAGGTTGACGCCGGCGATCACTTCGACGATGCCGCTGCGCATCACAGAAATGGCGAGGTTGGAGGGCGTGCCGCCGAACATGTCGGTCAGGATGATGACGCCGTTGCCTTCGTCGGCACTTTCGACGGCGTCGAGAATGTCCTGACGCCGCTGGTCCATGTCGTCCTCGGGGCCAATGCACACCGTCTCGATAGCTCTTTGCGGACCGACGACATGCTCCAAAGCAAGCCGAAACTCATCCGCCAGCTTGCCATGAGTGACAAGCACAAGTCCGATCATGGGTATCTTTGCTCCAACTGCAGTGCAACTCGTCGATGGTCAGATATCGCAATGCAGCAATTTCGTCCACCTGTTGGGGCGGCCATCTTGGCAAGGAAAAGGCGAAGTGCAAGCCAAAAATGCCGAAAAAGCAGCCGAGCTGCCTCTCAATAAGGCTAAAGGCCTAGTTTTTCAGGCAGCAACGCCATCAGCGCATCGACCGGCGAAAGCAAAGATTCAACGGGAAGACGCAGCATCGGCAGGTTTCGCCCGAGCTCCAGCTTCAGTTCCTCCTGCTCCGGCGGCAGGCGCGGATCGAAAGGCGCGCGCACTGGCATAATTGCCCAGTCTAGGATGCAGGCGGGGAGGGTTTCGACCTCCGCTATGCCGCTGCCGCGGATCTCGATGAGGCCGCGGATGGTCGGCGGGCAGCGCGCCACGATCCGCCCGTTCGCGAGCGTCAGCTCCACCCGGTCGTCGGCAACCAGTGCCGCGAAGCGCCCACGGCGCTTGACTTCGGAGATGCAGGCGAGCGCCAGGGCCGACTTGCCGGACCCGGACGGGCCGGTGATGAGGAAGCCGGTGGTACCGAGCACGATCGCGGTGCCGTGGATGTTGCGGTGCAGCGCACTCACGCGTGCGGCTCGGCGGGGAGCGAAAGGATGAAGCAGGCGCCGGTCACCTCGCCGCCCTTGCCGACGATGTTTTCCGCCTTGAGCGTGCCGCCATGCGCTTCAGCGATCTGCCGGGAAATCGACAAGCCGAGGCCGGAATTCTGGCCGAAATCCTCGGCTTCTGGCCGGTCCGTGTAGAAGCGCTCGAAGATCCGGTCGATGTCCTCCGCCTGGATGCCGGGGCCGTTGTCCTCGACATAGACGAGGCAGCGCGACCGCGAACGGGTGAGCCGCAGGATGATCCGGCCGTTCGGTTCGGGCACGAAGGAGCGGGCGTTCTCGATAAGGTTGGTGATGATCTGTCCGATGCGCAGCTCGTAGCCGCTGACGATGAAGTTCGCCTTCGGATTGTCCTTGCGGTCGACAACGAGATCGAAGAGCACGGCCTTCTTCTTGCCGCGGATCTGCCGGGAAATATCGACGAGGTCACCGAGCAGCTTTTCCAGGTCGATCTTCTTCGCGTCGCTGCGCGCCAGTTCGGCATCGAGCCGCGAGGCGTCGGAGATGTCGCTGATCAGCCGGTCGAGGCGCCGGACGTCGTGCTGGATGATGTCGAGCAGCCGCTTCTTCGAGTCCTCGTTGCGCGCCAGCGGCAGGGTCTCGACGGCGCTCCTGAGCGAGGTGAGCGGATTCTTGAGCTCGTGGCTTACATCGGCGGCGAAGTTCTCGATCGCTGCGATACGGTCGTAGAGCGCCGTCGTCATTTCCCGCAGCGCCACCGAGAGGTTGCCGATTTCATCCTGGCGGGAGGAGAAGTCGGGGATTTCCTCGCGCTCCTTGGCACCGCCGCGACGCACGCGGATGGCGGCGGCCGAAAGCCGCCTGAGCGGGTTGGCGATCGTCGATGACAGGAGCAGCGACAGGATAACGTTGACCAGCGCCGCAACGCCGAAGACGCGGATGATCGCCAGGCGTTCGGCATGGACGATCTTGTCGATGTCGCCCGCCTGGGTGGAGAGCAGCAGCACGCCGAGCACGGCGCGGAAACGCTGCACCGGTACTGCTACGGATACGATCAGCTCGCCCTTCTCGGTGACCCGAACCACCGCGCCGCGCACTCCGGTCAGCGCGTTCATCACCTCCGGATAGATCGAGCCGTTGCCGCCCGGCGGCTCCTTGTAGAGCGGCAGGTCGCCCGGCTGCAGCAGTCGGTTGAACCAGGTGCTGAACTTCTCCGAAAAGCTCGATGTTTCCGGATCGACCGGCGGAAGATCGAAGCGGAGCACCTGGCCGCCGCTATAGAGGTGACGCGAATCGAGCAGAAGATCGGCGTCGGCATCGAACAGACGGGCGCGCGTCCGCGTCGGCGAGATCAGCCGTCTGAGGACCGGCGCGACCCGCTCCTGGATGATCGGAAATTCGAGATCCTCGTCGCTCGGCAGCGGGGTTATGCTCTCGCCGGCCTGCAGTTCGAGCAGCTTTTGCGGATCAATGGTGATCGAGTTCGTGTCGACCGACGCCGAAGCGGAGATGGCGCCGGCGATGATTTCACCCTGGGTCAGCAGGCTTTCCACGCGGGCGTCGATCAGGCCCTCGCGGAACTGGTTCAGATACATGATGCCGCCGACCAGAACGACGAGTGCGACGAGGTTGAAGAAGACGATGCGCCGCGTCAGGCTGGAGAAGACCGCATTGCCGAACAGCCGCCGGATCAGCGTGAAAGGATGCGCCCACCGGCGCTTCCCGCGTAGCGCCGACGACCGCCCGTCCGAATCTTCGATCTCGCCCTGTAAGACTTCTACCAAGTCTTCTTGCTCCCACGGCGAATGGCGCCGCCCGTTTCGTTTGCGGGGCCGGCCAGGGCCGACCTGCCGCCCTTCACCACATCCCCGGCCGTCCGCCCGCCGCTGCCGCGATCGGGGGCGCCCAAGGTTCGGCATGAGGTCAGGCATCTGGCGGCAAAACCCGCGGCCCTGGCGGAAATGGTCGCTACTCGCGAATCAGAACCGCCTCAGACGGCTGGTCGCGATCCACGACCGCGTTCGGCCGCCGCGCCCGGTTCTCAATGATCCACATTTGGCGCGAAGGCAAGCCCCGCCCTCAGGCGGTCTCCCTGAAGCGATAGCCGACGCCGTAGAGCGTCTCGATCATATCGAAGTCGCCGTCGACCATCTTGAACTTCTTGCGAAGCCGCTTGATGTGGCTGTCGATCGTCCGGTCGTCGACATAGACCTGTTCGTCATACGCAGCATCCATCAGCGCGTCGCGGCTCTTCACGACGCCGGGACGTTGCGCCAGCGAATGCAGGATGAGAAATTCGGTGACGGTCAGCGTGACCGGCTCGCTCTTCCAGGTGCAGGTGTGCCGCTCCTGGTCCATCACCAGCTGTCCGCGCTCCAGCGACCGCGACGGCGCGTCGGCGCTCTTGGCGAGGCCAACAGCCCCGGCGGCGGCGGCGTCGCGGGCCGGTGCGCGGCGCAGGATCGCCTTGACACGCTCGACCAGCAACCGCTGCGAGAAGGGTTTCGTGATGAAATCGTCGGCGCCCATCTTCAGGCCGAAGAGCTCGTCGATCTCCTCGTCCTTCGACGTCAGGAAGATCACCGGCAGGTCGGACTTCTGCCGGAGCCGCCGCAAGAGTTCCATGCCGTCCATGCGCGGCATCTTGATATCGAAGATCGCCAGGTGTGGCGGGCGCGCCACGAGGCCCTCGAGCGCGGAAGCGCCATCGGTATAGGTTTCGACCTTGTAGCCCTCGGCTTCAAGCGCGATGGATACCGATGTCAGGATGTTGCGGTCGTCATCGACAAGCGCGATGGTCTGCATCGTGTTTCAACTCCGTCTTTATGGGTCCGCCGCCGGCATCCGCTCTTCGAAGCGGCGGCCACCGCGAGTCACGGCTGCGTTACTTGAGTATAAAGGTGGAACAAATTGTGGCGAAGCGTAAAAAGCGCGGATCGACCTGGCCAGCGGAGGGTGTCTCGGATCGACATCTGCAAGTCGTGTTTCAACCGATTAAAAAATGCATATTTTTCTTTAAATCGATTAATATACTGATATCATTATTCTTTTAGGATCAGCTATCTTGTCTTCAGCAGACCGAGCCGGTATGTTCCGAAGAAATTCAACGCCATTGGCCAGAGACGAAGGAAGCTTGACCATGGAGCAACTCGGCACCCGCAACCCCTCGAACGGATTGGAAACGATCGGTTTTTCCGACCTCTCGGTCGTTCGTTACAACTTCGAGGCAGCGGAGCTTTATGAGGAAGCCCTTCGCCGCGGCGAGGCGCAGCTGACGTCCCATGGGGCGCTCTGTGCCCGCACCGGCCAGCACACCGGCCGCTCGCCCAAGGACAAATATGTCGTGCGCGATGCGGCGACCGCCGATCAGATCTGGTGGGACAACAACAGCGCCATCTCCCCGGAGAATTTCGAGCTCCTGCGCCAGGACATGCTGGCGCATGCCAAGGGCATGTCGCTCTATGTTCAGGATCTCGTCGGCGGTGCCGATGCCGGGAATGCTCTGCCGACGCGTGTCGTCACTGAATATGCCTGGCACTCGCTGTTCATCCGCAACCTCCTGATCCGTCCGGCGCGCGAAGTGCTGGCGACGTTCCTGCCGAAGCTGACGATCATCGATCTGCCGAGCTTCAAGGCCGATCCGGCCCGCCACGGCTGCCGCAGCGAGACGATCATTGCCTGCGACCTGACGAAGGGCCTCGTGCTGATCGGCGGCACGTCCTATGCCGGCGAGATGAAGAAATCTGTCTTCACCGTGCTCAACTACCTGCTGCCGAAGAAGAACGTCATGCCGATGCACTGCTCGGCGAATGTCGGCCCGGCCGGCGACACGGCGATCTTCTTCGGCCTCTCCGGCACCGGCAAGACGACGCTTTCGGCCGATCCGAACCGCACGCTGATCGGTGACGACGAGCATGGCTGGGGCGAAAAGGGCGTCTTCAATTTCGAAGGCGGCTGCTACGCCAAGGCGATCCGCCTGTCGGAAGCGGCCGAGCCGGAAATCTTCGCGACGACGCGACGCTTCGGCACGGTGATGGAAAACGTCGTCCTCGACGATCGGCGCGCACCCGACTTCGATAACGGCTCGCTGACGGAAAACACCCGCATCGCCTATCCGCTCGACTTCATTCCGAATGCCAGCGAAACCGGCACGGCGCCGCAACCGCGCACCATCATCATGCTGACGGCGGATGCCTTTGGCGTCCTGCCGCCGATCGCCAAGCTGACGCCGGAACAGGCCATGTACCACTTCCTGTCCGGCTACACCGCCAAGGTGGCGGGCACGGAAAAGGGCGTGACGGAGCCGGAAGCGACCTTCTCGACCTGCTTCGGCGCTCCCTTCATGCCGCGCCATCCGTCCGAATACGGCAATCTGCTCAAGGACCTGATCGCCAGGAATGGCGTCACCTGCTGGCTCGTCAACACCGGCTGGACCGGCGGCGCCTATGGCACCGGCAGCCGCATGCCGATCAAGGTGACCCGCGCCCTTCTTTCGGCCGCGCTCGACGGATCGCTGAACAGCGCCTCCTTCCGCACGGACGCGAATTTCGGCTTCGCGGTGCCGGTCTCGGTGCCTGGCGTCGACGACCGCATTCTCGACCCGCGTTCCACCTGGGCTGACGGTTCGGCCTATGATGCCCAGGCCCGCCGGCTGGTCGACATGTTCATCGCCAACTTCGCCAAGTTCGAGAGCCATGTCGACGGCAGCGTTCGCGATGCGGCTCCCGGCACCAGGCTCGCCGCCGAATAAGACTCTTGGCCATGATTCACGTGAAACCCGGTCCTTGTGGCCGGGTTTCGCGTTTTGTCTCCGAGCCGTTCTCAAACGCACAACTCTGTGCGATAGACCGGTAAGGAGCTAGCATGGCAAGCGAACCGCTTAACATCAGTGAAAACATCGTGATCGCCGGCTGGGAGCTGACGGAGCAATTCGTGCTGGCCGGCGGTCCGGGCGGCCAGAACGTCAACAAGGTGGCGACCGCCGTCCAGCTCTTCTTCAACATCCAGGCGTCGCCGTCGCTATCCGATCGCGTCAAGGCCAATGCCCTGAAGCTAGCCGGCCGCCGAGCCTCGAAGGACGGCGTGCTGATGATCGAGGCCAATCGCTTTCGCAGCCAGGAGCGCAACCGCGAGGACGCCCGCGAGCGGCTCAAGGAACTGATTCTGAAGGCGGCCGAACCGCCGCCACCGCCGCGCAAGAAGACCAAGCCGACGCGCGGTTCGATCGAGCGACGTCTGAAGGAGAAAACCGGCCGCGGCGAGATCAAGAAGCTGCGCGGCCGACCAGCCGGCGATTGAGCCCCGCCGCCGGTTCGTCGCTTTTCGGGTGGCTAGGGACGGCGCGGGCGCTACATCCAATCGAGCGCTTGTGGGCTTCCCGGCTGCATGAACGAGCCACGACATTGACCGATTGGATGCGAGCCATGCAGGTGCTGCCGAAAGGCGTCAGGCATATTCCCGGTTACCTCGACCGGTCGCGCCAGGAGGAGCTTGTAAAGGTCATCCGCGACGTGGTCGCCGCGGCACCGCTCTATGTTCCGGAAATGCCGAAAACCGGCAAGCCGATGGCGGTGCGTATGACCAATTGCGGATCGCTCGGTTGGGTCACCGACCGTGACGGCGGCTACCGCTACCAGCCGCATCATCCGGTCACCGGCGCGCCCTGGCCGCCGATTTCAGAATTCCTAATCGACATCTGGCGGGCGGTCGCGGCGAGCGACAAACAGCCCGAGGCATGTCTCGTCAACTTCTATTCCGCCGAAGCGCGGATGGGTTTGCATCAGGACCGCGACGAGCGCGATCTTGAAACGGCCGTCGTCTCTATTTCCCTGGGCGATAGCTGCCTTTTCCGCGTCGGCGGCCGGACACGCGGTGGCCAGACCACCTCGTTCAAGCTCGAAAGCGGCGACGTCGTCGTCCTCGGCGGCGAGGGACGGCTGGCCTTTCACGGCGTCGACCGCATCTATCCGAACACCTCGACGCTGCTGAAGAACGGTGGCCGCCTCAATCTGACGCTGCGGCGGGTTAACCTTTAAAGGCATACCCCTACCCACAGGTGGGAGGGGCTTCGTGCGCGCTGTGGCCGACTGCCACTTTCCCAAGCTTGGCCCTGCCGCAATGTTGCCGGAGAGGCGAAGTGGGTGCGGCTGATTAAGCCCCTCCCACCTGTGGGGAGGGGTCTTATACCGGTTACAGCTTCCTCAGGGCCACCGTCTGCGTCAGGTGGTTCGGCCCCTTCTGCAGGATGAGGTCGGCGCGCGGCCGAGTCGGCTGGATGTTCTGGTGCAGGTTCTTCAGGTTGATGTTGTGCCAGAGGCCCTCGGCGATCGCCCGCGCCGCGTCCTCGCTGATCGTCGAATAGCGATGGAAGAAGGATTGTGGGCTCTGGAAGGCCGTTTCGCGCAGCCGCATGAAACGGCTCACATACCAATTGTGGATCAGGCTTTCCTCGGCGTCGATATAGATCGAAAAATCGAAGAAGTCCGAGACCATCGGGACGATCTTGCCGTCGGCTGGCAGATCGCGTGACTGCAAGACGTTGATCCCCTCGAAGATCAGGATGTCCGGCCGGTCGATGACCTGGAATTGGTCGGGAATGACGTCATAGGTCAGGTGCGAATAGGTCGGCGCCTTGACGTTCGGCCGCCCGGCCTTGATCGCCGAGAGGAAACGCAGCAGCGCGCCGAGATCGTAGCTTTCCGGGAAGCCCTTGCGATCCATCATATTCTCCCGCTGCAGGATCGCATTCGGGTAGAGGAAGCCGTCGGTGGTGATCAGATCGACCTTCGGGCTCGAGGGCCAGCGCGCCAAGAGTTCGGCGAGGATACGGGCGGTGGTCGACTTGCCGACAGCGACGGAGCCGGCGATGCCGATGACGAAGGGCGTTTTCGTCTCGTCAGACATGCTGAGGAACCGCTTGCGCTGCTGGAAGAGGATCTGCGACGCTTCCACGTGCGCCGAGAGCAGCCGCGACAGCGACAGATAGATGCGGCGCACCTCGCCCAGATCCACCGGGTCGTTGAGCGAGCGCAACCGCTTGACCTCCTCGGCCGTCAATGTCAGCGGGGTATCGGCGCGAAAGCGCGACCATTCCTCGGCGGAAAAGACATGGTAGGGGGAAAACTCACCCCCCGTAAGATTGCCGGGAATGTCGGCCGATTCAAAATCTTTCGCGGCGATGCTCATGGATTCTGCCGGTTTGCCTTCTCCTGCAGGCCGGATTGGCTCGTCCGCCTGGCCAGTTCGCTCATCACATCCTGCAACGGGACGGCGGCGATATTCAATACGACCATAAGATGATAGAGGAGATCGGCGCTCTCATCGATCAGATTCTTGCGGTCGCCGGTGACCGCCGCGATCACCGTCTCGACCGCCTCCTCGCCGAGTTTCTTCGCCGCCTTCGGCTGCCCGGCCGCAACCAGCTTGGCCGTCCAGGACTCCTCCGGCGCCGCCTTGGCGCGCGTTGCGACGATCTGTTCGAGGTCGGTGAGGGTGAATTCGCTCATCCCGAAATCCTTCAATCGAGTCGCATGGCGATGCCGCGCTCGGCCATGTAGCGCTTCGCCTCGCCGATGCTGTAGGTGCCGAAGTGGAAGATGGAGGCGGCCAGCACCGCCGTCGCATGGCCGTCGCGGATGCCCTCCACCATGTGGTCGAGCGTCCCGACGCCGCCCGAGGCGATGACCGGCGCGCGCACCGCATCGGCGATGGCGCGCGTCAGCGCGATGTCGTAGCCGCTCTTGGTGCCGTCGCGGTCCATGGAGGTAAGCAGGATTTCGCCGGCACCGAGGTCAACGACCTTTCTGGCGAATTCGATCGCGTCGATGCCGGTCGGTTGCCGCCCGCCATGGGTGAAGATCTCCCAGCGGTCTGCTTCGCCCGCGGTCGAGACCTTCTTCGCGTCGATGGCGACGACGATGCACTGGTTGCCGAACTTGTCGGCGGCTTCTGCGACGAAATCCGGGTTCTTCACGGCGGCTGTATTGATCGAGACCTTGTCGGCGCCGGCCAAGAGCAGCTTGCGGATATCCGCCACCTGGCGCACGCCGCCACCGACGGTGAGCGGCATGAAGCATTGCTCGGCGGTGCGGGCGACGACGTCGAAGATCGTCTCGCGATTGTCCGACGAGGCGGTGATGTCGAGGAAGCAGAGCTCGTCGGCGCCGGCGGCGTCATAGGCCTTTGCCGCCTCCACCGGATCGCCGGCGTCGATGAGGTCGACGAAATTGACGCCCTTGACGACGCGGCCGTCCTTGACGTCGAGACAGGGGATTACGCGGGCCTTGAGGGTCATCTGTTCATGCCTTTCGCGCGGCGCGGATCAAGTCCAGCGCTTCCTTCGGATCGATCCGCCCGTCATAGAGCGCCCGGCCGGAGATCGCCCCTTCGAGCTTTGCAGCATCCGACTGGGTCAGCCGGCGGATATCGTCCATCGAGGCGAGACCGCCCGAGGCGATGACCGGAATGGAAACCGCGTTGGCGAGTTCCAGGGTCGAATCCCAGTTGATGCCGGTCAGGATGCCGTCGCGGTCGATGTCGGTATAGATGATCGCCGAAACGCCGGCGCCTTCGAACTTCTTCGCAAGCTCGATCACGCCGAGTTCGGAGGCCTCCGCCCAGCCTTCGACCGCCACCTTGCCGCCCTTGGCGTCGATGCCGACCGCCACCCGGCCGGGGAACTTGCGGCAGGCCTCGACCACCAGCGCCGGATCGCGCACAGCGACGGTGCCGAGAATGACGCGCTTCAGTCCGCGCGAAAGCCAGTTCTCGATATGCGCGAGCGTGCGGATGCCGCCGCCGAGCTGCACCGGATTCCGGGTCGCCTTGAGGATGGCGTCGACCGCTGCACCATTCACCGTTTCGCCGGCAAAGGCGCCGTTCAGGTCGACGACATGCAGCCATTCGAAGCCCTGTTCCTCGAAGGCGCGTGCCTGGGCGGCGGGATCAGGGTTGTAGACGGTTGCCTGGTCCATGTCGCCGAGCTTCAGGCGCACGCATTGGCCGTCCTTGAGGTCGATCGCGGGAAAGAGAATCATTTGGTTCGTCCGATCAGGTGGCGGGAGCCTCAGGGCTTCCAACGCAGGAAATTCGAGATGAGGGCGAGGCCGAGGGTCTGGCTCTTTTCCGGGTGGAACTGCGCACCGGCCCGGTTGCCGCTTGCGACGAAGGCCGTCACCGGCCCGCCATACTCCGTCTCGGCGATGACGTGCTCGGAATTTTCCGCAGCGAGGTGATAGGAATGCACGAAATAGGCGTGCAGCCCTGTCTCGCCGGTCGCAATGCCCTCGAAGAGCGCGTGCGGCCGGTTGAGCCTGAGCGTGTTCCAGCCGATTTGCGGGATCTTCAGCGACGCGTCCGCGGGCGTCATCTCCACGACATCGCCGGGAATCCAGCCGAACCCTTCAGTTATCGTCTTTTCGAGGCCGCGCGAGGACATCAGCTGCATGCCGACGCAGATGCCTAGGAAGGGGCGTCCGGCCGCTTCGACCGCATGCTTGAGTGCCTCTTCCATTCCGGCGACGGCGTCAAGGCCGCGGCGGCAATCGGCAAAGGCGCCGACGCCCGGCAGCACGATGCGGTCGGCCGAGGCCACCCGTTCCGGCCTGTCGGTCAGGTCGATTTCCGCGTCGATGCCGGCTTCGCGCGCCGCCCGCTCGAAGGCTTTCGTTGCCGAGCGCAGATTGCCCGATCCGTAGTCAATGATGGCAACCCGCATCAGCGCTCTCCATAGGATTCAAAGAAGCCCAGGCCGGCGGCGCTTTCCGGCCGTCCGGAGCTCGACCAGTCAATCGACTGCAACGGAGTTGCGCTTCGGTGGTGTGGCGTCGCCGTCGCGTTCGAGAAATAGATCTCCTCGGCCGTCTCGATATTGCGGGCCGGAACGATCGAACGAAGCGTCCAATCCCGTGCCGCGAGCGTCCGGGCGATGAAAAGCGGCCCTTCGAGCGATACCAGCAGACTGAGCGCCAGTTGCATGATCAGCGCGGCGATAAATCCGCCCGGTGCTTCCGTCAGAACGATCAGCAGTATTTGCAGAACGGCAACGGCCATTCCGACGAGCCAGGCGCGCTTGGCGATCAGCCAGAGGGCAGGGAAGAAGAACGCGGTCCAGGAAAAGCCGTCGGCGATGAACCGCGCCCTTTCGTCGTCGGCCGCAGCGCCGGGCGGAGTCATGATCAGATAGGAGGCCATTCTCTTCAGCCAGTCTTGGCCGGCTCAGGCGAGCGTGCCCTTCGTCGAGGGAACGCGTCCAGCCTGGCGCGGGTCGATTTCGGTTGCCGTGCGCAGCACGCGGGCGACGGATTTGAAGCAGGTCTCGGCGATGTGATGGTTGTTGGCGCCATAGATGTTCTGCACATGCAGCGTGATGCCGGCATGCTGGGCGAGCGCCTGGAAAAATTCGCGCACCAGCTCGGTGTCGAAGGTGCCGATCTTCGGCGAGGTGAAGGTCACGTTCCAGACGAGAAACGGCCGGCCGGAAACGTCGACGGCGGCGCGCGTCATCGTCTCGTCCATGGCGAGATCGAGCGAGGCATAGCGGGTGATGCCCCGGCGATCCCCGAGCGCCCTGGCGATCGCCTGGCCGATGGCAATGCCGGTATCCTCGACCGTGTGGTGATCGTCGACATGCAGGTCGCCCTCCGTCTTGATCTCCATGTCGATCAGCGAATGGCGCGCGAGCTGGTCGAGCATGTGATCGAAGAAGCCGACGCCGGTCGCAATCTTCGACACGCCCGTGCCGTCGATATTGACCGAGACGGACACGGCCGTTTCATTCGTCTTTCGCGAAACCTGGCCGGTACGGCTCAGCGTCACGTCTGCCATCAGGCTCTCCTGTCTGCACTCGATAGATCGGCGCGGGCGGCAGAGCCTTCCGCCGCCCGGTCCGTTCCAGAGCCGCTCCATATCAGGCGGGGCGCGAAATATCCAGAACTGCGACGGAGATTCGATTGGCGCCGGCAGCAGGCGCGATCCGCATCAAAAGGAGGGGATGCCGGTGATTTCTCCTGCCCATTTGCAATCGCGTGGAGCCGACTTACATAGGCCTCAAGCAACCAGGTTCTTCTTGAGCCGCAACGCCTCGCCTCCGGGGCCGACAGGTATTTTGATGAGCGAACACAATCCCTACGGAACGATGCATGCCACCACCATCATCACGGTGCGCAAGGACGGCAAGGTGGTGATGGCGGGCGACGGCCAGGTGAGCCTCGGCCAGACGGTGATGAAGGGCAATGCGCGCAAGATCCGGCGCCTCTCGAAGGGCGACGTGATCGCCGGCTTTGCCGGCGCGACGGCGGATGCCTTCACGCTTCTGGAGCGGCTCGAGGCGAAGCTCGAACAATATCCCGACCAGCTGATGCGCGCCGCCGTCGAACTCGCCAAGGATTGGCGCACCAACAAGTATCTGCGCAATCTCGAGGCGATGATGCTGGTCGCCGACAAGTCGGTGACGTTGGCGATCACCGGCAATGGCGACGTGCTGGAGCCGGAGCACGGAACGATCGCCATCGGCTCCGGCGGAAATTTTGCCTATGCGGCGGCGCGCGCCCTGATGGACAGCGACAAGTCGGCCGAGGAGATCGCCCGGCGCGCCCTCCAGATCGCTGGAGACATCTGCGTCTATACCAACCACAATGTGGTCATGGAGACGCTGGATGCCGACTGACTGGGCAGAGGTCAGCTTCGAGCCGGTGGCCGAGCGCCACCTGCCGATGCTCTTTGCCTGGCTTTCGGAGCCGCATGTCCGACAATGGTGGGGCGACCCGGAGGTGGAATTGGGGCTGATCCGCGAGGGTTGCGCCACCGGAGAGGTCGACGGCTTTATCTTCCGCTTGAGCGGCGAACCGGCCGGTTACATCCAGTCCTGGATCCCCTCGCAATATGACGAGGAACCCTGGGCGAGGGGCCTGTCGTCCGACACGCCCGGTGTCGATATCTTCATCGGGCGGCCTGAAATGACCGGCAAGGGCGTCGCGGCTCTCGCGCTCAAGGCCTTCGCCGGAAGACTGTTCGAAAAGGGCGCCGCCCGCATCGTCATCGATCCGGATGCCGGCAACCGCCGAGCGGTCAGAGCCTATGCGAAGGCCGGTTTCGTGCCCTTCGCCGAATGGATAGACGAGTCCGGTCGCACCCTGCTGATGGAACTGACGCGGACCGAGTTTGAGAGGACTTCATGACCAATTTTTCCCCCCGAGAGATCGTTTCCGAGCTCGACCGCTACATCATCGGCCAGAAGGACGCGAAGCGCGCCGTCGCCATTGCCTTGCGCAATCGCTGGCGCCGCCAGCAGCTCAGCGACGAGCTGCGCGACGAGGTGATGCCGAAGAACATCCTGATGATCGGCCCGACCGGCGTCGGCAAGACGGAGATTTCCCGCCGCCTCGCCAAGCTTGCCGGCGCGCCCTTCGTCAAGGTGGAGGCCACCAAGTTCACCGAGGTCGGCTATGTCGGGCGTGACGTCGAACAGATCGTCCGAGATCTCGTCGAGGTCGGCATTACGTTGGTGCGCGAGAAGAAGCGCGCCGAGGTCAAGGCGAAGGCGCATCAGAATGCCGAGGAGCGCGTGCTTGACGCGCTGGTCGGCACGACGGCGTCGCCGGCGACCCGCGATTCCTTCCGCAAGAAGCTGAGGGCAAACGAGCTCGACGACAAGGAGATCGAGATCGACGTGGCCGAAACCGGCGCGCCGGGCGGCTTCGAGATCCCCGGCATGCCCGGCGCCAATATCGGCGTGCTGAACCTTTCCGAAATGTTCGGGAAGGCGCTCGGCGGCAGGACCAAGAAAATCAAGACGACGGTCAAGGATTCCTATGACCTTCTAGTCAACGACGAATCCGACAAGCTGCTCGACAACGAACAGATCCAGCGCGAGGCGATGGCGGCGGCGGAAAACGACGGCATCGTCTTCCTTGACGAGATCGACAAGATCGCCGCCCGCGACGGCGGCATCGGTGCCGGCGTGTCGCGCGAAGGCGTCCAGCGGGATCTGTTGCCGCTGGTCGAAGGCACGACCGTTGCGACGAAATACGGGCCGGTGAAGACCGATCACATCCTCTTCATCGCCTCCGGCGCCTTCCACGTGTCGAAGCCGTCGGACCTGCTGCCCGAGCTGCAGGGCCGCCTGCCGATCCGAGTCGAGTTGCGGGCGCTCACCAAGGAGGATTTTCGCCGCATCCTGACGGAGACCGAGGCGAGCCTCATCCGCCAGTACAAGGCGCTGCTGGAGACCGAAGGCGTGGTGCTCGACTTCACCGAGGATGCGATCGATGCGCTCGCGGAGGTTGCCGTGCAGCTCAACGCCAATGTCGAGAACATCGGCGCCCGCCGCCTGCAGACGGTTATGGAACGCGTCCTCGACGAGATTTCCTTCAACGCGCCCGATCGCGGCGGCGACACGCTGATGATCGACGCCGACTATGTCCGCAAGCATGTCGGCGATCTCGCCGCCAATACGGACCTCTCGCGCTACATTCTGTGACGCTGGCGCTGCAGTCGGCGCCAAATCGTACCGATCACCGCCTTGTGGGGCGCCTGTCACTCGACAGGCGCCCTCATTTTATCTAGAGCGATCAGTGATCGGTCGAAACGGGGCATGATTCCGACATGATTCTGCCCTAGGGGCCGCGCCCGGACGAATCGGGACCCGAGTTTCACAGGAAAATTGATCGTGCGTCTGACCGCCTGCCTGCTTCTTATCGCCACGCTTTGCCTCTCCGCGGTGCAACCGGCCGCGGCCGAGAATCGCGTGGTTCCGGAAGGAAACCGGCACGTCGAGCAGCCGCGCGTTCCAGGCGCTTCGCTTCGCCGCACCAAAGCAGGCCGGACCTCCTTCGACGCCAAATACGAGAAGGTGCGTGAGCTGCTCGCCAATGACCGTAAACTCGTGGCAAAGATCAAGTCGACCGCCGCCGCCTATGGCATCGCACCGATCCACATGATCGGCGCTATCGTCGGCGAGCACACTTATAATGTCGACGCCTATGACCGGCTGCAGGCCTATTACGTCAAGGCGGCCGCCTATGCGGGCAACAGCTTCCACTTCGGTTATGACGGCGAATCCGTCGATGAATTCGTCAAGCGTCCGCAATTTGCCGACTGCACCGGCGAGAATTCATCCTATGCGCTGTGGAGCTGCCGCGAGCGGGTCTGGGAGAGAGAGTTCCGCGGTCGCACCGTCGGCGGCCAGACCTTCCCGAACAACCGCTTCAGCGCCGTCTTCTTCCAGCCCTTCTTCGCCGGCCAGACCTTCGGTCTCGGCCAGATCAATCCGCTGACGGCCCTGATGTTGACCGACATGGTGTCGCGCGTCTCCGGCTATGATCGTCTCGACGAGAACAATGCCGGCGCCGTCTATGAGGCGATCATGGATCCGGACGTCTCGCTTGCCTATATGGCCGCCTCGATCCGCCATGCGATCGACGCCTACCGCTCGATCGCCGGCATGGACATTTCCCACAATCCCGGCCTGACGGCCACGCTCTACAATGTCGGCAGCCCGGACGAGCGCGCCGCCGCGCTCGCGGCGAAGAACGCGGGCGGCGAGGTCCACTGGCCGGAGGAGAACTACTACGGCTGGCTGGTCAACGACAAGCTCGCCGAGCTCGAGGCCTTGCTCTGATCACGGGTGGATCCAGCCAGTTTCCGGCTGCTTCACGTGAATCATCTTCTTGATTGCGCCGTAAAAACCTGAAACGGTAGGTCGTCAGGAAAGGCATGATCATGGACACGCGACCGGAGCCGTTCGAGCCGCCCGCGCCCGTCCCGCGCACCCACATTCCTTCGCGGCTCGAGATCATCCGCACGGTGCTGCGCAACCCGCTGGAGCTCTGGGGTGAGCCCTCCTATACGCTCCCCTGGATCGAGACGAAGTTCATGAATCAGCGGAACCTGATCGTCAATGATCCGGGGCTCATCCGCTACATCCTTGTCGAGAACGCTTCCAACTATGAGATGTCGAAGGTTCGGCGATTGATCCTTCGCCCCATCCTTCGCGATGGCCTATTGACGGCCGAGGGCGAGGTGTGGAAACGGTCGCGCAAGGCGATGGCGCCGGTGTTCACGCCGCGCCATGCGAAAGGCTTTGCCGGCCAGATGCTAACTGTCTCGGAGCATTTCGGGGAGCGCTACCAGCGTGCCGCCTCGGAGCCATTCGTCACCAACATTGCCACGGATATGACGGAGCTCACTTTCGAGATTTTGACCGAGACGCTCTTCTCCAGCGAGATCGCCGTCGAGAAAGAGGGTTTTGCCGCCAATGTCGAGGAACTGCTGCAGCGGATGGGCCGAGTCGACCCGATGGATCTTCTCGTGGCACCCCCATGGGTGCCGCGTCTCACCCGGATCGGCGGCCGGAAAGTACTCGATCGCTTTCGCGGCGTCGTCGCCGCAACGATGGCAGAGCGCCGACGGCGCATGGCGGCCGAGCCCGACAAGGTTCCGAACGATTTCCTGACGCTGCTCCTGCAACTCGAAGGACCCGAGGGACTTTCGACGTCGGAGATCGAGGACAACATCCTGACCTTCATCGGCGCCGGCCACGAGACGACGGCCCGGGCGCTCGCCTGGTGCCTCTATTGCATCGCCAACATGCCGGCCTATCGCGAGACGATGGAAAAGGAGATCGACACGGTTCTGGCAACCGGCGCCGAGCCGATCGAGTGGCTCGAACGGATGCCGCATGTGCTCGCCGCCTTCGAGGAGGCGCTGCGCCTCTATCCGCCTGCCCCCTCGATTAACCGGGCCGCGATCGAGGCGGACGAGTGGACGTCGCCGGAAGGCGAGCGCGTGCCGATCCGCAAGGGCATATCAGTGCTGATTATGCCCTGGACGCTGCATCGCCATGTGCTCTACTGGCAGAAGCCGCGCGCCTTCATGCCCGAGCGCTTCCTCCCTGAAAACCGCGATAAGATCAATCGCTTCCAGTATCTCCCCTTCGGCGCGGGTCCGCGCATCTGCATCGGCGCGACCTTTGCGTTGCAGGAGGCGGTGATCGCCCTTGCCGTCCTGATGCACCGCTTCCGCTTCGACCTGACCGAGGCGACGCATCCCTGGCCGGTGCAGAGGCTGACGACCCAGCCGAAAGGCGGCCTGCCGATGAAGGTTTTGCTGCGGGCGAAGTAGCCCTCCTCCGGTGTCCACATTGTACCGCCGTAGCATCGGACCTGATCCGACGCGCAAAGGTCGCCGTCATGCGATGGTCTTTCGCCAAAATATGCCCTATTACCAAGCGATTCCTTCCCATCCGGGCGTCGCCCCGGTTTTCAACACCGGACTGAGCAGACCTTGACCTCGCATCTTCTTCTCGGCATCGACACCGGCGGCACCTATACCGACGCCGTCCTTTTCAGCGAAGCGGCCGGCGTCGTCGCCAAGGCCAAGGCGTTGACCACGCGCCACGATCTTGCCGAAGGCATTTCGGGGGCGGTGGAAGCCGTGCTGGAAAAGGCCAAGGTCCCGGTTTCGGCCATCAGCCTCGTTTCGCTGTCGACGACGCTCGCCACCAATGCGCTCGTCGAAGGGCAGGGCGGCCGCGCCGGGCTGGTGATGATCGGCTTCGGGCCCGAGGACCTGAAGCGCGATGGCCTGCAGGAGGCGCTGGGGTCGGATCCGGTAATCTTCCTTCCGGGAGGTCACAACGTCCACGGCGGTGAGACGCCGCTGGACATGAGCGCCCTTGACGAGGCGCTGCCAAGGCTTGCCCCCGAGGTATCCTCCTTCGCGATCGCCGGTTACTTCGCGGTGCGCAACCCGGATCATGAAAAGAGGGTGCGCGAGCGCATCCGCGAGGTCTCGCATCTGCCGGTCACCTGCAGCCATGAGCTCTCCTCCAAGCTCGGCGGTCCACGCCGTGCGCTGACGACGTTGCTCAATGCTCGGCTGGTTTCGATGATCGATCGCCTGGTCGGCTCCTGCGAGGATTTCCTGAAGGCCCGCGGCATCGACGTGCCGATGATGGTGGTGCGCGGCGACGGCGCGCTGATCTCGGCCGCCGAGGCGCGGCTGCGGCCGATCGAGACGATCCTTTCCGGGCCGGCCGCGAGCCTTGTCGGCGCCCGCTATCTGACCGGGCTCGAGAATGCCGTCGTTTCCGATATCGGCGGCACGACGACGGATGTCGCCGTGCTCGATGCCGGCCGCCCGCGACTCGATGCGGAGGGCGCCGTCGTCGGCGGCTTCCGCACCATGGTCGAGGCGGTCGCCATGCGCACCTACGGCCTCGGCGGCGATTCGGAGGTGAAGATCAACGATCGCGGCCTCAAGGCGAAGATCGATCTTGGGCCCCGCCGCTTCCTGCCCTTGAGCCTTGCGGCGGCGCTGCATGGCGAGGCGGTCATTTCGGTGCTCGACAAGCAGTTGCGGGCGACCCATGCCGGTCGCCACGACGGCCGCCTTGCGGTGCGCACCGGCCTGCCCGACCATCTTGCAAGCGGCCTGCAGCCGCAGGAGCAGGCCCTCTACGACAGGATCGGCGCGGTGCCCGTGGCGCTTGCGGATCTTATCCTCAGCACGCTGCAAAAGGCGACGCTCGACCGGCTTGTCGCCCGCGGGCTGGTGCATATCTGCGCGCTGACGCCGTCCGACGCGATGCACGTGCTCGGCCGCCAGTCGCAGTGGAACAGCGAGGCAGCGCTGCTCGGCCTGAAGATCGCCGCCCGCACCAAGGATGGTTCGGGCCAGCCGATCGCCGGCTCTCCCGAGACGCTGGCGCAAATGATCGTCGACCGGCTGACGCGGCAATCCTCGGAAGTGATTCTCCAGGCCTGCCTGCATGAGGACGGCGCCGGCGCCATCGATCCGACCGCTTCGCTTGCCGTCGACCGGGCATTGAAGCGCGAGCCCGGCATCGTCCGCTTCTCGCTCGGCCTCGACCGGCCGCTCGTCGGCCTTGGGGCCTCGGCGCCGGTCTATTATCCAGCGATCGCCGCCATCCTGGCGACGGAAGCGGCAATCCCGGCGGAGGCAGATGTCGCCAATGCCGTCGGCGCCGTCGTTGGCCAGGTGCGCGCCACCGTCACCGTCTTCGTCACGACACCCGAGGAGGGTATCTTCATCGTCAACGGCGCCGGCGCGAGCGAGCGCTTCATCGACCAAGACGAGGCCTTCGGGGCCGCCCGCCGCCGCGCCGAGATGATGGCGCTGGAGACGGCGCGCGCCAACGGCGCCGAAGAACCCGCCGCTACGAACTGGGAGGAGATCGATGCCCCGGAGGTCGAGGGCGGCCGCAAGCTGGTCGAGGCACGCTTCATCGCTTCGGCAAGCGGCCGGCCGCGCATCGCACATCATTGATGTTTCCATTTGGGATTTTTTCCAATTTGGAAAGAATTCTTCGCATCCTTGCCGAATTGACATGGAGCCGGTTGGTGAGAGACTGTCCGCGCGCGTGAGCGGGATGGAAAAGGCTGAATTTTCCGCATGCATCCCGCTCCTACTATTGGAATCTGGCATAGAGTGATTCAGGAGCTGCCGCATGGACCGCGTTGAGAAACATGATCTGAAGATCGATGCGGGTCTCCACCGCTTCCTTGTCGACGAGGCGACGCCGGGGACCGGTGTCGATCCGGACCATTTTCTTGCGGCCCTCTCGCAACTCGTCCACGAACTCGGTCCGAAGAACCGCCTTCTTCTCGCCAAGCGCGACGACCTTCAGGCCAAGCTCGATGCCTGGTATCGCGAACATGGCGCGCCCCTCGATATGGGGGCCTACCAGACCTTCCTCAAAGAGATCGGCTATCTCCTGCCGGAAGGGCCGGGCTTCTCCGTCTCGACCGCCAATGTCGACCCGGAGATCGCGACCATTGCCGGCCCGCAGCTCGTCGTGCCGGTGATGAATGCCCGCTATGCGCTGAACGCCGCCAATGCGCGCTGGGGCTCGCTCTATGACGCGCTCTACGGCACCGACGCCATTGCCGACAGGGACGGAGCCGAGCGCGGCAAGGGCTATAATCCGGCGCGCGGTGCCAAGGTCATCGCCTGGGTCCGGGACTTTCTCGATGCGAGCGCGCCGCTCGCGACAGGCCGCTGGAGCGACGTCGCCGGACTGGCAATTGACGGGCCAACTCTCTCGCTGACCTTGGCGAGCGGCGCCAGGACGACGCTTCGCAATCCGGCTCAGTTCGCCGGCTATTCCGGAACCGTAGCGGCGCCATCCGAGATCGTTCTGCGCCAGAACAATCTCCACATCGTCATCGTCCTCGATGCGAAGACGCCGATCGGCCAGGCCGATACGGCCGGCATTTCCGACGTCATCCTCGAATCGGCGATCACCACGATCATGGATTGCGAGGATTCGGTCGCCGCCGTCGACGGCGATGACAAGGTCGTCGTCTATCGCAACTGGCTCGGGCTGATGAAGGGCGACCTTGCGGAAGAGGTCGCCAAGGGCGGCCGGACCTTCACCCGCAGGCTGAACCCCGACCGCGTCTTCACCAGGCCGGACGGCGCTACGCTGACGCTGCCCGGCCGCTCGCTGATGCTGGTGCGCAATGTCGGGCATCTGATGACTAACCCGGCGATCCTCGACCGGGACGGCCGCGAGGTGCCCGAAGGCCTGATGGACGCCATGGTGACGGCGCTGATCGCGCTGCACGACATCGGCCCGAATGGCCGGCGGGCAAACTCCCGCTCGGGCTCGATGTATGTGGTCAAGCCGAAGATGCATGGGCCTGAGGAGGTGGCCTTTGCCTGCGAGATTTTTGCGCGCGTCGAGGCCGCACTTGGGCTTCCGGAAAACACCATCAAGATGGGCATCATGGACGAGGAACGGCGCACGACCGTCAACCTCAAGGAATGCATCCGCGCCGCCCGCGAGCGCGTCGTTTTCATCAATACCGGCTTCCTCGACCGCACCGGCGACGAGATCCATACCTCGATGGAAGCCGGCCCGATGATCCGCAAGGGCGACATGAAGCAGGCCGCCTGGATCGGTGCCTACGAGAACTGGAACGTCGATATCGGCCTCGACTGCGGGCTTTCCGGGCATGCCCAGATCGGCAAGGGTATGTGGGCCATGCCCGACCTGATGGCGGCGATGCTCGAGCAGAAGATCGCCCATCCGAAGGCCGGCGCCAACACCGCCTGGGTTCCCTCGCCGACGGCGGCGACGCTGCATGCGACGCATTACCACCGCGTCAACGTCGCCGAGGTTCAGGCAGGTCTCAAGAGCCGGCCGCGGGCCAAGCTCGCGGATATTCTATCGGTGCCCGTGGCGGCGCGGCCGAACTGGACGGAAGAAGAGATCCAGCGCGAACTCGACAACAACGCCCAGGGCATCCTCGGCTATGTCGTGCGCTGGGTCGACCAGGGCGTCGGCTGCTCGAAGGTTCCCGACATCAACAATGTCGGCCTGATGGAAGACCGGGCGACACTGCGCATCTCGGCCCAGCACATGGCCAACTGGCTGCACCACGGCATCGTCAGCGAGGCGCAGATCGTCGAGACGATGAAGCGCATGGCGGAGATCGTCGACCGGCAGAATGCCGGCGATCCGAACTATCACCCGATGGCCGGCCGATTCGACGATTCGATTGCCTTCCAGGCGGCGCTGGATCTGGTGCTCAAGGGCCGCGAACAGCCGAACGGCTATACCGAACCGGTGCTGCACCGCCGGCGGCTGGAGTTGAAGGCGAAGCAGGCGGCACAGCAATAAGCAAAAACAAAAGGCCGCCGGCATCAACCGGCGGCCCTTTGTTTGAGTTCTCGCTCGTTTCCAGCCGTTACTGTTGCACTACGACGCGTGCACTCCGGCCGGGGCGAACCCGCGAATAAAGGTCGATGATGTCCTGATTCATCAGGCGGATGCAGCCGGAGGAGGCTGCGGTGCCGATCGAGGCCCATTCCGGCGTACCGTGCAGGCGAAAGAGCGTGTCCCTGCCTTCCTCGTTGAAGAGGTAGAGCGCGCGGGCGCCGAGCGGATTGGTGATGCCGGGGCCCATGCCCTCTTCGACATACTTGGCGACTTCCGGCTTGCGCTCGGCCATTTCCTTCGGCGGGTGCCAGGTCGGCCATTCCTGTTTCCAGGCGACATAGGCCTCGCCTTCCCAGGCAAAACCCGCCTTGCCAACGCCGATGCCGTAGCGCACCGCCTTGCCGCCCGGCAGCACATAATAGAGGAAACGATTGGGCGTGTTGACGACGATGGTGCCCGGCCGCTCCTTGGTGTCGTAGTCGACGATCTGGCGGTGGAAGCGAGCGTCAAGGCGCTTGATCGGAATGGCCGGCAAAGGATAGCCGTGGTCCTCGACGGCGCCGTAATTGCCGGTAAAGATCTGGTTCGTCGCGACTTTCTGGCCCTCGGGAGAGCCTGCGGTGGACGTCGTTTGCGAGCAGCCGGCGATGAAGACGGTCGCCGCCAGACTGCACAAAAGGAGAGCGTTGCGGAAGCGCATGGGGGTCTCGTAAAAGGGAATCAGGAAAAACGGCGGGAGGTGCCCGGCCGTCAGCTTATTTGCGATCGCAGTGCACTGCGCAATAGATCGCGCCGCCGCAATTCGGCCGAAATGTGCAAATTCCGTGACGATGGTTTTTTTGCAACAAGGGGATGAGAGGCCGGGACTGCCGATGACGATCCTATCGATCCATGGCGACAATCCGCTCTCCGACGGGCGTCAGTCCGAGCGGGCGCTGAAGGTGCGCCGTGGCGTACAGCGATTGTTCCTGGAATTGCGCCACGCGGTGCTGCCGGAACTGACGCTCGCCAGCGGCCGGCGTGCGGACCTGATTTCGATTTCTCCGAAAGGGGAGATCTGGATCGTCGAGATCAAGACGTCGATCGAAGACTTTCGCGTCGACCGCAAGTGGCCGGATTACCGCCTCCATTGCGATCGGCTGTTCTTCGCCACCCACGCGCAAGTGCCGCTCGAGATTTTCCCGGAGGAATGCGGACTGCTGCTTTCCGATGGCTACGATGCGCACATGCTGCGTGAAGCGCCGGAACATCGCCTGGCGCCGGCGACGCGCAAATCGGTGACCCAGGCCTTTGCCCGCACGGCGGCGCAGCGCCTGATGCTCGCCGAATGGGCGGCCGAGCGCAATGGCGAACTCGGCCAGTCGATCAGCGACATCGTCAGCGGCGCGCGGGATTAGCTACTTCGGCGCGCGTTTTGCCAGAATGCGCTGCAGCGTGCGGCGGTGCATGTTGAGCCGCCGCGCCGTCTCCGAGACGTTGCGCTCGCACATTTCATAGACCCGCTGGATATGTTCCCAGCGGACGCGATCGGCCGACATCGGGTTTTCCGGCAGCTCGACGCGCTCGCCTTCGCGCCGCACGAGGGCGGTGAAAATCTCGTCGGCATCCGCCGGTTTGGCGAGATAGTCGAGCGCCCCGAGCTTCACGGCGTTTACCGCGGTAGCGATATTGCCGTAGCCGGTCAGCACGATCATCCTTGTGTCGTCGCGCCGGCCGCGGATTGCCTCGATCACGTCGAGGCCGCTGCCGTCGCCCAGTCTCAGATCGATGACCGCATGTTTCGGCGGCCGCGTCTTGGCCTTGGCGATGCCCTCGGCGACGGATTCGGCGATCTCCACCGCAAAGCCGCGTGCCTCCATGGCGCGCGCCAGGCGGCGCAGGAACGGCCCGTCGTCATCGACGATCAAAAGCGTCTTGTCCGCTCCGATCAGTTCGGCATCTTGAGGGGTGGCATGCGCAGCCGGCGATTTTTCGGTCATTCTCGTAAATCCGGAGCCAAAACTTGGGGGTTTGCGCTGAATCTATGTGGCTTTTCTATTGCGCGTCGCATTCAATCATATTCATGCGACGCACTTTAGTTCTTTGTTTTTGTGCATGTCGATGTCCCAAAACCGCTGTCGACATGCAGTAGCAGTCTTCAATAAACTGTCAAAAATCATTTCGCCAGTTTCGTATCCATCAGCGCGCGCGGCCATTCGACGCTGACCCGGGCACCGGGGCTGTTTTCAAAACGAAGCCTGGCACCGGATCGCTCCAGAAGCGTCTTGGCGATGAAGAGGCCGAGCCCCAGTCCGCCGGCGCTGTCTTCCTTCTGCCTGCGGGTGACATAGGGCTCGCCGATCCTTGCGAGGATATCCGGCGAAAAGCCGTCGCCATCGTCCTCGATCGTCACCTTGACGCGCTCCGCCGTGTGCTCGACCGTTACCGTCACCGCCTCGCGGGCATAATCGACGGCGTTTTCGAGAAGATTGCCGAGTCCGTAGAGAATGCCGGCATTGCGGTTGCCGACGGGCTCGCTGGCGCGGTCGCCCTTCTGGATCAACTTGATCTGGATGCCGAACTCGCGATGCGGCGCCATCACCTCCTCGATCAGCGAAGAGAGCGGCAGGAGCCGCATGTGCTCCTCGCTTTCGGAGGAAAGCGTCGTCAGGCGTTTCAGAATGTCGCGGCAGCGCTCGCTCTGGCTGCGCAGCAGGTGCACGTCCTCGCCGAAGCGCGGATCGTCGCCGAGCTCCCGCTCCATCTCCTTGGCGACGACGGTGATCGTCGCAAGCGGCGTGCCGAGTTCGTGGGCGGCGGCGGCGGCGAGCCCGTCGAGCTGCGACAGGTGCTTTTCGCGCTGGAGCACGAGTTCGGTCGCGGTCAGCGCCTCGGAAAGCTCGCTTGCCTCGAGCGATACGCGATAGGTGTAGAAGGCGGCGAAGGCCGTCATCGAGACGATTGCGAACCAGATTCCGGCCGTCAGCACGCGCGGCATCAACAGCACGGTGCCGGGATACCAGGGCAGCGGGAAGGGCGAGAAGGCTAGCGCCGTGACGCCGATGACCGCGAACACGGCAAGAACAACGCTGTGCGGCTTCGGCTGCGAGGCCGAGGAGATGATCACCGGCACGCAAAGCAGCGGCGCAAACGGATTGGCGAGCCCGCCGGTGATGAAGAGCAGCGCCGTCAGCTGCGCGAGATCGAGGCCGAGCAGCACGAAGGCGGCCGCCGCCGTCAGGCGATGCGTCGGCGGGAAGCGGATGGTGAGGAAGACATTGAGCAGCGCCAGGCTGGCGATCAGCAGCGAGCAGGGGACGAGCGGCAGGGGGAACTGCAGCCATAGCGCCGTGACGATGACGGCGACGGACTGGCCGCCGACCGCTAACCAGCGCAGCCGCACGAGCGTTTGCAGTCTCAGGCTGCGATTGCTGTTGAGTTCATTGTCGAGTGTCATCGTCGCCATTCTGCCTGCCGGTCCCTCATGCGCTCGCTTCAAAGACTATCGCAATCCGCGAATGACAAACCAGCCCTAATGCATGTCGCTAAAAAGGGCGCAGCGGTTTTGGGACGACGACATGCACAGAAACAAAGACCCAAAGCGCGCCGCGTGAATACGTTTGAACGCGACGCGCTTTAGGTGCCGCGCGGCTTGGCGCGCGTCGTCGGCATGGCGTTGGCCGGATCCTCCGGCCAGGGGTGCTTTGGGTAGCGGCCGCGCATGTCGGCCCGGACGTCCTTCCAGGAGCCCGCCCAGAAGCCCGGCAGGTCGCGCGTCGTCTGGATCGGGCGCTTGCCGGGCGAGATCAGCTCGAGCAGCAGCGGCAGCCGCCCGTCGCCGATCGCCGGATGCGCCCTGAGACCGAAGAGTTCCTGGACGCGGATCGAAAGCAGTGGTTCGTCGCCGTCGTAGTGGATCGGGTGGCGCTGCCCGGTCGGCGCTTCGAAATGCGTCGGAGCGAGCTTGGCGAGATCGCGCTGCAGATCGTAAGGCATGAGTGACATCAGACCTTCCGCGAGGTCGCGGCCCTTGATTCCGTCAATGCCGCCGGCCTCCCCTTGAAACGGAACGAACCATTCATCGAGCCGGGAGATAAGCGCCGCATCCGACATGTCGGGCCAGGGCTCGCCGATCGAGCGGTGAAGAAAGCCGATGCGGTCGCGCAATTGATCCACGTCCTTCGGAAACGGCACGACAGCCAGTCCCAACTGGCGAATGCCGTCGGCGAGCGCCCGGGCGGCTGGCTCGCCGCGCGGTCGCGGCAGCGGCGCCTCGTCGAAAATGATCGCCCCGAGCCGGGTCACCCGGCGGGCCCTGACTTGGCGGCTCGGCCGGTCGAAGAAGCACTGTTCCTCTGTGACGATCGCCTCGGGCATATGGGCTTCGACGTCGGACCGGGTGATTTCCGTCGCGGCCAGCACCCGCTGCGCGCCCGCCCGTCCCGTCAGGTCGGCAATCACCAGCATCG
Source organism: Sinorhizobium americanum (assembly GCF_001651855.1). Taxonomy (GTDB): domain Bacteria; phylum Pseudomonadota; class Alphaproteobacteria; order Rhizobiales; family Rhizobiaceae; genus Sinorhizobium; species Sinorhizobium americanum. Next base: position 6,636 of record NZ_LNQC01000035.1, on the reverse strand, counting down.
CCGCCGCCGCCAGCCGTTCGGTCTCCGGCACTTCCGCTCCGCGCCCGTTGGCCATAACGAAGCGGCCGCGGCCGCCGCGCTGTAGGGCGATGCGGTCGGGAAAGGCGTGCATGAGCAGCGGCCCTGGCGGGGCGGACTGGCCCGTGGGCTTTGATTGAGCGAGGTCCGCGGCCATTCGTCTGGCAAGCCCCCGTGCCGCCTCCGCCCGGTCGCTCCGCTCGCTGCGGAACCGCCGCAGCCGATCCTCGATGTCGAGGCTGTTGCCGCCGAGGCCCTGTTCGGTGAGCATTACCGCGACGAGGCAGGCCTCATGCGCCTGCCCCTCGTCTGCCGCCGAAACAGTCATTGCCGCCAACCGGACAGGCAGTGCCATGTCGCGGATGACGCGCCCTCTCGGCGTCAGTGAGCCATGCACGTCGAGTGCCCCCAGGTCGACGAGCAGGCTGCGTGCTTCCCGCAGCGTCGTTTCCGGAGGCGGATCGATGAAGTTGAGTGACGATGGGTCGGCGACGCCCCAATGGGCAAGGTCAAGCAGCAGGCCGGAAAGGTCGCTGGCGAGAATCTGCGGTGGCGTGAAGGCGGCAAGCGCGGCCGTCTGGCCGGCATGCCACAGCCGGATGGCGACACCCGGCTCGGTTCGCCCGGCGCGGCCGGCACGCTGATCGGCCGAGGCCCGCGAGACGCGCACGGTCTCCAGCCGGGTGATCCCGGTCGAAGCCTCGAAGACCGGCAGCCGCTGCAGGCCGCTGTCGACGATGATGCGCACCCCGTCGATGGTGATCGAGGTTTCGGCGATCGAGGTCGCGAGCACGATCTTGCGGCTGCCCCTCGGCGGCGGCCGGATCGCCGCATCCTGCTCCTTCTGGCTCAAATTTCCGTAGAGCGGCACCACGATCGTATTCTGGTCGAAACGCCCGGCGAGGCGTTCGGCCGTCCGGGTGATCTCGGCCTGGCCCGGCAGGAAGGCGAGTATCGAGCCCTCCTCGGACCGATGCGCCTCGGTGATCGTCCGAACCACCGCATCCTCGACGCGTTCACCGGCGTCTCTGCTCTCGTAGCGGATATCGATCGGATAGCTCCGCCCCTCGCTTTGAAGAACCGGCGCGTCTCCTAGCAATCCGGCGACGCGCTCGACGTCGAGCGTCGCCGACATGACGATGATCTTCAAATCGTCGCGCAGCGCCGATTGAACGTCGAGCGCCAACGCCAGGCCGAAATCGGCGTCGAGCGACCGCTCGTGAAACTCGTCGAAAAGGACCGCCGCGACGCCGGAGAGTTCCGGATCGTCGAGGATCATCCGGGTGAAGACGCCCTCGGTCACAACTTCGATCCGGGTCTTCGCCGAGATCCGGTTGTCGAGCCGCATGCGGTAGCCGACCTTCTCGCCGACCTTCTCGCCGAGCAACGCGGCCATGCGCCCGGCCGCGGCCCGCGCCGCGAGGCGCCGCGGCTCGAGCAGGATGATCTTGCCGCCGTTCAGCCATGGCTGATCGAGAAGGAAAAGCGGCACCAGCGTCGTCTTGCCGGCCCCGGGCGGCGCTGAAAGCACGACGGATGGCGATCTCGCGAGCGTTTCGGCAAGCGCCGGGAGGATCTCGCGGACCGGCAGGGGTGGAAGCTCGGCCCTCATGGTTTCGCCTCGCCGCCGATTTCGATCACCGCGCCGCCGGCCGCCTCCGCGTCGGCGCTGTCATGGGTGACGAGGATGGCAGGCAGGCCAGCCGCCCTGGCTCTCGAAAACACCAGTTCGCGCATCTGCTGCCTCAGCGCCGTGTCGAGCTTCGAAAAAGGCTCGTCGAGCAGCAGGAAGTGCGGCGCCGAGACGAGCACCCGCTGCAGCGCCACGCGCGCCTTCTGGCCGCCGGACAGCGTTTCCGGATCACGGTCGAAGAAGCCGGCGAGCCCGACCTCGGCGAGCGCCCGCTCGGCAAGCGCGTGGCGTGTCTCGCGTCCCCGGACGGACGGCGGGACGGCAAACAGGATGTTGCCGCCGACGGAGAGATGCGGGAACAGCAGCGGATCCTGGAAGAGGATGCCAGCGTGGCGCCGGTTGGCGGCAACATTGGTCAGGTCTTCCTTGCCGATCAGCAGCCGGCCGCTGGCGTCGAATGCCGGATCGAGGAAGCCGCCGGCAAAGGCGAGCAAGGCGGATTTCCCGGAGCCGGACGGTCCCATGATCGTCAGAACCTCCCCGGGCATCACCGTCGCCGAGACCGCAAGCAGGGTCCGCTCCGCCAGCCGGATCGTCACGTCCGACAATGTCAGGGGTCTAGTCTCGGGGATTTCCAGCATTCACGTCCTCATTGCCCGGCGGTTGCGGAATAGCAATTGGGGGCCGAGCGAGGCAATGAGAAATGCAAGAAACGGCAGGGACGCCTGGACGAGCGCATAGACGCCGATCACCCGCCGGTCGCCGCCCGAGGAAAGCGCCACCGCCTCGGTGGCAATCGTCGTCAGCCGCCCTCCGCCGATCAGCAGCGTCGGAAGATAGAGGCTGACAGACACCGAGAAGCCGACGGCATAGGCGGTGAGGCATGCCCGGAACAGGAGCGGCAGGCGGACGGTCAGCAGCGTTCGCAACGCAGACTTGCCGAAGCCGGCCGCGATCCTTTCGAAGCGCGGATCGACTTCGCGCCAAGGGGCGGAGAGCGACAGCAGCACGTAAGGCAGGACGAACAGGAAATGGACCGCCAGCACACTCCAAAAGGCAGGCTTCAGCCCTGCCGAGATGATCAGGATCTGCAGGCCGAAAACGAAGCTGATTTCCGGCAGCAGCAGCGGCAGATAGAGCAATCGATAGCGCGGCACGTTCCCGCGACGCTCTGCGGCGCCGTTTCGGTGGAGCAGCAGAATGGCACAAAAGAGGGCGAGCGCCGCCGACAACAGAGCAAGCGCCGTCGTAGTTCGGAGCACCGGCCAGAGCGGCGGCAGCGTTCGCAGCCAGGTTTGCAGCGTGAGTTCTGCCGGCAAAGCACGCGGAAACGGCCAGAGCCCGGCGACCGACCAGACGCCGAGGATCGAGATGCCGAGAAAGATCAGAGCGGCGCAGCCGGCCATTGCGAAAGCGGAGACGAGCCGGGGTACGGCGTCGTTTCTCAGGCGCCGCCCCGAATAGGTCAGCTTGCGGAGGACAAACCGCCCGAGCCGTTCGATGAGCAGCCAGATTGCGACCGCTGCAAGAACGACGCCAAGCTGCAGCAGGGCGGCAGCCGAGGCGAGAAACCGGGCGCCGAGGTCGTGATCCGCCGTCCATTGGGCGATCCGCACCGGCAGTGTCGCCGGCAGCTGCGGCCCGAGGATGATGGCGACGTCGACGACCGAAACGGAGTAGACGAGGACGGCGAACACCGCCAGGCGGATCTGCCGGTAGAGGGCCGGCCAGAGGCTGACGAGAAAGCCGATCAGGCGCCCATAGCCGAGCGCTGCGGTCAATTGTCGGGATTGGCGGAGCGGCAGCTGCGGCAACGCGGCGAGCGCGATCAGGAAGAGGAAGGGTACTTCCTTGGTGATCAGCCCGGCGAGCATCGAGAGAGCGAGCGGATCGTTCGGAACGAGCCATTGCGGCGGCCGACCGAAACCGGTCAGTTCCGGCGAAACCAGCCGAACGAGAAAGCCCGAGGGTGCCACGAGGAAGGCCAGCGCAAAGGCGGCGGACGCATGCGGAACGGCAAGGAGCGGCGACACCACGTGCTGAATGCGCGAAAAGGCCGGCGTCCCGGCAAATCCCGCCAGGAAGGTGCCGACGACCGCAACGGCGGCGCCGGTAGTGACTAAGCCGGCCAAGAGACCGGTGAGGCTGGAGCGCAGGATATGCGGCTGAGCAAAAAGCTCGGCAAAGTGGTTGAACGTAAACTCCGAGCGGCCGAGCGCCGGCAGATAGCCGAAGGCAGGCAAGACGACCCCCGCTACGCCGGCAAGGATCGGCAGTCCCAGGATCAGGGCAAGAAGCGTGTTCGCGGTAAAAGTGCGCGATCCCTTCAACGCTTTGACGCTAATTGGCCGCCCCATAGCGCCGGATCCATTGGGCCTCGATCCGCGTCATCCAGTCCGGATGCGGCTCGTCGAGCGCCGGTCCGAGTTCGTCCGGCTTCAGAGTGGCAATGCCGAGATCGAGATTTTCGAAGGCGGATCGATCCTTGGCGGCAAGCTTTGCCAGCGAAAGAACAGTCGGATCGCCCCAGACCTTCGGGTCCTGCTTGCGCAGTTGCGCTTCCGGCGAAAGCAGGAAATCGGCGACGAGCAGCGCCCCGGCCTTCGCCGTGGCATTATAGGGGATGGCGAGGAAATGCGTGTTGCCGAGCGTGCCGCCGGAGAAGACGAAGGAGCGCACCGTGTCCGGAAGCTCGCCATTGGCGATAGCCGACGACGCCTCCGCCGGGTTGAAGGCGAAGATGATATCGAGCTCGCCATCGGCGAGCTTCTGCTTCATGTCGGGATAGTTCTGCGGATAGGCTTTGCCCTGCCGCCAAAGGAGCGGCGTCAGCTTGTCCAGATAGGCGAACAGCGGCGCAGCATCCGCCGCGAAGGTCGCGTCGTCGACCGGCCGTTGCAGCTTGGCCTTGTCGTCGAGGAGCTCGATCAGCACCTGCTTCAGGAAGGAGGTGCCGGTGAAATCCGGCGGCTGAGGATAGGAAAAGCGGCCCGGATTGGATTCCGCCCACGTCAGGAGCCCTTTTGCCGAATCGGGCAGATCGGCTTTCCGCGTTCGCGCAGTATCATGGAAGAACACCAGCTTGGCGCCACCCCACGGGCTTTCCAGCCCCTCGGTCGGAATGGTGAAATCCCGAAGCACCGTCGGCTTGGTCTCGTGATCGACATAGCGCCAGTTCGGCAGTTTCGTCGCCCAGTCGGGCCCGAAGAGAAGCCCTTCGCGCTTCATCGCCGCGAAATTCTCGCCGTTGATCCAGACCAGATCGACCGCACCGCCGTCGTTCTTCCCCGCCGCCTTCTCCGCAACCACCGTTGCGACCGCTTTCGCCGTATCGTCGAGCTTCACATGGACCACGTCGACGCCGTAGCGGGATTTCATCTCGCCGCCCGCCCAGCGAATATAGGCGTTGATATTCTCGGAGCCGCCCCAGGCGTTGAAATAAACCGTTTGGCCCTTCGCCTCGGCAAGGACGGCATTCCAGTTGCCGGCATCGGCTGCCGACGCCTCGCCGGCAAGGCCAAAGGCCAGCATTGCCGCCGCAACGATTTTTCTTGCTCCGATCATGTGGCTGCCGCTCCCTCCCGCCTGATGTCGGTCGAAGGTACGGCAAGCCCATGCGGCGTCAATGCAGGCGCTCGCGGGCAGGCGTCACGTTTCGGTGAAGCACCCGCCGGACGAGCGCGAGTGTCCGCCTAAGCCTTGCCGCGGTACGCCTCGAAGGCAAGCACGGCGCCGGCGAGATCCTCGAGCGCGGCGCCGACTGATTTGAACAGGGTGATTTCGTCGGGGGTGGTGCGGCCCGGATGTGTGCCGCGGGCAAGCTCGAAAAGATCGGCGCGGATTGACGCCTCCGTGATGACACCCGCCCTGAGCGGCTGGACGATGTCGCCGCCCTCGCTGAGCGCCCCGTCGCGCGTATCGACGAAGATGCTGGCGCGGGCGGCGGCGCGATCGTCGGATTCGCGCATGGACGGCTTGAAGGCGCCGATCAAGTCGAGATGCGCGCCGGGCTTCAGCCAGTCGCCGCGGATCAGCGGCTCGGAAGAGAGCGTCGCGCAGGAGACAATATCCGCTTCGCGCGCAGCCGCCTCGAGATCCATCGCGACCGATACCGCAACGCCTTTAAGGTCGAGTTCCTTCGCTGTCGCCTCGGCCTTTTTTGGATCGCGCCCCCAGATCGCCACGTCGCGGATAGGGCGTACGGAGGCATGCGCCTCAATGACATTGGCCGAAAGCCGCCCGGTACCGACCATCAGCAGCCGGCCCGCATCCTCGCGCGCCAGGTGGCGTGCGGCGAGCGCGGAAGCCGCAGCGGTCCGCCGGGCCGTCAGCTCGCCGCCGTCGAGGATCGCCAGCAACTCGCCGGTCTTGGCGGAGGAAAGCAAGTAGCTGCCATGGATCGCCGGCAGCGCACGGGTTTGGTTGCCGGGAAAAACCGAAACCATCTTGACGCCGATATAGGCGCCCGGCTGCCAGGCGGGCATGATGAGCAGCGTCGCATCCGCTTCGCCGGGCACTTCGACATCGTGATGATGGCGCACCGGCATGACGCATCCTTTCGCGAACATCTCCCCGAGCGCCCGGACGAGGCCGTCCCAGGGCAGAGCCGCGCGTGTCTGAGCCACATCCAGTACCAGCATTGTCGATGTCTCCTCCGTCAGATGCGACAGACACTAGCAGTCTTTGACGGGCGCGGAAAAGCGGCTTTAGCGAGGAGGAAATCGTGCCCAGAGGCGAGAACGCGCAAGACGGAGCAATTTTATCAACCGGTCAACATTTTTGACGTCGTCTCTACGGACGATTCCCGTCGGTCTTCCGGATCATCGGAAATACGTCTTGGAAATCAGCAGCTTGTCGTTTTTTGAAGTTTTTTTGAAGAAGCCTGTTGACGTGTCTGAGGTGTGGGGTCTATAAGCCCGATCACTGACGAGGGCGGCGGCGCTGCTGGCGACGACGACCTTCGCTCTAGAGTTTCCTGGTTGGCT
>NZ_LNQC01000034.1 GCF_001651855.1 Sinorhizobium americanum | reverse complement strand
ACGTTTGACCAGCATCCCAAGAGGCGACGACTGTCGCATCTCTAACTGGCTCATATGTCGCATCTCTAAAATGCCGCTACAGATCAAGATCGCATAAGATAGATTATGGAACTAACCTATCTGAAGATGATTCCACAATTTCAATTGGAATCAAAAGCTTGCCGGAAGATCCTATCAGACAGCCTTTACGCCTCTTCGGCCGCCGGCACCTCGACTTCGAGCTCCAGCCGCATCATGTCATAGGCCGGTTCGACATGGTCGGGCGTCTCGTCGCGCACGACGTCGTAATCAAGCGGCACATGCATGTGCGTCAGTACGGCGCGCTTTGGCTGCAGCCGTTCGATCCAGCCGAGCGACTGCACCAGCGACAGATGGCTCGGATGAAACTTGTACTGCAAGGTGTCGATGATCAAGAGATCGAGTTGCCTGAGCTTGGCGATCGTTTCGGCCGGAAAGTCGCTGACGTCGCTGCAATAGGCAAAATTGCCGATGCGGAAGCCGAGCGAATGGATATTGCCGTGAAACTGCATCAAAGGCTGGAAGGCTATCGGGCCGCCGGCGCCGAGGACGGTAACCGGCGGAAGATCCTCTGGGATGATATGCGGCTCGACGATCGGCGGATATCCGCTGCCGGGCGGCGCTTCCAGGCAGTAGCGGAATCCGTCGCGAATCCGAGCCATGGTAAAGGCGTCCGCCCAGATCGGCACACGCCTGCGGTTCTCGATGACGAAGCCGCGCAGATCGTCGATGCCGTGCAGATGATCCGCATGGGCATGCGTGTAGAGCACGGCGTCGATGTGGCGAACATCGGCCGCCACCATCTGGGTGCGGAAATCGGGACCCGTGTCGATGACGACGGTCGTCTTGCCGCCGTCCGGTGCGAACTGCTCCACGAGCAGCGCGGCCCGCAAGCGCCGATTGCGCGGGTTTGACGGATCGCAGGCACCCCAGTCGCCGGTGATGCGCGGCACCCCGGGCGAAGAGCCGCAGCCCAGGATGGTGAAGACCCGCCGGAACGCCATGTCTAGAGCCTCGGCATCTTGGAAAAGATTCGCAGGGCGTTTTCCGTCGTGATCTCCGCGATTTCCCCCTTCGTGACGCCGATTGATTCGGCGAGCACGTCGGCCGTGTGTGCAACATAGGCCGGCTCGTTGCGCTTGCCGCGGAAAGGCTTTGGCGCCAGATAGGGCGCATCCGTCTCGACGATCAAGCGATCGCGCGGAATCGTTTCGGCGATATCCCTCAGTTCCTGCGACTTCGGGAATGTCAGGATTCCCGAAAATGAGACATAGCCGCCGAGGTCGACGCCGATGCGCGCCAGGTCGGCTCCAGACGAGAAGCAGTGGAGAAGGAAGGGGAAGGCGCCCTTCCCCGCTTCCTCGGTCAGGATCGCGGCCATATCCTCGTCGGCCGACCGGCTGTGAATGACGAGCGGCAACCCGGTTTCGCGCGCCGCCTCTATATGGCGACGCAGGCCCTCCGCCTGCGCCTCGCGAGGCGCATTGTCGTAGAAATAATCGAGCCCCGCCTCGCCGATCGCAACCACCTTTGGATGTGCCGACAGGCGGACGAGGTCCGCCGCGGTGATGTCCAGTTCTTCGTCAGCATTGTGCGGATGGGTGCCGACCGAGCAGAAGACGTTCTCATATTTTTCGGCGATCGCCAAAATCGTCTCGAAGCGCTTCACGCGGGTCGAGATTGTCACCATCTGGGTCACGCCTGCCTGCCGGGCACGTTCGATGATCTCGTCGCGCTCGGCGTCGAAATCCGGAAAATCCAGATGGCAGTGCGTGTCGATCAGCATCAGTTCGCTCTCGCTTACGCTTCCGGCGCCACATAGCGCGGGAAGACCGGCTTCGGCGCCTCAAGCGGCGTCCCGGGCACCAGGCGGCCCGCTTCGCCGAGATCCGCGAAACTGCGCCTTTCTTCGGGGACCGCTACCAGATCCAAGAGCTTGCCCGCCGATTCGGGCATGAAGGGCTGCAGCAGGATCGCGATCTGGCGCACCACCTCCGCCGTCACGTAGAGCACGGTCGCCATGCGCTCCGGATCGGTCTTCTTCAGCGCCCAGGGTTCCTGACCGGCGAAATAGCGGTCCGTCTCGGAAACCACGGCGATGATCGCGGCGAGCGCGCGGTGGATGAGCTGCTTGCCCATTTCCTCGCGCGTCGTATCGAGGAGCGAATCGGCGGCGGCGAGCATTGCGCTGTCCTCGTCCGTCAGCGGACCGCATACCGGAATCTGGGCGTCGCAGTTCTTGACGATCATGGACAGAGAGCGGCTGGCGAGATTGCCGATGCCGTTGGCGAGGTCGGAATTGATCCGGGTCGCGATTCCCTCCTCGCTGTAGCTGCCGTCCTGGCCGAAGGAGACTTCCCGCAGGAAGAAATAGCGGATCTGGTCGAGGCCGAAATGTTCGACGAGGTTGAATGGGTCGACCACGTTGCCGAGCGACTTCGACATCTTCTCGCCCTTGTTGAGCAGGAAGCCGTGCGCGAAAACGCGTTTCGGCAGCGGCAGGCCCGCCGACATCAGGAAAGCCGGCCAGTAGACGGCATGGAAGCGAATGATGTCCTTGCCGATGACGTGGATATTCGCCGGCCAGAACTTTGCCCGAGGCCCCGACGGATCGGTCAGATAGCTGGTCGCGGTGAGATAGTTCGTCAAGGCGTCGACCCAGACATACATGACATGGGCAGGATCGTTCGGCACCCGGATGCCCCAGTCGAAGGTCGTGCGCGAGACCGACAGATCCTTCAGGCCCGACTTGACGAAGGAGATCACCTCATTGCGCCGCTCGGCGGGTCCGATGAAATCCGGATTCTCCTCATAATGCTTCAGGAGCTTCTCCTGATAGGCCGACAGGCGGAAGAAATAGCTCTCCTCCTCGACCCATTCGACCGGCGTTCCCTGCGGCCCGTAGCGCACGCCGTCGTCGCGCAGCTCCGTCTCGTTTTCTTGGTAGTATGCCTCGTCCCGGACGGAGTACCAGCCGGCATAGGCATCCTTGTAAAGGTCACCCGCCTCGCCCATGCGGATCCAGATCGCCTGCGATGCCTCGTGGTGGCGCTTCTCCGTCGTGCGGATGAAATCATCGTTGGATGCGTTGAGCAGTTCGGCCATCTTTTCGAACTCGGCCGAGTTGCGGTCGGCAAGCTCCTGCGGCGAGATGCCCTCCTTGCGCGCCGTCTGCTGCATCTTCTGGCCGTGCTCGTCGGTCCCCGTCAGGAAGAAGACCTCGCGGCCGTCCAGCCTCTGATAGCGCGCCATGGCGTCCGTCGCGATCAGTTCATAGGCATGGCCGATATGCGGCTTGCCGTTCGGGTAGGAAATCGCGGTGGTGATGTAGAACGGGGACGTATCTCTCATGGCGGCTTCGATTTATCTCGGATCGGAAACTATGGCTGCTATTAGCGCATCGCCTTTAGGTAGGGAACCGCTGCACCCAGAAAAACCCTGGCGGACAGTAGCTCCTTCGGGTGCCTTGGCAGTTGACATCTGCGGCCGCCGGGAACAAATCATAAACACGGAAAGGGGAATGCGATGCTGGGTGATCTCAAGGAAAAGTTCGAGAGAGCCTCGGCTGCCTATGCGAACGAACACGCCATCGTCCGAGATCCGGACTGGTACATTCTGAAGCTGCAGGAGGAACTCGGCGAACTGACACAGGCATGGAACAAGGCGAGCGGTCGCGGGCGGAAGGCTGGCACGCCGATCGACGAATTGCGGCGGTCACTTGCAGACGAGACGGCCGATCTTCTCGGCCATGTCCTGCTCTTCGCCCACAAAAATGATATCGACCTTGCCGCGGCGATCGAGCGGAAGTGGAAATTCAGGCCCGACCTATAAGGCGTCCTTCAGGTCGTCGAGCAGGGACAGGATCGTCTGCTTGCGATCGAGATTATAGGCGTCGCTTATGGTCAGGCGCTCGCTGAAGCTGCTGGACAGCCTTGCAAAGCGTTCGGCGCGGTGAATGTCGCCGGCAATGGCAGCGTCGCGCGCCAGCCGCATCACCCGCCCCGTGGCGAGGGACGAGAAGAAGTCGTAAATCGTCTCGCTGTCCTTCGCCGAAAGGATGTCGGCGAGCTTGTACATCTGTTTGCGGACGGAGGGCCCCTGCCCTGCGAGGATGTCCTCGAAAGCAGCGGCAATATCGAGGCCGCCATAGTTGATCAGCTTCAGTGCCTCGGAAACGCTGCCGCTCGCCGCGGCAATGATTCCGTCGGCGCTCGGACCGGCCAAATCGAAGCCCAGATGGGCGAGCGCCAGGCGCATCGAATCCGATTCCAAGGGCTTCAGCCGCAGCGGCAGGCAGCGCGAACGGATCGTCGGCAACAGCTTTCCCGGAGCGTGCGTCAGTACGAGAAACAGCGAACGGCGCGGCGGCTCCTCCAGAATCTTTAGAATGGCGTTGGCGGCATTGCGGTTGAGGTCGTCGGCGGGATCGATGATGACGATGCGCCAGTTCCCCGTGCCCGATGTCTGCCCGAAGAATTTTCCGGCGCGGCGGACCTCGTCCACCGTAATCGCCCCCTTCGCTCTGCCCGTCTTTTCGTCGACAGGGCGCGTCAAATGCAACAGGTTGTGCGACGCGCCGGAGGCAAGCTGGCGCGTGACGAGCGACGCCGGATCTGGGTCGTCGAGGAGTTCGGGCGCCTCCGCGGGTTCGGAATGGCTGAGCACATGATTGGCGAATCGAAAAGCGAGCGTCGCCTTGCCGATCCCTTCGGGGCCTTCGATGAGGATCGCATGGTGACCCTTGCCGGACCGGTAGCTCTGGGCAAGAAAGGCTTCGGCTTCAGGATGGCCGAAGAGCTTGTCGTTTTCGACGGGAGCGACTGCCCCCTCCAGCACGCCGGGACGTTCCATGGTCATGATGCCGCTTCGACCGCGGACGATTGCGGTTCGCCATTGCCCGGTAGCAGCGCCTCCACGAGCCTCAGCACTTCCGCCGCGATCGCCTCCGGCGGATGGGTGGCATCGACGACCCGGCACCGTTCGGGATCGGCCTCGGCAATGTCGAGGAAAGCCTCTCGGCGCTTCTCGTGCGTCTCGAGCTGTTCCTTTTCGAAGCGGTCCGGGTTCTCGCTTGAACGGCGCCGGGCGCGTTCCAGCCCGACCTCTGCAGGCAGATCGAAGATGATTGTCCGATCGGGAATGACGCCGTTCACCGCGACGCGCTCCAGCGTTTCCACGAAGCCGGGCTCAAGATTGCCGGTGACGCCCTGGTAGACGCGGGAGGAGTCCATGAAGCGGTCGCAAAGAACGATCCTCCCCTGCTCCAAGGCGGGACGGATGACTTCTTCGACATGGTCGCTGCGCGCCGCCGCGAAGAGAATCGCCTCCATGCGGACGCCGAAGGGTTCCGCCGCGCCTGACAGCAGGACGTGGCGGACCGCCTCCGCCCCGATGGAGCCACCGGGCTCACGGGTGGTCAGCACGTCATAGCCTCGGGCGCTGAGCGAATCGGCAAGAAGGCGCATCTGGGTCGATTTTCCCGCCCCTTCTCCACCCTCGAATGTTACGAACAATCCCTTTGTCAGCGACACAAGTTCTTCCAGATCGGCGTGCATACCGGTTCTGTTTAGCCGATTGATCTGGCGGAAGGAACCGCCAAGCGCCGCATTTGTCACAGCCAGAAGAACAGAAGTTCCTGCAGGGCGTCGAGCGCCCGGCTGCTGAGCGTCCCGGGCCCGACCGCCTCGGCAGTTCTGACCGGCACTTCCCTCAAAAGCTTGTCTCCGTTCCAGAGCTTGACGACGCCAACCTGCTGGCCGGCTGCCACCGGCGCCGTCAGCGGCCATTTATAGACGATCCTCGCCATCAGCCGTTCCGGATTGTTGACCGGCAGCAGCAGGTCGACCGGGCCGCCCGCGACCAGCGAGACACGAGACGCCTCGCCGCCATAAACGCTCGCCTCGCCGATCGTCTCGCCTTCGGCGAAGATGCGCCGTTTCTCGAAATTCGTCATTGCCCAGTCGAGCACGCGGCGGCTTTCCTCAATCCTCTCCTTGTCTGTTTCGAGGCCGGCCATCGCCAGGTAAACCCGGCGGTCGCCGCGCTGCATGGAGGCGGCAAGCGAGAAGCCGAACCCTTCTGCAAAACCGGTCGCCAGTCCATCGACGCCAGCATTGGCGGCAATCAACGGGTTCTTGTTGCGCTGAAGGATCTTGTTCCACTCGAATTCAGGCTGAGCATAGAGACGGTAGAATTCCGGATGCGCCTCGCGCAGATGGCGTGACAGGGTGACGAGTTCACGCATTGTGATGCGGTTTCCCGGATCCGGTAGTCCCGTCGCATTCTTGAACGTCGCAACCGGCATGCCAAGCGCGCGCGCGCGTTCGTTCATCCGTTCGGCGAAGGCAGCCTCGCTGCCGGCCATGCCTTCGGCTAGGATGATGCAGGCGTCATTGGCCAGCTGCACCGTTGCGCCTTGAATGAGCTCTGCAACGCGGATCTGGGATTTGATCGCGGCGAACATCGTGGCCGTGCCGGAGGGCGCGCCGCCGGTTCGCCAGGCATGCTCGGTAACCGTGAAGGTCGTCTCCGGCGTCAGTTCCCCCTTCTCCAGCGCCTCGAAGACCACGTCCATTGTCATCAGCTTGGCAAGCGAGGCGGGCGGCACCGGATCGTCTTCGCCGCGCGCGAAGAGCACGGTGCCGGTTTCCGCATCGACGAGGTAGATTTGCTTCGCCTTCGTATTGAAAGCCGCCGTCTGCGCTGCCGCCTCCCCCTGAGCGATCGCCGCCAGGATGCCCACGATCGCGAACCACTTCATGCGCATGAGAAACTCCGGTTTCTCACACGGGCATAGCAGTGCGGAGACCCCCGTTCAATCGGCATCGAGCGGATCAGATGGCGCCTTAATGCCGCTTTGCATAGGCAAGGATCGACTCGGGAGTGAGCGGATTGGAATCGACCATTATCGCTTCGAAGGGAGAGGCCTTGTCGCTGACACGCACTTCGACATAGGCGGCCGCATAGGCCATGCTGCCATCCGGCAGCGGGATCAATTCGGGCCGCTCGGTCGGAACCGGTCCGATTTCCGGCAGGAGCACGAATTCGGTCATGGCACGCGGCGTCGGGAAGGCTTGCGCCGGTGCGGCCAGAGCGTTCACAGGGACGCCTGTGCCGCGCATCGACTTGGCCGGGACCGGGACGATGCCGAGGTCTTGTGCCTGATTGCGCAGCGGTTCGTTCGAGGCGACCATGACACCCGTCGCAATCTGTCCCTCCGGCCTCACACCCGGGCTGCGATCGCCTTTGGTGACGTAGGACGCCATGAGATAGGGCATGTCGTTGCCCTCGAGCGGCGCCCGGCCGACATATTGAACGCGGACCTTGGCGCTCCCCTTGCGCTTGATGTCCAGCATGTCAGCCGTCTTCGAGGAGACATCGATGATCCGGCCGTACTCATAGGGACCACGGTCGTTGACGCGGACGATGACCGACGTGCCGTTCTCCATGTTGGTGACCCGGGCATAGCTCGGCAGCGGAAAGGTCGGGTGCGCGGCCGACAAGTGATACTTGTCGTAGACTTCGCCGTTTGCCGTCAGGCGCCCGTGAAAGGCTGATCCGTACCACGACGCTACGCCGGTCTTGTTGTAACCGAAATCCTCTTTCGGCTGGTACCACCTGCCCTTGACCTGATAGGCCTTGCCCACCTGATAGCGGCCGCCCCCCTTTGGAATATTGCGTCCGGTCGCGACCCGCGGACTGGCTTTGACGCCATAGACGGATTCGGCGAAGTATTCCTTGCTTCGCGACTTGCTCTTCTTGACACTGGATGTCGTCGATCCGCAGGCGGCAAGTGCCGCGCACAGCAACGGAACTGCAGCGAGCCGAATTCCCCTCGCAATGTATGCCGCTTTTCTATCAGATGTCATCTGTCCCACAAGATCATTCGCAATGCCGCACCGAAATGATCTGCACTAGCCCCCGCGCAGAATTCCGCGTTCCGAAACGGAACAATCAAAGTAATCATGACAACAACAAGGCGAAATTGCGAACTGGATGGCGAAAGCGCGATAGAAATCTCGCCTTATGGTTTACGAAGGGTAAATTTCAGGGCTGCAGGAATGCGGAGCGCCCGGCCTGCCACCTCAACAAAATCAGGGATGGTTCATGCTAAAACTTGCAAACCTCTTTTGCTTCGGGCAATAACGCGGCTGCCCGGAGGAGTGGCCGAGCGGTTTAAGGCAGCGGTCTCTATATAAGACGGATCGTCATCACCGCTGCATTTGAAGGGCAATGCCACAGCGATGTGGCAAATTCGGCATCGATTCGGCACTCTGAACGCATCGATGTCAAAACGGGCAAGGACAGGTGGCCGAGTGGTTTAAGGCTCTGGTCTTGAAAACCAGCGTACGGGAAACCGTACCGTGGGTTCGAATCCCACCCTGTCCGCCATCTAGCTCCAGATACGACTTGCCATCTATTGGAGC
The DNA here is from genome assembly GCF_001651855.1 of Sinorhizobium americanum. Lineage (GTDB taxonomy): Bacteria > Pseudomonadota > Alphaproteobacteria > Rhizobiales > Rhizobiaceae > Sinorhizobium > Sinorhizobium americanum. The sequence goes on along the minus strand of NZ_LNQC01000034.1, from coordinate 54,383 downwards.
TCCCCAATGCCGCGAACCGCAATGGCCTTTGAGGCAGAAATCGTCCATGATCTGCCTGACGAGTTGGCCGCACTTGTTGGCCGCGTGGTTGTGACATTCGCAAAGCTTGAGCACAAACTGACGGCATTGAGCGGGCTGCTGCTGCAATTGAATAAGGCTGAAGCTCGAATTGTGCTGAAGACGCCCCGGGCCGCGGAACGTCTTGATATGGCGCCAGACCTCTTCGCCGTTAAGGATATCAGTATCGAGACCGACTCTGTATGGCTGCGCAAGTTGGTGCAGGAGGTGAACGAGGAACGCGATTTGATCGCGCACAGCATATGGCTCAAGCACCCAGTTACAGGCGAGCTATTCTTGCGCAGGACACGCGGGCGGTGGCCACGGCACCTAGCTACACAAGGCCCGGTGAAGTGGGTGATATTTCCGCAGTCGGAGGCCAATGGCGCGGCTGAGTGCCAAGAAGCGCTCGATAAGATCGTACAAGCCATGGCGGCTGTTGAACAACTCGGAGCCGAACTTGATAAGGCGATTGCAACCTATCCTGACCGCTTTCGGCCGCCGGCCCCTATTGTCAATCCCTTGGGCATCTCGGGTAGTAAGCGCTGACGACATCGACCCAAGCGAGAAACGATAAAGGCAAGTCTTGCCGCTTTCGCGGGCGATAGTGCACGTGAAGGCTATTGTATGATCTCGCGCCGAAAAAACGGTCGCCGGTGCCCGATATCCTGCCATGGCACGGTCGCCGGTGTTAATTGTCGGGACCGACTATGATGGAGCCGACCGCGCCTCCGACGCAAACTAGCTGTTCTGTACCTGCTCGACCGCTTGCGCCAGGAATTCCAGCATGCGGACGCGGATTTCGCTTTCAGACTGAGCCACTCCGGCTACTTCGAAGTCGGTTCTGATCTTGTGCACGATGTCGTCATGGCTCGCATCGTCGATATCGGCGGCAATCAGGTCCCGGGCGTAGGCTTCCGGATCCGATTTGTTCAAGAGACCGGCTGCCCAGAGGCCGAGCATCCTGTTGCGGCGCGCCAAGGCCTTGAACCTCAACTCCTCGTCCAAGGCAAATTTCGCCTCGAAAGCCTTCTCGCGATCCTGCATCGTCGTCATCAATCGATCTCCCTGAAAGTTCCTGCAGAAGCATTCTCACATAATCCGACAGGGCGGTGAATGTGCAACGCGCCTTTTCGTCTTTGGCGACTTTCATGATACCCTAATCTAAATTCGGGGACGAAAAGATACGCCGATTGTGAAATGCGTTCTTTTCAGATATGGACCCGCTGAGAAAATTCCATATGCGCGACCCAAGAGCGCCAACAACCACAGAGAAAAGTCCATGAATCGTCGCCGCCGTATCTACGAGGGCAAGGCCAAGATCCTTTATGAGGGTCCGGAACCGGGCACGCTGATCCAGTTCTTCAAGGATGATGCTACCGCCTTCAACAAGAAGAAGCATGACGTCATCGACGGCAAGGGCGTGCTCAACAACCGCATTTCCGAGTACATCTTCACGCATCTGAACAAGATCGGCATTCCCACGCACTTCATCCGCCGCCTCAACATGCGCGAGCAGTTGATCAAGGAAGTGGAGATCATTCCGCTCGAGATCGTCGTGCGCAACGTTGCTGCCGGTTCGCTGGCTAAGCGTCTCGGCATCGAAGAAGGCACTGTTCTGCCGCGCTCGATCATCGAGTTCTACTATAAGGCCGATGCGCTTGACGATCCGATGGTTTCGGAAGAGCACATCACCGCCTTCGGCTGGGCCAGCCCCCAGGAACTCGACGATATCATGGCACTCGCCATACGCATCAACGATTTCCTGTCCGGCCTCTTCCTCGGCGTCGGCATCCAGCTCGTCGACTTCAAGATCGAGTGCGGCCGCCTCTACGAGGGCGACATGATGCGCATCGTCCTGGCCGACGAGATTTCGCCCGACAGCTGCCGTCTGTGGGACGTCGAGACCAAGGAAAAGATGGACAAGGATCGGTTCCGCCGCGACATGGGCGGGCTGGTCGAGGCCTATCAGGAAGTGGCCCGCCGTCTCGGCATCATCAACGAGAACGAGCCGCCGCGCGGTTCCGGTCCCGTGCTGGTCAAGTAATTTTCGAGGAAGCTTAAAGTGATCAAGGCACGCGTAACCGTGACGCTGAAGAACGGTGTTCTCGACCCGCAGGGCAAGGCAATCGAAGGCGCGCTCGGCGCGCTCGGCTTCGACGGCATCGGCCAGGTTCGTCAGGGCAAGGTGTTCGACCTGCAGCTCGAGACCGCGGATAAGGCAAAGGCCGAAGCTGAGCTCAAGGCAATGTGCGAGAAGCTGCTGGCGAACACCGTGATCGAGAACTACAGCATTTCCCTCGCTTGACAGCGAGGGAAATCACCCGCCGGTCGCCTCGATCGAACGCAACCGCAGATCGGTTCACCGGCGTTTCCAAGCATTGAAAAATCGCCCGCGCCGCTCATGCCCGTGGGGTCTAGGCAAGGTATTTGCGCCATGAAGTCAGCCGTCGTTCAGCTTCCAGGCCTCAACCGCGATCGCGACATGATCGCGGCGCTCACGAAGATCTCCGGCAAGGCTCCGGTCACCGTGTGGCAGACCGAGACGGAAATGCCGGATGTCGACCTGATCGTCATTCCCGGCGGTTTTTCCTACGGCGACTACCTGCGCTGCGGCGCGATCGCCGCGCGCATGCCGGTGATGCAGGCGATCAAGGCCAAGGCCGAGCAAGGCGTGCGCGTCCTCGGCGTCTGCAACGGCTTCCAGATCCTCGTCGAGGCGGGTCTGCTGCCGGGCGCTCTGATGCGCAATGCCTCGCTGAAATTCGTCTGCCGCGAGGTCAAGCTCGAGGTCGTCAACGCGGACACGGAGTTCACTCGTGCCTATGCCAAGGGCCAGGTGATCCGCAGCCCCGTCGCGCACCATGACGGCAACTATTTTGCGGACGCAGAAACCCTGAAGGCGGTCGAGGGCAATGGTCAGGTCGTCTTCCGTTATGCAGAAAGCACCAACCCGAACGGCTCGATCAACGACATTGCCGGCGTGGTGAATGACCGGGGCAATGTTCTTGGCATGATGCCGCACCCGGAAAACCTGATTGAAGCGGCCCATGGCGGCTCGGATGGCCGCGGCATCTTCGCCTCGGCGCTCGACGTAATCGCTGCTTAACCATATCGCTGCTAGAAGGCGACATCGATCGTTCCCGCGCGAGGCCGCCTATGCCATCCATGAAACGCAGACATTTCGCAGCGCTCGGCTGCGTCGCCGCAAGCCTCGTGCTCGTCGGCGGCTGCCAATCCAACCGCCCAGCCTCCGCGCCCGCGAGTTCCGCCGCGCTCCCGACGATGGAGCGCGTTGCGCTTGGCGCCAATGGCTGCTGGTTCAAATCAGGCGACCCGGCCTTCAAAGCCTATCGGCTGGCGCCGGAACTCAACTCCTTCTCCGGGCGCCCGCGCATTCTGCTCGTGCCGCGCAAGTCGCCCGAGTCACGCCCCCTCGCGGTCATTCAGGCCGAAGGCCACCCTGCCCGGCTGCAGGCATTCGGTCCGCTTCTCAGCGAGCCGGTGGGCACGCGCATTGCGTCGGACGTGCGGCGCTGGGCCGCGGGCGGCCAAGGCTGCAGTTGAGCTTGGGCGACTACCCGATCTGGGCTCGCCTGCCTTGCGCAACCAGCGCCAAACTCCACAGTCACCCGACTCCCAAAGGCAGCAGTCATGCGGGCAGCGGCTAGCGCCAGAATGGCACGGCAGCCTCCCGCCGCGCTTCGGCCTCGCTGATCCCGATGTCTTTCAACTGGTGGGCGCTCAAGTCGCCAAGCACCAGACGGCTGCGCCTTTTCGCAGCCAGCGCGCAGTAGAAGCGCCATAGCCAAGTGAGAATATTCAAGTTGCTGCGTCGCCCCCGACGGCTGGGGCTCTCGGCATGCTGCGGCGACAGCTGGATTGTATTAATTGTATCCATTGCACCTAACCTCAACGCCGTTTTGTCGCGTAATCTTGTGATAATTGACACGGCAATTGAGGCAATATAGATAATTGTCACTATGACAACTTGGCTTCCGGACATACAGCAGGGATACGGACCGCTTTACGCGCGCATCGCCGACCAGATCGAACAGGCGATCGGCAACGGGGCGCTGCCCGTCGGTACCAAGCTGCCGCCGCAACGCAATCTGGCATTCGACATCGGCGTGACGATCGGCACGATCGGCCGGGCCTACAATATCGTGCGCGAGCGCGGGCTTGTGAGCGGCGAGGTCGGCCGCGGCACCTATGTGCTGGACCACCCGGAGAGCAGACCGCCAGAACAGGCCGACCCGCTCACCACGTCGCTTGCCGGCACCCGCCCGATTGTCGCGCCTCCCGGCAAGCTGCGCTTCGACAGCACGGCGGCGCCGGACATCGGTCAGGGTGACATTCTGGCAAAATTGCTCGGCGACATCAGCCGAGAGCATCATGCGGACATTGCAAGCTATGCCCGCAATTTTCCGGATCATTGGTTCGAAGCAGGTGCACAATGGCTGGCGAGCGGCAGCTTTCGTCCGGCACCGGAATGCATCGTGCCGACACTCGGCGCGCACGCCGCCGTCATTGCCGTGATTTCGGCAGTCACCTCGCCGGGCGACCGCATCGCCTTCGAAACGCTTACCTATTCGCAGGTAAGCCGCAGCGCCGGGCTGATCGGGCGGCGGATCGCGCTGATGGCAAGCGACGAGTCCGGGCTGATCCCGGAGGATTTCGAGCGCGTTTGCGCCCAGCAGCATCCCAAGCTCGCCTTCCTGATGCCAAGCGCGCAGAACCCGACGGTGGCGATCATGCCGCTCGAGCGGCGTCAGGCTGTCGCCGAGATCGCGCGCAACTACGGCGTATGGCTGGTCGAGGACAATCTCTATGGCTCGATGACCGGTGATCCCATTCCGCTTCTCGCCGAACTAGCGCCGGAGCGGACTTTCCTCGTCGGCGGCCTGTCGAAGTCCGTTGCCGCCGGTGTCCGTGGCGGCTGGGTGGCCTGCCCGCCGCATTTCAGCCAGCGCATCCGCATCGCCCACAAGATGATCAGCGGCGGCCTCCCCTTCCTGTTGGCCGAGCTCTGCGCGCGTCTGGTCCTTTCGGGAGCGGCATCCTCCTTGCGCAGCCGCGGCGTCGAGGAAATCGGCGAGCGCGTCGCGATGGCGCGCGAGATCTTCGCGGGCTTCGAGTTCAACGACCATCCGAAGGTGCCCTTCCTCTGGCTGAAGCTCCCGGAGCCCTGGCTGTCGGGAACCTTCAAGCAGGCAGCCCTCCAGGAAGGCGTGCTGATCGATGACGAGGACGAATTCAAGGCGGCCCGGTCCGACCGCGTCTTCCACCGCATCCGCGTCGGCTTCTCCTCGCCGGCCAAGCGGAGCGACGTGCAAACCGGGTTCCAGGTCCTGCGGCGTCTGCTCGATAGCGGCCGTACTGGATACGACAGCTTTGACTAAATCCCTGCCAGACGACTTTCGCGCAAGCGACGACGATTTATAGTTGTCAGCGTACCGCCTGAGTCGATTCGTCTTTCCAAGGGATCTGGCATGCTCTCTTCAACTTGGCTTGCTGCCCGAAACTCGATACTCGGTTCCGTCGGAGCCTTCGCGCTCCTGGCATGTCTTGGGGCAACACCCGTCCACGCAGCAGAGCCGATCTTCGACGAACTCCGTTTCGGTGCGACGACCTCCATCGGCGACGGCGACAATCAGGAGAACGGCGTGTTCCCATCCGTGACCGTCTTTTTCGACCCGTTCGGTGCAGACAGTGCTACTGGCTTTATTGAAAAGGTCCTGCGGCCACGGGTGCATGCCGGAGCCTCGATCGCAACCGGGTCGAACGGCGTCAACCAGGTGTATGGCGGGTTCAGTTGGGACGTCGACATCACCGAGCGTTTCTTTGTCGAGCTCGGTGCCGGCGGCACGGTTCACGACGGCGATCTGAACGATGACGGAACGAACGGGCCGAAGCTTGGCTGTCGGCTGATGTTTCACGAATATGCCGCCGCCGGGTTTCGCTTCGACGATCACTGGAACCTGTCGGCAACGGTGGAACACTCCTCCAATGCCAATCTTTGCAACGGTCCCAACGACGGTTTGACGCGTTCGGGACTGATGCTCGGCTACAAATTCTAACGACTTCCAATCGGAAATTTCGGTCAAGAGCGCGTCGACCGGCTCCTGTTGATCTGTGGTATTTTTCTGTCGCGCCGCGGCGCGGCATAGGCTAAAGAAGCCGCAAAGCGCCCCCTGTTTGTGTTGCGGTTCGCACGCGCCGTGTCCCTGTCGGAAGGGGTGCGCGCCGCCCGAAGGATTGACGGTCGACGATGACGATTTCCAACACCCGCCCCATCACCCCGGACCTCATCGCCTCGCACGGGCTGAAGCCCGACGAATACGAGCGCATCCTGAACTTGATCGGGCGCGAGCCGACCTTCACCGAACTCGGCATCTTCTCGGCCATGTGGAACGAGCACTGCTCCTACAAGTCTTCGAAGAAATGGCTCCGCACGCTTCCGACCAAGGGACCGCGCGTCATCCAGGGGCCGGGCGAGAATGCCGGCGTGGTCGACATCGATGACGGCGATTGCGTCGTCTTCAAGATGGAGAGCCACAACCATCCTTCCTATATCGAGCCATATCAAGGCGCCGCCACCGGCGTCGGCGGCATTCTACGCGACGTCTTCACCATGGGCGCCCGCCCGATCGCCGCGATGAACGCGCTGCGTTTCGGCTCGCCCGATCATCCGAAGACACGCCACCTCGTTTCCGGCGTCGTCGCCGGCGTCGGTGGCTACGGCAATTCCTTCGGCGTGCCGACGGTCGGCGGCGAGGTCGAGTTCGACGCGCGCTATAATGGCAACATCCTCGTCAACGCCTTCGCGGCGGGTCTCGCGAAGAGCGACGCAATCTTCTATTCGAAGGCGGAGGGCGTCGGCCTCCCCGTCGTCTATCTCGGCGCCAAGACCGGCCGCGACGGCGTCGGCGGTGCCACCATGGCATCGGCCGAGTTCGACGAGTCGATCGAGGAGAAGCGCCCGACCGTGCAAGTCGGCGACCCCTTTACGGAAAAATGCCTGCTCGAAGCCTGTCTCGAATTGATGCAGACCGGCGCCGTCATCGCCATCCAGGACATGGGCGCCGCCGGTCTCACTTGCTCCGCGGTCGAGATGGGCGCAAAGGGCGATCTCGGCATCGAGCTCGATCTCGACAAGGTGCCGGTGCGCGAAGAGCGCATGACCGCCTACGAGATGATGCTTTCCGAGAGCCAGGAGCGCATGCTGATGGTGCTGCGCCCGGAAAAGGAAGAGGAAGCCAAGGCGATCTTCGTCAAGTGGGGCCTCGACTTCGCGATTGTAGGCAAGACGACCGACGACCTGCGCTTCCGCATCCTGCACCAGGGCGACGAAGTGGCAAACCTGCCGATCAAGGAACTCGGCGACGAGGCACCGGAATATGACCGCCCCTGGACGCCGGCCAAGAGCCCCTCGCCGCTCGCGACCAACGACATTCCCCAGTCCGATGTGGCCGAAGCGCTTCTGAAGCTGATCGGCTCCGCCAACAATTCTTCGCGGCGCTGGGTTTACGAGCAATACGACACGCTGATTCAGGGCAATTCGCTGCAGTTGCCGGGCGGTGACGCCGGCGTGGTCCGCGTCGAAGGCCATGAGACGAAGGCGCTCGCCTTCTCCTCGGACGTCACCCCGCGTTATGTCGAGGCTGATCCGTTCGAGGGCGGCAAGCAGGCGGTGGCCGAATGCTGGCGCAACCTGACGGCAACCGGCGCCCTGCCGCTGGCCGCAACGGATAATCTGAACTTCGGCAACCCGGAACGACCGGAGATCATGAGCCAGTTCGTGCACGCCATCAAAGGCATCGGCGAAGCCTGCCGGGCTCTCGATTTCCCGATCGTCTCGGGCAACGTATCGCTCTACAACGAAACCAACGGCCAGGCCATCCTGCCGACCCCGACGATCGGTGGCGTCGGATTGGTCAAGGACTGGTCGAAGATGGCGCGCATCCGCTTTGCCGCGGCGGAAGAGACCATCCTGCTTGCCGGCGCGCCGGAAGGCCTGGGCAGCCACATCGCCCAGTCGGTCTATATGCGCGACGTTCACGGCCGCACCGATGGTCCGGCGCCACACGTGGATCTGGCGCATGAGCGCAAGGTCGGCGACTTCGTTCGCGACCTGATTTCGGACGGACTGCTCACCGCCGTGCACGACTGCTCTTCGGGCGGCCTTGCTCTTGCCGTCGCGGAAATGGCGATCGCCTCGGGCATCGGCGCGACGATTGCGGCTCCGGAGAACGATCCGATTGCGGCCTTCTATGGTGAGGATCAGGGTCGCTATGTCGTGACGGTCACTGCCGATAAGCTCGATGCGGTCGCCGCTCGGGCGGCAGTCGCCGGCATTGACCTGCCGGTTATCGGCAAGACCGGAGGCGAAGCCGTGAAACTCGGCGATGCAAAGGCGGTCTCGGTAGACGAATTGCGCTCCGCGCACGAAGCCTGGTTCCCCGCCTACATGGGCAGCGATCTGGCTCCGGACAATTGACGGCAGACGGGGCGGAAAACCGTCAAATCATCATTTGCGTTCCGCCCCTGAATCGTGGTTCCCTTGAGGCTACGAGCGGTGATGGGCCCCTGCCCCCGCAGAAGAATAACAAAGGGAGTTGGCATATCATGCCCATGACACCAGGCGATATCGAAGACATGATCAAGGCCGGAATCCCCGGCGCCAGGGTCACGATCCGCGATTTGGCCGGTGACGGCGACCACTATGCCGCCGAAGTCGTGGCCGAAGCGTTTCGCGGCAAGACCCGCGTGCAGCAGCACCAGATGGTCTACAACGCCTTGAAGGGAAATATGGGCGGCATACTACACGCGCTCGCCCTGCAGACGAGCGCGCCGGAGTAAGTCCCCATGGCGGACCTGATCAAGGAACTCGTCAGCGGTGTCGTCGACAGTGCGCTGAAGGAGATTCTGAAAAAAACCGGCGCCAGGAAAACCGCGACGCGGCGGACGAAGCGTCGGTCCAGGCAAGCGCCAGGCGCCGGCGGCATCCTTGCCGAGATCATCGAGGCCGCCATCCGCAAGCCGGCAAAGAAGCAGGTGAGCCGTCGCCGCAGCGCTGCATCCCGGAGCAAGCTGCGCCGCCGCTCCGCCTGAGGTGGTTTGAAAGCCACATTTTGAGGACCATCAACATTTTTGCGAATTGGGTGGGTGAAAACCGCACCCATGCGTGCTATTTAAGCAGCAAAGCGACATCCGGTCCTTGAAACCGGCCAGGAAGGAAGACAACATGAGCGGAATTCACGATTTCATCGACAACGAGATTAAGACGAACGACGTCGTTCTCTTCATGAAGGGCACGCCGCAGTTTCCGCAGTGTGGTTTCTCCGGACAGGTGGTGCAGATCCTCGATTACATCGGGGTCGACTACAAGGGCATCAACGTGCTCGCCGATGCGGATCTGCGCCAGGGCATCAAGGATTACTCCAACTGGCCGACCATTCCGCAGCTCTATGTGAAGGGCGAATTCGTCGGCGGTTGCGACATCGTGCGCGAGATGTTCCAGGCAGGCGAGTTGCAGGAGCATCTTCAGGGACAGGGCATTTCCGTAAAGGGCGCTGCGTAGCATCCGCAATAGTAAACAGGTCACGGAAAAGGCGGCCTGACCGCCTTTTTTGATTCCGGAACTATATGCCGTCCGGCTAAATTTCGATGCACTCCTTGAGCAGGCGGCGAAATTCACCGGCTCCGGATGGGTCGCCTACGGCTGCGCACCAGCAGATTTTCGACCGCCCCACGGGGCGATCGATGCAGCCGTTGCCCTGGTGCGCACGCTCGCAACCCGCCTATTCATAGCATCGAGGTCGGTGCAGGCTCGACCTAGGACTGAATTTTTACAGACAGATCAATGCATTGAAGAACTCTGCGCCTGCATACCGGCGGCGCATTCTGTGCCGGACGCCGAGCGGACGGTCAGCGGGATTCACGAAATGACAAAACCGATAGATCAAGCGGCCATGCTTTCCGGCCTCAGCAAGAGCCAGTTCATCGCCCTGATGGCGATGCTGATGTCCATCAACGCGATTTCCATCGACATCATGCTCCCGGGCCTCCAGGAGATTGGTGCAAGCCTCGGCGTCACCAACGAAAACGATCGCCAATATATCCTGTCCGCCTATCTGTTCGGCATGGGGTTTGCGCAGCTTTTCTTCGGACCGCTTTCCGACCGCCTCGGACGGAAGGCGCCGCTCCTCGGCGGCCTGGCGCTCTATGCCCTGAGCGCGATCGCGATTGTCTTCGTGCCGACATTCGCGGCGCTGCTGTTCTTCCGCTTCGTTCAGGGCGTCGGCGCGGCTGCCATTCGCGTCGTGACCGTGTCGGTCGTCCGGGACATCTATGGCGGACGCCAGATGGCGGAGATCATGTCGCTGGTCATGATGGTGTTCATGATCGTCCCGGTCATCGCTCCGAGCATCGGTCAATTGATCATGATTTTTGCAGAATGGCACATGATCTTCGTCGTGATCGCGTTCTACGCGCTTGCCGTCACGGCGCCTGTCGCCGTGCGCCTGCGGGAGACTCTCGCCCCTGAGAACCGGCGCCCATTCACGGCGTCTGCGATTCTGGACGGCTTTCGTATCGTCGTGACGAACCGAATCGCCCTTTTCTATACGCTGGCAACGTCCGTGATCTTCGGCGCGCTCTTCGGCTTCATCAATTCGGCACAGCAGGTCCTCGTCGGCATTTACGGTCTCGGCGTGTGGTTCCCGGTCGTCTTCGCGGCCTTTGCCGGCCTCATGGCGGTCGCGTCCTTCACCAATTCGCGTCTCGTGCAGCGGTTCGGCATGCGGGCACTCTCACATGCCGCCCTTCTCGGCTTCACCTTGGCGAGCTTCGTCTGGATGGGCGCATCGCTCGCGGGACCGCTGCCGCTGCCGATCTTCGTGGTCCTCTACGCCGCGGCAATGTTCCAGTTCGGGGTAATCTTTGCCAATTTCAATGCCATGGCCATGGAGCCGCTCGGGCATGTGGCCGGTACCGCCTCATCGGTCCTCGGCTTCGTGCAGACGATCACCGGTGGCGTCATCGGTGCCTTCATCGGCCAGGCCTTCGACGGCACCGTGACACCACTTTCCGTCGGCTTCTTTACGGTCGGCGTTCTTGCGCTCCTCTTCGTGCTCATTGCAGAGGGCGGCCGGCTTTTCAAACCGCACAATCCCGCCGGCTAGCCGGATGCCCGGTGTGGCACGACGGTCGGATTGTTCCTCCCAAATCTGCCTATTGTGGATATTCCAATGACTTCAATCTTAGAAGACACCCTCAACGCCCGACAACAACCGGAAGATACCAACCCGGTTTCCGGTGCGGCTCGTATCGGCATGGGCCTGGTCGAATTCATCGTGACGATTGCCGTGATGACGGCAAGCGTGGCGCTCGCAATCGACAGCATGCTGCCGGCGCTTTCCAGCATCGGTCAGTCCTTCGACGTTGCCAATGCCAACGACGCGCAGCTCGTCATCGGCATCTTTTTCCTTGGATTCGGTTTTTCGCAGATTTTCTTCGGCAGCCTTTCGGATGCCTTCGGCCGCCGTGTGGTGCTGCTCGGCGGCTTGGCCTTCTTCACCGTCTCGAGCTTTGCCGCCTCGCAGGCGACAAGCTTCGAAGCGCTACTCGTGCTGCGCTTCATCCAGGGCATCGGCGCCGCGGCGGTGCGCATCACCACCATGGCGGTCGTCCGCGACTGCTTCGGCGGTCGCGAGATGGCGCGCGTCATGTCCTATGTGATGATCGTCTTCATGATCGTGCCGATCGTCGCTCCGTCGCTCGGACAGGTGGTCATCGTCTATGCCGATTGGCACTGGATCTTCATTCTGATCGGCGTGATCGGCCTCGTTCTTTTCCTTTTGGCACTGACACGCATGTCGGAGTCGCTCCCGGCCGAGGAGCGCCTGCCGCTCTCCGTCGGCGCAATCCTTTCAGGCTTCCGCACGGTCCTGACGAACCGGATCACCTGCGGTTACATGATCGGCCTGACGCTGTTCACGGCGGTCATCTGCGCCTACATCGTCAGCGTGCAGCAGGTCTTCGGCGAAATTTACGGTCTCGCCGACTGGCTGCCGATCGCCTTTGCCGGAACGGCCGGCGGCATCGCGGTCGCGAACTTTGCCAATGGCTTCTTCGTCCGCAGCTTCGGCATGCGCCGCATCTCGCATGCCGCGCTGATCCTGTTCACGCTGCTTGCAGCCGCGGGTTACGCGCTGTCGCTGGCCGGCACGCCGGCCTTCGTCGTCAGCTACGTGATGTTCTCCGTGCTGCTGATGTTTTTTGCCGTGATCGCCACCAACTTCACCGCCATCAGCCTCGAGCCGATGGGACATCTCGCCGGCACGGCAACGGCAATTACCGGCTTCATCTCGACGACCGCCGGCGCCCTCATCGGCAGCGCCGTCGGCCAACTTTTCAACGGAACGCTGCAGCCCTTGTTCGGCGGCTTCGCGCTTTTCGGAATTCTGACCATTGCCGCTACGCTCTGGGCGGAAAAAGGAAAACTCTTCACGCATCCGGGCGACCAGGCCGCAGGTGGCGATCACGGTGGCGGACATATGTAACAACAAAGCCCGCTCGGCGATCCGGGCGGGCTTTCTCTATTGTGACGTCTGTAGCGTCCTTGATCAAACGGTGAAAACCTCGCGGCGCAGCGCCTCCCAGCTTTCCTTGTCGGTGGCGAGAAGCAGCCCGCCATTGGTGTGGGCCGGCAGATAACGCGATCCATCGAAGCGGGCCGCATAGGCGCCGGCCTCTTCAGCGATCAGCGTGCCTGCGAGGTGATCCCACGGCATGAGCTTCTGGTACATCAGGAAGTGCAGATGGCCGGCTGCGAAGATGCGATACTCATGCGCGGCGCAGCGATAGCTCGTGGCGATCCTCACCTTGGCCAAATTGCCCATGACGACCCGGCGGTCAGCTTCCTGGTAGAATGCCGTCGAAGCGCCGCCGACCATGCTGCCAAGCGGCACGCCGGCGGTGACCGACAGTCTCTCCTGCGACCCGTTCGGGCGGCACATCCAGGCGCCGGAACCTTTCTCGGCAATCACCCAATCATTGCCGAGCGGATCGTAGATGATGCCCGCAACGGTCTCGCCGTTGGCGACGACGCTCGCCATCACCCCGAAGAGCGGCAGGCCGGCGGCGAAGTTGAAGGTGCCGTCGATCGGATCCACGACGATGGCAAGATCGGCATCCGCCAGCTTGTCGAGGAGAGCGGGGTCGGCCGCGACCGACTCCTCGCCGATGAAGACTGCGCCCGGCGCGATCGTATCGATCTTCGCCTTGATCAGCCTCTCGGCGGCCTCGTCGCCCTCCGTCACCAGATCGATCGCCTCGGACTTCGTCCGCACATCGCCCGATTCTAGATTCCGGAAGCGAGGCAGGATTTCCTTGACCGCCGCCTCCTGCAGAAGATTGGCAAGGGCGGCGATATCGACGGGCTGGCTCATTCTTTGGGCTCCGGAGAAAGGGACTGGAAATCGAAAAGCTTCGGATCGAGCAGGTGCGACGGGTTCACATGGCCGAGGGCGCGCAGCATCGTGTCTTTGCGGCCAGGCATGCGCCGCTCGATGTCGGCAAGCATCGCCTTCATGGCATTACGCTCGAGACCGTCCTGCGAGCCGCAGAGATCGCACGGGATGATCGGGAATTCCATCGCCGCGGCGAATTTCGAGAGATCGTCCTCTGCCGCATAGGCAAGCGGCCGCAAGACCGTCAAATCGCCCTCGTCATTGAGAAGCTTCGCCGGCATCGACGCCAGCCGTCCGCCATGGAAGAGGTTCATGAAGAAGGTTTCGAGAATGTCCTCGCGATGGTGCCCGAGCACCAAGGCGTCGCATCCTTCTTCCCGCGCGACGCGATAGAGATTGCCGCGTCTCAGCCTGGAACAGAGCGAACAATAGGTCGCGCCCGTCGGCACCTTCTCCTTCACGATCGAATAGGTATCGCGATATTCGATCCGGTGCCTCACGCCGATTGAGGCGAGATAGTCCGGCAGGATGTGTTTCGGAAAGTTCGGCTGGCCCTGGTCGAGATTGCAGGCGATGAGCTCGACCGGCAGAAGCCCCCGCCACTGCAGATCCATCAGCAGCGCCAGCAAGCTGTAGCTGTCCTTGCCGCCGGAAACGCCGACAAGCCAACGCCTCGACCCTTTGAGCATGCCGAAATCGTCGAAAGCCTGACGCACCTGGCGCAGCAAGCGCTTCCTCAGCTTGTTGAAAGAGACGGAAGTCGGCATCCGCGCGAACAGCGGATGAGCACCGGTGTCTACGGCATCTTCCGCATTGGGAGCAGCGTCCATTATCTCGCGCTCGGACGATAGTGAGAATTCCATGGGGGCAATCTCGGAATCTGCGGGCGCAATGCAGCGCCCAACGGTCTCCACCAGCACTTGCCCCGTCCAGTCGGGAAGATCAAGGAAAAACGGGAAACCGCTCCTTCGTCACGACCCAAATACCGACCAGCCGGTACGGGCCGCGAGCATCTCGAGCGCCAGCGAGCCCAAAAGCGAATTGCCGTTCTCGTTGAGGCCTGGCGACCAGACCGCAATCGAGGCTTTGCCGGGCGCAACCGCCATGATGCCGCCGCCGACGCCGCTCTTGCCGGGCAGACCGACGCGATAGGCAAAGTCACCGGATCCGTCGTAATGGCCGCAGGTGAGCATCAGCGCATTGATGCGCCGGGCCCGCAGGCGCGATACGACGGAATGGCCGGTCAACGGGTTGGTGCCGCCCGCCGCCAGAAACAGGCCCGCCTTGGCAAGCTGACTGCAGGTCATGGCGAGCGCGCAGTGATGGAAATAGACGCCGAGCACATGCTCGACCGGGTGATCGAGCCGTCCGAAGGACCGCATGAAACTGGCAAGGGCGAAATTGCGGAAGCCGGTGGCCGTCTCGGAACGGGCCACCTCGTGGTCGATGACGATATTCTCGTCGTCGGCCAAGTAACGGACGAAGCGCACGATCTCGCCGATCAGCTCCCTCGGCGTGTGGCCGGCGAGAATGAGGTCGCTGATCGTGATCGCCCCCGCATTGATGAAGGGGTTGCGCGGTTTTCCGCCCTCATGCTCCAGCTGCACGATCGAGTTGAAGGCCGACCCCGACGGTTCGCGCCCGACACGATGCCAGATATTTTCGCCATGCTTGCCGAGCGCCAGCGTCAGCGTGAAGACCTTCGAAATGCTCTGGATCGAGAACGGTACTTCCGCATCGCCGACCCGATGCACCTCGCCGTCCGTCGTGACGATCGCCATGCCGAAATGCTGGGGATTTATGCGGGCAAGCTGGGGAATATAGTCGGCAACCTTGCCTTCGCCCAGCCGCGGCGTCAGCTCGCGATAGATGTCGTCAAGGATCTGTTGCAGATCCTGAGGCGCTTTCTGCTCCGGCATGCGGCACTCCTCGATCTGGGTCGCTCCGGCAAATTTCTACAAAAAAACCGCCCGTCTCCGGGCGGTTTTCGAATTCACGAGGCCGAGCCCGGATTAACGCGAATAGAATTCGACGACCAGGTGCGGCTCCATGACGACCGGATAGGGAACGTCGGTCAGAGCCGGAACGCGGACGAAGGTCGCGACCATCTTGTTGTGATCGGCTTCGATATAGTCCGGAACGTCGCGCTCAGCGAGTTGGACCGATTCGAGGACCGAAACCAGCTGCTTCGACTTGTCCTTGACTTCGATGACGTCGCCCGGCTTGCAACGGTAGGAACCGATGTTGACGCGAACGCCGTTGACCTTGACGTGGCCGTGGTTGACGAACTGGCGGGCGGCAAAGACGGTCGGAACGAACTTGGCGCGGTAGACGATCGCGTCGAGGCGCGACTCGAGCAGGCCGATCAGGTTTTCCGGGGTGTCGCCCTTGCGGCGGGAAGCTTCTGCGAAGATCGCGCGGAACTGCTTTTCGCGGATGTCGCCGTAGTAGCCCTTCAGCTTCTGCTTGGCGCGCAGCTGCACGCCGAAGTCAGAGAGCTTGGACTTGCGGCGCTGGCCATGCTGACCCGGGCCGTATTCACGACGGTTGACCGGGGACTTCGGACGGCCCCAGATGTTTTCGCCCATCCGGCGGTCAATTTTGTACTTGGACGATTCGCGCTTGCTCATCGCATTTCCTTTCAATCGGTTACACCGGTTTGTTGCCAAGCCGGATCAAGGAAACACGCCCTCCTCTGAACTCATTTTGGGAGTTCTGACAGGCTTCTCACGATCACGCTGCCGGAGAAACCACGGGACATGTCAAATGAAACACCGGGCATCGCTGCCCGGCGTTGGGCGGGTCTTTACGCACTGGGCGGGGAATTGTCAAACGGATTTACGCAAGAAACGCAGGGATTTCCGCCAATCCCCTTCCGAGAAAAATCACTCCGCGGCCGCGCGCTCCGACATGCCGGCATCCGGCGCATTCGCATCACCCGGACGGGTCTCTTTGCCGAGGTCAGGGAAAGCGACGATTCGTTTGCCAGCAAAATCCGCATGCACGACGATCAGCCCCTGCTCTTCAAAATAGCCCAGCAACCGTCGCGCCCGCCGGGCGGAATGCGTGCCGTAAGCGCGCGCGATCATCGCGTCAGAAGGGCATGGCGAGCCACGCACCGCCGCCTGCGCCATCATCAGGAACACGCCCTGCAGGTCCTCCGTCACCCGATCGGCGAGCCGGAGAGCCGATGCCCAGCTTTCGGTCGCCGCCGTTTCGGCATCGACTCCAGACCGCGCCACGGCCATCTTGCGACGAAAAGCACTAAGTGACGGCGCAGACCCGGGCACGCGGCGAATCCGGCAGCGAACAAGGAAATCCTGGTACAGCTCGGCGTCTGGCCGGAATGCCGCTTCCGGGTTTGCAAGAATCTCGCCGAACACGCCATCGAGCAACGCCTCCCGCTCCTCGACGGAGAGTTCCGGCTGGGCGGGTTTCGATTCGACCGGTGTCCCAGGTTCCGGCCGCGGCCGCGACAATTCCGCGAGAATATCGCTTGCCGGACGCGGCTGCGGCGCTGCGCGGCGAACGATCGGCCGGCTCAATTCTTCCGGATCGGGCGTGAAGATCAGCTCCTCGACGTCCTGCGGCGCCTCCGGCAGCGGCATCAGCTTCGGGCTCGTCGAGCGCGCCGAAGTCTCGACCGCTCCGATGGTGACCTTCAGCGGTCGACGGGAAAGGGCCGGGCCGAGCGCCACGAAGGAGCCGCGCTTCAGGTCGCGGAACATTTCGGCGGTGCGCCGGTCCATGCCGAGCAAATCGGCGGCGCGCTGCATATCGATATCGAGGAAGGTGCGCCCCATCAGGAAGTTCGACGCTTCCGCCGCGACATTCTTGGCAAGCTTCGCTAGGCGCTGCGTGGCGATGACCCCGGCCAGCCCGCGTTTGCGGCCGCGGCACATCAGGTTGGTCATCGCCCCGAGCGACACCTTGCGCGCCTCTTCCGTCACGTCGCCACCGACGGAAGGCGCGAACATCTGCGCCTCGTCGACGACGACCAGAACCGGATACCAATATTCGCGATCCGCATCGAACATCGCATTCAGGAACACGCCGGCGCTGCGCATCTGCTGCTCGATGTCGAGTCCTTCAAGCGAAAGGACGCAGGAGACGCGATGCTGGCGGATGCGCGTGGCGATGCCGATCAATTCCGCATCCGTACGCTCACCCTCGACCACCACATGGCCGAACTTGTCGGCAAGGGTCACGAAATCGCCTTCCGGATCGATGATGCACTGCTGCACCCAGGTCGCGGACTGCTCGAGCAAGCGGCGCAACAGGTGCGACTTACCGGAGCCGGAATTGCCCTGCACTAGGAGACGCGTCGCCAGAAGCTCTTCGATATCGAGCGAGGCCGAGGTCCCTTCGGACGTCGTTCCCATGTCGATGCCGACTTTCATTCCCACCTCTTCGCACGGATTGATTCGCGATCCGCCGGGATCGTCAAACCAGCGACACCTAGCACGGTTTTGGCCCCGGTCAGGACAGCCATTCAGACAACTCACAGGAATACGCTAGGGAGTTAGCAGAAATTGCTTCGTTGAAAAAAGCGCGCAAAAGTTGAAAGCGGATAGATTCGCTCCTATGTCAAATGAGGGTCGCCTGATGACAGGGCCCAGATAGGATGTGAAGAAGCTGATGTCCCAGTACGAAACCGAGAACCACTTTCAGTTCGACAGGCAATTGCGCGAGGCGGGCAAGCGCCCTTACTGCGTCATTTCGCGGGCGGAAGCGCGGCGCTCCTGGATCAGCCTCGCCCTTGCGATCGCTATCGTCCTTGCAGTCGCCGCTTTCATCCTGCCGACAGCGTTCTGACGCTCATGCGGAATGCACGGTGAGCCCAAACCCTTGCATCAACCGTCGCGTTGCGAAATTCGGCGTGCCGGAGGTGAAGATCGCCGGATCCTCGCCGTTCAACGGTGCGAAACCGTTCGGCAACGGCACGAGCGAACGCGCCCGCCGCGCGATTGCCTCGGCTGGATCCAGCCAATCGACCGGCCAGGGCGCCAGCCGCCGGAAGACGTTCGCCATGAACGGATAATGCGTGCAGGCGAGCACGACGATGTCGGTCTTCCGGCCGTCCATCTCGACAAAGCAGGGGGCGATCTCCGCCAGCACGGCCTCGTCCTCCAGCTTATCGCCGCGGATATAGGCTTCCGCCATGCGTGCCAGCTTCTCCGAGCCGACGAGACGCACGTGACACTGCGAGGCGAAGGACTGGATGAGATCACGCGTATAGGCGCGTTTCACCGTACCGGGCGTTGCCAGAACAGAGACGAGACCTGAACGTGTCCGTTCGGCCGCCGGCTTGATTGCCGGTACCGTGCCGACGAAGGTCATTTGCGGATAGGCGCCACGCAAATCCGCTCCGACCAGTGTGAAGGCCGTATTGCAGGCTATGATGCAGATTTCCGGATCGTGCTCTCTGAGCAAGTCGCCGAAGAGCGCGATCACCCGCTCCTTTAGCGCCCCCTCCTCCCAGCCGCCATAGGGAAAGCCGGCATCGTCGGCGACATAGATGAAGTGCCGCTCCGGCATTAGCACGCGCGCCTCGCGCAGCACCGTCAGACCGCCGATGCCGCTATCGAAGACGAGGATGGGTTTCAGCTCAGTCGTCGTCACCGTCGCCTTGCACTTTCCTGCTGCCGGCCGGCGCGCCCGAGCCACGCGGGTTTTCGCGCGTGAACCGGTCGAGCGATGAGATGACGCCGCGCAGCACCTGGATTTCGGACTCGCTGAAGGATGGCCTTGTCAGAACAGCGCGGAGATTTTCCACCAATTTCGGCTTTTTATCGGCGGAGCGAAAATAGTTGCGTGCCTCGAGCGCCCCCTCGAGATGGTCGAACAGCCCCTGAAGATGTTCCTTCGTGGCCGGCCGCTGCTCGATCGCCTGGAACGAAGTCTCGTCCTCGGACTCCATGCCGGTCTTCATCCACTCATAGGACATCAACAGTACGGCTTGGGCAAGATTGAGCGAGGCGAAAGCGGGATTGACCGGGAAGGTTACGATCTCGTCTGCGAGCGCCACTTCCTCATTGGTCAGCCCCGTGCGCTCGCGGCCGAATATGATGCCGACCGCCTCTCCGGTCTTGAAGCGCTCGCGGAGCGAACGGGCAGCAACGATCGGCGAGCGGACGGGCTTGTAGCCATCCCGATCGCGGGCTGTGGTGGCGTAGACGAAGTTGAGGTCGGCGATCGCCTCCTCGAGCGTGTTATAGAGTTTGGCCCCGTCGATGACATGATCGGCGCGGCTGGCGGCCGAACGCGCCTTTTCATTCGGCCAGCCATCGCGCGGATTGACGATCCGCAGTTCCGACAGGCCGAAATTCGCCATGGCGCGAGCAACCATGCCGATGTTCTCACCCAGCTGCGGATAAGCGAGAATGATCGCCGGACCCTCCGTCAAAAGTTCGCGCTCGCTGTTAGTGCCTGCCATTATGATCCCTTGACTCTATTCGCCGCTTCCCTCGCACAAAAACCGTCGAAATTAAAGCCGGAACACCAAAGTTGGCGACGCCCCTGCTGCACCCAAAGTTTCGGCCAACTATGCTTTGCCTTGCCGGTCCACAGTGCTATAGGGCTGTGGATTTTTCCACCGCAGGGGCGTCGGCCACGGCGTCTCAGAAAGCACGAGGCATATTCATGGCAAAGATCAAGGTCGCCAATCCGGTCGTTGAGCTCGACGGCGATGAGATGACCCGCATCATCTGGCAGTTCATCAAGGACAAGCTGATCCACCCCTATCTCGATCTTGATCTCGAATATTACGATCTCAGCGTCGAGAACCGCGATGCGACCGAAGACCAGGTGACGATCGATGCCGCGAACGCCATCAAGAAGCACGGCGTCGGCGTCAAATGCGCGACGATCACGCCGGATGAAGCACGCGTCGAGGAATTCAATCTGAGGAAAATGTGGAAGTCGCCGAACGGCACGATCCGCAACATCCTCGGCGGCGTCATCTTCCGCGAGCCGATCATCTGCAAGAACGTGCCGCGCCTCGTACCCGGCTGGACCAAGCCGATCATCGTCGGTCGCCACGCCTTCGGCGACCAGTACCGCGCCACCGATTTCAAGTTCCCGGGCAAAGGCAAGCTGACGATGAAGTTCGTCGGCGAAGACGGCAAGGAAATCGAATACGACGTCTTCGACGCACCGTCGGCCGGCGTTGCCATGGGCATGTACAACCTCGACGATTCGATCACCGAATTCGCCCGCGCCTCGTTCAACTACGGCTTGCAGCGCAAGGTTCCGGTCTACCTCTCGACAAAGAACACTATCCTCAAGGTCTATGACGGCCGCTTCAAGGACATCTTCCAGAAGGTGTTCGACGAGGAATTCGCCGAAGAGTTCAAGGCCGCCAAGCTCTGGTACGAACACCGCCTGATCGACGACATGGTCGCCTCGGCGCTCAAGTGGTCCGGCGGCTACGTCTGGGCCTGCAAGAATTATGACGGCGACGTGCAGTCGGACATCGTCGCTCAGGGCTTCGGCTCGCTCGGCCTGATGACCTCGGTGCTGATGACGCCGGACGGCAAGACGGTCGAAGCCGAAGCCGCACACGGCACGGTAACCCGCCACTACCGCCAGCACCAGAAGGGCGAGGAAACCTCGACCAACTCGATCGCCTCGATCTTCGCCTGGACCCGCGGCCTTGCCCACCGCGCCAAGCTCGACGGCAATGCCGAGCTCGCCAAGTTCTCCGAGACGCTGGAACGCGTCTGCGTCGAAACGGTCGAAGCCGGCTTCATGACCAAGGACCTGGCGCTGCTGATCGGTCCCGACCAGCCGTGGCTCTCGACCACCGGCTTCCTCGACAAGATCGACGAGAACCTCAAGAAGGCAATGACCGCTTAAGCGGTCAGCCCAACAGCCCCCCAACTGCGAAACCCGGCCTTGTGCCGGGTTTCGTATTTGAAGCGTCGAAATGAAACGAGGCCGCATCACTTGAGCGGCAGATAGATTTCCGTGAGCAGCTCGGTCGGGGCCACTTCGCGCGGGTTGTTCAGATACTTCTCGAACATGATGCTGTCGCGGATTTCACGGCCGGAATTCGGCAGCCAGGTCCCATAAGCCATTGATAGGCCCTCGGCATGTCGGCATAGGGCCCCCTGTGCCGCAGCACGGCATAGTGCCCGCCGTCGATCCTTTGCGCGTAAGCGGCGCCTCGGCCGCCTGCTGACCGTTTACCGTTACGCAGGCGAAGGATCGGAGCTTGTCCGTTTTCACCAGTTCCGCGTCATCCAGGTAGATTCCGATCATCTCCATGTCCGGCCGGAACAGGTTCCGCTCGAATAGGGTGGCGTAAAGCGTTTCGAAGGCCTCCCCGATACCCATATAGGAACCGGAATGGGCGACACCGGCCAGGAACAGAGGCTCTATGGTCCTCAAGTCAACATCGTACATGACAGCATTTCCTTCCATGGAAGCGGTTTCAAAGGCCTTGTGGCTCCCCTCCTTCCTGTAGCGCGCCGGCGGAAGGTCATAGGCGGCCTTGAAGGTGCGGTTGAAGGACTGAACATTCGGGTAGCCCGAGCGTCGCGCAATCGCTTCGACGGAAAGACCGGTCTGGACGAGTTCTGCCGCCGCCCGCTGCAGCCGCAATCGCTTGACGGTGGCCGCCAAGGTTTCGCCATGCACCGCCCTGTAGATGCGGTGCCAATGGTGCGGCGAAAGACAGGCGATCTCCGACAGCCGATCGAGATCCAGTTCCTCATCGAGATGCCCGTAGATATAGGCCGAGACGCGGTGAAGCCGCTTCTCATATGTCGCCCAAGCACCGCCCGTCATATCGAACCTTTCGCGCTTCGCTCGACCACGTTCAAACCACGTATCGATTTGACAAATCCTGCGGACCTGAATGCTGCCCGCTCAGCTTGTGCGGCATGGCGACTCAGATAGGCTGAGAATGCCGGCACGTACGATCCAGCCAACGTGGCGGATCTCGAAAGTTCGCCGATGTCCGATTCTCTTATCCCGAAAACTCTGAGCGTGTTCGCCGAGGGATACGGCAGCGCCAGGCTGAAAGCGGACGCTTTGGCCGGCCTGACCGTCGCCATCGTCGCCCTGCCGCTTTCGATGGCCATTGCCATCGCCTCCGGCGTAACCCCCGACCGCGGCCTCTACACCGCAATTGTCGGCGGATTTCTCGTTTCGCTCCTCGGCGGCAGCCGGGTCCAGATTGGCGGTCCAGCCGGTGCCTTCATCGTTCTCGTCGCTGCGACCGGCGCCAGGCATGGTATCGACGGCCTGTTGCTTGCGACGGCGACGGCCGGCCTCATGCTCGTTGCGGCCGGCTACTTGCGCCTCGGACAGTACATCAAGTTCATCCCCTACCCCGTCACGGTCGGCTTCACGGCCGGGATTGCTGTGATCATCTTTGCCAGCCAGCTGCGCGATCTTTTCGGGCTGACATTACCAGGCGGCGAACCGGGGCCGATTGTTGAAAAGATCGTGGCACTCGGCCGGTCCGCCGATACGGTCAATCGGGCCGCGGTGCTGACCGCCACCATGACCGTCGGCATCATTCTCGCGCTGCGCCGGTTGCGGCCGCATTGGCCCGGAATGCTGATCGCCGTCGGCGCCGCATCGGTCGTCGTCGCCGTCCTGCACCTGCCGACGGACACGATCGGCACTCGCTTCGGCGGTATTCCGCGGGGACTGCCGCTTCCGACCTTGCCGCCATTCTCACTTGAAAAAGCCGTTGCGGTGTTCCCGGATGCGGTCTCGTTGGCTCTTCTCGGCGCGATCGAGTCACTGCTTTCGGCCGTGGTCGCTGATGGCATGACGGGACGCAGACATCGGTCCAGCATGGAGTTAATTGCCCAGGGGGTAGCCAATCTGTGTTCGGCGCTCTTCGGCGGCATCTGCGTCACCGGGACCATTGCCCGCACGGCAACCAATGTTCGCGCCGGAGGCACAAGCCCCGTTTCCGGCATGCTGCATTCAGTCTTTCTGCTGCTCTTCATGCTGCTTGCCGCACCGCTCGCAAGCTATATCCCGCTCGCTTCCCTCGCCGGCGTGCTTGCGGTCGTCGCCTGGAACATGATCGAAAAGCCGGCTTTCATGGCGCTCTTGCGGTCGTCCTACGGTGATGCCGTCGTGCTGCTCGCAACCTTTTTCGTCGTAGTCTTTCGCGAACTGACAGAAGGGATCGTGATCGGCGTCGCGCTCGGCGCCATCCTGTTCATCAATCGAATGGCGAAAAGCATCTCGGTCGGTGAAATGAAGCCGCTGGAGATGCTGCAAGCGGGGAACAGCGACGAAGAGCACCCGGTCATCGGCGATGATCCGGAAACGGTGATCTATCGGATCGCAGGCATCTTCTTCTTCGGCTCGGCAGCCACCGTTGCCGCGGTGCTCGATCGGATCGCCGACCAGCGCCGAAACTTCATTCTCGACTGCTCGGAAGTCCCTTTCATGGATTCGACCGCCGCCAACATCATCGAAGGCACGTTGCGCAAGGCAGAGAGGATCGGCGTGCGCTTCATCATCGTCGGTGCCAATACGCAGGTTCGCCGCGCCCTCTATCAACACCACGTGCGTCCACCGCGTGTCTTGATGCGCGGCTCGATCCCGGCGGCGCTCGAGACCATCCGCAGCGAAAAGAGCGCATGAAAAAGGGCGCCGCAGCGCCCTTTTCTCGTCCTTCAAGACAAAGCCATTCAACCAGCCAACGCGATGGCGACCGCCTCGATCGCTTCGGCAGCGCGCCCGCCGTCCGGACCGCCCGCCTGGGCCATGTCGGGCCGTCCGCCGCCGCCCTTGCCACCGAGCGCGGCCGAGGCAACACGCACCAGATCAACGGCGTTGACCTTCGACGTGAGATCGTCGGTCACGGCGACCACCGCACTGGCCTTGCCATCACCGGACACGCCGACGAAAGCGACGACGCCGGATCCGAGCGTCTTCTTGCCGTCGTCGGCAAGGCTCTTGAGGTCCTTCGGCTCTACGCCGGAAACCACCTTGCCGAGGAACCGGACGCCGCCGATCTCGCGGGCCGCGTCGCCCGAGCCGTTCTGGCCACCGCCGACGAGCGCGAGCTTCTTCTTCGCCTCGGTGAGTTCGCGTTCAAGCTTGCGCCGCTCGTCAAGAAGCGCCTCTACCCGCCCGAGGACATCGGCGGGTTGGACCTTCAGGGCCGATGCCAATGTCTTGACGCGCTCATCCTGTTCGTTGAGGTAGGCTCGCGCGGCTTCGCCGGTCAGCGCCTCGATGCGGCGCACGCCGGCGCCGACAGCACTTTCCGAGACGACGCGCACAAGGCCGATGTCGCCGGTCGCGGAGACATGCGTGCCGCCGCAGAGTTCGACTGAATAGGGCCGGTTGGACTTCGAACCGCGAATCCCCTGACCCATCGACACGACGCGCACCTCGTCGCCGTATTTTTCGCCAAAAAGCGCCATGGCGCCCTCGGCAATCGCATCGTCCACGCTCATCAGCCGTGTCGTGACGGGCGTGTTCTGGACGATGATTTCGTTCGCCATCTCCTCGACGACCTTCAGTTCCTCCGCCGACATCGGCTTCGGATGCGATACGTCGAAACGCAGCCGCTCGGGCGCGACGAGCGAGCCCTTCTGCGCCACATGGGTACCAAGCACCTCGCGCAGCGCCTCGTGCAGCAGATGGGTCGCCGAATGGTTGGCGCGCAGTCGCGAACGGCGGGCATGATCGACGGTGAGCGCGGCCGCCTCGCCCGTCTTCATGACGCCTTCCGAGACGGTTCCGTAATGGACGAACAGCCCTTCGCCGCGCTTCTGCGTATCTGTGACTGTGACCTTCCCAGTCTCGGTGACGATGACGCCCGTATCGCCCATCTGGCCGCCGGATTCTCCGTAGAAGGGTGTCTGGTTCAGAATTAGCTGGACGCTCTCGCCCTTGGTGGCGGACTCGACGACGGCGCCGTCGCGAACGATCGCCTGGATCACCCCCTCGGCCGATTCCGTATCGTAGCCGAGAAAATCGGTGGCGCCGTGTTTTTCCTTGAGTTCAAACCAGATCGTCTCGGTGGCCGCTTCGCCGGAACCGGCCCAGTTGGCCCGGGCTTCCGCCTTCTGCCGCGCCATGGCCACCGAAAACGCATCCGTATCGACGGTGATCCCCTTGGCACGCAGCGCGTCCTGCGTCAGGTCGAGCGGGAAGCCGTAGGTATCGTAGAGCTTGAAGGCCGTTTCGCCGTCAAACTGGTCGCCTTCGGAAAGGCCCACCGAAGCGTCCGCCAGAAGGCCCAAGCCGCGCTCCAGCGTCTTGCGGAAGCGGGTTTCCTCGAGCTTCAACGTTTCGGAGATCAGCGCTTCGGCGCGCACCAGTTCCGGATAGGCGCGACCCATCTGGCCGACGAGCGCCGGCAGGAGCTTCCACATCAGCGGCTCCTGCGCGCCAAGAAGCTGCGCATGACGCATGGCGCGGCGCATGATGCGGCGCAGCACATAGCCGCGTCCCTCGTTCGAGGGCAGCACGCCATCGGCGATCAGGAAGGCGGAGGACCGCAGGTGGTCGGCGATAACGCGGTGGCTCGCGCGGCGGTCACCCTCCGCCTTGACACCGGTCGCCTCCTCGGAGGCCGCGATCAGCGCGCGGAACAGATCGATATCATAATTGTCGTGCTGACCCTGCAGCACGGCGGCGACGCGCTCCAGACCCATGCCGGTGTCGATCGACGGCCGCGGCAGGTTGATCCGCTCTTCCTTGGTGATCTGCTCGTATTGCATGAAGACGAGGTTCCAGATCTCGATGAAGCGGTCGCCGTCTTCCTCGGCCGAGCCGGGAGGGCCACCCCAGATCTGCTCGCCGTGATCGTAGAAGATTTCAGAGCACGGACCGCAGGGGCCGGTATCGCCCATCGCCCAGAAGTTGTCGCTGGTCGGGATACGGATGATGCGGTCGTCGCTGAGGCCGGCGATCTTTTTCCAGAGGCCGAAGGCTTCATCATCGGTGTGATAGACGGTGACGAGCAGGCGCTTGGAGTCGAGGCCGTATTCCTTGGTGATCAGGTTCCAGGCAAGCTCGATCGCACGTTCCTTGAAGTAATCGCCGAAGGAAAAGTTGCCGAGCATCTCGAAGAAGGTATGGTGCCGGGCCGTATAGCCGACATTGTCGAGGTCGTTGTGCTTGCCGCCGGCACGCACGCATTTCTGCGCCGTCGCCGCGGTCGAATAGGGGCGCTGCTCGAGGCCGGTGAAGACGTTCTTGAACTGCACCATGCCAGCATTGGTGAACATCAAGGTCGGGTCGTTGCGCGGCACCAGAGGGCTGGACGGCACGATTTCGTGACCGTTCTTGCGGAAATAGTCGAGAAACATCGACCGGATTTCATTCACGCCGCTCATCTTGCGTCCTATCTGTGCACATGCCGGCTGCAACCCACGCGTTTTTTCGCGCCTTGCGCCGTTTTCCTTCAACCCCGCGTCTATCACGCATAGCCGCCTCGCCGATGACGCCGTCACCGGAACCACAGGCTTTTATCTTCCGCATATCATGCTGTCCAGACGGCAGCAAAAACCGGCCGATCTGATCGATGGCCGGTTGATGGGCATCCAAACTGAAACGTCTGGCTCTTACATGTCGGCGGCTTCGTCGCCTTCGCTCTCCGGCCCGCCATTCTCCAGGAACCGGTCGGCAATCAGCCCGGCGTTCTGCCGCAAAGCCATCTCGATCTCGCGAGCAAGATCCGGATTGTCGCGCAGGAACAGCTTGGCGTTCTCGCGGCCCTGGCCGAGACGTTGACTGTTGTAGGAGAACCACGCGCCCGATTTCTCGACAATCCCGGCCTTGACGCCGAGGTCGATCAGTTCGCCGGTCTTGGAAACGCCTTCGCCATACATGATGTCGAACTCAACCTGCTTGAAGGGCGGCGCCATCTTGTTCTTAACCACCTTAACGCGGGTCTGGTTGCCGACGACCTCCTCGCGCTCCTTGACCGAGCCGATACGGCGGATGTCGAGGCGGACCGATGCGTAGAACTTCAGTGCGTTGCCGCCCGTCGTCGTTTCCGGCGAGCCGAACATCACGCCGATCTTCATGCGGATCTGGTTGATGAAGATCACCATGCAGTTGGACTTGGAGATCGATGCGGTCAGCTTGCGCAGCGCCTGGCTCATCAGGCGGGCCTGCATGCCCGGCAGACTGTCGCCCATCTCGCCTTCGATTTCGGCACGCGGCACAAGCGCGGCCACCGAGTCGACGACAAGCACGTCGATCGCGCCGGAGCGAACCAGGGTGTCGGTGATTTCGAGCGCCTGCTCGCCCGTGTCGGGCTGCGAGATCAGGAGGTTTTCCAGGTCGACGCCGAGCTTGCGTGCATAGACCGGATCAAGCGCGTGTTCGGCGTCGACGAAGGCGCAGATGCCGCCCTTCTTCTGCGCCTCGGCGACTGTCTGCAGCGCCAAGGTCGTCTTGCCCGAGCTTTCCGGTCCGTAAATCTCGATGATGCGGCCTTTCGGCAGGCCACCGATGCCGAGCGCAATATCGAGGCCGAGCGACCCGGTCGAGACGGTTTCGATCTCGACGACGCTGTCCTTCGATCCGAGCTTCATGATCGATCCCTTGCCGAACGAACGTTCGATCTGGGAAAGAGCCGCTTCAAGTGCCTTGCTTTTGTCCACCGATTTGTCCTCTACGAGCCGCAAAGAGTTTTGTGCCATTGGGTCCACCTTTAGGTTATTGGAGCTATCGAGGCAATGAAGCCGCCGCAGGAGATTTTGTACATGTTTTGTTCCACTTTGGCAATGCTCCTTCAAACTCTTGAATTAAAGTAGATATCTCCTGAGTGTTCGATTCCTGTTCACGGGATATTGTACCTCATTTCCACAGGTTGCGCGGCAACTCGGTGCGGCTTCTCTCCATGGCGCCGATTCGCCGATAGAGGTGTTCGAATGACGAAGCGGGAAATCACCGTTCTGGGCGGCGCCCATATCGACCGGCGCGGCCGTATCAGCGGCACGACGGTGCCTGGAGCGAGCAATCCCGGAACCTGGTTCGAGGAGGCGGGAGGCGGCGGTTTCAACGCTGCCCGGAATCTCGCGCGTCTGGGTCATCGGGTGCGGATGATCAGCCCGCGCGGCGGCGATCCGGCCGGTGACCTGGTTGCAGCCGCGGCCGCCGCCGCCGGCGTTATCGATTGCCCGTTCATCTTTCTCGATCGCAAGACACCGAGCTACACGGCAATCCTCGAACGGGACGGCAACCTTGTGATCGCCCTTGCCGACATGGATTTATACGCGTTGTTCTCGCCGCGCCGGCTGCGGCAGCGTGCGACGCGCGAAGTCCTCGCGGCGAGCGATCTCGTGCTCACGGACGCCAATCTGCCACAAGAGACGCTGACGGCGCTGATCGATGCGGCAGCCGGAACGAACCGTATCCTTGCCGGCATCGCCGTTTCGCCGGCCAAGGTTGTCCGGTACGGCCAAAGTCTGGCCGGGCTCGACTTGCTCTTCATGAACGACGCGGAGGCCAGGGTGCTGACCGGCGCCGAGGCCGCCGACGTAGAGGAATGGCCGTCACTGCTGCGGTCGGCGGGCCTTGCCGCCGGCGTGGTCACCCGCGGCGGCAAGGCTGCAGTTGCCTTCGACCGCGAGGGTGCCTGCCTGGCCACCCCACCTGCCCTGCCCGCCCTTGCAGACGTGACCGGTGCCGGCGACGCGCTGGCTTCGGGCTTTCTCGCCGCCAGGCTCGACGGCATCGGTCTAGCCGGTTGTCTCCGGCACGGCATCGCCGCCGCCGTCCTGACGCTTCATTCGCCGTTGGCTGCCGCCGAAGAGATGTCGGCGGACAATCTTGCGCGGGTGCTGACCCTTGTGCCGGAGCCCCAAATGCTGTCATGAAATCCGCAGCCGAATTCCAGGCGGAAGTACACGGCCACTCCCGCCCGCCTCACGCTCCCGTCATCAGAAGCGAACGACCATGACAAAATCCTCCTCGCCCTTCCTGCCCATTGAGTATTCCGATGAAGTCGCCGCCGCCAAGGCGCGCGGTGCGCCCATCGTGGCGCTGGAATCGACGATCATCACGCATGGCATGCCCTATCCGGGCAACCTCGCGATGGCGCGCAGTGTCGAGGCGATCATCCGCGACCAGGGAGCCATTCCTGCCACGATCGCGGTGATTCACGGCGTTCTTCATGTCGGCCTCGATGATGCGAAGCTTGAGGCCCTTGCGAGAACCGAGGGTGCAATGAAGCTGTCGCGCGCCGACCTCGCCTTCGCCCTCGCCGAACGCCGCACCGGGGCTACGACGGTCGCCGCGACGATGATCGCGGCCGCCCGCGCCGGCATCAGCGTCTTTGCGACCGGCGGCATCGGCGGCGTCCATCGCGGCGCCGAACAGAGCTTCGACATTTCCGCCGATCTGGACGAGCTTGCCCGAACCGGGGTGATCGTCGTTTGCGCCGGCGCCAAGGCCATTCTCGACATTCCGAAGACGCTGGAAGTGCTGGAAACCAGGGGCGTCCCGGTCGTCACCTATGACAGCGAGACCTTCCCCGCCTTCTGGTCGCGCGATTCCGGCATCAGGAGCCCGCTGATGCTGAACAGCCCGGCAGCTATCGCCAATTTCCAGCGGATGCGCGAATTGCTCGGCATCGACGGCGGCTTGCTGGTCGCCAATCCGGTCCCGGAAGAAAACGAGATTCCGCGCGAGGAGATGGAAATCTACATCGCGCGCGCTCTGGACAATGCGGCGAGCGACGAGATCACCGGCAAGGCGGTGACCCCCTATCTGCTCGACAATCTCTACCATATGACTGAGGGCCGGAGCCTCGAAACCAATATTGCGCTGGTCGAAAACAACGCGCGCCTGGCGGCCGAGATCTCCGTCGCATTGGCGGCCAGCCAGGCGAAATAGAAGAAGTCAGCGCCCGGCGCCCGCAGGCGTCGGGCCTGGCAAATTCTCAGGAATCGAGCATTTCACGGACGGCCACTGCCAGTTGCTTCAGCGAGAACGGCTTCGGCAGGAAGCCGAACTTGGCATCGGCCGGCAGGTTGCGGGCAAATGCATCCTCCGCATAGCCCGAGACGAAGATGAACTTGAGGTTCGGGTATTTCTTCCGCAACTCGCGCAACAGCGTCGGTCCGTCCATCTCCGGCATCACCACGTCCGAAACGACGATATCGACCGCTCCGTCGAGTTCGTCCATGATTTCCAGCGCCTCGACGCCCGATCCGGCCTCATGCACCGTATAACCGCGGGTTTCGAGCATCCGCTTGCCGCCGCGACGGACCGCCTCCTCGTCCTCGACGAGCAGCACGACGGCAGAGTCACCGGTGAGGTCCGCAGGCTCCGCCTGTGCAGCCGGCGCGGCGCCTGCTTCGCTTGCCGGTGCCGGCGCGACCGCGGCAGTCGCTTCACCGGGGATAGCCTCCTCACGCGCTTCGGCGATTTCCTCATGGCGCGGCAATAGGATGCGGAAAGTCGTGCCCTTGCCGACTTCCGACTCGGGATAGATGTAGCCGCCCGACTGCTTGACGATCCCATAGACCATCGACAGACCGAGGCCCGTGCCCTTGCCGACCTCCTTCGTCGTGAAGAAAGGCTCGAAGATCTTGTCCATGATCTCCGCCGGAATCCCGGTGCCCTGGTCGGAGACTTCCACCGTCACGAAGTCGTCTTCCGGCAGTTCGCGGCGTCCGAGCGCGGCGACTTCGCTCGCCGGCAGGTTTCGCGTCCGCAAGGTGATAGTCCCACCCTCGGGCATGGCATCGCGGGCATTGACGGCGAGGTTCAGCAGCACCTGCTCGAACTGGCCGAGATCGGTCTTCACCGGCCAGAGGTCGCGGCCATAATCGACCTCCACCTTGACATTGGTGCCCGTCATCCGGTCGACCAGCATGCGTAGATCGCCGATGACGTCGGTGAGGTTGAGGACGGTCGGCCGCATGGTCTGCTTGCGCGAGAAGGCGAGCAATTGCCGCACCAGCACTGCGGCGCGGTTGGCGTTCCGCTTGATTTCCATCAGATCGGCGAAGGTCGCGTCGGCCGGCCGCGCCGAGAGGAGCAGATGGTCGGCAGAAAGCAATATGGCCGTCAGCACGTTGTTGAAATCATGCGCAATGCCGCCGGCGAGCGTCCCCACCGCATTCATCTTCTGCGTCTGTGCCATCTGGTTCTCGAGCGCCTTCTGCTCGGTGATCTCCAGCGCATAGACGATCGCCGCCTCCTCCGGCGCCTGGTCGCTCTGGTCGATGACGGCATTCACGTAGAAGCGGAAGTGGCGTCCTTCATCCGCCGGGTGCAGCGAATCGATCGGCGCGATGTCGCCCTGCCGGTCCTTCGCGGCGGCGAGCGCCTCTCCGAGCTGGGTCCGCTCGGAATCGTGCAGGACGGCGTCGATCGTTATGCCGCGCTCGACGTCGTCCTGCGAGACGAGCCCGGCGAAGAGCTTCAGGAACGGAGCGTTGGTTCTGAGGATCCGCCCGGCGCCGTCCACCGAGGCGATGGCCATCGGCGTGTTGTTGAAGAATCGCGTGAACCGCATCGCCGCGTTCGATGCCGATTGATCGCTGTCGTCGCCCTCGCGGGACATGACGATCGTCCGGCTCTCGCCCGGCGCACCGTCGCGCGTCGAGGAAACCCGGTGGATCAGCCTTACCGGCAGGCTCTGGCCGTTCCCCTTGCGCAGGTCGAGATCCAGGACCTTGGTCTTCTTGAGACCGGGCTCGGCCTGCACCGACTGGATGAGCGTAAGCCCCTCGCCCGCGACGAGATCGGCGATGCTGATCGACCCCGGTTGGAACTTGGTGAGATCGATCCCGAGCCAATCGGCAAGCGTGGCGTTGATATAGAAGATTTCGCCCTTGCGCCCGGCCGAGAAAAAGCCGGCCGGAGCGTGATCCAGATAGTCGATGGCGTTCTGCAGTTCCTTGAAAAAGCGCTCCTGGTCGTCGCGCTCGGCCGTAATGTCGGCAATCTGCCACAGATAGAGCGGGTTGCTGTTGGCGTCCTCCAACGGCAGCACGCGCGCCTTCAGGCGAAACCAATGCGCTCCCGATCCGGTCATTGCGCCATTCGCCAGAGGTTTGAGGAGTCGGAATTCCTCGTGCCCCTGCTTGCCTTCGTGCAGGCCGTTGGTCAGCCGGTAGATCGCCTCGGTCGCCTCCCTGTTGCGCGACAGAATGGTCTCCAGCGATTGGATGCCGGCAGCGCCTTTTGCTCCGGTCAAAGCCCCATAAGCCGCATTCGCATAGACGATGCGCCCCTTGCGATCGGTCACCACGGTGCCATCCTCGTGGGCGTCGAGAAAGGCGCGCGCCAGTTCATCCGGCCGCGACTGCGGCATGACCTCGATGAAGCCGATCACCGACGAAACCAGGAAGAATATCCCGACCATCGCCAGCACGCCAAGAATGCCGAGGACGATTTCGTTCTCGAGTTGGTTCTTGAAGACGACGAAGGCAGCAGCGGACGCGGTCAGCACGATCGCCAGCACGATGATCCTGAACACGGTACCCGGCCGAACGCCCCGGTCAACGACCGGCATCTGGTAATCACCTGACTGCCGCAATTTCGTCATCGGGTCCTCACCTGCTGGCGGACGCCCGCCGCTACATCGGCACCCCGCTGACTTGACGTTGCGCGCATCCCGCGGACGCTCAAGGGCTACCGTAATCCGTTGAAATGCTGCGTAATTTATCCCCAAAACCGTCCCGGTTTAAGGTCCTATGCAGTCGCCAGCATCCGCCGAGGCTTCGCGACCACCGGGTGCCGCAGCCGCTTCGTCGAACTGGAATCATCTTTAACAATCAGAGATAACAGCAGAAAGCGTCTCGACGGAAGCGTGGCGGTCAATTCACAGGGAATGTCGATCGCAACCTTGTCCCGGCCCGAAAAAAGCCGTCAAATGTTGCAATTCGACCGGTAAAAGGAGTTCAGCCCATGATGGAAACGTTGGTCGGGGACAACGGTAGCCGATTCATCATCGCCGCCGGAGCCGTCGCCATCGGCCTTCTGTGCCTCGTGGCGGTGCTCTGGATCATGCGGAACAGGCCCTCGTCTCCCTTCGTGCGCGGCGGCAAGAACCGCCAGCCGCGGCTCGCCGTGCTCGATGCCGCTGCCGTCGACACGCGCCGCCGGCTCGTGCTCGTCCGCCGCGACGACGTCGAGCATCTGATCATGATAGGCGGACCGACCGATATCGTCATCGAGAGCCGCATCGTGCCGGATGACGCGGCGGCAGCCGCCGCTCCCGTCGCCGCGACGGTGGAACAGCCGGCCCCCAAGTCCCCGGTCGCGCCCGAGCAGGCGGCGCCAGCCCCTCAACCCGTTTCGGCGTCGATACCTGCGGAAGCCGCAAAGCAAGAGCCGGTGCGTCCGGCGGGGTCGGATGAGCCGCCGCGGGCCGTGCCCGTGCGGGAGCCGGAGCCCGCGCCAAAGCCCTCGGAAACCGTGCAGCAACGTCCCCTGCCGGGCGAACCGCCGCCTCGGCCGGAACCCGTCGTCAGGACCTCGCCGCCCGCCCCTGCCATCCTCCCGGTGTCCGCCCCGCAAACGCCCCAAGACATGCTGAGGGCGGCGCGCGAGCGGATCGTTCCCATGACCCAATCCGCTCGCGATGAGCGGTTTCCGCAGCCAATGGCGGCGACGCCGGAGCCTCCGCGGCCCGTCCAGCTTCCGTCCGTTCCCCGACCAGCCCAACCGCTTGCCGTCGAGAGTCCGGCCGCGGTGGAGAGACCGGTCGCCGTCGACAAGGCGGCGGACTTCGAACGGTTCCTCGACGCGGAGATCAGCGGTGATCTCCAGCGGCTCTCATCCACGGTGGCGCCCAAGCCGGAGGCCCGCCCAATGGCCGCCGCCCGCCAGGAACCGATCCTCGGCCCGCCAGTGGAAGAAGGCCGCAAGGAAGAGTCGATCGAGGAGGAGATGAGCCGGATGCTGGCTGATATCTCTGCTGGCCGCAAACCCTGAACTGCGGCGCAGACATACCTGTTTTCCCATCGGACAAAAAAACCGGCGCGACCATGTCGCGCCGGTTTTTTGTAGTCTCCAAGCTCGGGCTTACTCGTCGCGGTAGACCTTTTCGCGACGTTCGTGACGCTCCTGCGCTTCGATCGAAAGCGTCGCAATCGGCCTGGCATCCAGGCGCTTCAAGCCGATCGGCTCACCCGTTTCCTCGCAATAGCCGTAGGTGCCTTCATCGAGGCGCTGCAAGGCGGCGTCGATCTTGGCGATGAGCTTCCTCTGACGATCCCGGGCGCGCAATTCGATCGCACGGTCTGTTTCTGAGGAGGCTCGATCTGCGAGATCCGGATGATTGGCGCTCTCCTCAGCCAAATGGTCCAGAGTCTCACGAGCTTCGCGAAGGATATCGTTTTTCCAGGCATTCAGCTTTGCACGAAAATATGCCCGATGGTTGGCATTCATGAAATCCTCGTCCTCGGAGAGGACATAGGTACTAAGATCGATCTTCTCACTCAACGCGATTCTCCTGAAGAACATCTCATTGCGGCGGTGTATAGACCTATGAAGGGCTTGATTCAAGCCTCGCGGAGGACACCTACGCTTATTTTAACAATGCTTGCATTCCAGGCTAACTGGCGAATATTTCATCAAAATTACACATGAAACACTCTCCATAATATTCCCGCCGGCGCTCGGCAGCAAGCCTGCGCCGTCACCTAGAGTGGTGTCTGCGTCGCGCCTCAACTACGTTGCCAATTGCGACATCTGGTGTGCGGGGTGCGGCATGTCAATGCTGCCGTGCTTGCCGCGCGAAATCCGTGGAGAACGGCTTGATCTTTGCGCCGACAGAGAGACAAGTTAGCGATGCGACGATAATCCGTCAAAGATGCAACGCGCGGCACTTCGGCGGCATCAGATTCGGATGGATATATGCAAGACAGTGCTCCGGCATTCCGCCTCATCCTCCTGCGTCACGCCCGCTCCGGCTGGGCGCTGCCCGGGCAACGGGATTTCGACCGCACGCTGGACGAGACTGGCTATGCCGAGGCGGAGCTGATTGCGCAAGGTGCGGCCGATCATGGGCTTTGCCCGGATCTCGTTCTGTGCTCGACCGCGGTGCGCTGCCGCCAGACCGCCGAACCGTTCCGCCGGGCGCTTGGCGAAGACATTGACATCCGCTACGTCGACCAACTCTATGCCGGACCTGCAGCCGTCTACACCGACCTTATCGAGATTCACGCGGACAGGACGTGTCTCATGGTGGTCGGACACAATCCCATGATCGAGGACGTTTTTCGCAGCTACCTTGGCGAGCAGCAATCCGCAACAGCCTTGGAGAACGGCTATCCGCCTGCAGGGCTGGCGGTCATCGATTTCTCGGCACGCTCAATTGCCGGGCGCATCTCGGCTGCGGCGCTTTCGACATTGCTGCTTCCGAAGCCCGAGGAAGTCGTCAGGCGATAGACCTCGCCGCTTTCCAAACAGCTGTGCGTCATTGCGCCGACCGAAACACTTCCTATATCGCCAAACACGTGGATGCCCGTAACCCGATGGGATATCGGCAGCAGCAATGGAAAGATCGAACCCAAGGGGCGGAAACATTTGGCGTCCTTAGTGACCAGCTTCAAAGGCGGCGCCCTGATCGCCTTGGATAACCTCGCCGATCGCGCGGCCGGGCTCGTCAGCCCGTCCCTCCGGCTCGGCGTGACCGGTCTGTCACGGGCAGGCAAGACCGTCTTCATCTCCTCGCTGGTGCATAACCTGCTGAACGGCGGGCGCCTGCCGCTTTTCGAACCGGTCCGTTCGGGGCGGGTGTCCAAGGTAAGACTCGAGCCGCAGCCGGACGATGCGGTGCCGCGCTTTCAGTACGAGGACCATATCGCCGCTCTCGTGCGTGACCGGGTCTGGCCGGACTCAACGAGGGCCATCTCGCAATTGCGCATCACCCTCGATTACGAAAGCGCCAGCGGCTGGAACCGGATGTTTTCCGCCGGGCGCTTGTCGATCGATATCGTCGACTATCCGGGCGAGTGGCTGCTGGATCTGCCCCTGCTCGCGCTCGATTTCCGGCAGTTCAGCGAGACGACCGTCAAGCGGGCGCGAATCGGCGCGCGCGCCGCACTGTCTCGCGAATGGCTGGCACTTGCCTCGGCGAGCGGCGCTGAAACCGCGGCCGACGAAGGCACCGCCCGCCGCCTCGCCGAAAGCTTCACTGCCTATCTGAAGGCGTGCAAGGAGGACGACCACTCGCTCTCCACCCTGCCGCCCGGCCGTTTCCTGATGCCCGGCGATCTCGAAGGGTCCCCCGCACTCACCTTCTCGCCGCTTCCGAACCTGCCCGAAGGCCGGTCGCCGAAGGGTTCGCTCTGGGCAATGATGGAACGTCGGTACGAAGCCTATAAGACGCATGTGGTGAGCCCGTTCTTCCGCGAGCATTTTGCCCGGCTCGACCGCCAGATCGTGCTCGTCGACGCGCTGCAGGCGATCAATCGCGGCCCGGAGGCTTTGAGGGATTTGGAACAGGCGCTCGCCGACGTGCTTGCCTGCTTCCGGCCGGGCACCAATTCCTGGCTCTCTGCCTTCCTCACACGGCGGATAGATCGGGTGCTGATCGCCGCGACGAAGGCCGATCACCTTCACCATGAGAGCCATGATCGACTCGAGCGAATAGCCACGCGGCTCGTCGGCCGAGCTGCGAACCGCATCGGCATGAGCGGCGCCGGCCTGGAGGTCATGGCGCTCGCCTCGGTCCGGGCGACGCGCGAGGCAACGGTCAATCATGACGGACACGCCCTGCCAGTCATTGTCGGCACGCCGATTGCTGGTGAGCGGATCAATGGAGACGTCTTTGATGGAGATAGAAAAACAGCGATATTTCCTGGTGATTTACCGGAAGATCCTGAAGTTCTTTTTCAGGAATTTGGCGGCAGTCCCGTCTCTGCCAGATCAATGCCGGAGCTGAATTTTGTGCGCTTCCGCCCGCCCCACCTCGAGGAGACGCGCGGCGGCTTGAAACTCTCCGTGCCGCATATCCGGCTCGACCGGGCCATGCAGTTCCTGCTCGGAGATCGACTGGCATGAACGACGAATCCAATCATCGCCCCCGCAAGCCTGCGGTTTTCCCGATCGAATCCGAAACGCCTACGGCGCAGCACACGCAGACGCCAGCGCGGACACCCGCAAGTTTCAGCGACAAGGTCATGTTGACGCCCGACGCAGAGGACCCGTTCATTGCGACGACCGCTGCAGTCGAGGCGCTCGATCCGCCCGAGGCGCGGCCGCGCCGCCGTCGCTTCTCCTTCGGCAAGGTGGCTGCCTCGGCATTCGCCCTTATCCTGTCGCTCGCCGCGGGATTGTGGATCGACCACCTCGTGCGCGATCTCTTCTCGCGCGCCGATTGGCTCGGCTATACGGCGATCGCCGCCGTGTCGATCGGCACCCTCGCCTTCCTCGTCGTCGTCGTCCGCGAACTCGGTGGCCTGATGCAACTGACGGCGATTCAGAAACTCAAATCAGAGGTCGCCGACGCAACGGCGCTCGGCAACAGCAAGGCCGCACGAGCCACGGTCGGGCGATTGGTCCATCTGCTTGCCGCCAACCCACGTACCGCCAAGGGCCGGGCGCGGCTGGCGGAAACCGAGGGCGAGATCATCGACGCGCCGCAGCTTGTCGATCTGACCGAGCGCGAGCTCCTTGCCCCACTCGACCGCGACGCCCGCCGGATGATTCTGGCCGCTTCGAAACGTGTCTCGATCGTCACCGCCGTCAGCCCCCGCGCACTCGTCGATCTCGGTTACGTCCTCTACGAGTCGGCGCGGATGATTCGGACCATGGCCGAACTCTACGGCGGCAGGCCCGGCACGCTCGGGCTCATACGGCTGATGCGCGACGTGATCGCCCATCTGGCGGTCACCGGTTCTATTGCGGCCGGCGATAGCCTGATTCAGCAGATCCTTGGCCACGGTCTGGCGTCCAAGCTCTCCGCGCGGCTCGGTGAAGGCGTGATCAATGGCCTGATGACAGCCCGTATCGGCATTGCCGCCATGGATTTATGCCGGCCGATGCCGTTCCGCGCTTTGAAGCGTCCCGGAATTGGCGATTTTCTGGCGGATCTGACGCCCGGCGCCTCGAAGTCCGAGGGCCCAAACGGCACCTGATGCATGCTTG
The DNA here is from genome assembly GCF_001651855.1 of Sinorhizobium americanum. Lineage (GTDB taxonomy): Bacteria > Pseudomonadota > Alphaproteobacteria > Rhizobiales > Rhizobiaceae > Sinorhizobium > Sinorhizobium americanum. Next base: position 15,795 of record NZ_LNQC01000034.1, on the reverse strand, counting down.
TGGAGGCGGCACGGAAACCCTCCATTAACCATTTTAGCGCAAATGTGGTTACCAGATTTCGACGTTGACCCATCAAGGATCGATCATGTTCTCGCGCCCTTCTTTGATTGTTCGCGGCGTTGCCGCCATCGCGCTTGCAGCCACTGTCGGTATTGCGACGCCAGCATCTTCCGGCGCCCGGGACAAGGCCTTCTTTGAAAAGGTCGCCGGCCAATGGAAGGGCCCCGGCGAGATCGTCGCCGGCAAATACAAAGGCACGAAATTCACCTGCGATCTCACAGGCGAGCCGACCGCAGGCAGAGAGGCCGGGATCAAGCTCGACGGCTTCTGCCGCGTCGGCGTTTTCAAGCAGCCGATGTCGGCGATGATTACCCAGAAGGGCGGCAGCTACACAGGAAAATTCCTCGATGGCGCAGACGGTAAGGGTCTGGACGTCGTTTCCGGCAACGTCGCCAGCGACAAGGTCGTCGTCGGTATTAACCGCAAGAAGTTGAATGGCGCGATGATTGCCCGTCTGCAGGACGCTGAAACGATGAACATCACCATCTCCGTCAAGGTCGAGGAGACGATGGTGCCGGTCATCGGCGTCAGCCTCAACAGGCAGATGGACGATATCGCCGTCGGCTCGATCAAGTAGCTGCAGCGAATGGCTCTGAACATTAACGGAGCCGGCAGTTATACGAGGTCCAGGAAGGCTGTGATCTTCGCAAGGCACAGGCTCAGCGCTTGCCCCTCGTTGGCGTAGAAGTCGTGACCAGCGTCGGGGACAATATAACTTTGCACAGCCGACCCTCTCGCCCACTGATCCGGAGGGCGGTTCGGATCATTTTTGCCAAAAACAACCAAAGACGGCTTCGGCATCATCGAGGCTCTGACGTCGCGCAGCCTCGTCGAGGATAGGCAAATCAGGCGGTCAACGACTAAACCGCGCAGCACGCCACGCCATAGGGCGGTGCCACCGGCGCTATACCCCAAGGCAACATCGGCAGTTTCTGAAAGGCCGGCCAAGCGTTCAGCCGCCCGGTCAAATCCATGGTTTTCGACAAGCTCGCGATGAAGGCGCTCGCCCGTATAATCCACATCAAGCAAATCCGAGAGGCTGATGGTACGAGCGATCGACCGCTCGACACCAGTCAAACGGCGCGACAGGCAATGATTGTGTCCCGGCCGCCCGTGGATATCGGTGACGATCAGTAAGCGCACGACGGCCCCTCAGAACTGGTGTGGAGCAGCGTTGCGGTCTCGCCACCAGTCGGCCCTCTCGTCGGCCACCTCTATTCCACTCACATCTGCGTCCGCCAGCCACTCGCCGACCGTACTGCCGGCGACTTCCAGATCGGCCGCGAAATCGGCGAGAGGCATCAACACGAAACCACGCTCCGTCATACGCGGATGCGGCAACTGCAGCCTGTCACCGGCCACATTCGCCCCTTCGAAGGTCAGGAGATCGATATCGATCGTGCGCGGCCCCCAGCGCTCCTTGCGGACGCGCTTCATCACCCGCTCGATCTCCAGGCAAACTTCAAGAAGGGCCTCCGGATCGAGCGTCGTTTCGACCGCTGCGCAGGCGTTGAAGAACCAATCCTGGTCCGTCTTGCCCCAAGGCGGCGTCCGGTAGAGCCGAGAGACTGCCGTGACACGGCAGTCCGGTCGCTCGTCAAGCGCCAGCAAGGCATCGGCCATGGCGCCGCGCGGATAGCCGATATTGCCACCCAGCCCCAGCGTGGCGCACCGCCACTTCCTATTCGGCGACATGTTCGACCGTGACTTCAACGTAGTCCAGGACGCCCGGGACCGGCGCGTTTGGCTTACGAATGGACACTTTGGCCCGCCGAATCTGCTGGAACCGCGCACACAATGTCTTGGCGACTTCGAGAGCGAGAGCCTCGATCAGGTAGCGCCTGCGCCCCGTCACGATCCTTTCGATCTCGGCAAAGGCGATTCCGTAATGCACCGTGTCGTCGATACAGTCTTCGGCCAGCGCCGTGCCCTGCTCAACCTCGAGTTCGGCATCCACGAAGAAGCGCTGGCCGAGAAATTCCTCCTCGTCGAGCACGCCATGGCGGGCAAAGAAGGCGCAGTTCTTCAGAGTGATCGTGTAGGTCGCAGTCATGGCTTCATGTCCCGTCGGCTGTTCTTTGCGTCGAGCATAGCATCCGCCACCGCCAGTGCATCCCTGTTGATTGCGACATCATGCACCCGAAAGATCGCAGCCCCGGCGATTCTAAGGAGCGCAGTCGTCGCCGCGGTACCGGCGTCGCGATCTTTCGCATCGCGACCGGTAACGGCGCCGATGAAGCGCTTGCGCGATGTGCCGACCAGGAACGGCAGGCCGAACCGATGCAATTCCGCAAATCGCGCCATGAGTTCCAGATTTTCATCCGCGTCCTTCGCGAAGCCGTAACCGGGGTCAAGGACGATCCGGTCGCGTGCGACGCCTGCCTCGGAGGCTATCTCCAGCGAACGGTTCAGAAATTGGAACTGATCCTCGATGACGTCGTCGAGCTTCTGCCGATCGCGCCCCGTATGCATGATGCAAAGCCCGGCGCCCGTCTCGGCGGCGACTTCCGCGATCGCCGGTTCTCGCTGCAGGCCGTGCACGTCGTTGACGATATGGGCGCCGGCTTCGACGGCTAGGCGCGCCGTTTCGGCGCGATAGGTGTCGACCGAAATGATCGCATTGGTCCGGCTGGCCAATGCCTCGATGACCGGCAGAATACGTGACTGCTCCTCGGCCGCATCGACCGGATCCGCATCGGGCCGGGTTGACTCGCCGCCAATGTCCAGGATCGCCGCGCCGTCCTCGATGGCGCGCATCGCCACGTCGACCGCCGCGGCGGCGTCGGCAAACCGGCCACCATCGGAAAAGGAATCCGGCGTCACATTGATGATCGCCATCAGGACACCGCGCGGTCCCAGTTCCAGGGTGCGCCCGTGCGCCAAAGGCCAAATGGATCTTTGGAATGGATCGTAGGTCATCATCTTTGCCCGTTCCGCGGCTTTGAGAGGCGCCATCCCAGGTCGGCAATGCGGAAGAGCCGGTGCGTTTGAAAGCAAAGGGTTAGCACGATTCTTTCACGCAGCTGTAGATTTGTCGAATTCGGAATGCGCCGATTTTGTGTTGCGCTTGACCCGGCTATGCCCCAAGCTTGCGCCAACTTCAATCCACGAGTGCCGACCAATGTTCCGAGTTCGCAATCCGCTGAGAGCCGCCCTGATCGCATTTCTCGTCGGCCTTCCGATTGGCCACGCCTCGGGCGAGACCTTGATCAGCAAAACCGTCACCTATTTCTCGATCGGCGGACGGACGGCGGCAGAACTCGACAAGGCCCTTGCCGCCAGCGGCCCGCTGATGAAGAACACCGGCACGCGCCACCCCGGCGCCACACGAATCAAATTCGGCGGCACGATAACCTATGTCAGCCGCGGCGAACGCTGTGCGGTCGGCACGGCGCGCGTAACGCTCAGCACGAGCATCATCCTGCCGCGCTGGAAGTATCGCCGGCAGGCGGGCCGCGATCTCGCTCTCGTCTGGGATACGCTGGCGGCCGACATCAAGCGTCATGAAGAGCGCCATGCCGAGATCGCGCGCAATCACGCCCGTCACATGGAGCGGGCGTTTCTCCGGCTGAAGCCGGAGGCAGATTGCGATCATATGCAGGCTCGGGTGGCTGAGGTGAGTGCCGCGGAAGTCGCAAACCACGACAAGGACCAGGCGCGCTTTGACCGCACGGAGGCCGCGAACTTCGACCGCCGCATGATCCGGCTGCTGCAATACAGGCTGGATTCACTGAAGAAGACAGAGCGCTAAGCGTTTTGCAGTCGGGTGAAACCACCTGAGATGCCGCCACAGGAACAATCAGATGAAGCGGCGGTGCGAGTTCGCCGCGGCCCACCAGCCAGACGCCGGCGAGAGCCGATTACTCGGCGCCTGCCATCCATTCGCGGAATGCCAGGTTCGCCTTCGCGCCGATCGCCGTGAACGGCTGAGGCGGCAGGGCTTTGGGTGCGTCAAAACGTCGATAGATCTCGGTTAGTTCGGAGCTGTCACCCAGCACCAACTCCGCGGCCGCTATGCCGGAAGCCGTTGCTTTCGAAGCGCCAACGCCATTGCATCCGCAGGCGGCAAATACACCACGCTCGATCTCGCCGAACGCCGGCACCGCGTTCCAGGTCACCGCCATCGCGCCGGCCCAGCGATACTCCATGCGGATGTCGCCAAGGTTGGGGAAACGCGTCCCGAATTTGCGGTCATGCAGGGCGCCTGCCCGTTTGAGCGATCCTTCGCCGACCACCTGGCCGGCGTGGTAGGTGTAGCGCGAGCGAATGAGGATGCGATCGCCACCTTGCCCCGGAATGCGGCGGACCGACGTGCCCATCGGCAGAGCCGGCGTCGCCGCCCATTTTCTGTCGCCGGGCAAACGGCTGGGATCGAACTCCTGCGTCATCGAGGCGTAGGTGAATATGTGCAGGAGACGCCCTTTGAAGAAGCCGAAGCTCTCTGCATGTCCGTTGTTGGCCAGGATGATCTTGTCGCAGCGGATCGACCCCTGAGGCGTCTTTACCAGCCATCCTTGCCGCATGCTCTCAAACGCGATCGCCGGCGTTCTCTCATACACTGCGATTGGGTGACGGAGGGAGTCGGCGACACCGCGTATGTACGCAGCAGGCTGGACGATGACGGTGCCTGGGGTAAACAGAGCGGACGTATAGGAATGCGCACCTGTCACCTCCGAAATCTCGCGTGCGTCCAGCAAGCGGTGCTTTTCGCCCAGCTTGGCGAGCTGCGCCGCATAGGTGACCAGGTGTTGGTCACCTTCATCGGTGATGGCGACGCTATACCGGCCGCATGGATCGAAGATGTCGTGGCTCCATCCTTGCTCCGCGGCAATGGCGCTCGCCAGCCCGATCGCCCTGCGACCGATGAAAATCGCCTCCTTGCTGTTGCTCATGGAGTCGCCGCCGTAATCGTCGGAGGAGACTTCGTGGGGCAAGTCAATGATGAAGCCGGAGTTTCGCCCGGCGGCGCCTTCGCCCACGACGCCAGCTTCGAGAAGCGCGACCCGAATGCTGGGATCGATTTCTGATATTCGCCGTGCCGCAGAGAGCCCGGCAAAGCCGGCGCCGATCACGACGACATCGGCGGTGACTGAGCCCTCGAGCCTTGGCTTTTCGCTCCGAGGCGGAAGCATAGCGACCCAGGCCGAAACGCCCGTGTGTTTCGGCAGTTTCGACGCCACGAACACCCTTTTCGCATTCGCGCCCACTCGCTCAGGCTTCCCGCGCGACGAGATCGCCGAGAGCGGCCCGCAGAACTTCGATCCGGTCGCCAGACAAGCCTCTCAGCGGCTTGCGGGGACTGCCCGCTCCATAGCCGGTCAGTTCGGCGGCCGCGTAGACCGATTGAACATAATCCCCTTCCCAAAGCAGCGACATGACAGGCTCGAGCGCGGACCAGATTTCTCGCGCTTCTTCCCATTTTTTGGCCGACGCCGCCGCCACCAGGGCGAGGCAGGTGCGCGGAGCAAAGTTTGCGCCGCCCCAGATGAGGCCGCTGCAGCCGGCGTAGAGCGCATAGGGCACGAGCGAGTCGGCACCGTTCATCACGGGAAGTCCCGTGCGGATGAGCGCTGCCTGCTTCCCGAGATCGCCGCTGCTGTCCTTGACGGTGCAGAAATTCGGAATCTCGCAAAGCTCCTTCAGCAGCGACGGGGTGACCGCGACGCCGACCGCCTGCGGCACGTTGTAGCCGATGACCGGCAGTCCCGCTTGCGCGACTTCGGCATAGAAATCGAGGATGCCGCGATCGTCTGTAGGGCCCTCGAAGAAAGGAGGCAGAACCATGACCCCGTCGGCCCCGTAATCAGCGGCGTGCCGAGTGCGTTCGACGACGTCGTCAGAGAGAAGGGCAGACGTCTGCGCAATGATCTTCGCGCGGCCGCCGATGATCTTCGAGCCGCGCTCGACGAGCTCCTTCGATTCTTCCTTTGAAAGGTAGACATGCATGCCGGTGCCGGAGCTGAGGACGAAGCCGGGAACGCCGAGCGCCAAGTAGCGTTCGATGTTTCGCTCAAATCTGGCGAAATCAATGCGCCCTTGCGCATCGAACGGCGTCGCGATTGCGAGGTTCAGTCCGGGAAACGGGAAATTCGTCATCTTAAAGCTCCTTAAAGCTCCGCAGCTTCGGCGCCGGAAAGGTCCCGCGCTGGTTAATACGCTTTGAGGGCCGGAGGCGCTCAGATTTGAAATGGCATGTCCAACCCTTCCGGGGTCGCGTACATCGCCATGTTGCGGCGCGACAGGTCGATGTGGGCAAGGGTAATATCGCCGGCTTCAACCGCATCCCGTCGCTCAAGCGCATCAATGATTGCGTCGTGCTGGTTGGCGGCTGTTTCCAGGTCGTCCTGCATCTGCTTGTTGTTGGGATGCTGGTAGAAGATCTTGCCGATGCGGGCGTGATCGATCAGGCAACGTCTCAGGCTTGGCAGCAGGTAGGCGTTGTGAGCCATCTCTCCAATCTGCTGATGGAATTGGTCATTGAAGAATACGCGCCCTTCGACATCGAGGTCGTTTATCGCAGCGCGAAACCGCTTCTGCGTTCTCTTCAATTCTTCGAGATCTCCGGGCGTGCCGTTTTCCGCAGCGAGCTTCGCCGCCGCGACGTAAACCATCGGCGCGAACAGAAAATAGGCACGCAGAGACTGATAACTCAACGCGGTGACGCGCGCAGGCCGGTTCGCCTCGAGTTCTATGTAACCCTCCCCGGCCATCTGCCGCATCAATTCACGGACCGGCGGTCGGGAGAGACCGAATTCTTCGCTCAGCGCCACCTCGTCGAGCACGGATCCCGGCGCGACCTGCATTGTGAGAATGCGCCTGCGAAGCGCGTTTCCGAGGGTGGCCTTCCTGTCGGGTGTGGCTCCGGCTGGATCGGCACCATTGTCTGGCTTGTTGCTCATTCCTACGCCTCCATACTACAATAGGTAGACATTAGGTAGGCTGACGTCAACCTTATTATTCTATAATAGACAGGACACTGCGTGCGATCGGACCCGGGGCCGGCCACTCTGACGAGAATCCCCGCTCATCCTGCGTGAAAATCAACCTCAGCGGCAGTCTCCTTGAAGCGACCGCATTCTCTGTCCTCACTCGGGCAGCGAATGGAACCCGTGCCATTGCCTCAGCCACTCGAGCCCAGAATGTCGCGAAGTGTTGCGAGCGGCAAAGCTTCGTCGTCGGCCCAGCGGCATGAGGGAGATGAAGTGATCGGGAGCAAGTCACGGTTTTTTGGACCGGCCTCGGCCCTGTCCACCTGCCGCGTCGGCACCATTTCCACGGAGACACCCAAAGAACAGCATGATTTATGCCTGCACGCTCTCGGGCACGCGAGGGCGAAAACCCACAGTATTTTATTGGTGGATTCTAACGATAGCCGCCAGTAAACGACTCAGCTATATTAATATCATGAAACGAGTGGCAGAACTGAAGTTCAACCGCTCGACGGTATGGCCGGTTATTTTCAAATCGACAGTAAAAAGTCGCATTTGGATCGTTGATTAAGTGCTGAAATAGGGTTCGCTTCATTGCTGCCGGGTGACTGAGACAGACCTGCGCGATGAGGCAAAACAGGTTCTCCTGGCGTGTCTCGGTGCAGCAGGTGCTCCCTCCCTCATCTGTATGCGATACGCCCCCCTTGCCTCGCTCGTCGTTGTGACCAGCGAGGCATTTTTTTCGACATCTTCGTGAAGGATAGAAATGGCTCTAATTTAGGCTTGGCGCTCGGGCACGTGTACGATCAGCCCGTCAAGCGCCTCGCTCATCTTGATCTGACAGGAGAGCCGCGAGGTCGGCCTGACGTCATAGGCAAAATCCAGCATGTCTTCTTCCATGGCTTCCGGAGCGCCGACGGCCGCAGACCAGGCGTCGTCGACATAGACATGACAGGTTGCGCAGGCACAGGCGCCCCCGCACTCGGCCTCGATGCCGGGCACGGAATTGCGCACCGCATTCTCCATGACCGTGGAGCCGTTTTCGACATCGAGGTCGTGGCGCGTGCCGTCAAAGGCTACGATCGTAAGTTTTGTCATTTCTCTTTCCGGAATGAATGGATGGGATCCGCCCGCGAGCACCAGCCGCCGCGGCAGGCGCGGCCAGCCTGAATTCAGGGCCGTTTCTTCCAACAAATCGACCGGCCAGTCAACACGAGCCGATGCCCGGTTGCGGGACCTTCCCGAAAAACGGCAATGATCGCGCATTAAAGTCGCGGATCAGCGGCACAGCCTGAGGATGAAAAGCTCGGCTTCGAGCACGGCTGCGCCGAGTGCGGCGCGCAGGGTCCAGTCGGCGGGCCGCTGCTCTATGGCAGTGGCGGCGCGAGCCACACGCATTGCCCCGACCGCAAGTGCCGCCCCCTTCAATCGATGCGCCGACTGGCCGCATGCGTCGGCATCCGCGTCGTTGATCTCGGCCATTGTTTGCCGCGCCTGGCGGGCAAAAAGCTGAAGCACCTCGATCTCGAGGCTCTTGTTCCCCATCGTTTGGCCGGACAGATGCACAAAATCGATCGGCGGCTTTCCGGGAGGAGACGCGTTTGCCGGATTGTCCGGCGTTTCGAAAGCGACCTTGAGTGCCGACATGAGCCGATTTCCTTAATTGACGATGCATCCCATGCTATTTGACAATGCATCGGGCAACCGCACCGTTTTCAGACATGCATCATCCGGCAGGTGCGCTGCCATCGGCTTAATGCCATGGCGCTCACGGCGGAAATCTGGCGGCATGGTTAATGTTTGCTAAACAGGCTGATTCCCTTGGCTTTTCGGACCGCGGCATCGGCGGCCCGTTAACAATTCATTAGGATTCTAACGAATGCGGATTGCGCTTAATTGTAAGAACCGGGCTAATGTGTCACTACGATACGATTAGGAACAGGTCTGCATATGAAAGTGGCAACTGTTCTGGTGGATAAGCTGCGCGCCCGGTGTCCTGAGACGAGAGCTGCGGTTATTCCATCGAGGCGATGCAATGGTGACCAGTGGCGTATAGCGCAGATGTCTTGCGCGTAGCTTGCGGGTGACCGCCCTGGTTGAGGGAGTCTATTGGTCCGGTATCGGGCCCAATGAGGCGGCCATGAGCGGGCAATAGTAGTGAGGCGTATCCCTATGGCGACGAAGAAGAGCAACGAGTCGATCGACGAAAAGGCCTTCCAGGCTCTGGAAGCTGCCCTGAAGATCGATTTTGACGACCTGAAGTCGGCCTTGAACGACAAGAATTCCTTGGATGATCCGGAGGAAAAGGTGTCCGAGCCCAGCAAGAAGGCTGCCGCGTCCGAGCATAAGCGCACCATGAAGGACCAACCGGAAACACAGAAGGCACGGACGAGTGAGGCGTCTCGCAACCTTGCGCCGGAGCCCGCCCCGAAACAGCCGGCGCTTTCCCCGGCCAATGACGATACCCGCAGATCGCCTGCGGCAATGCTCCGCTCCCTCGAAGTCCGATCCAGCCGCGCGGCGATCCGCGTTGCGGCGCTGATCTCGTTTGTGTGGGCGCTTGCCGGGATAGCAATCGGCCACCTCCTCTATGCACCCCAAATCTGGCAAATACGCTCGCTCGGCGATCTCGCAGCCACGCCCGGCGCGATCGGCATCATGATCGGCATCGCCTTGCCGATCATGCTCTTCTTCTCCTTTGCGATCATGATTGCGCGCGCTCAGGAACTGCGCAATGCGGCCCGCTCGATGGCCGAGGTCGCCCTGCGGCTGGCCGAACCGGAAACGGCGGCGGCCGACCGCGTTATGGCCGTCGGCCAGGCCGTTCGGCGCGAAGTGTCGGCCATGAACGAAGGCATCGAGCGCACCATTGCGCGGGCCACCGAGCTGGAGGCGCTTGTCCATTCCGAAGTCAGTGCGCTTGAGCGCAGCTACAGCGAAAACGAACTGCGTGTTCGCACCCTCGTCCAGGAACTGGGGCTGGAGCGCGAAGCCATTGTCGGCCATTCCGAGCGGATCCGCTCTGCGATCGCCGGCGCCCACGGCAAGCTGAAGGACGACCTGGAGCTCGCAAGCGAAGATATCGCCTCTCGTATCGCCCTATCGGGCGAAGCCTTTGCTTCGCTGATCGACACGCGGGCCGCAGCTCTCAGCGAAAAATCCGATCATGCGCTGCAAAGCCTCGGCAGCATGCTGGATACTCGCACGGATGCGCTGCTTTCCGGGCTGACGAATGCCGGCGTGACACTCAGCAAAGAGTTCGATGTCCGCCTCGATGCGCTTAGCGAGAACCTGACGAAGCGCGGCGAGCACTTGCTCAGCCAATTCGAAACCCGTGCCTCGACGCTCGATGCGAATACCGAGAAGCTGAACAACGCCCTTAACGAGCGCGCCCGCCAACTCAACGAAACTCTGATCGCGCGGACCCGCGATCTCAACGAGAGCTTGAATGTCGGCCAGCACGCGATTGCCGGCGGCCTCGAGGACATGCTTTCCTCGCTCAACGCGGCCCTGGACGAGAAGGGCGCGAGTTTCCGCCAGAGCCTCAAGACGAGCGCCGACGATGCGATCATGGACCTGGACCTGCGCGGCGGCTTCTTCGAAGAGAAGCTGCAGACGACCGTCGGGCATCTGGCGACCGCCTTCGACGAACGCTTCCACGAATTCGCCAGCGCCTTCGACAAGCGGGCGAGCCTGCTCGATAGCAAGTTGATGGAGAGCCTGCACAGGATCAACGAAACCGTATCCGGCGGCTCGGATGCGATCGGCACCGCCCTGGACAGCAGCGTCGAGAAGATCAGTTCGGCGCTCTCGGATCAGTCGCTGACGCTCGCCACCGCGCTTGGCGCAACGCAGGATTTCATCGAAGAGACGATCGGCAGCCGTACCTCGGAGCTCAGCAATCTCATCGGCGATGCGCACAGCCGCATCGATGGCGTGCTCTCCGAAAAAACCAGTTCGCTGATGGGCGCTCTGACGGAAGCACAGGAGCGGATCGAAGGCGGCTTCGGCCAGCGCGCCGATGCGCTCGCCAACGCGCTGACGACGAGCGAGCAGCGCCTGACCGAAGGCCTGGATTCCCGGACTTCGGCCTTCATCGACGGCTTGCAATCTGCCCATACGCGCATCGAGCAGACGCTCACGGGCTCCACCGACGAGATCACCAGCGCGATTGCCGCAAGCCAGCATCGGCTGGACAACACGCTTTCGGAGCGCACTGCCGCGCTTTCAGCCGCCCTCACCTCCGGCGCGAGCGCGCTCGAAGACGCCGTCGGCGGCACGGCCGACCGGCTGGAGCGCGTTCTCTCCGAACGTGGCCAGACGATCTCCTCAGCCCTCATGAGCCAGACGACAACGCTGGAAGGCGTCTTGTCGGAGCGCAGTGAGGCGATCTCCGCGGCGCTCACCAGTCAGACGACGACACTGGAAGGGGTGCTGTCGGAACGCAGCCAGGCGATCACCGACACGCTCGCCAGCCAGACGGCCGCCCTCGACGGCGTGCTCTCCGAGCGCGCCGCGCAAATCAACACGACCATGTCGACACGCGCGACTGAAATGGCCGACACGCTCAGCCGTCATGCCGAAGACGTCGCCGACAACCTCACCTTCCGCGCGATGGCCGTCGCCGAAACGATGACCGACCGGGTCGGCGAGATCGAGAACAAGCTTTCGCAGAGCGTCTCCGAAGTCGCCGAAAATCTTGGCGGCCGCGTCAGCCAGATCGCCGATACCCTCACCGATACGAGTGCGCGGATCGCCGAGGATCTCAGCAGCCGCGTCGGGAAGATTTCGGACTCGCTGGCGGGAACCAGCGCCGAGATCGCCGAGGCGCTTACCGCCCGCACCACCGAAGCAACGGCGTCGCTCGCCGGCAGAGCGACCGAGATCGAGCAGACGCTCTCCGGCAAGGCCGACCATCTGCGCGAGACACTGACGACGACGCACGAGCAGATCCGCTCGACGCTCGACGACCGCATCAAGGCGATCAACCTCGCCGTCGGCCAGGGTCGCGACCAGCTGGAAGAGCTCCTTTCCGACCAATCGATGGCGATGGCGACGACGCTGGCGACGAGCGCCAGCATGCTCGAAATGTCGCTCGAGGAGCGGCAGGCCTCGATCGCCGGCGCGCTGGAGCGCGGCACCGAAGCGCTCTCCGCCCGAACATCGGAAGCAACTGCGTCGCTTGCCGGCAAGGCGGCCGAGATCGACCAGGCGCTCTCCGGCAAGACCGCACAGCTGCGCTCGACGCTCGACGAGCAGGTCGATAGGATCAACCTTGCCGTCGGCCAGGGCCGCGAACGGTTGGAAGAGCTGCTGTCCGACCAGTCAATGGCCATTGCAACGACGCTGGCGACGAGCGCCAGCATGCTCGAAATGTCGCTCGAAGAACGGCAGAACTCGATCGCCGGCGCAATTGATCGCGGTACCGAGGCGCTCGATGCCCGCATGCGCTCGACGACCGGCAACATTGCCGAGCGCCTCGCCGAGACGGCGGATCAGATCAGCCTCGCGGCCGACACTCTGACAAATCGCGTCGATATTTCGCTCAACGGCATCAACAGCCGTCTCGACGAAACCGGCACAAGGATCGAATCGAGCTTCGCATCGCTCGAAGACCGAATTCGCGGCGGCGTCAGCAGCGTCAGCGCGATTGTCGACGATACCGGTGGCCGCATCGAAACGACACTCGGCTCCCTCGAATATCGTGTCCGCGACAGCGTTAGCACCGTCAGCGCCGTCGTCGACGACACCGGCGGTCGCATCGAAACGACGCTCGGCTCCCTCGAGAATCGCATCCGCGATAGCGTCGAAACCGTCAGCACTATTGTCGACGATACCGGCGGCCGCATTGAGACGACGCTTGGTTCTCTCGAAAATCGCATCCGCGACAGCGTCGGCAGCGTGAACGCCATCGTCGACACTGCCGGACAGCGGATCACGGAAAGCCTCGCCGAGCGCGCTGGCGAAATCGACAGGATCAGCGAGACCGCGGCGGCCCGTATCACCACCGCCATGGACGACGGAACCGGCCGGATCGCCTCCGCGATGGAGGCCGGTGCGGGCCGCATCGAGGAGCGCCTCGGGACGATGGACCGCGCCCTCACCATCGGTCTCGAAAACGTCAATCGGACGATCGAAGGCAAGGCGGCGGCGCTCGTCACGAGCCTGCGCGGCGCCGTCAGCGATGCCGCCCAGGAGATCGACGCGGAGGCGGCGCGCTCGACAGAGCTGCTCTCTAAGGCCGGTGCTGATTTCGCCAGAGCCTTGGCTGCCCGCAACGCCGAATTCGCGAATTCGATCGAATCGACTGCCTCGGCGACGGCGACCCGCCATGCCGACCTTGCCCGGATAGTCACGGAGGCCGCCGACTCCGCCTCGGCCCGGCTCGCCTCGACCAGGGATCAGATCGCCAGCCATACGGCGAGCATCCAGCAGAGCCTGACGGAGGCGGAGAAAGCGCTTGATGCACGCGGCCAGTCGATCCGCAGCACACTCGACGACAGCACCCGCGAATTGAATTCCATGCTCGCGGGCCGCTCGCTCGAACTCACCCGTCTTCTCGACGAGCAGGCGCGTCCGGTCATCGAGCAATACGCGGCCACGGGCAAGGAAGCCGCCGGACGCATCGCCGCCCTCACCCAGGAAAGCGCCGACCGACTGCGTGCGGAGAACGCCGCCCTCGTCAACGCCATCACGGAGCGGACCAGCGAGACGCTCGATGCAATCTCGCTGCGGGCGGAGGAAACCGCCAAGGCGATGAAGATGGTCGAGAACCGCCTGCAGTCGACTGCCATGGGGCTGATCGACCAGCTCTCGATCAACAATTCCGCCATCGCATCGGTCATCGAACAGGCGACCGGCAGCCTCGGGGACATGGACCAGCGCCTGGAGGCAGCCGCAGCGAAGGTTTCGGAATCCACACGGCATGCGTCCGACATGCTGTCCAGTTCCACCCGCCTCATCGAAGGCCGCGTCGACAAGCTCTCGGATATCGCCTCATCGACGCTCTCGCAGATCGGCGGCATCGTTGGCCGCTTCGAGGATCACTCCAAGGTGCTCGGCCAGGCCTCCAATCTGCTGGCCGCCGCCCAGTCGAACCTCGTCAGCACGCTCGAAGAGCGCCAGGACGCCCTGCGTACGCTTTCGGTTGGTCTTGTCCAGCGTTCGGAGGAGATCGAGCGCACCATGCGCGCGCTCGAGGGCTTCGTCGACGGCGCCTTCCAACGCGCCGAAGAACGCTCCGGCCAGGTCGCCGGCAACCTACGCAATGGCATCCAGTCGTCCTTCGCCGATGTCGGCCGGCTTCTGTCGAACACCGAGCAACGTGCCGCGGAAGCGGCCGAGGCGATGCGCAACACTCTTGCCGAGGCAGGCGGTGAAGCTGCAGCCTCCGTGGAGGGTGTGTTCGCCCACGCCGAAGAGCGGTCGCGCCAGATCGCCGAGACGCTGCGCTCCGGCGTCGAAACCTCGATCGCCGGTGCGAACGAGACGCTGTCCGAGATCGAGGGCCGTGCTGTCACCGCCTCCGAGGCGCTGCGTCAGGCCGTCGCCAAGGCCGGCGACGAGGCGAGCCAGGCGCTCGAAGGTGCCTTCTCCAGTGCCGAACAGCGCGCCAAGGACGCGGCTTCCCGCCTGCGCGGCAGCATCGGGGCTTCGGTCTCCGACGTCGAGCGGATGCTGGCTGAAAGCGGCAAGAAGTCGGATGGCGTTGCCACACAACTGCGCGAGGCCGTGCGCCAGGCGATCGACGAAGCGATCAACCGCTTCAGCGGCGCGACCGACGACATCCGCCGCTCCGCCGGCGAGATCCGCAAGGAACTCGACATGACCCGCGAGGAGCTGAAGCGCGGCGCCTTCGACCTGCCGGAAGAGGCCAAGGAGAATGCAGCTGTGATGCGGCGTGCCGTCGCCGAGCAGATCAAGGCGCTGCAGGAGCTCTCCGAAATCATCGGCAAGTCTTCGACGCATCTCGAGGTTGCCCAGCCGATGCGCCAGCAGCCGGCGCTGGCAGCGCCCGTCCCTGTTGCTCAGGCATCCGTCGCACCGCAGCAGCCCGTGGTGCAGCAACAGCCGGCAATCCAGCAACAGCCGGCGGTCCAGCAGCCTGCCGCGCCGACCCCTGCGCTGCGGGGCAGCCTGGGTCTCGAGCAGGCGACGCGTCCGTTGCAGCCCGCCCGTCCGTCGGCGGCCGAAGAGCGCGTCGAGGAAGGTGGCGGCTGGATGCGCGACCTGCTGCGCGCCGCCTCCCGCGAGGAAGAGCCGCAGCCCGCGCGTCCTCGGCCGGCCGAGGGCCAGCCCGTGGCCCGCGCCGGAGACAGCCGCAATCCGCGTCACGTGGTGGAATCGCTGAACTCACTCTCGGTCGACATCGCCCGGGCGATCGACCACGACGCATCGGTCGAGCTGTGGCGCCGCTACCAGCGTGGCGAGCGGGATGTCTTCACCCGCAGGCTCTATACGCTGAAGGGGCAACAGACCTTCGACGAGATCAAGCGCAAGTATGATCGCGAACCCGAGTTCCGCACCGCCGTCGACCGCTACATCGCCGATTTCGAAAAGCTGCTTGCAGACGTCGCGCGCAACGATCCAGACAAGCGCATCACCCAGACTTACCTGACGTCCGATACCGGCAAGGTCTATACGATGCTCGCCCACGCCGCCGGACGCTTCAGCTGAAGCTCTGCCTTAGACTGAATCGGAAGATCATCAGGGCCCCGTCGCAAGGCGGGGCCTTCTCTTTTTGGGCTGGGTCTGTCAAGCAAAGGACATCCTCTCCGCGCCTACAAGGCGCGGCGTCGGTCGTTGT
>NZ_LNQC01000033.1 GCF_001651855.1 Sinorhizobium americanum | reverse complement strand
GCGTGACTGTCCCTCGATCATCGATTGCATCTCAGTGATCCGTTCTCTCAGCGGGCGCGGCCTCTTTCATGCCACCTCCTTGTTGATGATTTGCATCATGCCCGCTTGTTCGGCCGGAATGCTTCGACTACGATCGAATTATGAAGGAAGGTCCCGACATTGCCCTCATCGGATCGCTGATAGGCGATCCGGCCCGCGCCAACATGCTGACCGCGCTGATGGGCGGCCAGGCGCTGACGCCGACCGAGCTTGCAGCGCACGCGGGCATCACGCTGCAGACCGCAAGCTCGCATCTCGCCAAGCTCGAGGCCGGCGGATTGCTGACGCAGCGCAAGCAGGGCCGGCATCGCTACTATGCCTTGGCGGAAGACGAGGTCGGGCTGATGCTCGAGAGCCTCATGGGTTTTGCCGCCAGCCGCGGCCTTACGCGGCATCGGCCAGGGCCGAGGGACCCGGCGCTGCGAAAGGCGCGCGTCTGCTATAACCACCTCGCCGGCGATTATGGCGTGCGCCTGCTGGACAGTCTGGTCGCGGCCCGCCAGATCGAAGTGACGGGAGAGGACCTCGCTCTGACCGACGCAGGACGGCATCGCATCGAGGCGCTCGGCATCGACTACGACGCGCTTCAAAAATCCCGCCGGCCGATCTGCCGAACCTGCCTTGACTGGAGCGAACGCCGTTCGCATCTCGCCGGCTCACTTGGCGAGGCGCTGCTCACGCATTTCATCGAGGAGGGCTGGGCCAAGCGCGAAAAGGGCAGTCGCGTGATCCGTTTCAGTCACAACGGTGAGAGGGCCTTCCTGGAACTCTTTCCGCTATAGCCGTTTGCCAGAGAGCCCTACACTTTCGGTCTGAACGAGAGTGCCTTCGAAGCTACAACGCGCAATTCGAGTGCAAAACTCAGACCACTCGCACTCATTGCACGCCGCCCGGATCAGACCGGCCGCGAAGGCGCTACGCAAGGCAACCAGGCGTCCGCCACCGAGGTCGAGCACCGAGCCAGGCTTGAGCGAGATACCCAATCGCTCGTCAATTGCTGCCAAAGCCCAGGCGTCGCGCTTGCGGATGTCGCTGTTGCGGCAATGGGCTTCAGGCTGATCCAGCATCGGAGCGCAGATGTCGTCCGGCCCTTCGACGATCTCGATTTCCTCGCCGGCCGAAAGACGCGCCGCAATCAGGCGAAAGTTGCCTGTGAACGCGGGCGTATAGCCCTCGCCGACGAAGGTGAGAAGACAGAGGAGATGATGTCCCCGAAGTCGAACCATCAGAACGGCCGATCCTTGTCCGTTTGCCGCAGGAGTTTACGACAATCGGGGCCTAGCCGACGATAGAAAAGGCCTCGCGAATTTCACCGGCTGCGGTCTTCACAGGCGTCTTGCCGATCCAGCCGACATGGCGCTCGAGTATCGCGGCTGCCTCCTCACCCCTTCCCTGACGCAGGGCCGCAAGGATCGCGCGGTGGTCGTGGTCGGTGCGCGCCTCCCAACTGGAGCGCCAGGCGGAGAAGAGAAACCGGGCGCTTGCCGCATGAAGGTCATCAATTGCGGCGAGCAGGCGCGGCATGGCGCAGGGCTCGAGGATCAGGCGGTGGAAAGCACGGTTTGCCGCCTCCCAGCTGCGCACGTCCCGGGATCTGTCCGCCGCGGCGGTGGCTGCCTCGGCGCGATCGAGAATGGCGGGCGCCAGGTGGGGTATGGCATGGCGAAGCGCCAGCACCTCAAGCGCCGCGCGCATTTCCGCCACTTCGCGCACCTCCTTGAGATCGAAGGAGGCGACCCGCACGCCGCGCCGCGGCTCGCTGACGGCAAGGCCTTGCGCCTCGAGCCGTCGGAAAGCCTCGCGCACCGGCACGTGGCTGGCGCCGAATTCCTCGGCAACATGGTCCTGACGCAACCGCTCGCCCGGCGAGAGCGCCCCGGAGATGATCCTCTCGGCGAGCGCCCGGCTGATCCGGCTTGCAATCGTGTCGTCGCGTTCGTTTGTCATGCGCTACAGATAGAGGTGCAGCCCGAGCCTGTCGAGCAAGGCACGACTTCCGCAAGACGATTTCCAAAGGTTGAGCTTTGATCCGCCATCGTATAAATCTGCCCGGACCCTATTTTTGCGCTGCATCGAGCCTCCTCCCCCGCCAGCGGCGCGCTTCTCCCAAGGACGCAAAATGACCGGTTTCGATCTCATCATCTTTGACTGCGACGGCGTTCTCGTCGATTCGGAAATCATCGCCTCGGAAGTCGAGGCCGGGCTTCTGACGGAAGCCGGCTACCCGATCAGCGTCGAAGAAATGAGCGAGCGCTTCGCCGGCATGACCTGGCGCGACACGCTGCTGGCGATCGAGAAGGAAGCCAGCATTCCGCTCTCCGCTTCGCTGATCGACCGCGTCGACACCGTTCTCGACAAGCGGCTCGCCCGCGACGTGAAGATCATCGACGGCGTCAAGCCCGTGCTGCTGCAGCTGACGCTGCCACACTGCATCTGCTCGAACTCGACCTCGGCGCGGCTCGCGACGATGCTCGGCAAGGTCGGCATCCGGGAGCACTTCGGCAAGCATATCTATTCGGCGCGCGATCTTGGCCCGGACCGAGTCAAGCCGAGGCCGGACATCTTCCTGCATGGTGCCGCCCAGTTTGGCGTCGACCCGGCACGCGTCCTCGTCATCGAGGACTCGGTGCACGGCGTCCACGGGGCCCGCGCCGCCGGCATGCGCGTCGTCGGCTTCACGGGCGGATCACACAGCTATGCCTCGCATGCCGACAAGCTGACGGAAGCCGGTGCCGAGACCGTCATCTCGCGGATGGCTGTCCTGCCCGGCGTCATCGCCGCCCTTGCCGAATGGTCTGAGTCCCTGACGGCCTGATCCCCACCCGGCCCGAGTGGGACTGCCTTTGCGCCGGTAATCATCGGCGCCCTCCAAACGCGGCATTCCGTCGTGAACACGCATGGTTTCCTGCGAGAAACAGCGGGTTTCCGAATGGTGCACGAGGGCTATATCAAGATCGACCAATGCATGATTCCGGATGGGACCAAGCAGCAGTTCAAAGCGCCATGGCGGCCTACGCGTGTCCGGGCGTTGTAGAGGTTATTTCCAAGGAGGAACCACGATGCGTCTTTCACGATTGACCGGATTGACCCTCGCCGCCGGCGTGGCCTTCGCCCCGCTCGCCCATGCCGATATCACGATCGGCGTGATCACGCCGCTCACCGGCCCGGTCGCGGCCTTTGGCGAGCAGGTGAAGAACGGTGCCGAGGCAGCGGCCGAAGCCATCAACAATGCCGGCGGCATCAAGGGCGAGAAGATCGTCATCAAGATCGTCGACGACGCCGGCGAGCCGAAGCAGGCCGTCTCGGTTTCCAACCAGCTCGCTGGCGAGAGCGTGCGCTATGTCGTCGGGCCGGTGCTTTCCGGCACGGCGATGCCGGCATCCGACGTGCTCGCCGAGAACGGCATCCTCATGGTCACGCCGACGGCAACCACGCCGGACCTTACCACCCGCGGGCTCTGGAACGTCCTGCGCACCTGCGGCCGCGATGACCAGCAGGCCGTGGTCGCGGCCGATTACGTCGTCAAGAACCTCAAGGACAAGCGCGTCGCCGTCCTGCACGACAAGGGTGCTTACGGCAAGGGCCTCGCCGATGGTTTCAAGGCGGCAATCAACGCAGGCGGCATCACGGAAGTCGTCTACGAGGGCTTGAACCCCGGTGAAAAGGACTTCAGCGCCATCGTCACGCGCCTCAAGGCCGAGAATGTCGACGTGGTCTATTTCGGCGGCTACCACGCCGAGGCCGGCCTGATGGTCCGGCAGATGCGCGACCAGGGTGTCAATGCTCAGCTGATCGGCGGCGACGGCCTCTCCAACACCGAGTTCTGGGCGATCGGCGGCAATGCTGCCGAGGGAACGATCTACACAAATGCGAGCGACGCCACCCGCCACCCGGCCGCCGCCCCGGTGATCGAGGCGCTCAATGTCAAGAACATCCCGGCGGAAGCCTTCACGCTCAACGCCTATGCCGCCGTCCAGGTGCTCAAGGCCGGCATCGAGAAGGCAGGCTCCGCCGAGGATGCGACCGCGGTCGCGACCGCGATCAAATCCGGCGAGGCGATCGACACGGTTATCGGCAAGCTGACCTATGGCGAAAGCGGCGACCTTACCTCGCCGAGCTTCTCGCTCTACAAATGGGAAGCGGGCAAGAGCGTGGCGGCCGAATAACCC
Source organism: Sinorhizobium americanum (assembly GCF_001651855.1). Classification (GTDB taxonomy): domain Bacteria; phylum Pseudomonadota; class Alphaproteobacteria; order Rhizobiales; family Rhizobiaceae; genus Sinorhizobium; species Sinorhizobium americanum. The sequence continues at coordinate 44,598 of NZ_LNQC01000033.1, read as the reverse complement.
GGTCGCGAGCGGACGCGCGGAAACGCCGGGGCATGCCTCGGCGTTTTTGCATCGGATGGCTGCAAAGAGCTTTTCTTTGAATTTTGCCGCGCAGCGCCCGTGCCGGCCTGCTACTGCTTCGCCTTCTGCGGTCCCTCGTCGAAGCCGACGAAGATCTTGGCGTCGGCTCCGGCCCCGGCCGGCAGGGTGACGTTGGCCTTGGTGAAGACGAATTGCGTGTTGGTGCTGCCCGGCGGCACTTCGACCGGATATTGCGTCAGTTCGGAATAGAGCGTTTTTTCGCCGTCGGTCGCCGCCACGCGGATCGGCATGGTAATCTTGCCCGGACCGCCGGCGGGGCCGGCGACGACGCGGCCCTGCGCGACCACGGTCACCGTCAGGGTGTCCGCGCTCTGCACGCATTGCCGCGTGGTGTCGGCCAGCGAGGCTTGGTAGACCACCTTGGTCGGATCGTCCTTGCCGCCCTTCGCATAGGTGCGATAGGAGGCGGTGCCGTCCCGCAGCGTCACCGCCGGGCAAGCCGCCTGGATCACCGCCGGCGTCGGTGCGTTCGCGGTGCCGCCGGCCTCGATGGCGGCGCCGTCTTGCGTTTTGTTACACCCCGCGGCGACCAAAAGGACAGACATTGCGAGAAGATGGCGAGACACTTTGCCAGACACGTTGCACGACCCCTACTGAACCGGTGAGACTTTGAAATCACGGCAGCCGCGGCGAATTCGGCCGAAGCTGGCGCGATCCTTTTGATGGCCGGAGCAGGAACCCATCTGCAATCCCCTCCTCCTCCGGACCGACGATCTTTGAGGGCTTTTCTCGACCCTCGGGCATCGTCTATAGCAGCGGCAAATCGAAAAATCGACCGGCGGGCCATCGCAAGCCTCACTTTCCAGAGCGTTCGGAAATTTGCCATGGTGACAAGAATGTCCGCGCGATTTACGGCGAACTGGAACAAATAGGGGGCCGGGCGGCGGTTCTTCCTTAAAGGGATATGCAATATCGGCGTGATAGCGCGGCGAGAGGGGCGGTCCTCCGCCAAACTGACTGCTGTAACTGTGAGATGCGGTAACGAAGGATGAAGAAGGTGAAGTATATTTCGACGCGCGGGGAAGCAGCGCCCCTCGGTTTCTGCGACGCTCTTCTGGCAGGGCTTGCTCGTGACGGCGGCCTCTACCTGCCGAAGGAATGGCCGGCCTTCTCGAAAAAGGAAATCCGGGCGCTGCGCGGCAAGTCCTATCAGGAAATCGCTTTTACTGTTCTCGAGCCCTTCACGAACGGCGAAATCCCGGCCGCGAAGTTCCGCGAGATGATAGACGAGGCCTATGCGACCTTCCGCCATCCGGCCATTGCCCCGCTCGTCCAGACCAGCCCCAACTCCTTCGTCATGGAACTCTTCCACGGTTCGACGCTCGCCTTCAAGGACGTCGCCATGCAATTGCTGGCGCGCCTCATGGATCATGTGCTCGCCGAGCGCGGCGAACGGGCGACGATCGTCGGGGCGACGTCGGGTGACACGGGAGGTGCCGCGATCGACGCCTTCGCCGGCCGGGAAAGGACGGACATTTTCATCCTCTTCCCGCACGGCAAAGTCTCGCCGGTGCAGCAGAGGCAGATGACGACCGCGGGTGCGTCGAACGTGCATGCGATCGCCGTCAAGGGCAATTTCGACGATTGCCAGAACCTCGTCAAAGCCATGTTCAACGACACGGCGTTTCGCGACCGGGTCAAGCTGTCGGGGGTCAATTCGATCAACTGGGCGCGCATCATGGCGCAGATCGTCTATTATTTCACGGCGGCGGTCGCGCTCGGCGGCCCGGACCGGAGGATCTCCTTCACGGTCCCGACCGGCAATTTCGGCGATATCTTCGCCGGCTATGTCGCCAAGCGCATGGGCTTGCCGATCGACAGGCTGATCATCGCCACCAACGAGAACGACATCCTGGCGCGCACGCTGAAGACCGGCCGCTACGAGATGCGCGAGGTCAAGGCGACGACCTCGCCCTCGATGGACATTCAGATTTCGTCCAACTTCGAGCGCTTGTTGTTCGAGGCCTATGGCCGCGAGGCGGCAGGGGTGCGCGCCGCAATGGCAAGCCTCAAGCAATCGGGTTCCTTTGCCATCGAAGAGGGGGCACTGAAAAAAATTCGCAAGGAATTTCGTGCCGGCCGCGCCTCGGAAAAGCAGGTGGCCGCGACGATCCGCGATACGCTTGATAAATCGGGCTATCTCCTTGATCCGCATACGGCAATCGGCGTCTCAGTCGCCGCCAAGCACGAGAAGCCCTCGGCGCCGATGGTGACGCTCGGGACCGCCCACCCCGCGAAATTTCCCGACGCGGTAAAATCGGCGAGTGGTATTGACCCCACGCTTCCGACGTGGCTTGCTGATCTCATGACTAGGGCGGAGCGTTTCGATATCCTGGATGCAGAGCTGAAAAGCGTCGAAAGCTTCATCGGCGAGCGTACCCGCGTTCGGGAATAGAACGAAAGATACGGATGATGAAAGTTGAGTGCACCCGGCTCCCTTCCGGGCTGACGGTGGTGACCGAGCGAATGCCGCATCTGGAAAGCGTGGCGCTCGGGGTCTGGATAAAGTCCGGTTCACGCAACGAAACCGTGAATGAACACGGAATTGCCCATCTACTTGAGCACATGGCTTTCAAGGGGACGAAACGGCGCAGCGCCCGCCAAATCGCCGAAGAGATCGAAAACGTGGGCGGCGAGGTCAACGCCGCCACCTCCACCGAGACGACCTCCTACTACGCCCGGGTGCTCAAGGACCACGTGCCGCTGGCGATCGACATCCTGGCGGACATTCTCACGGACTCGACCTTCGACGAGGAAGAACTCCGGCGCGAGAAGCATGTCATTCTGCAGGAAATCGGCGCGGCCGACGACACGCCGGATGACGTGGTCTTCGACCGCTTCGCAGAGACCGCCTATCGCGACCAGACGGTCGGGCGGCCCATTCTCGGCACGCCCGAAACGGTGATGTCGTTCACCCCCGGCCAGATTCGCCAATATCTCGGCCGCAATTATACGACCGACAGGATGTTCATCGTTGCCGCCGGCGCCGTCGACCACGACACGATCGTGCGCCAAGTCGAGGAGCGCTTTTCCACGCTGCCGGTCACGCCGCTGTCGACCCCCGTCCTCGATACGGCGCGCTACACCGGCGGCGACAGCCGCGAGAGCCGTGACCTGATGGACGCGCAGGTGCTGCTCGGCTTCGAAGGCAGGGCCTATCACGCCCGCGACTTCTACTGTTCGCAGATCCTTGCGAACATCCTCGGCGGCGGCATGTCGTCCCGCCTCTTCCAGGAAGTGCGCGAACATCGCGGCCTCTGTTATTCGGTCTACGCGTTCCATTGGGGCTTTTCCGATACCGGCATTTTCGGCATCCATGCCGCGACCGGCGGGGAAAATCTCCCCGAGCTGATGCCGGTCATCATCGAGGAGCTGCGCAAGTCCTCGGCGAGCATCGACCAGCAGGAGATCGAGCGTGCCCGTGCGCAGATCCGCGCCCAACTTCTGATGGGACAGGAAAGCCCGGCCGCACGCGCCGGCCAGATCGCCCGCCAGATGATGCTCTACGGTCGCCCCATTCCCAACGAGGAATTGATGGAAAGGCTGTCCGGCATCACCATAGAGCGGCTGACCGATCTCGCCGGCCGGCTCTTCTTCGATACGACCCCTACCCTTTCGGCGATCGGCCCCCTCGAACAGCTCGCCCCGATGGGCGACATTCTGTCGTCTCTGAATATCAAGCCCGCTGCCGTCCAGGCCCTGGCCGGCTAGCGGGCGCCAGCGCACACCTTCGGACTGCCGGCAGCGCCTGCGAGGCCTGTGCTTTTCTGCACGATTTCCAAAATCGGATTCGATTTAGGCGTTAACTTGTGCAACGCTTCAACAATGACACGGCGCCTTCGGACTTTTGCATGATGGCGCGGTCCGGGCCGGAATTTTCGGTTCGGCTGTGTAAGTTGACCCGAGCGGGATGAGGAAGAGCATGAAGCCGATCTCCGCCCGCCGGCATGCGAGTTTGGGGCCGGAGGCATATATGGCACGATCGGTATTTCGGTTCCTGTCACGGCAGCCCGAATCGGTCGAGATCGCCAATCAGGATTATCTTCTCCGCCTCCCGCGCTACGCCGATTATCGGCAATGGTATCAATTGCGCAGCGCAAGCCGCAGTTTCCTCGAACCGTGGGAGCCCACCTGGCGGGCTGACGAGATGACCGAGAGCGCCTTTCGCAGTCGCGTCATCCGCAACGAACAGGAATATGCTTCCGGCCAGGCGGTGCCGCTGTTCCTGCTCCGCAGACCGGACGAGGTCCTCCTCGGCGGCCTGACGATCGGCCATATCCGCCGGGGTGCGGCGCAGAACTGCATGATCGGCTACTGGATGGGGCAGAAACATGCCGGCCAGGGTCACATGTACGCGGCACTGAAGCTGACCATCCCCTACATCTTTTCGACCCTCGAGTTGCACCGTATTGAAGCAGCCTGTATTCCAGAAAACGCAAGGAGCATCCGGCTCCTTGAAAAGGCCGGCTTTGAACGCGAAGGCTACTTGAGACAGTACTTGAAGATAAACGGCCAGTGGCGCGATCACCTGATGTTTTCGCTTCTGGCCGCGGATGCCGTACCGAACAGGAATATGCCCCTTTGATGCCCCTGATCCGCAAGCCGTCCGCATGGCCAGCCGCAAGGCTGGCGGCGTTCCTGGCCGCATTCGCCGTTTTCATCTTCGGCATCGCCGGCGGCGTCGCCCATGCTCTCGAGCCGGTCAAGATCTCGCGCGAGGACACGGCCCTCGACCTGACCGCCACGACGGAAATCTATTCCGGCCGGGGCGAGGCTTTCCAGGTGTCCACCGCTCCTGGCACGGACGGTATCGTGCGGCGCATCGAGGTCCGATCGAGCACGGAACATCACCAGGGCGACTGGGCCGTCTTCGCGCTCGCCAATGTCTCCGAAGAACAGCTCGAGCGGGTGATCGTCGCGCCGCATTTCCGGCTGGTCAATTCGAAGCTGTTCTGGCCGGATCTCGGCTCGCAGCGCATCCTGTCGATCACGCCGAGCGAGGGCTTCGCGCTCGACCGGCAGCCGAGCGACGAGGCGGACGTGTTCCGCATCACGCTGAACCCCGGCGCCGTCATCACCTTCGTCGCCGAGCTTGCGACGCCGGAACTACCGCAGATCTATCTGTGGCAGCCGGACGCCTACAAGGACACCGTCAACGCCTTTACGCTTTATCGCGGCATTGTGCTCGGGATTGCCGGGCTGCTCGCGGTGTTCTTGACCATTCTCTTCGTCGTCAAGGGCACCTCGATGCTGCCGGCAACGGCGGCCCTCGCCTGGGCCGTTCTCGCCTATATCTGCGTCGACTTCGGCTTTCTGTCGAAGCTGATCAGCGTGACAGCCGGCGACGAACGCATATGGCGAGCAGGAACGGAAGTCTTTCTGGCGGCGGGCCTGGTGATCTTCCTTTTCACCTATCTGAACCTCAACCGCTGGCATCAGCATCTCGGCTATGCGACGCTCGCCTGGATTCTCGGCCTGGCACTGCTGTTCGGCGTCGCCGTCTACGATCCCGCGATCGCATCGGGCATCGCCCGCCTCTCCTTTGCGCTGACGGCGACCGTCGGCATCGTGCTGATCGCCTATCTCGGCTTCAACCGCTACGACCGCGCCATCCTTCTCGTTCCGGCCTGGCTCTTGATCCTCGTCTGGCTATTCGGCGCGTGGCTGGCGGTCACCGGTCAGCTCGCCAATGATATCGTCCAACCGGCGCTCGGCGGCGGCCTCGTGCTGATCGTCCTCTTGATCGGCTTCACTGTAATGCAGCACGCCTTTGCCGGCGGCGCCTACCAGCAGGGTCTCTTTTCGGACCTCGAGCGGCAGGCGCTGGCGCTGACCGGCTCGGGCGATACCGTCTGGGACTGGGACGTGGCGCGCGACCGCGTCGTGACGATCCCGGATATTTCCCACCAGCTCGGCCTTTCGCTCGGCACGATGAACGGACCGGTGCGCAACTGGGTGCCGCGGCTGCATCCGGACGACCGCGACCGTTTCAGGGCCACTCTGGACGTGCTTCTCGAACATAGGCGCGGCCGCTTGAACCATGAGTTTCGCGCGCGCGCCGAGGACGGCCACTATCACTGGCTGTCGATCCGGGCGCGGCCGGTGCTCGGCGCCAATGGCGAGATCATCCGCTGCGTCGGCACCATCGTCGACATCACCGAACAGCGCAATTCGGTCGAGCGGCTGTTGCAGAACGCGCTCCTCGACAACCTGACCGGCCTGCCGAACCGGCAGGTTTTCCTCGACCGCCTGCAGGCCATCCTTCTGATGTCCGACGGTAGCGCTGCGACGCGGCCGACCGTCCTCGCCATCGACATCGACCGCTACAAGCAGGTCAACGACCTGCTCGGGATCGCCGCCGGCGACAATATTCTGATCGCGCTGACGCGGCGGCTGCGCCGGCTCCTGCGGCCGCAGGACACGCTGGCCCGCCTCGGCGGCGACCAGTTCGGGCTGATCCTGATGTCCGAACGCGATCCGGCGAAGATCGCCGATTTCGCCGATGCGGTCAGCAAGGCGATCATGGTGCCGCTCAACTACGGCAATCGGGAGATCAATCTCACCGCCTCGATCGGTCTCGTTTCATGGCTCGACCAGGAGCAGAGCGCCGCAAGTCTGCTCGACGATGCGGAGCTTGCGATGTTCCGCGCCAAGAAGGAGGGCGGCAACCGCGTCGAACCCTTCCGGCCGGCCTTCCGGACATCCGGATCGGATCGCCTGCAGCTCGAAGCGGATCTGAAGCGAGCGATTGAACGCAAGGAACTGTCGCTCGTCTACCAGCCGATCGTGCGTCTCAGCGATGCCGAGGTCGCCGGTTTCGAAGCGCTGATGCGCTGGGATCATCCGAAGCGCGGCAGTATTTCGCCGACCGAATTCATCCCGATCGCGGAGAATTCCGAAATCATAGACCAGCTCGGCATGTTCGCCTTCGACCAGGCGACGAGCGACCTTTCCGAATGGCAGATCCAGACGGGCGACCTGCCGATCTTCGTCGCGATCAATCTTTCGAGCGCCCAGCTGCTCAACAGCGGGCTCTATGACGACGTCCGCGCCATCCTCAACAAGAACCGCTGCGATCCGGCGAAGGTGAAGATGGAGCTAACCGAATCGCTGGTGATGGAGAACCCGGAACAGGCCCGGCTCGTGCTCGAAAAGCTACGGGAAGCCGGATTGCGGCTCGCTCTCGACGACTTCGGCACCGGCCATTCCTCGCTTTCCTATCTGACCCGCTTCCCGTTCGACACGATCAAGATCGACAAGGCGCTGGTGCGCGATCCGAGCGACAAGCGGGGCGTCGTGCTGCGCTCGGTGATCGCCATGGCGCGCGAACTCGATATGCGGGTCGTTGCCGAAGGCATCGAGTCGGAGGAGGATGCGATCCAGCTCGCGCAGATGGGCTGCGACTATGGCCAGAGCTTCCTGTTCGGCCCGCCCGTCGGCTCGGAATCGATCCTGAGGCTCCTGAAGGAGCGATTTCCGCTCATGAAGAGAGCGTAAACGGAGAATAGAATCGAGAAACCGAGCCTTCGATCAGGCGTGGCCGGCGTCGGGGGAAAGCATCGCCGAAGAAACGCCGATCAACGCAAGCGCCTGGTCGTATTTCTCGTCGAGGTCACGGCTGAAGATCAGCTCTTCGCGTGCGGGGCATGTCAGCCAGCCGTTGTTGACGATTTCGCTTTCGAGCTGCCCCGGTCCCCAGCCGGCATAGCCGAGCAGCATGGTGGCCTTGACGGGCCCCTCACCGCGCGAAATGGCCTTGACGATGTCGAGCGTCGCGGTCAGGCAGATATCGTCGCTGACCGGAATACTCGAATCGCTCAGGTAATCGTCCGAATGCAGGACGAAGCCACGGCCGGTCTCGACAGGCCCGCCAGCCTGGATCTGGAACTCACGCGCCGTCGAAGGCAGCCGGATCGCCTCGTCCGGGTCGAGCAGTTGCAGGTGCAGGAGCACGTCCGGGAAGGTCAGCCGCTGGGGCCGGTTCAACACGAAACCCATTGCGCCGTCTTCCGAATGGGCGCAGACGAAGATCACCGTGCGGGCAAAATTGGCGTCGAACATGCTGGGCATGGCGATCAGGAACTGACCGTCAAGGAAACCCCGTTCGCGTATCTTTGGCTGCACGCTTGTTGCCATAATGAAGACAGCCTACCAATTCGGCACGAAATGAAAAGCGCCTCTACGTGGCGCAGGCGGAAATTTGCACGCACGACGCTCCTTCGCGTCCACCTCGAGCTCCAACGATCAAAAGATAAGCGAATTCTATAGTTGGAGCCCAATTCGGGCGGAGCCATTCACCCGGCATCGTCGATCAAGCAGATATGATCGGCGGCCACGCGCGGCGGCTGGAGACTGATGCTGAAACGCGCTAGTGCTAGGTCATGACCAGACGCCGGACCAGGAAGAAGATGGCTCAGTGCCTCGCGAAGGCAAGCCTACTCGTTGCTCTTTTTTTGCCGAGCCAATCCGCCGCCGCCACCAGCGACTGGTTGACCTCCCCTGGTGGGGCGATCCGCCTCGTCGCCTCGCCGCCAAAACCGGATGGCTCCATTCCAGCGGTGCTCGAAATCAAGCTCGAGTCCGGTTGGAAGACGTACTGGCGCGACCCAGGGGCGAGTGGAATACCGCCACAGATCACGCTCGATCCCGCCGGCGGCGTCGCTCTGGAGGCGATCCGTTTTCCCGCACCGAAGACGTTCGGCGAGGGACCGGGACGCTATGTCGGTTACGACAGCTCGGTTGCCTTCCCGCTCACGCTGAAACGGGTGAGCGGGGAAAAGGATCTGACGGTCCGGGCTACCGTATTCCTGGGTGTTTGCGAAGACATCTGCATCCCGGTTCAGGGCACACTGGATCTGACGCTGAAGGGCGGGGTTTTCGACAACCCACTGGACGGCGCGCGCATCGACGAGGCCGTGGCGGCACTTCCAAAGCCGCCGTCCGAGGATTTCAGGGTAACGAAGACAGCATTCGACGAGCAAGCCGGCACCATCCACCTCGATCTGCGGCTTCCGCGAAACGAGGGCAAACCGGAGATTTTCCTCGCCGGGCCGGCGGGAATCTCCTTCGGGGCACCGGTCGTGGGCGACCTCTCCGGCGACGAGCGCCGTGTGGACATTCCCGTGAAACTCTTCGGCAAGGACCGAAAGATTGGCGGCAAAGCGATCGCGCTTACCGTGCGTGCCGGCTATCGCAGCATGGAAACCACGCTTGCCTTTGATTGACGCGTTCATATAGTCGCTCGCAGGCTCGGCAAGCGCTTTGCCGGACCGCGAGTTGAAATCGAGGAGAGAACCGTGACCATTGCTGTCGGAGACAAGCTGCCCAACGCAACCTTCAAGGAAAAGACCGCCGACGGCCCGGTCGAGATCACTACCGACCAGCTCTTCAAGGGCAAGCGGGTCGTCCTTTTCGCCGTGCCGGGGGCGTTCACCCCCACCTGCTCGCTCAATCATCTTCCCGGCTATCTGGAAAACCGCGACGCGATCCTCGCACGTGGCGTCGACGATATCGCCGTCGTCGCCGTCAATGACCTGCATGTGATGAGCGCCTGGGCAACGGCGTCCGGCGGCATGGGCAAGATCCATTTCCTGTCCGACTGGAACGCTGCCTTCACCAAGGCGCTCGGCCTCGATATCGATCTGTCGGCCGGCACGCTCGGCATCCGCTCGAAGCGCTATTCGATGATCGTCGACGATGGCGTGGTCAAGACGCTGAACGTCGAAGACGCCCCGGGCCAGGCGACCGTTTCCGGCGCTGCGGCAATGCTGGAGCAACTGAGTTAAGTCCTGCGCCGCGCGTTGCAACGGGCCTCACGGCCCGTTCTTCGGCCGCTTCTAGTCTAAAGGGCGATGTTCCCGCGGCCCGATTTCTTGAAAGGCTCCATTCCCTTGCGCGCCAGCTCGTCGGCGCGCTCGTTTTCCGGATGGCCGGCGTGGCCCTTGACCCAATGCCAGGTCACCTGATGCCGCCCCCGTGCCTCGTCGAGCGCCTGCCAGAGTTCGCCGTTCTTCACCGGCTTCCTGTCGCCGGTCTTCCAACCGTTGCGCTTCCAGCCGTGGATCCATTTCGAGATGCCATCCATGACATATTTGCTGTCGGTGTGCAGATCGACTTCGCAGGGCTGCTTCAGCGCGTTCAGTGCCGAGATGGCGGCCGTCAGTTCCATGCGGTTGTTGGTCGTCTCCGCCTCGCCGCCGCACATCTCCTTTTCCACTTCGCCGTAGCGCAGCACCGCTCCCCAGCCGCCCGGCCCGGGATTGCCCGAGCAGGCACCGTCGGTAAAGATATCGACATGCTTCATTGCAAAGCCTCGCCGCGTCGCAGGCCATATTCGGCGCTCGAGACGACGGCGCGGTGGAAACGGAGTTTCGTCAGATATTCGAGCGGGTCCTTCTTGACCACGAGTGCGCCGGCCGGCGTCATCAGCCAGTCGTAGAGGCGCGTCAGGAAGAAACGCAGCGCCGAGCCTCGGGCCAGCAACGGCAGGGCCGTCACCTCCTCTACCGTCAGCTTTCGCACGCTTTCGTAACCGGAGAGCAAGGCCATGCCCTTGGTGATGTTGTAGGACCCGTTCTTCTCGAAGCACCAGGAGTTCAGGCAGACGGCGATGTCGTAGGCCAGGAAGTCGTTGCAGGCGAAATAGAAGTCGATCAGTCCGGACAGGCGATCGCCGAGGAAGAAGACGTTGTCGGGGAAGAGGTCGGCATGGATCACCCCATCCGGCAGCTCCCTCGGCCAATGCTCTTCGAGGAAAGCGAGTTCCGCCGCGATCTCATCCTTCAAGCCGTCTTGCACTTCATCGGCGCGCTCCTCGGAATTCCGCCACAGCGGCCGCCAGCCACCGACCGAGAGCGCATTCGCCCGTTTCAAGGCAAAGCCCTCGCCCGCTTCGTGCATCGATGCCAGCGCCCGGCCCACTTCGCGGCAATGCTGCGCCTCGGGCTTCCTCAGCCACATGCCTTCGAGAAAGGAGATGACGGCGGCCGGGCGGCCGGACAGCATGCCAAGCAGTTCGCCATCGGCACGCGGCAAGGGCAGCGGGCAGGAAAGCCCCCTTTCCGCGAGATGGTGCATCAGCCCCAGGAAGAACGGCAGGTCACCGGCATTCACCCGCTTTTCGTAGAGCGTGAGGATGTAGGAGCCCTGGGTCGTATGGAGAAGGAAGTTTGAATTCTCCACGCCTTCGGCAATACCCTTGTAGGAGGTCAGCACCCCCACGTCATAGGCGGCCAGAAAGCGGGTCAGGTCGTCTTCCGTGATATCGGTGTAAACTGCCAAGGTCGCTACTTTCGGAAACAGGATTTCCAGGGGATTGAAGCGGAAGCTTTATCGTCCCGCCTATTCTCCATTGACGAAGGCCATGTCGGCGGCGGTCAACTCGACATGGCGGAGTTCGCGATTGACGAGGAAGTTCTCGTTTTCCTCCACCGTGTCGGCAAGCTCGACCGTCGCGTCATAGCGCTCGCGGAACGCCTCGATGATCTCGTTGACGATCACCTCCGGCGCCGAGGCGCCGGCCGAGAGGCCTACGGTTGAGATGTCGCCGATCGCTTCCCAGTCGATCTCCGAGGCACGCTGGACAAGCACGGATTTCTTCGCCCCTGCCCTGAGCGCCACTTCGACAAGCCGCTTGGAATTGGACGAGTTGGGGGCGCCGACGATCAGGAACAGATCGCAGCCGGGGGCCGCCTGTTTGACCGCCTCCTGCCGGTTGGTCGTAGCGTAGCAGATCGAATCGGCAGCTGGTGCCGTCAAGTTTGGGAAGCGCTCGTGCAAGCGCTTGATGACACCCGCGGTGTCGTCGACGGACAGCGTCGTCTGCGTCACGTAGCCGAGATTGTCGGGATCGGGCGGCACATATAAATCCGCGTCCTCCACCGTCTCTATGAGCGAGACGGACCCTTCCGGCAATTGCCCCATCGTGCCGATGACCTCCGGATGTCCGGCATGGCCGATCAGCACCACGTGCCGCCCCAGCCGATGATGTCGCATCGCCTGCTTGTGCACTTTCGAGACCAGCGGACACGTGGCGTCGAGATAGAAGAGGTTGCGTTGATCGGCATCGGCGGGCACCGATTTCGGCACACCATGGGCGGAGAAGACCACAGGCTGCTTGCGATGCTCCGGCGGAATTTCGCCGAGCTCCTCGACGAAGATCGCGCCCTTGGCCTCCAGCCCTTCGACGACATAGCGGTTATGCACGATCTCGTGGCGGACATAGACCGGAGCACCGAACTCCTTGAGTGCCAGTACGACGATCTGGATCGCCCTGTCGACGCCGGCGCAGAAGCCGCGCGGTCCGCAAAGACGTATGGTGATCTGGGATTTTGCCGCCGTGGATGAGGCCATGAATCAGGACGCCAGTAGAACGAACAGGAGCGCGAGCATGGCCGGGCCGCCCTGCACGAGAAGGATGCGGGGCTTGACCGACCATGCGCCATATATAGCGGCAACGATCACGCACACAAGAAAGAACACCTTCACCTCAAACGCAAAGTCCGGTTCGGGCTGGAGCAGCGACCAGAGGAGACCTGCGGCCAGGAAGCCGTTGTAGAGCCCCTGGTTGGCTGCCAGCACCCGCGTTGTCTCGGCCCGCTCTGCCGTCATATGGAAGACCGCCCGCCCCGACGGCTTCGTCCATAAAAACATTTCGAGCACCAGGAAGCCAACATGCAGCAATGCGGTGAGCGCAATCAGTATGGCGGCGAGAAGAGCCATTCGTTTCCCCGTTTCATTCGCCGGAATGATCTCTGCGTCGCTGGCGATAAAGGTAAGCCCCGCTCACCACGACCAGCGCCCCCGCAAGACCGTACCAGGTGAGCGCATATTGAAGATGGTTGTTCGGCAGGTCGAACTGCGTCACGCCACCGATCGGCAGGCCGCCCGGGTTTTTCGCCCCATCCGCGTCGACGAAGAAGGGAACGACGCGATCTGAGGCGATGCCGGCTGTGCGCGCCATCGCGTCGAGATCCTTCCAGTAGAAGATATTCTTGGCGATGTCGTTGTCCGGCACCAGCGACGAAGGCTTCTCGGAAAGCCGCGGCCGCGCCAGACCGTTGACGGTCACGTTGCCGCCAACCTGCCCCTCGGCCCGTGTCGTAGCGTCCTTGTTCTCGAAGGGCACGAAGCCGCGGTTGACGAAAAGAGCGCGACCGTCCGCGAGCATCAGGGGCGTGAAGACATAGTAACCGGTGCGACCATCGTGAGTGGCAAAGAAATGCCGCTCCTTGCGGTGATCGTAGGTGCCGGACACGCTGATGGTTCGATAGTCGATGTCCTGGCCGGCCGCAGCCTGAGCCTCAATCTCTCCGAGTGTCGCCGGCAGCGCCGAACGGCGCTCGGCGATCGCCGCGATCAGCGCCTCCTTCCAGTGCAGCCGCTCCAGCTGCCATGTACCAAGCGAGACGAGCACAGCCAAGGCGATCGCAATGAGAACGATACCGCCAATCCGGCCGAGGCGGCCGCGTGAGGCCGGCCTATGCATCTCGGCCACGGTCGATTTCACCCGGATGTGCATTGTTGCGATACTGGAGATTGATCAGCACGCCCTTCAAGATCCTCGTCAGCGCAAGGCTGAAAACCGTTGCCAGGGGTATCCACAGGAGGAAGTGCAGCCATAGCGGCGGGCTGACATTGACTTCCATCCAGAGCGCCGCCCCAAGCACGATGAAGCCGACGATCAGGATGACGAAAACGACGGGCCCGTCGCCGGAATCGGCAAATCGATAATCGAGCTCGCAGCTCTCACAGGCCAGTCGAACCTTCAGAAAGCCGTCGAACAGGCGGCCCTGACCGCAGCGCGGGCAAAGCCCCTTGACGCCTGTCATGACGGAGTCAACCGGCGGGTACAGCGCTTTGTCGTCGTTCATGGATTGATCTCGATCGCCGTGTTGTTCGGAACCATGTCCCAGATTTCGTCCATCTCGGCATTGGTAACGGCAATGCAGCCATCCGTCCAATCGAACATCTGCGTCAAAAAGGCCAGCCAGCCTAAATAGCTGGGCTGGCCATGGATCATGATCATGCCGCCGGGATCGACGCCCTTGGAAGCCGCGGCCTCGACATCCTCGGGCGCCGGATAGGAGATGTGGATGGAACGGTAGAAGCTGCTCGCGTCGTTGCGCCAGTCGAGAATGTAGCGCCCTTCCGGCGTGCGCCGATCGCCTTCCTGCACCTTGTCGCCCAAAGGATTACCGCCAAGCGCCACCGGATATTCGCGCAGGAGGCGCTCGCCGGCAAACAATTGCAGCACGCGTCGTTCCTTGTAGACGACCACCTTGTCCGCAGTTTCGGCGGCTGAGACAGGGGCCGTCACGAAAACAGCTGCAGCCAGCAGCCACAGATACGCGTACGTCATCGCCCAACCATTGTTCGCAAACGAATAGGGCGGCTGCATCGCCGCAGCCGCCCCTTGTCTTCCGCCCCGGTCTTAGCCGTGAGCGATTGGTGCGCCCCATCCGCCCCAGATATAGATGGAGAAGAACAGGAACAGCCAGACCACGTCAACGAAGTGCCAGTACCAGGCGGCCGCTTCGAAGCCGAAATGATGCTGCTGGCTGAAGCCGCCACCGAGCGCCCGGAACAGGCAGACCAGCAGGAAGATGGTGCCGACGAGAACGTGGAAGCCGTGGAATCCGGTCGCCATGAAGAAGGTGGCGCCATAGATCGAATCGCGGAAGGCGAACGGCGCGTGCGCGTACTCATAGCCCTGGACGAAGGAGAACAGGACGCCGAGCAGCACGGTGAGCGTCAGGCCATAGATGAGGCCCTTGCGGTCGTCGTGCAGCAGCGCGTGGTGCGCCCAGGTGACGGTCGTGCCGGAGAGCAGCAGGATGACCGTGTTGTAGAGCGGCAAGTGCCAGGGATCGAGGACCTCGATGCCCTTCGGCGGCCAGACGCCGCCGGTATAGGCGGCGCGAGCGGCCTGAATGGGCTCGCCGGCGAACAGGCTGGCATCGAAGAAGGCCCAGAACCAGGCGGCGAAGAACATCACCTCGGAGGCGATGAACATGATCATACCGTAGCGCAGGTGCAGCGACACGACGCGGGTGTGATGACCCTCGCGGCCTTCCTTGATCGTGTCCGACCACCAGCCGAACATCGTGTAGAGGACGATCGCCAGGCCGATCAGGAAAAGCCACGGATTGGCAAGTTCCAGGCCGAACAGCTTGAACGAGCCGCCGGCGGCATAGCGCATGAGACCGACGCCGCCGAAGGCCATGACGAAGGCGCCGATGGAGGCGAGCAAAGGCCACGGGCTCGGATCGATGATGTGGTAGTCGTGATTCTTCTGATGCGCTCCGGCCATGTCAGTAATCCCCGATAGTCCTCTCTTGTCGCCCGTCCGGCATAGCCGAAACGGACGTCCTGTCAAAGTCTGTTCTCAGTTTCCCCGTCCTTTACCGCGGCGACGGGCTTCGACGGCTCGCGCGGGTAGAAGGTGTAGGACAGCGTCAATGTCTTGATGTCCTTGGTCTCGACCGGCTTGACGATCTCCGGATCGACGAAGAAGACGACGGGCATCTCCATTTCCTCGCCGGGCTTGAGCGTCGTTTCGGTGAAGCAGAAGCATTGCACCTTGTTGAAATAGGCGCCCGCCGCCATCGGCGTCACATTGAACGTCGCCTGGCCGGTCGTCGGCTTCGACGAAAGATTCTTCGCGCGGTACATCACCTGCACCGTCTCACCGATCCTGACGTCGATGTCCCGCTGAACCGGCTTGAAGTCCCATGGCAGACCGGGCCCGACATTGGCGTCGAAGGTCACCTTGACCGTCTCGTCGAGAATGACGTCGGACGCCTGCTCGACGCGCTGTGTCGTGCCGTTATAGCCCGTCACCCTGCAGAACATGTCGTAGAGCGGCACGGCCGCATAGGCCATGCCGACCATGCCCGCGACGAAGGCGAGACAAGCGCCGACGATGACGCCGTTGGCGCGTTCCTTCCCCGGTGGTTGCGGCGTGTTCGTCATGCGCATCACCTTCAATGGGCCATGCCGCCGCCGAACTTTATCAGCGTGACGACATAGAACAGCCCGACAAGACCGGCGAGCACGAGGCCGAGTGCGATGTTGCGGCCGCGGCGGGATTTCTTCTGGGCTTCGGTGAGCTTCACGGTTTCCATCAGATGATACCTCCGGCATTAAGCCAGACATTCACGATCACATAGTCCACAAGAAGGGCCGAGAAGATCGCGAAGAGATAGGCGATCGAAAAGGCGAAGAGCTTCTTGGCCGGCAGCATCCTGAGGTCGCTTTCCGGCATGCGCAGCACGGCGAGCGAATACCAGACGAAGCCCAGGCCAAGAGCGGTCGCGAAGGCTCCGTATCCAAGGCTCGCAAAACCGATCAGCGTGGGACAGATGCCGCTCAGCGCGGTCAGGAGCGCGTACACCACGATCTGCCGCTTGGTCGTCGCCTGACCGCAGACATTCGGCATCATCGGCACGCCGACGGCGCCGTAGTCGCCCATCTTGAAGAGCGCCAGCGCCCAGAAATGGGCCGGTGTCCAAAGGAAGATGATGAGGAAGAGCACGATGCTCTCGACCGACACGCCCCCGGTCACGCAGGCCCAGCCGATCATCGGCGGGAAGGCCCCGGCGGCACCACCGATCACGATGTTCTGCGGCGTCGAACGCTTCAGCCACATCGTGTAGATGACCACATAGAAGAAGATCGTGAAGGCGAGCAACCCGGCTGCGAGCCAGTGAACGGCGAGCCCAAGGATGATCACAGAAAATGCCGACAAGGTGAGACCGAAGGCGAGCGCTTCCTGCGGCAGGATCTTGCCGGCGGGGATGGGACGCTTGGCGGTGCGGCTCATCACCGCATCGATATCGGCGTCGTACCACATGTTCAGCGCACCGGAGGCGCCGGCGCCGATGGCAATGCAGAGAATGGCGATGAAGCCGATGACCGGATTGATTTGTCCCGGCGCGAGGACGAGCCCGGCAAAAGCTGTAAAGACGACAAGCGACATGACGCGCGGCTTCAGCAGCTCGAAATAATCGCGCGCAGAGGCTTCGGACAGGCGCGGTGCGCCTTCCATGCCGACTGCCTCGTGATTGTCGATGAGCGTCATGTCTCTTTCCTGAACTTGCTGCGGCCGGACAGGCCGCATCATGCCGGAAGGCCGGCGGGGAGAAGCCGCCGTCACCGGCGGCTTCTGTTCGTTGTCCGTCACTTGATCCGCGGGAGCTGTTCCCACTGGTGGAACGGCGGCGGCGAAGACAGCTGCCATTCGAGCGTGTTGGCGCCCTCGCCCCACGGATTGTCGCCCGCGACGCGCTTCTTCGAGAAGGCTTCAGCGACGCCGAAGAGGAAGATCAGCACGCCGACGGCGGCGACATAGGAGCCGTAGGACGATACCATGTTCCAACCGGCGAAGGCATCCGGATAGTCGATATAGCGGCGCGGCATGCCGGCAAGACCCAGGAAGTGCTGCGGGAAGAAGATCAGGTTCACGCCGACGAACATCACCCAGAAATGCAGCTTGCCGAGGAACTCGGAGTACATGTAGCCGCTCATCTTCGGGAACCAGTAATACCAGGCCGCGAAGATCGCGAAGACGGCGCCGAGCGACAGGACGTAGTGGAAGTGGGCAACCACGTAGTAGGTGTCGTGCAGCGCCCGGTCGAGGCCGGCATTGGCGAGCTGAACGCCCGTGACGCCGCCGACGGTGAAGAGGAAGATGAAGCCGATCGCCCACACCATCGGCGTGGTGAAGCGGATCGAGCCGCCCCACATCGTGGCGATCCAGGAGAAAATCTTCACGCCGGTCGGAACCGCGATAACCATCGTCGCGAAGACGAAGTAACGCTGCGTCTCGAGCGACATGCCGACCGTGTACATGTGGTGCGCCCACACGATGAAGCCGACGGCGCCGATCGCAACCATGGCGTAGGCCATGCCGAGATATCCGAAGATCGGCTTGCGCGAGAAGGTCGAGATGATGTGGCTGACGATGCCGAAGCCCGGCAGGATCAGGATGTACACTTCCGGATGGCCGAAGAACCAGAACAGGTGCTGGAACAGGATCGGGTCGCCGCCGCCCTCAGGCGCGAAGAAGGTCGTGCCGAAGTTGCGGTCGGTGAGCAGCATGGTGATGGCGCCAGCCAGAACCGGCAGCGACAAGAGCAGCAGGAAGGCGGTGATCAGCACTGACCAGGCGAAGAGCGGCATCTTGTGCAGCGTCATGCCCGGAGCGCGCATGTTGAGAATCGTCGTGATGAAGTTGATCGCGCCGAGGATCGACGAGGCGCCGGCAATGTGCAGGCCGAGGATCGCCAGATCCATGGCCGGCCCTGGCATGCCGGAGGTCGAGAAAGGCGGATAGATCGTCCAGCCGCCGCCGGCCCCATAGGCGCCCGCCGGGCCTTCGACGAACATCGAAAGCAGCACCAGCAGGAAGGCCGGCACGATCAGCCAGAACGAGATGTTGTTCATACGCGGGAAGGCCATGTCCGGCGCGCCGATCATGATCGGCACCATCCAGTTGGCGAAACCGCCGATCAAGGCCGGCATGACCATGAAGAAGATCATGATCAGCGCGTGGGCGGTGGTGAAGACGTTGAACATGTGCTTGCCGCCGTCGATGGCAGCATCGCCTTCAAAGCCGTAGACCATCTGCGCCAGACCGTGGAAGATCTGGATGCCCGGCTCCTGCAGTTCGGCGCGCATGAAGACCGACAGCGTACCGCCGATGATGCCGGCGATGATCGCGAAGATCAGGTAGAGCGTGCCGATATCCTTGTGGTTGGTCGACAGGAACCAGCGCTGAAAGAAGGTCAGCGGCTGGTGAGCGTGGTCGGCATCATGGGCATGATCGGAATGATCATGACGGTGATCGTGGTGAACGGCTGTTCCAGCCATGGGTCGAGCTCCCCTTCCGATTACTGTGCGGCGTTTGCGGCGACGTCGACGGTTTTCACCGCGCCGTCGGTGGACGCCATGAGCGCCTTGTTCGCTTCGCCGAGATTGGTTGCGGCGGCGGCGAGCCAGGCGTCGTATTTCTCCTGCGCAACCACGCGGATGGCGATCGGCATATAGGCGTGATCCTTGCCGCAGAGCTCGGAACACTGGCCATAATAGAGACCTTCGCGGTCCGCCTTGAACCAGGTCTCGTTGAGACGCCCCGGAACCGCGTCGATCTTCACGCCGAAAGCCGGCATGGCGAAGGCATGGATGACGTCGGCGGCTGTGACCAGAAGACGGACGGTCTTGCCGACCGGTACGACGACTTCGTTGTCGACTGCGAGCAGACGCGGATAAGCGGCCTTGTCTTCCTTGCCCAGGCCCGCGCGGTCTTCGTCCTTCAACAGCAGGCTGTCGAAGGACAGCGGATTCTCGCCGACCTCGTATTCATAGGACCAGTACCACTGATTGCCGGTCGCCTTGACTGTCAGGTCCGGATTCTGCGGCGGCGTGAGCTGCGCGGTGAGAAGCTGGAAGGAGGGGACGGCCAGGAACAGCAGAATGATCACCGGACCGACGGTCCAGATCACTTCGATCGCGGTGTTGTGGCTGGTCCGCGACGGAACGGGATTGGCGCCCTCGCGGAATTTCACAACGACGAGGATCAGCAGCAGGAGAACCAGGAGGGTGATCGGAATGATGAACCACAGGGTATATTGTTCAAACCACGTGATTTCTTCCATGATGCCGGTTGCGGCCGGCTGAAAGGTCGTCTGCCAGTCGACAGGCTTGTCAGCAAAGGCGCTCGAACCAAAGAGCAGACAGGCAAGCGCTGCCAGAACTGCATAGGCCTTGTTTTTCACAATTACGTCTCCCCAATGCGCTTGATCAGGATCAAACCCGGAACGCAGAATCCCTGCGATACTGGAAGCGCTTCAAACCACAGTTTGACCAGCGCCGCAACATCTGTGCAATGAACCTCATGCGGCATTTTTGCACAAAGCCAAGTTTTCCCGCTGCCGCCCTTCGCGCCGGATCGGAGATTGTATTCGGTCCGCGATCCGCGCCTTGGCTACGCGCCGCCTTCGCGGCGAAAACGTCCGGCGCGTCCGATGCGCTCGATATAGGCCCAATTTCGGCCATATGCCGCTGGAATGTAAGTGACGGGGCTTTTCATTTATATCTCTGCGCTTCAAGAATAGCCCGAATGATTCGACGTTTTGAGGTTTACATGGGCCTGTCCCTCTTCTCCCGGCTGCCCGCTTTGATCGCGCTCGGAATTGCCGCCTTCGTCTTTCCCGCTGCAAGCATGGCCCAGCAGTCTGCCGCAACCCCCGGGACGGTCAAGTCGAACCACGGCGCCTGGTCGATCGTCTGCGATCAGCCGGCCGGCGCCTCGGCCGAACAATGCGCGCTGATGCAGAACGTCATCGCCGAGGACCGGCCCGAGGTCGGGCTCTCGGTCGTCGTTCTCAAGACCGCCGATCGCAAGGCGAAGATTCTTCGCGTTCTGGCACCGCTCGGCGTGCTTCTGCCCAACGGGCTTGGCCTCAATGTCGACGGCAAGGATATCGGCCGCGCCTATTTCGTGCGCTGTTTCTCCGACGGCTGCTATGCCGAAGTGGTGCTCGAGGACGAGCTCCTGAAGACGATGCGCGCCGGCGGGACGGCAACCTTCATCGTCTTCCAGTCCCCGGAGGAAGGGATCGGCATTCCGGTCGACCTCAAGGGGTTCGGCGAAGGCTATGACGCGCTTCCCTAAAATCACGGATGCTTTCGAATGATAAAGCCGCGCTCTTTTCGATGCGCGGCTTTCTTGTGAGCGCGATCGTCCGCCTGCGCGCTACAGGATCTCTGTCGCTGCAATCTTGATGCCGAACCCTTCGAGGCCAACATAGTGGCGCTCGCGGGAGGAAAGCAGACGGATCGATGTGATGCCGAGATCCTTCAGGATCTGGGCGCCAAGGCCGATCTCCAGCCATTCGCTTTCGCGCGCCTGCGCTTCCGTATGGGCTTCGCGCTCGTGCTTGCCCTTTCGCGCGGTCTGCGAGACGCCGACGCCGACCGAGCCCTCGCGCAGATAGACGATGACGCCCCTGCCCTCTCCTGCGATGCGCTTCATGATCTCGTCGATCTGGCGGCCATTGCCGAAGACGTCCGCGCCGACATTTTCGAGGTGCAGGCGGACGGGAATATCGACGCCGTCGCGAACGTCGCCGAAAACCACGGCGAGATGCTGCATCGGATCCCAGGGCAGCGCGTAAGTGTGGGCGTTCGCCTTGCCGTAGGCCGTCTCGATCTCGAAGCTATGGGCCTTTTCGATCAAGGTCTCCTTGCGCTGGCGGTAGGCGATGAGATCCGCAACGGAGACCTGCTTCAGACCGTGGGTCTCGGCGAAGGCCTCCACCTGCGGGCCGCGCGTCACGGTGCCGTCATCATTGACGAGTTCGCAAATGAC
Source organism: Sinorhizobium americanum (assembly GCF_001651855.1). Taxonomy (GTDB): domain Bacteria; phylum Pseudomonadota; class Alphaproteobacteria; order Rhizobiales; family Rhizobiaceae; genus Sinorhizobium; species Sinorhizobium americanum. Next base: position 23,147 of record NZ_LNQC01000033.1, on the reverse strand, counting down.
GCCGATCGGCGGCAGGCTCGCGAGCTTGCAGAGGTCGACTGCCGCCTCGGTGTGGCCGGAGCGCATCAACACGCCGCCCTCGCGCGCCACCAGCGGAAAGATATGGCCGGGCCGCACGAAATCCGTCGCTCCGACATTCGGATTGGCAAGGTTCCTGACCGTCAGGGTGCGGTCGTCGGCCGAAATGCCGGTCGTCGTTCCGTGCTTGAAGTCGACGGAGACCGTAAAGGCTGTAGTGTGGGCGGAATCGTTCTCGGCGACCATCGCATTCAGATTGAGCCGCTTCGCCTCGTCCCGCGGCATGGGCGCACAGACGATGCCCGAGGTGTGCCTGACGATGAAGGCCATCTTCTCAGGTGTGCAGTGCACGGCCGCTACGATCAGGTCGCCTTCGTTCTCGCGCCCGCCGTCATCGGTGACGACGACGATCTCGCCGGCCTCGAAAGCGCGAATGGCCTCGACGACGCGCTTCTGGTCATAGGACATCTTCATTCTCTCCAGCAGATTACTTCAGACGACCGGTCTGGCCCCGGTCGCGCAGATAGTGATCGGCGATCGTGCAGGCAAGCATCGCCTCGCCGATCGGCACCGCCCTGATCCCGACGCAGGGATCGTGGCGGCCCTTGGTGCGCACGTCGACCTCGTTGCCGTCGCTGTCGATGGAGCGGCGCTCCGTCAGGATGGATGAGGTCGGCTTGATCGCGAAGCGCGCGACGATCGGCTGGCCGGTCGCGATGCCGCCGAGAATGCCGCCGGCATGGTTGGAAAGGAAGACAGGCTCGCCGTCCGACCCGATGCGCATCTCGTCGGCGTTCTCCTCGCCGCTGAGCTCGGCCGTGGCAAAGCCGTCGCCGATCTCGACGCCCTTGACGGCGTTGATCGACATCAGGTTCGAAGCGATGTCCTGGTCGAGCTTGCCGTAGATCGGCGCACCGATGCCGGCCGGTACCCCTTCGGCGATCACCTCGACGACCGCGCCGATCGACGAGCCGGCCTTGCGGATGCTGTCGAGATACTCCTCCCATACCGGAACGATGGCCGGATCCGGCGCGAAGAACGGATTGTTGTTGACCTCGGCCCAATCCCAATTGGCCCGATTGATCCGCTGCTTGCCGATCTGCACGAGCGCAGCGCGCACGACGAGGCCGGGCACGACCTTGCGGGCGATGCCGCCGGCCGCGACGCGGGCCGCCGTCTCGCGTGCCGAGGACCGACCGCCGCCGCGATAGTCGCGAATGCCGTATTTGACGTCATAGGTGTAGTCGGCATGGCCTGGGCGGTAGCGCTTGGCGATCTCCGAGTAATCTTTCGAGCGCTGGTCGGTGTTCTCGATCATCATCGAGATCGGCGTACCGGTCGAGATCATCGTCGCGCCGTCCTCGTCGAGCATCACGCCGGACAGGACCTTCACCAGATCGTCTTCGCGGCGCTGGGTCACGAAGCGCGACTGGCCGGGCTTGCGCTTGTCGAGCCAGGCCTGAATTTCCGCGAGCGTGAAACGAATGCCGGGCGGGCACCCGTCGACGACGCAGCCAAGCGCCGCTCCGTGGCTCTCGCCCCAGGTGGTGACGCGGAAGAGATGACCGAAGGTATTGTGCGACATGACGGCTACCGTGCTCAGGACCCGAGAGATCGGACGGACCGACGCCCTTCGGATCGATTCTAATCGAGTGCGAGCAGACGAGAAAGACTTCGCATTTTCGTCCTGCTCAGACCGCGCGAAAGCGCGCGCCCTCTCTTAGTGTAAAGCGCTCATTGGGGAAAGGGCTTCCGCTGGCGCGGGAGGACTTGCCGCAAGCCCGGATTTTCGGCCCCGGTTCGCTTGGACTACGGTCCACGGTTGTAGCGGCCCTGCCTGCCGCCCTGGAGTTCTCCGCGATCTTTCTTTGGAAAACTCGCTGCGACATCCTTCGGAGGGGCGTACAGCACCCGCGTTCCGGCCTTAGCGGCTTGAAATTCCCGTGGCCGGCGTTCACTCTTCCAGCCGCCGAAAGCACTGTTCGCAATCAGCAGCTAAATCCTAAAAAACCATGGCAAAAAGAACTTTTGCCACAATCGGGGATCAAAGGGTGATTACGAGGAAATTCGCAGTTTGGAAGAGGGCAGGAAAGATGCGATTTGTCATTGCGACGCTCATGGCTACCGCAAGCTTGCTATCGCCGCTCTCGGTCCACGCAGAAAGCGCCGACGTCGAGGCCGTGATCACCAATATCGACACCGAGCAACTGAGCCTCTCGCTGGACGACGGCAAAAGCTATCAGGCGCCCGAGGAATTCAACTTCGAGGGACTTGAGGCCGGCGTCAAGGTTCTCGTCTTCTACACAGAAGTGGATGGCAAACGCGTCATCAACGATCTGGAAATAGTTCAGTAGGCTGGTCCCAAGGGTCCGGCGCGAACATTTGTGCGCATCCCGCCTAAAGCCAGTTGATCGAGCCGTCGACGATCTTCAGCAGCCGGTCCTGTGGAATCGCTGCTGCCGCCGCCTCATCCGGCTCCATTTCTCCGAGCAGCTTGAACAGAGTACGGATCACTCCGCCGTGGCTGACGCAGACGGTGGGCTTCCTCACGTCCTTCAGCCAGGCGCCGACACGCCAGGAGAGGATCTCATAGCTTTCCGCATCCGCCCCGGGGGGGATAAAGTCCCATTTTGCCACCCGCCGCGCGGCAATGCGCTCCGGCACCCGGCGCTTCAATTCCGACAGCGTAAAGCCCTCCCAGGCACCGAAGGAGACCTCCTTCAGCCGCTCGTCGGTGCGGTAGATGAAAGGGTCGAGCCCCATGGCCCGCCTGAGGCGCTCCATGGTCTCGCGCGTCCGGCCAAGCGGGCTGCTGACGAAATCGAAGCTGGCGGCATTCCGCCCGAGGATCTCTCCGAGGGCCATGCCATTGCCGATCGCCTGCTGGCGGCCGGTCTCGTTGAGGGGAATATCCTTCTGCCCCTGAAGACGACTCTCGGCATTCCAGTCCGTCTGGCCGTGGCGAACCATGTAGATGAGCACAGTGTTCACTCCGGATGAGGCGGCCGCCCGCCGTGTCTTGCCAACTACGCGAAGGGCGCTCGCGCAATTGGGCTGCTGCATGGATCTTAGCCCGAATTCGGTCCAAGAATTCAAGCAGTTGCACGCAAGACCCGCAATCAGTCCTTCAGGACCGAAATGTCCGGAGCGTCGACCGCTTTCATGCCGACCGTATGATAACCGGAATCGACATGGTGCACCTCGCCGGTGACGCCGGTAGACAGGTTGGACAGGAGATAGAGCGCCGAATTGCCGACCTCCTCGATCGAAACGGTGCGCTTCAGCGGCGCGTTATACTCGTTCCACTTGAGGATATAGCGGAAGTCGCCGATGCCGGATGCGGCCAGCGTCTTGATCGGGCCGGCCGAGATAGCATTGACGCGGATGCCGCGGTTGCCGAGGTCGACGGCGAGATAACGCACGCTTGCTTCGAGTGCCGCCTTGGCGACGCCCATGACGTTGTAATGCGGCATCACCTTTTCGGCGCCGTAATAGGTCAGCGTCAGCATCGAGCCGCCATCATTCATGATGCGCTCGGCACGCGCCGCAACCGCCGTGAAGGAGTAGACGGAAATATCCATCGTGCGGGCGAAGTTGTCGCGGCTCGTATCGAGGTAGCGGCCCGTCAGCTCGTCCTTGTCGGAGAAGGCGATCGCGTGCACGACGAAATCGATCTTGCCCCATTTCTCCTCAAGCGCCGAGAATACGCCGTCGATCGTGGCAAGGTCCGTCACGTCGCAATGACCGGCCATGAAGGCGCCCAGTTCCTGCGCCAGCGGCTCGACGCGCTTCTTCAGCGCGTCGCCCTGCCAGGTCAGCGCGATGTCAGCGCCCGCTTCCGACAGAGCCTTCGCGATGCCCCACGCGATCGAGCGGTTGTTTGCGACGCCCATGATGACGCCGCGCTTGCCATTCATCAGACCCGATGCCTGAGCCATGGAATGTCCCCAATACTGTCTGCCGGGACCGGCCGGAGCCGATGCCAGATTTCCGAATGTCGATGGCGCCGCACCATGCCACCAGAGATGGGTGCGGCAAAATGTCGAGAATTGCCTATGGCATAGCCGCCAGAGCGGTTCAAGCGCGTCGCGGATCAGGAACTGTTAGTCCCCGTAATATTGGTTCAGCTTGTCATTGAACCGTTACAAATAGAGGCCGTCGCGCTGCGACCGCATTAGGTCCGTGACCTTGTCGTCGGGCTTTTCGTGCAGGACCAGCCGCAACTCGACGAGGAGGTCGCCGCTTTCGCCGTCAGCTCCCTTCAAACCCTTGCCGGCTATTCGGATGATCCTGTCGGATCCCGACCATGCCGGCACCGCGACGGTCACGGCTCCGCTCGGCGTTTCGATCTCGGTCTCGCAGCCGAGGACCGCATCCTGGAGATCGACCGGCAGTGTGGTCACCAGATCAAGGCCCCGGGTGCGGAAGGCGCCGTCCTGACGGATACGCAGGGTCACGACGACGTCGCCACGGGCCATGCCGGCGACCCGGTACCCCTGTTCCTTCAGGCGAACCACCTGCCCGTCGATCGCGCCAGGCGGAACTCCCACCTTCACCGTTTCGCCGTCCGGAAGCTCCAGGGAGACACGCCCCCGGCTGATCACCTCGTCGAGGCTCACCGGCAAATCGACAGCCAGATCCGGCACTTTCTCCGCCGTCTTGATAATGCGGTCGCGGATGCGCCGGACGATTGCCGCAACCAACTCCGTTCCGGGCGCTGCAAGGCGCCGGACCGTTGTGTCCGTCCTTGCCGGCTCCTGTTTCGTTTCGACGGGCGATTCCGGCCTTGCCTCGGCGGCGGGGGCGGCCTTCTCGGCGGGGCGCTGCGCCGAGGCCCTCGGCCTGGTGCCGGATGGCGCCGGTTGCGGATCGACGCCAAAAATGCGCGATACCGCCTCCTCGGCGCTCTCCGCGCCGACCGGCTCCTCGACCGCCTCCGGACCGCGCATCTTTTCCTTCATTGCTTCCATGCGGCGCAGTTCCGCCTCGCGCCGCGCATGGTCGTAGCGGCTCCTGCGCGCCGGATCCCGCAGCAGTTCGTAAGCCCGGCCGGCTTCGGCAAAGCGTTCGGTCGCCAGCGGATCGCCCTGGTTGTGATCTGGATGGATGGCCTTCGCGACCGACCGCCAGGCGGCCTTGATTTCGTCCTGTCCAGCGCCGCGACGCACGCCGAGGATTGCATAGGGATCACGCATGGCTTGTCACCACATTCTTTGAACGGCCAGCCCTTCGCGGCGGCGCGTCTACGCACTACGACGACAGCCCATGATGGGCCGCTCTTCTCGAAGGCGATGATCCGGGGAAGTTGCTAAATAACGGTTAGCCGGGCGGTCGCGTCGCAGGCGGTTGCTGGTCGCGCGGGCCGCAGTCCCGCGTCTTTGCGGGGATGTGGTTAACCGGGGATTTCAGCCCTGCGGGCCGAAGCTCGTCAGATACCACTCGCCGTTGTCGAGCTGGCAGGTCCGTCCGTCGAACTTGGCAATGCCTTCGAAGGAGTGGCGCGTGGTGGTGAAGCGGCGGCAGAGGACGCCGGAGGCGCGGTCTTCCTCGATACTGCTGATGACCCCGGCGCTGCCCGACGAGGCGTTCGCCCAGGGAATGGCGTTGCTGCTCTCAGTGATATCCGCAGAGGAAACCGCATTGCGCACGGCGACCGCGTCCGAGAGACCGTCGGACGTCTTAGCGACCGGCACGGTCCCGGTCGCAACGGAACGATCGACACTCGAACTTCCGAAGAGGTCGAGACCTCCGCCCATGCAGCCCGGAAGCACCAAGACGGTCAGGCACAGAGCCGCATTGCGCAGCAGCGCAATGGAAAAACCCTTCTTGCCACCGATCCACTTTGCTATGTCTTGCACGGCAATCCTGTCAGACTCGCCAGAGCCGAGCGCAGCCCGAGGAAGCGCTGGCGGGCTCCGACATTTTTCGATGCGGAAACGATAATCGGGCTCATCCCGACGCGCTCCCGCGCCAGATACACGGCATAGGAAGGCAATATGACGGCGAATGAGTTAACAACCGGTGACTTCACGGAGACAGACGAGCCCTTTTCCCTCTTTGGCACATGGCTGAAGGACGCCGAGAAGAGCGAGGTGAATGACCCCAACGCGGTCGCCCTTGCGACCGTCGATCCCGATGGACTGCCCAATGTGCGCATGGTGCTGCTCAAGGGGTTCGACGAACGCGGCTTTGTCTTTTACACGAATTTCGAGAGTCAGAAAGGCCGCGAATTGCTGGCGACCCGCAAGGCCGCCATGTGTTTCCACTGGAAATCACTGCGCCGCCAGGTGCGCCTGCGCGGTCCCGTGGAAATCGTCAGCGACGAAGAAGCGGACGAATATTTCAGGAGCCGGCCGCGCGGCAGCCGCATCGGCGCCTGGGCTTCGAAGCAGTCCCGACCACTCGAGAGCCGCTTCGCGCTCGAGAAGGCGGTCGCCGAATTCACCGCTCGTCACGCCATCGGCGAAATTGCGCGTCCGGAATACTGGTCCGGTTTCCGCATCCGCCCAACCTCGATCGAGTTCTGGCATGACCGTCCATTCCGGCTGCACGACCGCATGGAGTTCCGTCGGCCCGTCCCGGAAGGGGGGTGGGAGAAGGTGCGGATGTATCCCTGAGGAGGGAGCCGCGATCTATCGCGCGCCTACAGCGCCCGCGCGTCCAATCGGACGCGCTAAGGTCGCTGGAGCACTTTGAACTGCTGCATGATTTGTCCTTAAATCGATTCCGATTTAAGGAATCTGCAGTAGCCGGAACGGAATGCCGGAGGCGAGCGCAGCGACATAGCGTTCGCTCTGGAAGTGACCGTTCAGCGAGATCCGCGGCACGGCATGAAGATTGACGTCGGCGGAGAGCGTGCCCGGTTCGGTCGTCACGGCAACGGTGAAGCCGAGATCCGCGGCCAGCCGGTGGTCGCGGTCCGAAACCGTCGACCCGTAGCCATAGGGATAGGCGATGGTCAGCGGCGGCCTGCCGGTGATCGCCGCGACGCGTGCGGCGGATGTGGCGATTTCCCGGCAGGCCTCGTCGTCATCGAGCCGCGCCAGCGCCCGATGGCTGATCGTATGCGCGCCCAGGCTGGCGAGCGGGCTTGCGATCAGGGCGCGAAGACCGCTCTCGTCGAGCGTCAACCGCTCGGTGATGGCGAAGGGATCGATGCCCTGCGCCAGCGCAGCTCGGTTCAGCGCCGCCACGGCACTCGCCTCGTCGGTGCTATGGATAAAGAGCGCGATGCGATCGAAAGCCGCTCGCTTCTGCACAAGCGTGCCGCTCGAAAGCGGCACCGCACCATCGCCGAAGTCGAAGCGGAGCTCGCGGCTGATGGACAGCAAATCCGCAAGCGTTTCCCACCACAGCGTGTGGCTGCGATCGACATAGCCTGCGGTGACGAAAACGGTGAAGGGAACGGCGTGCTGTTCGAATACGGGCAGCGCCCATTCGAGATTGTTGCGATAGCCGTCGTCGAGCGTGAAGCTGGCGAAGGGCCGATCGTCGGTCGAGGCGAGGCACGCCGGCAGATCTTCGAGAGCGACGAAACGGTAGCCGCCGCGTTTCAATGTCACGATCGTCTTTTCAAGAAATGCCGGGGTGATTTCCAGATGCGCGTTGGGATCAAAGTCGCGACGGTCCCTCGGGCGGACATGATGCAGGGTAAAGACGGCGCCGAGACCGCGGGCCTCACCCATCAGGCCGGCACGCCCAAGGAGATGTGCGGCCTCGAGCCCGCCGGCAATTGCGGCCCGCCGCAAATGGTTGCGGACGATCTTCGCGACCAACTGTTGCATCCTTCTCTGCTGTCCGGCAACGGCTTGCGAGACGCCGCCAAATCCGCCCTGCAGTCCTTGTCCGAAGCTTTACGCCACCTCTGTTAAGCCTTGCTGAATCGACCGGGGCTGCCATCGAAAGTCGGGACAACCCTTAAAAAGGGGCTGCGCTTATCGATTTTCGGCCTTAATGTTACGACAAATCCACGGCGGCCACGTCCTGACACATTTCGCGCGCCAGAAGCCACGCGGTTCAAGGGGGAATCATGAAGAACTTGCAATTTGCCTTGGCGGCGATCGTTGCATTCGTCGCCGCCACCGCATCGGCTTTCGCTGGCAATGCTTCTCTCGTGATCGACGCCCGCAGCGGCAGGGTTCTTTCCGCCGAGAACGCGGACGAACTGAACTATCCCGCATCGCTGACGAAGATGATGACGCTGTATATGACCTTCGAGGCGTTGCATCGGGGCGAGGTCAGTTGGCAGACTCCAGTGCCGATGTCGAAGGAAGCGGCGCGCAAGCCGCCGACCAAGCTCGGTCTCAAGCCCGGCGACGCCATCACCGTCGAGCAGGCCGTCTACGGCATGATCATCCATTCCGCCAATGATGCCGCTGCGGCGATGGCGGAAAAACTCGGCGGCTCCGAAGCCGCCTTTGCCCAGATGATGACCGCGAAGGCACGCCGGCTCGGAATGACGCGCACCGTCTTCGTCAACGCATCCGGCCTGCCTGCAAGCCAGCAGGTGACGACGGCGCGCGACATGGCAAGGCTCGGCATGGCGCTGCTCCGGGACTTTCCGCAGGAGTATCGGCTCTTCTCGGCGCAGAGCTTCAATTTCCGTGGCCGGGTGATCCGAGGCCACAACAAGCTGATGTATCGCTACGACGGCATGGACGGCATCAAGACCGGCTATACCAACGCTTCCGGTTTCAACCTGGTCAGCGCCGTCAGGGACGGCAACCGCCGCGTCATCGGCGTCGTGCTCGGCGGACGGACGGCGAAAAGCCGCGACAACAAGATGGCGGCGCTGCTCGATCAACACCTGGGCAGGGCGTCGCAGTCTGGCAGCGGATCGGCGATGGCCGCGGCAAGGCCGCTCGACACGGTCGAGGTCGCGACCTTGCCCGGCGTGTCTCTCTATTCCGAACCCAATCGTGCCGGAAAGAAGGCGAGCGCAGCTCTCATGGCGGCATCGCCCGCCGCAGCGGTTCCGGCGGATCGGCCAACCGAAATCGAGGTGGTGGCGCGCGCCGAGCCGAAGGCAGATGCCTACTGGCAGATCCAGATTTCGACGTCACCCACGGCAGAAGCCGCGCGCAGGATCCTCGTCGAGGCACAGTCGGCCGGCGGTGCGGCCCTGCTCGGCGCCTCGCCGCATACAGACGTAGACGGCACGGGCTCCGGCAAGCGCTACCGCGCCCGTTTTATCGGCTTTCCCAGCCGCGAGGCGGCCAACTCGGCCTGCGCCATCCTCAAGAAAAGGTCCTACGACTGTCTGTTGCTTCCCGGCCGCAGCTAAGTTCAGGACCTAAACTGCTGCCAAACGGCGAACGTAGAATTTCGTATCGACGCCCATGACCGGAAAGCTTGCCGGCAGGTCTTGCCTGGCGATTTCGACAAAGCCGTTCCTTTCGTAGAACCGATGGGCGGCAAGGAATTTCTCGGTCGTGCCCAGATAGACCGCCCTTACCTGCCGTTGTTCGGCGTGGGCGAGGAGTGCATCAAGCAGGCGGGTGGCGACGCCGTGTTCGCGGCCGCGAAAGTCGGACGCGACGAACATCTTGCGCAGGGCCGCCTCGGTGCCTCCGATATCCTTCAGCGCAATCGTGCCGACGATCCGTTCGCCGACGGCTGCAACCCAGAATTCGCCGTCACCGGTCTGGTAGAATTCGGGAATTGCCCGAAGGTCCGGCTGATCTTCGGCTGTGATAGCGATGCCAAACTCTTGCCGTTGGATCGGCAGGATGACGTCGATGACGCCCTGCTCGTCTGCCGCCGAAAACCGCCGGATTTCCAGAGTTTCTGCTGCCTGACTAGTCATGCCGCCCTGCCTATGCCTGCGTGCCGCCGACGGTGATTTGGTCCATCCTGAGATGCGGCTGGCCGACGCCGACGGGCACCCATTGGCCCGCCTTGCCGCAATTGCCGATGCCGGTGTCGAGCTTCATGTCGTCGCCGACAAGTGTCACCCGCTTCATCGCGTCCGGTCCATTGCCGATCAGCATGGCGCCCTTGACCGGCGCGCCAACCTTGCCGTTCTCGATGAGATAGGCTTCGGTGCAGCCGAACACGAACTTGCCCGAGGTGATGTCCACCTGGCCGCCGCCGAAGGAAACCGCATAAATGCCCTTCTTCACCGAGGCGATGATTTCAGCGGGCGTACGGTCGCCGGCAAGCATATAGGTGTTTGTCATGCGCGGCATCGGGACATGGGCGTAGCCCTGGCGGCGGCCGTTGCCGGTCGGCTTCATGCCCATCAGCCGGGCGTTCTGCCGGTCCTGTATGTAGCCGACGAGCTTGCCGTCCTCGATAAGCACGTTGTAGCCGGAAGGCGTGCCCTCGTCGTCGATCGAGATCGAGCCGCGCCGCGCCTCGATCGTGCCGTCGTCGACGACGGTGACGCCCTTGGCGGCCACCTGCTCGCCCAGCAGCCCGGCGAAGGCGGAGGTCTTCTTCCGATTGAAGTCGCCTTCGAGGCCGTGGCCGACCGCTTCGTGCAGCATCACGCCCGGCCAGCCGGAAGCGAGCACCACGTCCATCGTTCCTGCCGGCGCATCGATTGCCTCGAGATTGACGAGTGCCTGCCGCAACGCCTCGTCGGCACCCTGTTTCCAGTTTTCCTCGGTGATGAAATCGCCGAAGCCGCGCCTGCCGCCGATGCCGAAGGTACCGGATTCCTGCCGGTCGCCCTCGCCGACCACGACCGAGATATTGATGCGCGTCATCGGCCGCACGTCATGAACGCGGTGCCCGTCCGACCTCAAGATGTCCACCACCTGCCAGCTTGCAGCGACGGTCGCCGTCACCTGCCTGACCTTGGGATCCTTGGCACGCAGATAGGCGTCGATGTCCTGGAGCAGGCTCACCTTCGTCTCGAAACTCGGTTCGCCGATCGGATTTTCATCGCCATAGAGCTTCTTGTTGGTGCGCTGCGGGGCAGCGGCATAGGAGCCGGAATAGCCGCGGGTCACCTGCCCGACCGCGTCCGCGGCCCTTTTCAACGCGGCAAGCGACAATTCCCCGGCATGGGCATAGCCGACCGCTTCACCGGCAACGGCGCGCAGTCCGAAGCCCTGGTCGGTGTTGAAGCTGCCACCCTTCAGGCGACCATTGTCGAAGGAGAGCACCTCCGCCTGCGCATGCTCGAGGAAGAGTTCGCCGTCGTCGGCGCCGGCAAGCGTCTCGGAGAGAACCTTGCGGACCGTCGCCTCGTCCGCATCGAAGAGGCTTATGAGGTTGGTGTCCATCGTTCTGCTCCGCGTCGTGAAGGGTTCCTTCCATTTAGGAAGCCCGGCGCCGCAAGCCAAGAAAAATCGGTCAGGAGAGATCGGCGTTCCAGCCTTCGAGCAGATTGACCTCTCCGACGCCGGTGAAACGGGCGATCCGATCGAGTTCGGCCATCAGCCTCTCAATGCGGCCCGAAGCCGGCTTGATGCCTTGTTCGAGCCACAGGCGCTTCACGTCGAGGCTGCCGCGCTTGCGGTCGGCCTTCATGTCGATCCGGCCGATGAGCCGATCGCCTTCGAGAAGCGGAAAGACATAATAGCCATATTCGCGCTTCGGTTCGGGAACGAAGACTTCGATGCGGTAGAAGAAGCCGAAAAGGCGTTCGGTGCGGTTCCGGTCGCGCAGCAAGGGATCGAAGGGGCTTAGCACGCGAATGCGCGCCGGCGGGTCGGGAACATCGGGCAGATTGTCCGGAAAGCCCGCGAAGGCATAGGACGGCCGCGGCTTGCCGCCATTGGCAGGCTCGATGACGATTTCGCAAAGCTCGTCGCGATGCTCGGCAACCCAGGCCTTCGCTTCCTCGGGCGAGACGAGATCCCAAAAGGCGGCGATCTCCCCGTGCGTTGCAAAGCCGAGGCGTTCGAGGGCGCTGCGGCAGGCCCAATCGATAAATTCAGGATGGCTCACATCGCCGTCGTAGTGATGCGCCGGGATGACCCGTTCCGTCAGGTCATAGACCTTCTGGAAATTGACGCGGCGGGCGATCGCAACCCGGCCCTGCCGCCAGAGCACCTCGAGCGCCGTCTTCGACGGGTGCCAGTTCCACCAGCCGCCCGATTCGTGATGATCCTCCTTCAAGTCGCGCGCCATGACCGCGCCGCCGCTGGCGATCCGCTCATAGGTTTCGTCGCAACCCGCATCGAAGCCGTCACCGCGCCATTTGCGCCAGCGCTCGCTGAGCGTTTCGCTCTCCCATTTGAAGCGATGCTTCCAATAGACGAAGAAGGCGCTCGGGATGATCGAGGCGTCATGAGTCCAGTGCTCGAAAAGCTCACCATCCTCTTCCAGCAATTCGCTCAAATGCTCGCGGCGATAGGTCTGGTTGCGTGAAAACAGGATCTGATGATGGGCGCGCTCGACGGTGCCGATGCTGTCGACCTGCACGAAGCCGATATCGTGGATCAGCCGCAGAAGCCCGTCCTTGCCGAGCGCGCGATGCGGCGCGGCAGAGAGGCCCTGCTTGGCGAGAAAGATGCGCCGGGCATCGCGGTTGGTGAGGCGAATCGTCATGGGCAAGAGGATAGGCTTTTATTCCCATAATTCAAATACAGTCCAACCATAAAGCAATCCGGCAAAGGCTGCATTGCCCTTGCCGATCGAGTTGCCCTATAGAGCCACCACGACAACTGGACGAGGATCAAGATTGGACATCCGCTTCACCGATTGCTCGGTCCGGTTCGGCGAGCGGGTAGCGCTTCACCCGCTGACGCTTGCCCTCGACGAACGGCGGATCGGCATCATCGGCCTCAACGGTTCCGGCAAGACGACCTTCGCGCGACTGATCAACGGGCTCGTCAAGCCGACGACGGGCCACGTTTTGGTCAATGGCCTCGATACGGTGAAGGACGACAGGGCGGTGCTTGCCGAGGCGGGCTTCATCTTCCAGAACCCGCAGAACCAGCTGATCATGCCGATCGTTTCCGACGACATCGCCTTCGGGCTCAAGAATCGCGGACTGCCGACGCACGAGATTTCCGCGCGAACGGAGGCGGTGCTGTCCCGTTTCGGCGTCAGCCATCTGGCGAGACGGCGGGTGCACGAGCTTTCCGGCGGGGAAACGCAGCTTGTCGCCATGGCGAGCGTCGTTGTCACCGGCCCGAAAATCCTGATCCTCGACGAGCCGACCAACCAGCTCGACTTGCGCAACCGCCGCATGGTCGCAGCCACGATCGACGCGCTCGACGAGGATACGATCGTCATCACCCATGATCTCGGGCTTGTCGAAGGGGTCGAGCGCCTGCTGCTCTTTCACGAAGGTCGCCTCGTTGCCGACGGAAACCCCAAGGAGACGATCCGGCGCTATCACGAGGTGGCCGGATGCTGACGAGCCTCTATGTGGAAGGACAGAGCTGGTTCCACCGGGTGCCGGTGCGCGCGAAACTCGCCGCTCTTGTCGTCTTGAGCGTGGCGCTTTTTGCGATGAACGCGCCGCTCCTGCTGCTGCCGGCCTTCCTCCTCTGCGGCGCGCTCTACCTTTCGCTCGGCATGACGGCGCGCCAGGCATTTTCGCGGGTCGGCTTCGTCCTGTTCACCATCCTGGTGCTTGCAGGGATCAACCTCTTCCTCGTTCCACTCCCCCAGGTGATCGCACTCATATTGCGGCTGACGACCCTCGTGCTCTTCGCCGCCGCCGTTACAGCGACGACGACGATCGGCGCCTTCATGGATGAAATCACCATCCTGCTGAAGCCGCTGGAGCGCGTCGGGCTCCTGCGGGCGGCCGATGTCAGCCTGGCGCTTGGCCTCGTGCTGCGCTTCGTTCCGGATATCTTCGCCAGATATCAGGCAATCAGCGAGGCGCACCGTGCACGAGGACTGCCGATCCGGCCGATGACGATCATCGGGCCGCTGATCATCCTGACGCTGAAAGATGCGGATACGATCGCGGCGGCCATTGACGCGCGCGGATTCCGCCGCCAATAAATTCGCGCTTTCTAATAAAAGGGTAGGACCACATGAACACCAGAGACCTCGTCCTCATTGCGCTCTTTGCCGCAATCGTCGTCGTGCTCGGCCTCATCCCGCCGATCACGCTCGGCTTCATCCCCGTTCCGATTACGGCGCAGTCGATGGGCGTCATGCTGGCCGGCTGCATCATCGGCGCCAAGCGCGGCGCGCTTTCCTTTCTGCTGTTCATCCTGCTGGTCGCGATCGGCCTGCCGGTGCTGTCGGGCGGTCGCGGCGGACTTGCCGTCTTCGCCGGCCCCTCGGGCGGTTTCATTCTTGGGTGGGCGGTTGCCGCTTATGTCACCGGTCTCATTGCCGAACGCTTCGTACATCCGGGAAATTCGGAAGCGCGTCAGTTCGTCGGGTTCTTCCTCGCCTCCGTGATCGGCGGCATCGTCGTCCTCTATGCGATCGGCGTTCCGTGGCTCTCGGCAGTGACCGGCACGCCGCTCATGGCCGCCGCAACCGGTTCGCTGGTGTTCATTCCGGGCGATCTCCTCAAGGCGGCAATCGCCACGCTCGCCGCCCGCACCATCTACGCCGGCTATCCGCTGCTGCCGGCCCGCGCCTGAGGCAATGCCGCTTGCAGGCGCCATAGCGCGACATGCGGGCGAGCGCCCGCATGTCCCGGCCTTCCGCATGGAGAGCCGGGTTTTCACATATGGTGAGCTTGCCGCCGATGCGTGCCGGATTCTCCACGCGGTCGAACGATCAGCCGGGCTCGCAACGGAGCAAAGTGTCCTTTCCGGCCGCGTCCGGCTGATTGCCCTTGAAACCGGCAATCACCCGCTCTTTGCCGCAGCCTTCATCGCCGCGACATCGGGCGGCAATTGTGCCGCGCTCATCGATCCGCACCTCCCCGACTCGACCCGCCAGCGAATGAAGGAAAAGCTGAAACCGGAGATCGTCATCCGCGCCGCCGGCGATCTCCTGCATCTGGAGGTTCCGTCAGCGGGACAAACGCATTCGCTCGATACGTTCGACGGCTCCTCCCCGATCCGCGTCGGCGACGAGGCGGAACCGTTCCTCGTGGTCTTCACTTCGGGTACCACCGGGGAACCGAAAGCGATCATCCGCGACCGCCAATCCTGGCGCCTCAGCCTCGAAATTGGCCAGGATTTCTTCGGCCTAAGACCGGAAACGACGACCTATGCCCCCGGATCGTTGGCGCACGGACTGGCCCTTTATGCCCTCGTCGAAAGCCTTGCGGCCGGAGCCGAATTCATCGGCGCCCGCCACTTCGAGGCGCGCCAGGCACTCGACATCATCGGCGCCGCCAGGGCGAAACGCCTGGTGCTGGTACCGACAATGCTGCGGCGGCTTTGCGATGAGGCGGAAGGTGCTCATTTGCGCTGCGTCGAAAAGATCACCGTCGCCGGTGCCAAGCTGACGCCGGCGGACCGCAGCGCTGCAGCGCGCACCTTCCCCGCGGCCGAGGTGATCGAATATTTCGGCGCATCGGAACTCGGCTTCATCACAGTTGCCGGCGCGGACGAGCATCACGCAGCGACTGCCGTGGGCAAGGCATTTCCGGGCGTCCGGCTGGCCATCCTGGACGATCGCGGAAATCGCCTGCCGCCGGGGGAAGCCGGGACGATCTTCGTCGACAGCGCACTGATATCAGATGGCTACATGGTCGGCGGCGACAATGTCGGATTTCGACGCCATGGGCGGCTCGCCACCGTCGGCGACCTCGGATCTCTCGACGAGGACGGCACCTTGCATCTCATCGGCCGCGCCGGCGGCATGGTGCTTTCCGGCGGCAACAATATCTATCCCTCGGAAGTCGAGAGCGCGATCATGGCTGCGGCCAGCGTCCAGTCGGTGCTGGCCTTCGGCCTGGATCATCCGGATCTCGGCAGCGAGCTTGTCGCGGTCGTCCAGCCGAGCGATGATAGGTTCGAGCGTGAAGCGCTGGAGCGTCATCTTGCTGATGCGCTGCCGCGCTATAAGCATCCACGCAAGGTCTGGCTGTGCCGGGAAATGCCGATGACCGCCTCCGGCAAGATCGCGGCCGGACAATTGCGGCAATGGATCGCGGAGGAGAACGGTGCCCTTGAACGCCTCTTCTGATCCCACCCGCACACCGGTCGTCATCGCGGCGCTACGCACGCCGATCGGTCGCGTCAACGGCAGTCTCGCCGCGATCGAGCCCGCAAGCCTTGCCGCCCTGCTGATCGATCGCATCGTCTCGGACGTTGGTATCAATCGGAACGAGATCGACGACGTGCTTCTCGGCAATGCCGCAAACAGCGCCGGCAATCTCGCGCGGCTTGCCGCCCTCGAAGCCGGCCTGCCTGTTTCCATTCCCGGCGTCACCGTCGACCGCCAATGCGGCTCCGGGCTCGAAGCGATCGTCCTTGCGGCGCGGCAGGTCCAGGCCGGCGCCGGTCAATACTATCTCGCCGGAGGCACCGAAAGCGCCAGTCGCGCCCATATCCGGCTTCGGCCGCCGCTCGCACGTGGGGAAGAACTCCAGCCGGTGAAACGCGCGCGGATGGCGCCCGATTTTATTGGCGATCCGGATATGGGTGTTGCGGCGGAGAACGTCGCCACGGCGTGCGGGATTTCGCGGGAGCGTCAGGACCAGTTTGCGCTCGAAAGTCATCGTCGTGCCGTGGCTGCCCAGATTACGGGCCGCTTTGCGCGCGAGATCGTTCCAGTGGAAACGCCGACCGGCCCCGTCGCAAACGACGACTGCCCGCGGGCCAATGCCTCAGCCGAGACGCTCGCCCGGCTGAAGCCGGTCTTTGTCAGGGACGGCACCGTCACAGCGGGCAATGCCTGCCCGATCAATGACGGTGCGGCAGTCGTGCTGGTGACCTCGCTCGCCGCAGCGCGTCGGCTTGGCGTGCCCTTTGCACTCGAATTCATCGACGCGGCGACGGCGGGCGTCGATCCGAACCTCCTCGGCCTCGGCCCGGTGCCGGCAATGGCGAGGCTTCGGGCCCGCAATCCGACGCTCGACATCGACAAAGTAGACTTCATCGAGTTCAACGAGGCCTTCGCCTCGCAGGTCCTCGGCAGCCTCGATCCGCTCGGCATTTCGCCGGAGCGCGTCAATCGCGATGGCGGCGCGATCGCGCTGGGTCATCCCTATGGAGCCTCGGGCGCGATTCTCGTCGTCAGGCTGTTTTCCCAGATGCTCGCCGCAGTGACCAAGAGCGAGGGTCTGGCGATGATGGGTGTCGGCGGCGGCATGGGCGCGGTCGCCCATTTCCGCTCGCTGAGAGTGCGTCACACCGCATAGGCCGCGAGCCAGTCGCGCGTTGCGGCGGGCAATGCTACGGGCTGATGGCGAGCCGGATCGACGGCGACCCAGACGATTTCGACCTCCGCCGCCAGATGAGCGCCTGCCTCGACGCGCACGGCGAAGCTCACCGAACTGCCGCCGATCTTCGCCACGGATACGGTGAAGCGCGCCGGCTCGTCGAAGCGCAGGCCGCGATGAAAGAGGCAGGCAGAGCGGCGCACCAGATAGGCCGGCTCGTTCTTAACCGGCGGGCGATGCCGCCAGAGATTGGCCAGTGCCGCCTCGGCATGCGCATAGTAGGCCGCATTGTGCATGTGGCCATGCATGTCTATATCGCGAAACGGAATCCGGATTTCCGTGACAGTTTCCCGCTCTGTGCCGTCCATGCGAGGCCCCTTACATGCGCTCCACTCTCGTTAGACAGTTTGGCGATCCCGAACAAGTCATCGAGATCGTCGACACCGCCCGCGTCGAGCCGGGGTCAGGCGAGGTCGAGGTCGAGATCTCGCTTGCGGCGATCAACCCATCGGACCTGATCCCGGTGACCGGCGCCTATCGCGCCCGTACCGAACTGCCCTTCGTGCCCGGCTTCGAGGGCGTCGGCACCGTCAGCCGCGTCGGAGCGGGCGTGCACCAGCTGAAACCCGGAGACCGGGTCATGCCGATCGGCGCCAGTGGGCTGTGGCAGCAGTTCCTCGTCCGCCCGGCCGAATGGTGCTTTGCCGTGCCGGACGATTTGAGCGACACGCAAGCGGCAATGAGCTACGTCAACCCCTTGACGGCGCTGCGGCTCGTCGAGGCGCTGCGCCTGCATTTCGGCTCTCTCCAGGGCCGCAGCGTCGGCGTGACGGCCGCGGGTTCGGCGATCGGCGGCATGCTGATGAAGTTGCTTACGTTGGAAGGCGTTGTGCCAACAGCGATCCTTCGCAGCGACAAGAGCCGCACCTGTGTCGGCGAGGGATATCCGATTGTCGTGACCGACGGCAGCGACCTTCCAGCAGGGGCAAGGTTTGACGCGGTGCTCGATGCGGTTGGCGGGACGTTGGCCGCCGAGCTGATCAGCCGGACCATCCATCGAGGCGGGGCCTTCATCCAGTATGGCGCGCTGAGCGGCGTGCCGGTCCCGCAGGCAGCGATTGCCGGCCGCCCCGACGTTCGCTTCGCCTTCCTGTGGCTGCGGACCTGGGTCCACTCCGCCGGGCGCGACGCCCTGGAGGCTGCATTCGCCAGAAGCTTTGCGGGGCTTCGCGACGGGCTGTTCGCCAGCCCGGCCGCCGCAACCTATCCGTTGAGCCAGCTTGGCCAAGCCTTAACGCACCAGTCCGATCCGCTCCGCACCGGCAAGATCCTGCTCGATCCGCGCTGTTGAAAATCGGTACTTTTGCACTCGCGGCCATGGATTTTGACAGGCACGCGCACTAGCTTTGCGCGGATGACCACGCATCTCTATGAAAATGCTCTCTTCCAGGAACACAAAGTTCCGGAGGGGCACCCGGAGCGGCCGGATCGGCTGAGGGCGCTGAACCTCGCGCTGGAGCATCCGAATTTCGCGCCGCTGAAGCGTATCGAGGCGTCGAAGGGCAGCGAGGACCTGGTGCTGCTTGCCCATTCCGAGGAGCACCTCAGGTCGATCACCCGGGCGATACCGGACGAGGATATCAACCAGATCGAAGCCGATACCTATGCGAGCCCCTCAAGCTTCGTGGCGGCGCTGACCGGCATCGGCGGCGCCGTCGCTGCCATCGACGCGGTATTCGCCGGAGAGGCCGACAACGCCTTCGTCGCAGCCCGCCCGCCGGGCCACCATGCCGAAAAGAACAAGGCGATGGGCTTCTGCTTCTTCAACACGATCGCGATTGCCGCGCGCCATGCACAGAAGGCGCACGGCGTCGAGCGGGTCGCCATCGTCGACTGGGACGTGCACCATGGCAACGGCACGCAGGACATATTCTGGAACGATCCGTCGGTCCTCTTCTGCTCGACCCACCAGATGCCGCTCTATCCGGGCACCGGCGCCAAGGAAGAGACGGGCGTCAAGCACAATATCGTCAATGCGCCGCTCTCCCCCAACAGCGGCAGCGAGCACTTCCGCGACGCGTTCCGAAGCCGCGTTCTCGCTGCTCTCGACAATTTCCGCCCGGACCTCGTGCTGATCTCCGCCGGTTTCGACGCGCATTACCGCGATCCACTGGCGCAGATCAATCTTGTGGCCGAGGACTTCGACTGGGCGACCGGACGCCTCATGGAGGCCGCCGGCAATAGCGCCGGCAACCGAGTGGTCAGCATGCTCGAGGGCGGCTATGACCTGCAAGGTCTCGCCGAATCGGCGGCCATGCACATTCTGAGATTGATGAGAGGGTAATTGATGAACAACGACAATTCGCAGCCGGACGTCTCCGCCCTCTCGTTCGAGCAGGCGGTCGAGGAACTGGAGCGGATCGTCTCCGCGCTCGAACGCGGCGATGTGGCGCTCGACAAATCGATCGAGATCTATGAGCGCGGCGAGGCGCTGAAGAAGCATTGCGAGACGCTGCTGAAGGCGGCCGAAGACCGCATCGAGAAGATCCGCCTCGACCGCAACGGCAGACCGCAAGCGGTGGAGCCGCTCGACGCCGAATAGCGATCGGCTTTCGTCCGAGAATTTTGCCCCTCATCCGCCTGCCGCGCCCTCTCAAGTCCCCTCTCCCCTCTGCCGGGGAGGGCTAGTCCTCGGGTTAAACCCGAGGAGAGGGGCAACTCGCGCTTGCCATCTTGCCTACCATGCGACGACCGCAACCGGAAACATTGCGTCTCCCGTTTGGTGCTATCGCCGCAACAGCATCGGCGATAGTCTCCAGTGCCCACCAACCGGAGTAAGCGCCATGTCCTTTTTTCCCGGTCCCGATCCGCTCGCCGGCGACAAGCCGGCCTGTGACGCCATCGAGCATCTGATCATCCCGCGTACCAGCGACATCGGCGGCCTTGAGGTGCGCCGGGCGCTTCCAACGGCGCGGCGGCGGCTCGTCGGGCCGTTCATCTTCTTCGACCGCATGGGACCGGCCCTGCTGCGCGCCGGCCAGGCGATCGACGTGCGTCCGCATCCGCATATCGGTCTATCGACGGTCACCTATCTCTTCGACGGCGAGATCAAGCACCGCGACAGTCTCGGCACCGAGATGGTCATTCGCCCGGGCGACGTGAACCTGATGACGGCGGGGCGCGGAATCGTGCATTCCGAACGCTCGCCGGAAAACCAGCGCGGCCATGAACGTTCCTTGTCCGGATTGCAGACCTGGCTGGCCTTGCCCGACGACAAGGAAGAGGTCGATCCGATCTTCTCCCATACCGAAGGGCTCATGCTGCCGCACCTTGCCGATGGCGGCGTTCGCGCCCGGGTCGTCCTCGGGCACTTCGAAGGCACCGCCTCGCCGGTCTCCACCTTTACCGACACGATCTATGTGGATCTCGCGATCGAGGCCGGCCGCAACGCTCCGTTTGCCGCCCAATGGGAGGAACGCGCCATCTATATTCTCTCGGGCGAAGCGATCATTGCAGGCGATCATTTCGCCGACAACCAGCTTCTCGTCTTTCGGCCCGGCGACGAGATCACCATCACCGCGGGACCTTCCGGCTGTCACGTGATGCTCTTCGGCGGCGCCGCCCTCGGCTCGCCGCGGCATATCTGGTGGAACTTCGTGTCCTCGTCGAAGGAGCGCATCGACAAGGCGAAGGAAGAATGGGCGAGCGGCCGCTTCGATATCGTGCCGGGGGACGAGGAAGAGTTCATTCCGTTGCCGGCAAGCTAAATTTTTGTTGAGCCCTTGGTTGGCGACGCAGGAATGCCTAATTTTTGCATTCAACGACGATTGCGTCTAAACAGCCATTAAGACGGAAAATCACCAACAGTTCGCGCGCCGCCCGGCGGCACGCACGAGGCACGCAGCGTGACACAACTGCCAACCAATCCGATGCCGGCGACCCCGCTGCTCGACAAGGTCAATGTCCCCGACGATCTGAAGAAGATCGACGACAAGGACCTGCCGCAACTGGCCAGCGAACTGCGTGCGGAAATGATCGATGCGGTGTCGCGCACCGGCGGCCATCTCGGCGCCGGCCTCGGCGTGGTGGAATTGACGATCGCCATCCACAAGGTCTTCGACACGCCGCACGACCGGCTGATCTTCGACGTCGGCCACCAGTGCTATCCGCACAAGATTCTCACCGGGCGCCGCGACCGGATCCGCACGCTCCGCCAGGAAGGCGGTCTTTCCGGCTTCACCCGGCGCGCTGAAAGCGAATACGACCCGTTCGGCGCGGCGCATTCGTCGACCTCGATCTCCGCCGGCCTCGGCATGGCCGTCGCCGCCGATCTCGACGGCAAGAGCCGCAATGTCATCGCCGTAATCGGCGACGGTGCGCTGTCGGCCGGCATGGCCTATGAGGCGCTCAACAATGCCGGGGCGCTCGATGCACGCCTGATCGTCATCCTCAACGACAACGACATGTCGATCGCCCCGCCAACCGGCGCCATGAGCGCCTATCTGGCGCGGCTTGCCTCCGGGCGCACCTATATGGGCATCCGCGAGGTCGGCAAGAAGCTGACCGCCTATCTCGGCAAGACGGTCGACCGGGCGATCACCCGCGCCGTCGAGCACGCGCGCGGATATGTCACCGGCGGCACGCTCTTCGAGGAGATGGGCTTCTACCATATCGGCCCGATCGACGGCCACTCCTTCGACCATCTGTTGCCGGTCTTGCGCAACGTCCGCGACAATGCGCGCGGACCGGTGCTGATCCATGTGGTGACGCAGAAGGGCAAGGGCTATCCGCCGGCCGAGGCCGCCGCCGACAAGTATCATGGCGTCAACAAGTTCGACGTGATCACCGGCGCCCAGGCGAAGGCGAAGCCGAACGCGCCGGCCTACACCTCCGTCTTCGCCGACGCGCTGGTGCAGGAGGCTAGCCTCGACGACAAGATCGTCGCGATTACCGCCGCCATGCCGTCCGGCACCGGGCTCGACCGGTTTGCGGCGGTGCATCCATCGCGCTGCTTCGACGTCGGCATTGCCGAGCAGCACGCCGTCACCTTCGCCGCCGGCCTTGCCGCGGAAGGATACAAGCCCTTTGCGGCGCTCTATTCGACCTTCCTGCAGCGCGCCTACGACCAGGTCGTGCATGATGTAGCGATCCAGGGCCTGCCGGTGCGTTTCCCGATTGACCGCGCCGGCTTCGTCGGCGCCGACGGGCCGACCCATGCCGGCTCCTTCGACACGACCTATCTCGCCTCTCTGCCGGGTTTCGTGGTGATGGCGGCGGCCGATGAGGCGGAATTGAAGCACATGGTACGCACCGCCGCGGCCTATGACGAAGGCCCGATCTCCTTCCGCTATCCGCGCGGCGAAGGCGTCGGCGTGGAGCTTCCCGATCGGGGCGAGATCCTCGCGATCGGCAAGGGGCGGATCATCAAGGAAGGCACCAAGGTGGCGCTGCTTTCCTTCGGAACGCGGCTCGCCGACTGTCTTCTGGCTGCCGAGGACCTGGATGCCGCCGGCCTCTCGACGACGGTCGCCGATGCACGCTTCGCCAAGCCTCTCGACCAGGCGCTGATCCGCCGGCTTGCCCGTGATCACGAGGTGCTGATCACCATCGAGGAAGGCGCCATCGGCGGTTTCGCCAGCCATGTACTGCACTTCCTGGCTGAGGAAGGCCTGCTCGACGGCGGGCTCAAGGTACGACCGATGGTCTTGCCGGATATCTGGGTGGAGCAGGCCAAGCCCGAATCCATGTACGCCCAGGCCGGCCTCGACCGGGCCGGCATCGTCTCGACCGTTTTCAAGGCGCTCGGCCAGAAGCAGTCAGTGGGTCTCGGCGCGGCGGGCTAGGTCGTGTGGACAATTATCTGATCCATAGCACGATAGCTGCGATGGTGACGACGGCGAGATAGTTTCTGGCGGTTTTC
>NZ_LNQC01000032.1 GCF_001651855.1 Sinorhizobium americanum | reverse complement strand
CCGATCGCTCCGGAGAGGGGCGGGCCATCCCATAATCTGATTTGCTCAGCCTTGGGAATCCCAAGAGTCCACACGACCTAGCCGGCGGCGGTCGGTCGGATCGAGCGCCTGCTCGAGGAATGTGCCGAAGATCGCCGGCTCGACGTCCCGCCAGTCGTAGCTCGCGGCGGCGGCCAGCTCGCCGATCTCTTGCCTTTCGAGCTTCAGCGCCCGGCGGTTCTTGAAGAACTCGCCGTTGAACTTCTTCACCTTCTCGCGGATCGTCGCGGTGAACCCGCCCTCGTCCATCGCCCGCCAGAGATCTTCCATCATGCCCGGGAAGATTTCCGGCTTCTCGGCGCAGTCCTTCAGCAGCTCCTTGAAGCTCGCCTTCGGCAGCAGTTCGACATCCTCGGCGAACATGGTAAAGAGCACGCGCATCAGGAACATGGCGACCTCTTCGGTCGCGTAGCCGGATTTCTCCAGCGCCTGCGAGACCTTGGCGATGCGCGTTGCGATCTCGCGCGTCACCTTAGCGGCGTGGCGCGACGGATCGAGCGAGAATGGATCGCTCCAGATCGCCTTCAGGCGCGCCCGCACCTCGGGCTGGCGCAGTTCCTCCAGATAGATGCGGTAGGAGCGCCTGTCCGGGAACTGGTCGTAAGCCTTTCCGTCGCGGCGGAAATTGGCGTAGACCTCGATGCAGTGGCCGACGTCGCAGACGAGAACGAAGGGCGGCGGCTCGTGCGAGGCCGGCAGCAGGCGCACGTAGTTCTCCGCCTGCTGGCGGGCATTCATCATCAAGACGTCCCAGGCGCGGCTGGCCCCGCGGCGACCGCGCGGCGCAGCGGCAATGCCGGGCAGGCTCGGCGCATCGGCGGGCTCCGCCAGCTTCTTCTCGCCCGCAAGCCGGCTCTGCTTCGCCTCCAGGATGAAGCAATCGCGCTTGTAGAGATCAATGCGCTTGCTGGAGGCAAGGCCCTCCCGGCCCGCTTCCTTGACCACTCGCTCGAAGACGTAATCGTTGGATTCGCTCGTGGCACCGGCCGGTTCGGCATGCGGCAGGTCGAGGACGTCGCAGAGCTCCGTCAGGAACAGCGCGTAGTTGGCGCGTTCCTGGCCGCCCTCGAGGTCCTGCCAGCGCGCAATGAAAGCCTCAACCGAAAGTTTCAAAGGTGACGATTCCCTCTCTTTTCCTCCTTTTTAGCGAGCCCCGGTCGGCTTGCAATAGGCCTTTGTTGCCAAGCTGAGGGGTTTCCGATCATCCCGCCACACTGGTATCCTCTACTGCATGATTCCTTGGATCGGAATCGATTTACGGAAAAATCATGCAGCAATTCAAAGTGCTACAGCGACCTTTGCGCGTCTGATAAAACGCGCGGCGCTGTAGCCGAGCAGGACGAATCAGGGAGGTGTCGTCATGGCGCTTGCGGCTCAGGCCACGGAAGATGAACTCTACCGGCCCGTTCTCGGCGCCAATCCGGTCCATCCGAGCGGTTGGCAGGTGCGGGTGATCGTGAGCTCGCAGACCGAAGCGCGGCACAACCGTCAGCACTGGGCGCCGACGCATCTCGTCTCGATCCGGGCGCCCGCGACCCGCCTGCTTTCGATGATCGACCTGCCGCCGGAGCGGCATCTTGAGCTCTATTTCGGCGACACGACCGACCCGGATGCGCCGGATGCGGCGCGCGCCGAGGCGGTGGAGTCGACCTTCGCCTTCATCGACAGGCTGCCAAAGGACGCGCATCTGCTGATCCACTGTCTGAGAGGCATCGGCCGCTCGACGGCGCTGACGCTCGGCATCCTGACGCGCTATATGGAACCGGAAAAGGCGGCGGCCGCCCTGCACGCGCTGCGCCCCGAGGCCAGGCCGAACAGGCATGTGGTCGGCCTCTGCGACGCGACGCTCGGGCTCAAGGGCAAGCTTGCCAAGCAGGCACTGCGGTTTCCGACAAAGATCTGGAAAGGCTGAGCAATCACAGTGAGGATGAGACGCATTGTGCGACGCACAAAAATTTGACATGATCCCCTAAAAACAAATGGAGAAGCGGCGCGTTCTTCGCCGCAAGAGCCTTCGCTGCGGGGCACCGATCGGAAAGCGCCGCAGACGAAGGTAGACGGGAGAGTTCGATGTCTCATGCCGCCTATGTCTTCGATGCCTATGGCACGCTTTTCGATGTCCATGCGGCCGTGCGCCGGCATGCCGAGGCGATCGGCCCGGACGGCCAGGCCTTTTCCGAAGTCTGGCGCGCCAAGCAGCTCGAATATTCCTGGGTGCGCTCGCTGATGGGGGCCTATGTCGATTTCTGGCAATTGACCGAGCAATCGCTGGACTACGCCTTCGCCCGCTTTCCCTCCGCCGACCCGAAGCTCAGGAAGCAGCTGCTCGATGCCTATTGGGCGCTCGATTGCTATCCCGAGGTTCCGGCCGTGCTCAAAGGGCTGAAGGAGCGCGGCGCCCGCATCGCCATTCTCTCGAACGGCTCGCCGGCGATGCTTGCATCGGCCGTGAAGAATGCAGCCCTCGACATCATCATCGACGACGTCTTCTCGGTCGATGCGGTCAAGGCCTTCAAGACGGCACCGGCCGTCTACGACCTGGTGACGACGCAATACCGGCTCTATCCGCATGCGGTTTCGTTCCAGTCGTCCAACCGCTTCGACATTGCCGGCGCCACGAAGTTCGGCTTCCGCACGGTGTGGATCAACCGCGCCGACATGCCGGACGAATACCGGGACTATGGCCCGGCACTCATTCTGCCTTCACTGGAAAGCCTGCAAGTCGGCATATGAAGGAGCGGCCCGATGGCCTGGTCGGCAGCGCAATACGTGAAGTTCGAGGATGAGCGGACGCGGCCGGCGCGCGACCTCCTGGCGCAGGTCCCCGATCTGCCGGCCGGCCCGGCCTTCGACCTCGGCTGCGGTCCCGGCAATTCGACGCAACTCATCCTCGAACGCTTCCCCAACAATCCGCTCGTCGGCATCGACAGCGACGAGGACATGCTGGAGGCCGCTCGCAAACGGCTGCTCGGCCTGCGCTTCGAGAGGGTCGATCTTGCCGGCTGGACGCCGCCGCCAGGGGCCGCGCTTTTCTTCGCCAATGCCGTCTTTCAATGGCTGCCGAAACATGTCGATATTCTCGAGCGGCTCGTCGACGCGCTGCTGCCGGGGGGCACGCTTGCGGTGCAGATGCCCGACAACCTCGATGAGCCGTCGCATCTCCTAATGCAGGAGACGGCCGAGGAACGGACTTTCGCAGCGGCTTTTGCCGGCCGGACGATCCGGCGAATGCCGCTTCCCTCCCCGAGGACCTATGTCGAAAGGCTGGCCCCGAAGGCGGCGCGGGTCGAGGTCTGGCATACGGTCTACTATCACCCGCTGGCCAACGCGAATGCCATCGTCGAATGGGTGAAGGGCACCGGCCTGCGCCCCTATCTCGACGTGCTGCCTGCCAACCGGCGCAAGGACTATCTCGCCGCCTATGCCGAGAAGATCCGCAGGGAATATCCGGCCATGGCCGACGGGCGGGTGCTGTTGCGTTTTCCCCGCCTGTTCATCGTCGCTGTCAAGGCGTCCTGATCGACGAAGGACGTGCTGGCCGGCTTGAAGCCGCGACCGGCCGCGACAAGTATAGGGCACATCCATCATTTCTCCGCCCGCGACCAAGGAGCCACCCATGCATGCAGTCAATTCCAACGGCGCCAACATTCCCGCCCTCGGCTTCGGCACTTTCCGCATGCCGGGCGCCGAGGTGCTTCGGATCTTGCCGGAAGCCCTGAAGATCGGCTTCCGCCACGTGGACACCGCGCAGGCCTATGGCAACGAGGCGGAGGTCGGGGAGGCGATCCACCGTTCAGGCATTCCGCGCGCCGACATCTTCCTGACGACCAAGGTCTGGGTCGATCGGTATCGCCATGACGACTTCCTCGCCTCAGTCGACGAGAGCCTCAGAAAGCTGAAGACGGACCATGTCGATCTGCTGCTATTGCACTGGCCCGGCGGCAGCGACGTGCCGATGGCCGAGCGCATCGGGTCGCTGAACGAGGTTCGAGCGGCGGGCAAGGTGCGCCATATCGGCGTCAGCAACTTCAACACGGCGCAAATGGCGGAGGCGGTCCGCCTCAGCGACGCGCCGATTGCGACCAACCAGGTCGAATACCATCCCTATCTCGACCAGACGAAGGTGCTGCAGGCGGCGCGGCAACACGGCATGTCGCTCACCGCCTATTATGCTATGGCCAACGGCAAGGTGCCTTCCGACCAACTGCTGAACGACATCGGCAACCGCCACGGCAAGACAGCCGCGCAAGTGGTGCTCAGATGGCTGGTGCAGCAGCAGGATGTGATTGCCCTGTCGAAAACCGCCACCGAGGCGCGGCTCGAGGAAAATTTCGCGATCTTCGATTTCGCGCTGACGCGGGAAGAAATGGCGGCGATCCGCGGCCTTGCCCGCCCGGACGGGCGGATCGTCAACCCGGCAGGGCTGGCGCCGCTGTGGGACGCTTGAGTTGAGAGCTGCGGCTATCCCCTCTGGCCTGCAGGCCAGAGGGGATTAATCGTGGAATCAGACGAACTGGCTGAGACCCGGAACGGAGGCGACCACCTCGTCCACGACCTCGTCGCCGGCCTTTTCCTTGGCATAGGCGATGGTCTCCCTGGCGAGCCCGGTGATTTCGCCCATGCCGAGTCCCTGGCTCATCAGTTGCTGGCCGAGCGCCATGACGCCGCCGCCGCCGACCGCCGACAGGAGCCCGCCGAGCAGGCCGCCGCCATTGCCGCCCTCGCCGCTGTACTGAGCGACCAGTTCCGGCGCGCCGGGAATAGCTTCGATCATCCGGGCGACCGGGCCTTCGGCCGCTTCGCGCTGGAGGAAGCCGAGGATCATGCCCACCGCCTTCTCGGCCTTCGCGGGCTCGAGACCGACATTTTCCGCTACCCGCGTAACCAGTTCACTCATGGGAATCTCCTCGTACAATTTTGACGTTGACGTCAAGGTAAAATATCGCTTCCGGAATGACAATAGCACCCGAGCACATATCCGTCCTGCATCAACATATCCGGCGTGGCAGGCTGGCGGGAGCCCCGCCTCGCCTACAACCCGTGTTGCCGGGCCGCGGTGCACGGCCTATAACAGAACCGAGCAATATTTCGATGACGGACTTTGCACAATATCCGGCAAATGCCCGGTTCCATTGACAAAATCGATTCGGAGAGGAATGCCATGCTGCAGGAAGGCAAGCTCTATATCGGGACCAGCCGCAAGCCGGACGATGCGATCAACAAGCCCGAATATCTCGAACTGAAGTTCGGCAACCGCCATGGGCTGATCACCGGCGCCACCGGTACCGGCAAGACCGTGACGCTGCAGATCCTCGCAGAAGGATTTTCGAATGCCGGCGTGCCGGTGTTCTGCGCCGACGTCAAGGGCGACCTTTCCGGCATCGGCGCCATCGGCGAGGCCAAGGACTTTCTCCTCAAGCGCGCCGAGCAGATCGGCCTTTCGCCCTATGATTTCCAGGAATTTCCGGTGATCTTCTGGGACCTCTACGGAGAGAAAGGCCACCGCGTCCGCACGACGTTGTCGGAGATGGGGCCGCTTCTCCTGTCGCGGCTGATGAATGCCAGCGATGCCCAGGAGGGCGTGCTGAACATCGCCTTCAAGATCGCCGACGAAGGCGGCCTGCCGCTCCTCGATCTCAAGGACCTGCAGTCGCTGCTGAACTACATGGGCGAGAATGCGAGCGAGCTCTCGAACCAGTTCGGCTTCATCTCGAAGTCGTCGGTCGGCTCGATCCAGCGCGAGCTTCTGATCCTTGAACAGCAGGGTGCCGAACACTTCTTCGGCGAGCCGGCGCTGAAGATCACCGATATCATGCGCACGACGAATGACGGGCGCGGCGCAATCTCGGTGCTTGCCGCCGACAAGCTGATGATGAACCCGCGGCTTTATGCGACCTTCCTGCTGTGGCTGCTGTCGGAGCTTTTCGAGGAACTGCCGGAAGTCGGCGACCCGGACAAGCCGAAACTGGTGTTCTTCTTCGACGAGGCGCATCTGCTCTTCAACGACGCGCCGAAGGTGCTCGTCGAGCGCGTCGAACAGGTGGTGCGGCTGATCCGCTCCAAGGGCGTCGGTGTCTATTTCGTCACCCAGAACCCGCTCGACGTGCCGGAAACCGTGCTCGCCCAGCTCGGCAATCGCGTCCAGCATGCGCTGCGCGCCTATTCGCCGCGCGAGCAGAAGGCGGTGAAGACCGCGGCCGACACGTTCCGCCCCAATCCGGATTTCAATTGCGCCGAGGTGATCACCAATCTCGGCACCGGCGAGGCGCTGGTCTCGACGCTCGAGGGCAAGGGGTCGCCGTCGATGGTCGAGCGGACCTTGATCCGGCCGCCGGCCTCGCGGCTCGGTCCGCTGACGGAGGCCGAGCGGCAGAATGTCATCAATGTCAGCCCGGTGCGTGGGCTCTACGACGAGGACTTCGACCGGGAATCGGCCTATGAGCTCCTCGCCAAACGGGCTGAAAAGGCGGCAGACGCCGCCGAACAGGCCGAAGCGCAGACGACCGAAGAACAGATCGGCCGCAGCCGCTGGACCCTGCCCGGCTTTGGGGATGACGAGAAGGAGACAGCTACCGGCCGGCAGGCCCGGCCGCGCTCCTCCGGCTATCAGCGCGAAACGATCATGGAGGCGGCAATGAAGTCTGTCGCCCGCACGGTCGCAACCCAGGTGGGACGGGCGCTCGTCCGCGGCATTCTCGGCAGCCTGAAGCGATAGTCAGACACACGAAGATCGCTGTGGCACCTTGAATGCTGCGTGATTATGTCGGTCGATTCCGGTTTGAGGAATCATGCGGCGAAAGGGCCACCCATGGACGTCAAGGATTCGAACGGTACGATCCTCAAGGATGGCGACAACGTCACCCTGATCAAGGACCTGAAGGTGAAGGGCACCTCGACCACCCTGAAGCGGGGTACGCTGGTGAAGGGCATTCGGCTGACGGACAATCCGGACGAGGTCGAGTGCCGCGTCGAAAAGGTCAAGGGGCTGGTGCTGCGAACCGAATTTCTCAGGAAGGCCTGAGAAAGCAAGATGAAGCCCACCCTTGCGGGCTTCATCGGATATTCAGGATACCGTCAGGCCACCGACAGTTTCACGTCGACATTGCCCCGGGTTGCATGGCTGTAGGGGCAAACGATATGCGCCTTCTGGACGAGGTCCTCGAGCACCGCCTTGTCGACGCCGGGTGAAGAGATCTCAAGCGCCGCATCGATGAAGAAGCCGGTGCCGTCGTCACGCGGGCCGATGCCGACCGTGCCTGTCACTTTCGTGTCTTCGGCAAGCTTTACCTTTTCCTTGCCGGCCACGAACTTCAGCGCGCCGAGGAAGCAGGCGGAGTAGCCGGCCGCAAAAAGCTGCTCCGGATTGGTGCCGCGTGCCCCATCGCCGCCCAGTTCCTTCGGCACGGTGAGCGTGACGTCGAGAATGCCGTCGGCGCTCTTGGCCTGGCCGGCGCGGCCCCCGGAGGCAGATGCGGTGGTGCGATAAAGAATGGGCATGGCAGTTCTCCTTGCTTGGCTTCGTTGTCGATGAAAAATCAATAGCGCAAAATTAAATTGGACGCAAATTAATTTTGCAAATTGCATTCTGGGCGTGAATTTGCGACAATCCGGCAATGACAACCAAAGCGGTGAAAACTGAAAACCCATTCCCCGACGAGGCGCTGGCGCTCGGCCAGCAACTTTGCTTTGCCGTCTATTCCGCGACGCACGCCTTCAACCGGGCCTACAAGCCGCTCCTCGACCGCTTCGGGCTAACCTATCCGCAGTATCTCGTGCTCTTGGCGCTGTGGCAACGGGACGGCATGACTGTGAAGCGGATCGGCGAGGAACTGGGTCTCGATTCAGGCACTCTCTCGCCCCTGCTCAAGCGGCTGGAGGCAGCAGGCTATGTCGGGCGCATGCGCGACCCGGCCGACGAAAGGCAGGTCATCGTCAGCCTCACGGAAAACGGTCGGC
Organism: Sinorhizobium americanum; assembly: GCF_001651855.1. Classification (GTDB taxonomy): domain Bacteria; phylum Pseudomonadota; class Alphaproteobacteria; order Rhizobiales; family Rhizobiaceae; genus Sinorhizobium; species Sinorhizobium americanum. The sequence continues at coordinate 40,328 of NZ_LNQC01000032.1, read as the reverse complement.
GCCTGAAAACCGAGGCCTTCAAGATCCTCGCGGAGATCGGCAGGGCTACGGGCTGCAGCCTCGAGGAACTCGGAGAGCTGCGTGAGGCGCTGCATCGGCTGACGCAGCGCCTGGTCGACAGCCAGGACGAGGGAAACGCGGCCGATTGAGGCTCGCCGTCGTCAGATGACGAGAATCGGCGCCTTGCCGCGCACGCGGTCATAGAGATCGATGACGTCCTGATTGATCATGCGGACGCAACCGGACGAGACGGCCTTGCCAATCGACTGCCATTCCGGCGTTCCATGGACGCGGTAAAGCGTGTCCTGGCCGTTCTGGAAGATGTAGAGCGCCCGCGAGCCGAGTGGATTGTCGAGACCCGGCGGCATGCCGCCATTGTCGGCCGAATATTTGGCGAGCACCGGCTGGCGGGCGATCATCGAGTTCGGCGGCGTCCATTTCGGCCATTTCTGCTTCCACTGGATGACGCCGCGCCCTGACCAGGCGAAGCCTTCGCGCCCGAGCCCCACGCCGTAGCGCGTGGCGCTGCCGCCGGATCCGATCAGATAGAGATAGCGGTCCGCCGTATCGACAACGATCGTCCCGGGCGCCTCGCCGAACGGGTCGCTGACCTCCTGGCGATAGAAGCGCGGGTCGATTTGCCGATAGGGCACGGCCGGAACGACAAAACCGCCATCCCCCCTTTCCGCGTAGATATCGGCGTAATAGGCGTCCTGCGGAGGCAGGCCAGTCAGCGGCTCTTGGAGCATAGCCGGATCGACCCAGCGGCTTTCGAGGGCAGGATTGCGATAGACGGGCATCGTTTCCTGGCGAAAACGGTCGGTGTTCATCGACGACGTGCAGCCCGCAAGGCCAGCGGAGGCGATTGCGAGTCCGGAACTACGGAGAAACTGGCGGCGGGACAGGACAGGCAGCGATGACATCGAACTCTGATCGGTTTGAGTGCGGCGAGAAAGGAGAGCGGCGCGACGCGCAACGTGCATCGTCCCGCTCTTGCAGCGAAATCGCGATGGCCTTGTGTCGACGCAAAAGCCATCCGGTGATCGATATCGACAAGTCGGAGGAGGACGCAAGCCAAAAACATTCTTGCCCCCTCACTCCAAGCTTGCATTTACGGCTGGAGCCGAACTTGCGCCAGTAAATATCCGATCACGATTGTGGTACCGCACTTTGCAACCGTTAACAGGCGCTGCCTCGGTGCGACCGGGCCGCAGATCGGGTTCGCATCAAAAGATTTCATGCGACACATCAAGGCGGACGGCTTCAGCAGGCCTCGGCAATTGCGTATGCAATGGCGGCATTGCCAACCGAGGAGGCCGAGATGCTGACGATTTATGGTGTTTACCGCTCGCGCGCATCGCGCAACTACTGGATGGCCGGAGAACTCGGCATTCCCTTCAAATCCGTGCCGGTTATCCAGGCGCGTCGCCTTGCCGACCCGCTGGCCGCGGACGCACCGATCAACACGCGCTCGCCGAGCTTTCTCGCCGTCAATCCCATGGGCCTCATTCCGGCGATCGACGACGACGGGCTGGTGCTGACCGAATCGCTTGCCAATAATCTCTATCTTGCCCGCAAGCATGGCGGGCCGCTGGCGCCGGCCGACCTTTCCGAGGAGGGACAGATCGGCAATTGGACCATGTGGGCGGCGACCGAGGTCGAGCCGCATGCGGTCAAGATCGTCCTCGCCTATGACGCCGGCATGGAGAACACGCCCGACGGGCAGGCCCTGATCGCCACCTGCATGCGGGCGCTCGAGAAATCCTTTGCCAGGCTCGAGGCGCATCTCGACGGCCGCGACAACCTGGTCGGCGGCCGCTTTACGGTCGCCGATGTCAACCTCGCCGAGGTGTTCCGTTATACGATGAGCCAGGCGGCGCTTTTCGAGCAGCACCCGCGCGTCAAGGCATGGCTGGCGCGCTGCCAGTCCCGCCCGGCCTTCAAGGCGATGATGGAAGAACGGCTGAAGGAGACGGAATAGCGGAGAGCTGCCGCATCCCCTCCTCCACTTCCTCGCGCACCCAGCGCTTGAAGGCAAGCACTGCCTTGCTTTCACGCCTCGAGGCCGAGGTGACGAAATAGTGCCCGAAGCCGGTTTTGGCGCGGATGCCGAAGGGCGCCACGAGGCTGCCCTTCATCACGGCATAGCCGGCAAGCGTCTGCCAGGCGATCATCACGCCCTGGCCGGCAATGGCGGCATCGAGCGCCAGCGAGGCATCGTTGAAGCTGTGGCGCACGGTCATCTCGGCGCCGGATAGACCGGCCGCCTTCAGCCACACCTCCCAGGAGAACATGGCGTGCTCGTCGATGACGGCCGGCAGCTTCAGGATGTCCCCCGGCTTGTGCAGGTCCGCGGCGAGTGCCGGCGAGCAGACGGGAAAGACCTCCTGCTCCAATAGCAGCTCGGCGCGCACGCCCGGCCAATGCCCCGCACCGACGCGAATGGCGAGATCGACATCCGACGTATCGACGTTCGCAAGCTTGGTGGTCGCATCGATTCGCAATCGGATCTCGGGGTGGCAGTCGGCAAAACGATTGAGCCGGTAGACGAGCCAGCGCGCCGCGAAAACCGGGGCCACCGATACGGTCAGCACCGATTCGTCGCGGCGCCGGGCTTCGCCCACGGCTTGGGCAATCTCCGTAAAGGCGTTTGACAGTCGCCCCAAAAGCACCCGGCCCGCCTCGGTCGGCACCAGCCCCCTCGGCAAGCGCTCGAAAAGGGCTCGCCCGAGCTGCGCCTCGGTCTTGGCAATCTGCTGGCTGACGGCGCCGGGCGTGACGCCGAGTTCCTCCGCCGCGGCCGCAAGCGAACCAAGCCGCCCGGCCGCCTCGACAGCGCGCAACCCATTCAAGTGGATCGTGTTGATCTCTCGCATATAGTTTTTCTAAACTAATGATACGGCAATCTCAATTGCAAAATCACCTTGAGAGGCAGATGCTGATTGCGATGTCTCCGGACTGGCTGAGGATTTTCAGCGGAAGTTCAATACATTGCCGCCGGCTGCGTGTTGATCTTGGCTCATTTCACAAAGCCGCGGCATTCCGAATGGAGGAACCGCATGTTGAAGCTTTTCTCTATTCTAAAACTGTCCCTGAAGCGTGGCGACGAACGAGCCGACGCCTATGGGGATTGGCTGCGTGATCCGCTGCAGCATCCCGATCTTGCTCGGATGGCCGAACGCGAACTCGCGGACCTGCCATTCCCGGACTGGCCATGGCCCCGCGCGAATACGATCAGCACTTGCGATTGCAGCTGATCATCGCCACAGTTCGGAGCAATCCGGTCCGGGCGAACGACGGTCACCGATGGCAGACGAGATCGAAACAGGCTTCGAACGCGTCCGGCGCCTCGCCGAGGCCGCAGGCCTGCCGGAGACGAGCGTCGGCACGTCCTACGGCACGCCGGCGCTGCTCGTCAAAGGCAAGAGCTTCGTCAGAATGAAGGACGCCGAAACGCTCGTGGTGATGTGTGCGCTCGAGGAGAAGGAGATGTTAATGGAACTCGATCCGTCGCTCTTCTTCGAGACCGACCACTACAAGGGCTGGCCGGCAATGCTCGTGCGGCTCTCGAAGATCGACGACGGGTCGCTGACGCAGAGACTGATTGCCGCCTGGCGCGAAAAGGTGCCGAAGCGGCTCGCCGCCCGCTTCGGCACCGCCGGCCCACGCTAACCAGCCTTATGACCGCACGACGTCCAGAACCTTTGCGACGGCTCGCCGCTCGGCCATGCGGTTGCGGTGGTCGAGGATTTTGGGGAACTGCGCCGGATCGACGCCATCGCCTTCGAGCCAGCTTGCGATGGTGAAGAGATAGGGATCGGCAATCGTATAGGTATCGCCCATGGTGAAGGGCCCGGCAAACATCGTCCCCTCGATCAACGCGAAGCAATCGGCCATGTTCTTCGACACCTTCGCCTTCATCGCCTCATGGGCGGCCGGATCGTCCGCCCAGCGGGCGCCACGCCGGGCGTGCGCGTGCGCAACGTGGACCGTCGAACAGAGATAGCTCAGGAACGACTGCAGCCGGGCGAATTCGAAGGGATCGTCGTTCGGCGCGAGCCGGGCACCCGGGAACGTCTGAGCGATATAGGTCAGGATCGCCGGAGTCTCGGTCAGCGTGCCGCGGTCCGTCACCAGGGCTGGTACGCGGCCCTTCGGGTTGACGGCGAGATATTCGGGCTTCGTCTGCTCCGCCTTCGAGAAGTCGACGCGATGCGCCTCATAGGAAGCACCCGCTTCTTCCAGCGCGATATGCGAGGCGAGCGAGCAGGTCGCGGGCGTATAAAACAGCTTCAACATCATCATGCTCCTGTTTCGGAAAGTCCGGGCAGGCGGGACGCCCTCGCATTTGCCTCACCGCGCTTCAACGGGAAACGGCGCTGGGGCACAAGTCGTGCCGCAGAAGAGATGAAATCGCAGCGATTGACAAGGTGCGGAATTCCCCGTTAACAGACGATTGTTATGTTATAACATATGAGGACTTACTGATGAAGAAACTGATTACCCTCGTTACCACCGCGGGGCTCACACTAGCGACGGCAGGTCCCGCCCTGTCGCACGGCGCCTGGGTCGCCGAGCGCTGGGGCGAGTTCGCCGTCATCTACGGTCACGGCGCAGGAGACGATGGCTATGATCCCGTCAAGGTCACCAAGGCGACCGCAATCGATAAGGACGGCAGCGAGATCGCGGTGAAGAAGGAGCCTGCTGCAAACCATGTCCTCCTCAAGCCGGAAAACGAACCGGCACTGATCGCTCTCGAATTCGACAACGGCTATTGGAGCGAGGACGCCGACGGGAAATGGCTGAACAAGCCGAAGAGCGAAGTGCCCGGTGCCCGCCGGGCCACCCGCACCATCAAGAACAGCATTGCCGTGATCCACGCCCACGACAGGCTGCCGGCCTTCCCGTCTCAGCCGCTGCAGATCCTGCCGCTCGACAATCCGATCGGCCTTGAGCCGGGCGAGAAATATCGCATCCGCGTGCTCTTCGAAGGCAAGCCGCTGGCGGGCAAGGAGGTCATGCTCGACTATGTCGGCCTACCCGAACTCGTCTCGGCAAAGACCGATGCCGAGGGCGAGACGGAAGTGACGTTGCGCAATGCCGGGCTGAACGTTCTGGCGGTCAGCCACGACGTGCCGCTCGAAGACAGCCGTGCTGCCGACGAAACCGGCTATACGGCGACGCTGACCTTCGTCGCAGAGCCGCATGTGGATGAATAGTCCGGTGCCGGCGGGAGGACCGCCGGCGCCCCCTCACTTCGTCATGTCGGCGCAGCCCTGCACGCTACGCATGTCTCCTTAAATCATCCTCGATTTAAGGAGAAAGACATGCAGCAATTCAAAGTGCTACAGCGACCTTTGCGCGTCTGATAGACGCGCGGCGCTGTAGTCGTCCGGTCGCGCACAGCCCCGCTGATCATGCGGGCTTCCTCAGGAGGCAAACGCCTCCGTGACGCGCACGTCGCCGACATGGATGCCGTTCCAGTTGCTCATCGAATGGTTGGCGACTGCCATCAACGCCGCCTGGACTTGCTCTTCGCCCGCGAAGAACCGTGCGAGCGTCGCCGCGACCATCGATTCGGCGGCTCGCGTCGTGCCGTCCTCGCACTTGACCGCAATGCCGACGCCCTTTTCCGGGACGGCGGCGCAGAACACCCCTTCGGCACCGGTCTTGGCGAAGATGCGACCGGGTGCCGCCTTCATCAACCGCGTACAGGTGCGATCCGTGCCGGCGACATAGAAGGGCTCGGCCATGCAGGCCTCGATCAGGCGCTTGGAGGCGCGTGCCCGCACCGCGTCCAAGCCCGCGCCCGTCGCCATGCGGGCGAAGCCATGGGCGAGACCCTTCATCGGCACCGCATAGGTCGGTATCGAGCAGCCGTCGACGCCGCAATTATCCTGGGTGAGAAGCGCGCCCGTCAGGCTTTCCATGATGCCGCGGATTTCCTGCTGGATCGGATGGCCGTAGCCGGCATAGCCCTCGACCTCAGTGCCGGAGTGGCAGCAGGCGCAGATAAAACCGGCGTGCTTGCCGGAGCAATTGTTGTGCAGCGCGCTCGGCCTTTCGAGGGTGCGCGCCTGCGCAATGAGGTTCTTCTGGTAGAAGGACCAATGGGCGCCGCATTCAAGCGCAGCAACATCGCGGCCGGCGGCGGACAGCATTCTGGCGGCCAGCGCCACGTGTTCCGGTTCGCCGGAATGCGATGAACAGGCAAGCGCCAGTCCCTTGTCGTCAAAGCCGTAGGCATCCGCGGCGCCGCTTTCTATGAGCGGCAGCGCCTGCATCGCCTTGCAGGCCGAACGGGGAAATACGGCCGCTTCCGTGTCGCCGAGCGCGAACAGCGTCTTGCCGTCGCCGTCCACTGCGATGACCGTGCCGCGGTGGCGGCTTTCGACCAGATTTCCGCGCGTCACTTCGACCAGGACCGGATTCGACATGTCTTGCCCTCAATTTTCCAAGTTTGGGCTATGCATCTATCAGGAATCCATCCGCAGAAAAGACATCGTCGATGAAAATCCTCCGCCGGCTGTTGCTCGCCTTCGCCATCATCTACCTGCTGCCGGCGCTGGCGTCAGCGGGACTGTGGTACTTCAAGGAGCGGCCGCAGAGCTGGCGCGACGCGGACTGGTCGTCGACAGGCATTCTTCCCGAGGCCTCCGTCAGTCCGGGGGCGGCGATCTATGTCTTCTCGGCAACGACCGGTGGCATGAAGGGCGCCGTGGCGAGCCACGCATGGATCGTCACGAAGGAGGAAGGCGCTTCCACATATAACCGGTATGAAAAGGTCGGCTGGGGCCGGCCGATCCGCAAGAACGCCTACCGGGCCGACGGACGCTGGTATTCGAACGAGCCGCGCATCGTTGTGGCCGTGACCGGCGAGGAAGCGAAGCGGCTGATCCCGAAGGTCGAACAGGCGATCGCCGCCTATCCCTATTCCTCGCCCGGCACCTACCGCCTCTGGCCGGGACCGAATTCCAACACCTTCGTCGCCCATGTGCTGCGCTCGGTGCCCGAACTCGACACCGTGCTGCCGCCCGATGCGGTCGGACGCGACTATCTGCCGGAAGGCAAGCTGTTCCACATCGACGCGGACGGCCGCGACCTGCATGCGACGCTCTATGGCGTCGCCGGCATTTCGGCCGGCTGGCGCAGCGGTCTGGAACTGCATTTTATGGGGCTGGTGGCCGGCATCGATATTGCCCGCCCAGGCATCAAGATACCGGCGATCGGCCGGCTCGGGATCTGAGCTGTAAAAAGGAAAAGGGCCGCGTTAGCGACCCTTCCATGAGTTTTGGCCCGTGTAAGGCTTGAGCTTTAGAGCTCGGAGGAAGGTGGCGGATTAAGCCGAGGGCTGCCTCGACTCCTTCACTTCTCCCATGCCTGTCACGAGGTCCGAAATCTCATTAGACATTGGATCACCTTCCTTTCTGTTGTTGCCGATATAGCCAAGGTAGTTCATGTCCGCGGCAATACAAGGGCAACCATCGTCTAATCCCCGGCAATCGTCATCACGATCTTGCCGATATGGTCGCCCTCTTCCATCAGGCGGTGGGCGTCCGCAATCTCTTCAAAGGGCAAGACCGCGTGTATGACCGGCGCGACATCGCCTGCTTCCAAGAGCGGCCAGACCCGCGCGGCAAGTCCGTCGCGGATCGCTCGTTTCTCCTCCGCCGTGCGCGGTCTCAATGCGGACCCCATCACATGCAGCCGTTTGGTCAGGATCGCGGCGATATTGGCGTCCTCGACGCGCGCCCCGCCGAGAAAGCCGATGATCGACAGGCGTCCATTCCTGGCAAGCGAGGCGAGGTTGCGGCCGAAATAGCGACCGCCGACCATGTCGAGGATCACATCGACGCCGCGGCTGCCGGTCGCCTCGAGGACGACCGTCTTGAAATCCTCCTCGCGGTAGTTGATCGCCCGCTTCGCGCCGAGCGTCTCGCAGGCGGTACACTTCGCCGCGCTGCCGGCGGTCGCGAAAACCTCGGCGCCGAGAGCCTTGGCAAGCTGGATCGCGGTCGTGCCGATGCCGCTCGAGCCGCCGTGAACGAGGATGGTCTCGCCAGCCTTCAGGCCCGCCATGTCGAAGACATTGGCCCAGACCGTGAAGAAGGTCTCCGGCAGGGCCGCGGCCTTGACCGCGTCATAGCCCTTCGGCCAGGCAAGCGCCTGCGTCGCCGGCACCGCGCAAAATTCGGCATAGCCGCCGCCATTGGCGAGCGCGCAGACCCTGTCGCCGACCGAAAAACCTGCTGCCCCCTCGCCAAGCTCGACGATCTCGCCGGCGACCTCGAGGCCGAGAATGGGGCTCGCGCCGGGCGGCGGCGGATAGTCGCCCTTGCGCTGCAGCACGTCCGGCCGGTTGACGCCGAAGGCCTCGACGCGGATCAAGATCTCGCCGGGCCTGAGCTGCGGCAGCGGCCCACGCGCCAGAACCATGTTTTCCGTGCCACCCGGGCTCGGCAAATCGACATAGGTCATTCCGGTCGAGATAGTCATAGTGGCATCCTCGCGAAGCGATTGTAGCGCCTATACCTATAGCCGGCCCAGGGCTCAGGAAAGGCCATGCCTCGCCAAGACTCATTCGCGCGTGATCAGTTCCAGCACCAGGCCTGTCTCACTTGCCTTGGCCCGCGCCTTGATCTCCGCGATCCTCTTGCTCACCGTCTGGCTGTCCGAGAGGATGAAACCTTCCGGGAGGACGAGCACCGCGATCGAGCAGCGCATCAGCGGGAAATCCTTCGCTCCGCCGTCGCGACCATATCCGCTGATGCGACCGGCTGCCTGATGCTCGGGGGAATAGAGCTGGCGGACATCCGAACGAAAATCGCCGATGAGGCGCATCAGCTGGCTGCGAAGCTCCGCTTCGGCGAGCCCGCTGACGCCGACGAAGAAGTCGTCGCCACCGACATGGCCGAGGAACTTTTCCTCGCCGATGAAATGGCGCCGCAGGAGCGCGGCGAACAGGGTAATCGCCAGGTCACCCTTCTGGAAACCGTAGCTGTCGTTGAAGGGCTTGAAGTCGTCGAAATCGCAATAGCAGAAATAGCGCGTCTCATCGGCATCGAGAATGGCCTGCTGGACGTGGTCGCGGATCGCCCGATTGCCCGGCAGGCCGGTCAGCGGGTTCTGCTCCTGCGCCAGTTTCAGCTGTTTCTCGTTGATGATCTTCAAGAGCGACGAGGCCGAGAGAATGCCGGCATAGCGCATGTTCTCCGTCAGGATGACGCAGTCGCTGCCGTCCATGCCGGCAAAGATCTTCAGCATCTCGTCGGCCGGCGTATCGAGATCGGCGATCGGCGCCGGCGTGACGAAGTGCGAAATGCGCCGCTGGTAGATGCGGTTTTTCAGAAGATCGCGGCCGAAGGGGTGATAGATCATCTCCTTCACGTGGTACTCGTGCAGGATGCCGCGCGGCTCGCCGTTGGCGTTCAGCACCGGGAAGAAAGCCTGGCGCGGGTTGCGCCGGAAAAGATCGAAGACGGAATCGAGATCGTCGCTTTCCCTGACGGTCGGCAGCTGCTCGATCTCCTTGCGGATCAGGATACTGTCCAGCGTCGACGAAAGCCGGCGGACGCCCGGCTCGAGATGCGGATAGGCCGGCTGCAGCTCGTTCAAGTGCGTCGTCGGACGCGCGACGAAATAGCCTTGTATCAGGTCGCAGCCGAGGTCGCGGCAGACGAGGAACTCCGCTTCCGTCTCGACGCCTTCGGCAATCACCCGGGTACCGAGCACATGCGCCATGTTGACGGTGTGGCGCAGGAGATGGCGTTTGCGCGGGTCTCTCTCTATGCCGGAGACGAAGTGCCGGTCGATCTTCACATAGTCGACCGGCTGGTCGCAGAGCAGTTTCAGCCCATTGAAGCCGGCCCCGAAGTCGTCGATCGCCAGCTTGAAGCCGGCAAGCCGCAATTGCCGGACGAGAGCCGAGAAATCCGGGATCTTGTCGCCGTCGAAGCGTTCCGAGAGTTCGAAGCAGAGCGATGACGGGGCGATATTGGCGCGCTTCAGATGATTGACGAGCCGCTCGACGATGTCCCCCTCGCCGCCGACCAGCCGCGAGTCGAAATTCAGGAAGAGCGTACGCGACGCAAAATCCGGCAGCGTCGCGAAGGCCGCGACGGCGCGGCTGTTGATCAGATGTTCGAGCGCCAGCAATTGCCCGGCGCCCTCCGCTCTGTCGAGCAATTCAAGTGGCGAGGCGAAGCCCAGCCGATCGAAACCGCGTAGGAGCGATTCATAGCCGAACACTGCACCGGTGGTCGCTTCGACGATCGGCTGGAAGGCGTTTTCGATGACGAGCTTGGCGAGCGTTACGATCTGATCGTCGCCGAAGCGGCGAAGCGACAGAAGTTCTGCGGCGGCGGGCATGCCGGACTCCAGGATATGACGGACGGACCGGCCGCCAGCATGGGGGGCAAGCGTCAATGAAAGCTTTCGCCAACGTGAATGTTTTGTGACGGTCGCTTCCGGACAAGTCCTTCCTTCTGCCCAGGCAGCCGGACTAGCTCTTCACGAGAACACCGAAGGCGATCAGCGCCAGGCCCTGCATGACGAGGTCTACCGCAAGAAACAGGCCGAGGATCCAGAGGCTGTCGACCGGCCAGCCGGCGGCGATGACGAGACCGGCAATGAGCGTCACAAGGCCGCCGATGACGATCCAGCCCCAGCCGCCAAGCGGGCTGAGCCGGAAGCCAACCCAGATCCGGAAGGCGCCGGCGACGATCAAGGCGATCGCCATAAGGATGGTCAGGATCGACGAAGCGAGCAGCGGATTGATGAAGGCAAAAAGACCCGCCGCCGCATAGAGGCCGCCACTCAGCACCCAGAAGAGAAAGCCTCCCCAATCCTTGACCTGATAGGCCTGAGCGAGATTGAGCAGACCGCCGATCAGCATGATGAGACCGACGTAATAGACGGAGGCGACCGTCGCCATCAGCAGATTGCCGAAGGCAATGCCCCCGGCCATGATCAGCAGCACGCCGAGCGCGACGAACCATGCCCACTTTCCCGCCACGGTCTGTCTTCCGCTGGGATCGAACGTGTTGGTCATTTCAACCTCCAGTCCTGGCGATCGGCACGAGCGCTACCTGCTGATTGAGCCGGATTTCCAAGCAAAAAGAAAGGGAAAAAGCATGCGGTTTTTTATTGATTGATGCGTCAATCAAAAATAGACTGCCTCGCGAAGGAGCTTTGGAGATGCCAAAAGTCGGGATGGAACCGATGCGCCGCAAGGCGCTGGTGGACGCGGCGCTGCGCGTGATCGGCGATCAGGGGACGCTTGCCGTCACGATGTCCGACATCGCCCGCACGGCCGGCGTCTCGCCGGCGCTGGCGCATCACTATTTCGGCAGCAAGGATCAGTTGCTGATCGCGACGATCCGCAGTCTTCTAACAGAACTACGCCGGGACGCCGCGGCGGCATTGAAGAGAGCGGCGACGCCGCGCGAGAAGGTAAGCTCGCTGATCCGTGTCAGCTTCCGGGCCGATCAGTTCGCCCCCGAGACGGTCGCCGCCTGGCTCGCCTTCTATTCCGAGGCGCAGCGCTCCGAGGACGTGCGACGCCTTCTCGTCATCTATGCGCGGCGGTTGCGCTCCAATCTGCTCGCCAGCCTCAAGCCGCTCTGCCCCGCCGATGACGCGGAGCGTATCGCCGAGGGCGCGGCTGCGATGATCGACGGACTTTACATCCGGCAAAGTTTGAAATCGGCGCCGATCAGCATCGAGGCTTCGATCGCGCTGACGGAAGATTATGTGAATGCACACTTGCGGGCGAGTAAACGGTGAGTTGAAGCCTGCCGGCGCCCCGCTGATGGAGATGGCTGCCCCCTCATCCGACGCAATTCGAACCATCGAGGAACCGACAACGTGACCGCCAGGAAGCCGAATATTCTGATCATCATGGTGGACCAGTTGAATGGGACGTTCTTCCCCGACGGTCCCGCCGACTTCCTGCATGCGCCCAATCTGAAGGCGCTCGCCGCCCGCTCCGCCCGCTTCCGAAACAACTACACGTCCTCGCCGCTCTGTGCCCCGGCGCGCGCGTCCTTCATGGCCGGGCAGTTGCCGAGCCGCACGCGCGTCTACGATAACGCGGCGGAATACCAGTCGTCGATCCCGACCTATGCGCACCACCTGCGGCGGGCCGGCTATTACACCGCGCTTTCCGGCAAGATGCACTTCGTCGGCCCGGACCAGTTGCACGGCTTCGAGGAACGCCTGACGACCGATATCTATCCGGCCGACTTCGGCTGGACGCCGGACTATCGCAAGCCCGGCGAGCGCATCGACTGGTGGTATCACAATCTCGGTTCGGTCACCGGTGCCGGCGTCGCTGAGATCACCAATCAGATGGAATATGACGACGAGGTGGCGTTCCTGGCGAACCAGAAGCTCTACCAGCTTTCGCGGGAGAATGACGATGAGGACCGCCGGCCCTGGTGCCTCACCGTCTCCTTTACGCACCCGCACGACCCCTATGTCGCACGCCGAAAATTCTGGGATCTCTACGAGGAATGCAAGCACCTCGAGCCGGAAGTGGGCGCCATCCCCTTCGAAAAGCAGGATCCGCATTCGCAGCGGATTATGCATTCCTGCGACTACAAGAATTTCGAGCTGACCGAGGAAAACATCCGCCTGTCGCGCCGCGCCTACTTCGCCAATATTTCCTATCTCGACGAGAAGGTCGGCGAGCTCGTCGATACGCTGACGCGGACCAGGATGCTCGACAATACGCTCATCCTTTTCTGTTCCGACCATGGCGACATGCTCGGCGAGCGCGGCCTGTGGTTCAAGATGAATTTCTTCGAAGGCTCGGCACGCGTGCCGCTGATGGTTGCCGGGCCGGACGTCACGCCGGGTCTGCATCTGACGCCGACATCCAATCTCGACGTGACGCCGACGCTTGCTGACCTTGCCGGCATCTCGATGGATGAGGTCCAACCCTGGACGGATGGCGTCAGCCTGGTGCACACGATCAACGGCGCGGAGCGCACCGAGCCGGTGCTGATGGAATATGCGGCCGAGGCTTCCTATGCGCCGCTCGTCGCGATCCGCGAAGGCAAGTGGAAATACGTCCACTGCGCACTCGATCCGGACCAGCTCTATGACCTGGAGGCCGATCCGCTGGAACTCACCAATCTTGCGGAGAAGCCGCGCGGACCGGTCGATCAGGCGACGCTCGCCGCGTTTCGCGATATGCGCGCCGCCCACTGGGACATGGAGGCCTTCGACGCCGCCGTCCGCGAAAGCCAGGCGCGGCGCTGGGTGGTCTACGAGGCGCTCCGCAACGGCGCCTATTACCCTTGGGATCACCAGCCGCTGCAGAAGGCATCCGAGCGCTACATGCGCAACCACATGAACCTCGACAATCTCGAGGAATCCAAACGCTATCCGCGAGGAGAATAAGATGAAAGCCCAACCGAAAGCCTCGCACTTCATCGACGGCGAATATGTCGAGGACACCGCCGGCACGCAAATCGAGAGCATCTATCCGGCCACCGGCGAGGTGATCGCCCGGCTGCACGCAGCAACGCCGGCGATCGTCGAGAAGGCGATCGCAGCGGCCAAGCGGGCGCAGCCGGAATGGGCGGCGATGAGCCCGACGGCGCGCGGCCGCATCCTGAAGCGTGCCGCCGAGATCATGCGCGAACGTAATCGCGAACTCTCCGAACTCGAGACGCTCGATACCGGCAAGCCGATCCAGGAAACGATCGTTGCCGACCCGACCTCGGGCGCCGACAGCTTCGAGTTCTTCGGCGGGGTCGCGGCGGCGGCGCTCAACGGCGACTATATCCCGCTTGGGCAGGACTTCGCCTATACCAAGCGGGTGCCGCTCGGCGTCTGCGTCGGCATCGGTGCCTGGAATTACCCACAGCAGATCGCCTGCTGGAAGGGCGCGCCGGCGCTCGCCGCCGGCAATGCCATGGTCTTCAAGCCGTCGGAGAACACGCCGCTCGGGGCGCTGAAGATCGCCGAGATCCTCGTCGAGGCGGGCCTGCCGAAAGGGCTCTACAATGTCATCCAGGGCGACCGCGCGACCGGCCCGCTGCTCGTCAACCATCCCGACGTCGCCAAGGTGTCGCTGACCGGCTCGGTACCAACTGGCAAAAAGGTGGCGGCGGCCGCCGCAGCCGAACTGAAACACGTCACCATGGAGCTCGGCGGCAAGTCGCCGCTGATCGTCTTCGACGACGCCGACCTCGAAAGCGCCATCGGCGGCGCCATGCTCGGCAATTTCTATTCGACCGGCCAGGTCTGCTCGAACGGCACCCGCGTCTTCGTGCAGCGGAAGATCAAGGAAGCCTTCTTGGCGCGGCTGAAGGAGCGCACCGAAGCGGTCGTCATCGGCGATCCGATGAACGAGGCGACGCAACTCGGGCCGATGGTCTCGAGGGCGCAGCGCGACAAGGTGCTCTCCTATATCGAGACGGGCAAGGCCGAAGGCGCGACGCTTCTGACCGGCGGCGGCATTCCGAATGCGGTCAACAGCGAAGGCACCTATATCCAGCCGACCGTCTTTGCCGATGTCACCGATGAGATGACGATCGCCCGCGAGGAAATCTTCGGGCCGGTGATGTGCGTGCTCGACTTCGACGACGAGGCGGAGGTCGTCGCGCGGGCGAACGCCACCGAATTCGGCCTGTCGGCTGGCGTCTTCACCGCCGACCTCACCCGCGCCCACCGGGTGATAGACCGGCTCGAGGCCGGTACGCTGTGGATTAACGCCTACAATCTCGCACCGGTCGAAATACCATTCGGCGGATCGAAGCAATCCGGCTTCGGGCGCGAAAATTCGGTCGCGGCGCTCAACCACTATACCGAGCTCAAGACCGTTTATGTCGGCATGGGGAAGGTAGAGGCGCCGTACTGAGATTTGCAATTTTGCCCCTCACCCTAACCCTCTCCCCGCTCGCGGGGAGAGGGGACAAGAGGGCCGGCATGTCCCTTACCTCCGTGCGGGGAGAGGCAGCGGAAAGTCGCAGCAAGTCCCTTCTCCCCGCTTGCGGGGAGAAGGTGGCGGCAGCCGGATGAGGGGCTGTTCGACACACAAGAAAGACCACGCTTATGCAGGCAGATTTCGTCATCATCGGTTCCGGTTCGGCAGGCTCGGCGCTCGCCTATCGCCTGTCGGAGGACGGCAAGAATTCCGTCATAGTTCTGGAGTTCGGCGGCTCGGACTTCGGTCCGTTCATCCAGATGCCGGCCGCACTTGCCTGGCCGATGAGCATGAACCGCTACAACTGGGGCTATCTCTCCGAGCCGGAGCCGCACCTCAACAACCGGCGCATCACCGCGCCGCGCGGCAAGGTGATCGGCGGCTCCTCCTCGATCAACGGCATGGTCTATGTGCGCGGCCACGCCGAGGACTTCAATCGCTGGGAGGAACTCGGCGCGCAGGGCTGGGCCTATGCCGACGTGCTTCCCTATTTCAAGCGGATGGAACATTCGCACGGCGGCGAAGACGGCTGGCGCGGCACCGATGGGCCGCTGCATGTCCAGCGCGGCCCGGTCAGGAACCCGCTCTTTCACGCTTTCGTCGAAGCCGGCAAGCAGGCCGGTTTCGAGATGACCGACGATTATAACGGCTCCAAACAGGAAGGCTTCGGGCTGATGGAGCAGACGACCTGGCGCGGCCGGCGCTGGTCGGCCGCTTCCGCCTATCTGAAGCCGGCGCTGAAGCGCCCGAATGTCGAGCTGATCCGCTGCTTCGCCCGCAAGATCGTCATCGAGAATGGCCGCGCCACCGGCGTCGAAATCGAGCGCGGCGGCCGCATCGAGGTGGTCAAGGCCAACCGCGAAGTGATCGTCTCGGCCTCCTCGTTCAACTCGCCGAAGCTCTTGATGCTCTCCGGCATCGGCCCGGCGGCGCATCTGAAGGACATGGGCGTTGACGTCAAGGTCGACCGTCCGGGCGTCGGCCAGAACCTGCAGGACCACATGGAGTTCTATTTCCAGCAGATCAGCACCAAGCCGGTCTCGCTCTATTCCTGGCTGCCATGGTTCTGGCAGGGAGTCGCCGGCGCCCAATGGCTGTTCTTCAAGTCCGGTCTCGGCATTTCCAACCAGTTCGAGGCCTGCGCCTTCCTGCGCTCGGCGGCCGGCGTCAAGCAGCCCGACATCCAGTACCACTTCCTGCCGGTGGCGATCAGCTATGACGGCAAGGCGGCGGCGAACACGCACGGCTTCCAGGTGCATGTCGGCTACAACCTGTCGAAGTCGCGCGGCAGCGTCACGCTCCGCGCCTCCGACCCGAAAGCCGATCCGGTGATCCGCTTCAACTATATGAGCCATCCGGAGGACTGGGAGAAGTTCCGCCACTGCGTGCGCCTGACGCGCGAGATCTTCGGCCAGAAGGCCTTTGACCAATATCGCGGACCGGAGATCCAGCCGGGCGAAAAGGTCCAGACGGACGAGGCGATCGACGCCTTCCTGCGCGAGCACCTGGAGAGCGCCTACCACCCCTGCGGCACCTGCAAGATGGGTTCGAAGGACGATCCTATGGCCGTGGTCGACCCGGAGACGCGGGTGATCGGCGTCGACGGCCTGCGGGTTGCCGACTCCTCGATCTTCCCGCATGTCACCTATGGCAACCTCAACGGTCCCTCGATCATGACCGGAGAGAAGGCCGCCGACCATATCCTCGGCAAGCAGCCGCTCGCCCGCTCCAACCAGGAGCCTTGGCTCAACCCGCGTTGGGCGATCAGCGATCGGTAACCCTACTCCAGGAGAAATCCGATCCACCGGCCGGCGACGACGGCGCCGGTCCAGATCATCAGCGAAAGCACTGCCGAAAGGCGGACCCTCAAGGTAAGCGGGCCGCCCTTGATGGCGGCGCGCCATTGCGGCGTGAGATGCAACAGGCCCGCGTTGACGACGCCGACGGCGAGCAGCGTCATCTTGGTGAGAAACGCGGGATTACTTGCGTATTCGAGCGGGTTGACGCTGAAGAGACAGAAGCCGGTGGCGATCGTCAGCGCAACGCCGACGGCAGCCGCGTGCGAGAGGTACGGCCCGACCACCGCGACCGGGACCGCCCGGGCGAGGCCGAGAAGCCGCAGGTCCAGCGGCAGGATCGCGCCGATGATGATCCCGAACGACAGGATATGGGCGGCGTTGACGAAGATATATAGGGTCGCGGAGCGCCGTATCGCCAGGGCGAAGGGCAGGGTTCCGATCCAGGCCAACACCTCATCCATCAATCAATTCGTCTGTATGCGCTCTGGATAGATGTCATAGACCTTTCCGGCTACGGTGATCCGAACCGCCTTCATCCTCTTCTCGCTGCGATCGAGCGATCGATTGCCGAGTGCGACGATGGGGTCGCCGACTTTCGCAACGCCCTCGACGAAGCCGGAGCGCTCGGTCAGCCGGGGATTGCCGAGTTCGACCAGCCAGATGCCGTCATTCTTCGTTTCGACGTTCAGCGTCGGATGCGGCGGCGCCATCGAAATCTCGCGGATCGTCCCGGTGAGCTCGATCTGGTCGGCCTCCGCCCAGGACCAGCCGTGATGAGCAAAGGCGCCCGTAACCAGAAGCAAACCGAGGACGCTTCCAAGGACGACGCGACTGGATAAGGACTGGATCATCTCCATCTCCCTTCATTCTCCGCATTGATCAATGCACAAGCTGGCGCAGACAACGCGAAAGGATAGGGCCTTCAACAATTCTTGAACAGCCGCTCCCTCGGCGCTGGCGGAGGAATTCATCTTCGCCCCTTCCCTCCAGCCAAAGATAATCTACTAAATTACTAGGTTTTCTTAGAACTTTCTGGATCAGAGAGATATTTGCTCTGATCCTTAAGCAATAGAAATCCGTTTTTCTGTCCTTTGTCACAAACGGCTGCGATATTCCGTCCAAATTGCAACAGGATGCAGCCATGACGACGCAATCCCTCGAAGCCGAAGCCAAGGCCCTGAACGACAAGCTCGAAAGCCTCGATCTTGCCGGGCGCCTGGCGCTCGTCGCCGGCCTTGAAGGCCGGGCGGTCTTCACCACGTCGCTCGGCATCGAGGATCAGGTCATCACCGCCGCGATCGGCACCAACCGGCTCGACATCGAGGTCGCCACGCTGAAGACCGGCCGGCTTTTCAACGAAACCGTCGCCCTGATCGAAGAGACCGAGGAAACCTACGACATTCTGATCAAGCGCTACCATCCCGAAAAGGCCGATATCGAAGCCTATGTGACACAATACGGCATGAATGGCTTCTACGAGAGCGTCGAAGCAAGGCATGCCTGTTGCGGCGTGCGCAAGCTGAAGCCGCTTGCGCGCGCGCTCGAAGGGGCAAGCTACTGGATCACCGGGCTGCGCCGCGGCCAGTCGGGCAACCGTGCCACCACGCCCTTTGCCGAAGCCGACCTCGAGCGCGGCCTCATCAAGATCAATGCGCTGGCGGATTGGGATATCGAGGCGATCCGTGCGCATGTCGCCGCAGAGGCCATCCCCGTCAACCCGCTGCACGGCCGCGGCTATCCGTCGATCGGCTGCGAGCCCTGCACGCGCGCCATCAAGCCGGGCGAGCCCGAGCGGGCCGGCCGCTGGTGGTGGGAGAACGACGAGAAGCGCGAGTGCGGCCTGCACGTTGCGGAAGCGGCCTCCTCCATCATCCCCAATGCCAGCAGCGCCGCCTGAGGGCAGCGCCGCCGCCAAGAGACAAGTATCCTCCCCGGAGTTCGAAATGCCCCACACCCATCCGGAAACGGAATTGCATAACCCGCAGAGCACGAAACCGCCGCTTGATCCGCATCTGAAGGCCCTCGAAAACGAAGCGATCCACATCTTCCGTGAGGTCGCTGCCGAATTCGAGCGCCCGGTGATGCTCTATTCGATCGGCAAGGATTCTTCCGTGCTGCTGCACCTGGCGCGCAAGGCCTTCTATCCCGGCCGCATCCCCTTCCCGCTCCTGCACGTCGATACCGGCTGGAAGTTCCGCGAGATGATCGCCTTCCGCGACGAGATGGTCGAAAAATACGATCTTGATCTCGTCGCCCATACCAATCCGCGCGGTGCAGCCGAGAACGTCACGCCGTTCACGCACGGCTCGGCGCTCTATACCGACATCATGAAGACGGAAGCGCTGCGCCAGGCGCTCGACGCCGGCCAATACGATGCCGCCTTCGGCGGCGCGCGTCGCGACGAGGAAGCGAGCCGCGCCAAGGAGCGCATCTATTCCTTCCGCACGCCGGACCATCGCTGGGACCCGCGCAACCAGCGGCCCGAACTCTGGAATGTCTATAACGGCATGATCCGCAAGGGCGAGAGCGTGCGCGCCTTCCCGCTCTCCAACTGGACCGAGGTCGACATCTGGCGCTACATCCAGGCGGAAGAGATCCCGATCGTGCCGCTCTATTTCGCCAAGAAGCGTCCGATCGTCGAGCGCGACGGCATGATGATCCTTGCGGAGGACCCGCGCCTCGAACTGCTTCCGGGCGAGACGAAGCGCGAGGAAGTCATCCGCTTCCGCACGCTCGGCTGCTTCCCGCTGACAGGCGCGATCCGCTCCAATGCGACGACGCTCGACGACATCATTTCCGAACTTGAAACCGCGACCGTCTCCGAACGCCAGGGCCGCGCCATCGACCGCGACCAGGCCGGCTCGATGGAAAAGAAAAAACGCGAAGGATACTTCTGATGACCGCACCGGCACTAGCGAACGCAGCCCTGGACGAAACGGCCGTCGCCCTTCCCTCGCAGGAACCGGCGCGGGTCGCGCGCGATTCCCGCCCGCTTCGCCTCATCACCTGCGGCAGCGTCGATGACGGCAAGTCGACACTGATCGGCCGGCTGCTCTGGGACACCAAGGCGGTCAAGGAAGACCAGGCCGCGAGCCTTCAGCGCGATTCCAAGGGCAAGCAAAACGATCTCGGCCTGCCCGATTTCGCGCTGCTGCTCGATGGGCTGCAGGCTGAGCGCGAACAGGGCATCACCATCGATGTCGCCTATCGCTACTTCTCGACCGACAAGCGCTCCTTCATCGTCGCCGACACGCCCGGCCACGAGCAGTATACCCGCAACATGGCGACCGGCGCCTCGACCGCCGATCTTGCCGTGCTGCTGGTCGATGCGCGCGTCGGCCTTCTGGAGCAGACCCGCCGGCACGCGACGATCGCGACGCTGATGGGCATCAAGCAGTTCGTGCTGGCCGTCAACAAGATCGACCTGACCAACTACGACCGCAGCCGCTTCGAGCAGATCTCGCACGAGTTCAAGGAACTGGCGCTGTCGCTCGGCGTCCGCCAGGTGACCGCTATCCCGGTCTCGGCGCTGAAGGGCGAGAACGTCGTCTATGACGGCCGCGCCTCGATGCCCTGGTACGAGGGGCCGACGCTGATCGAGGTGCTGGAACTCGCAACCACCCGCTCGGCACAGACCGTCGGCTTCCGCCTGCCGGTGCAGCGCGTCTCGCGCCCGGGCGAAAGTTTCCGGGGTTATCAGGGCACGGTGGCCGGCGGTTCGGTGAAGCCCGGCGATTCCGTCGTCATCCTGCCCTCCGGCATGGTCGCCAACGTCACCAAGATCGTTACCTTCGACCTGGTGCGCAACGCCGCCGTTGCCGGCGACGCGATCACGCTGGTGCTCGACCGCCAGGTGGACGTCTCGCGCGGCGACGTGATCGCGACGATCGACAGCCAGCCGATGACCGGGCTCGCCTTCGACGCCCAGCTCGTGGCGCTTCAAGCCGAAGGCATCCAGCCGGGCAAGCGTTACTGGCTGAAGTCCGGCAGCCGCCGTCAGCGCGTGCAGGTGCAGCCGATCAGCCAGCTTGACCTGAAGTCCGGCAAATGGAACCATGCCGACGAGCTGCCGATGAACGCCATCGGCAAGGTGCACCTCGCCTTCGACGAGCAGGCGATCTTCGACGCCTATGAGCAGAACCGCACGACCGGCGCCTTCATCCTGATCGATCCGGACACCAACAACACGGTTGCCGGCGGGATGATCTCCGCCAAGCGGGCGGCCATCGGCGGCATCCACACCGAGGACAGCCGCGTTATCCTGTCGCTGCCGGCGGACCTTGCCGACCAGCTGATGGCCACCGAAATCTTCGCTGGCCGCCGCGAGGACGCCGAAATCCGCCGCGTCACCGCCGCCAGAGCGATCGAGATCATCGACGTAATCGACGAGTGAGCGGAATATCCCAAGACGTGAAAAGGGGCCTGCGTGGCCCCTTTTTTCATGCGGCGTTCCTGCCGGCAGAATTTTGATGGCCCTTGCCTTATGATCTTCCAGGCCGTCTGGTGCAAATAGAGGTGTTCGCCGGAAGCGCGCCCGAACCGGATGCTGCGGGCCGCAAGGCGCATAGGCCTTCGGAAGAGTGGACGCGTCAAACGCTATCGCGCCCCGATATGCCGGGATCGAAAAAACACTACGCGCTAAGTGATTGATTTGGCTGGTCGGAGTGGTGTGATTCGAACACACGACCCCCACGTCCCGAACGTGGTGCGCTACCAGACTGCGCTACACTCCGTGACCAGCGGCGCCTCTATAGAACAGCATTTTCGTTTTCACAAGCGCCAAACTCAAAAAAGAACGTGGGCTTCTCCAAAAAATTCCGGGCGACGATATGCCCGTCAAATCCTCACCCATGCGTGGCAGTAGGGCGTTTCTGCAACGCTTCGGATTTTCCTCGAGCGCAGGGTCGCGCACCGATTTTCTTTCGTCGCGTTTGGCGCTAGAGCCTCGCCGGAACGCAAGGAATCCGGGGGACTCGGGCCTTCCGCGCAGAAGAATTCGAGCACAGACCAAAGGGACAGAGACATGAATTTCCGCATGATGACGGCGGCCGGCCTTGCGCTGGTGCTGGCCGGCTGCACGACGACGACCGGGGTGGCGCGCAACGAGGTCGAGAAACGCTGGCTCGGCCAGCCGGCCGGCGCCTTCTTCGCCCAGTTCGGCCCGCCGCTTGCCGACGTCGAATCCGGCAGCGACACCGTCTATAGCTGGAAGGGTGGCTACAAGACCCGCAGGATCCCGGCCGAATACGAAAAGAGCGCCGACGGCAAGCGCGGCAAGCGCATCGCGGCCGCCCGCACCGAATATTTGAGCTGCGCCGTCCAGCTCACCGTCTCCTCCGACTATGTCATCCGCTCGATCCGCATCGCCGGTGACCGCAAGCGTGCCAACGGCCCGAGCTGGTGCGAAGAATTTTTGGGCGGCGCCAAGACGGAGTAAGGACGCGCACACCGTTCATCGAGTGGCCCGCTGACGAAAGTCGGCGGGCTGGTTTGAACGACAACCACAAGCGTGGGATGGCGACGAGGATGCCGGAATCTGTTTTTGATGAGTATCGGGCCGCACTAATATCGCAACCAGTTTCGGCAGTTTGGCGAGGATATGGTTCAGCGATTTTTCTGGAGCTTGGCCGGCTGTATCCCCAGGTGAGGCATGATGGCTCGGTCGGAAATCCGCGTGGCGAGTACACAGTGATGATCGAGTGGAGTTGGCGAATTGAAAATGAAACCTCCATCATCTGCGGAAGTTGGAGTGAGGACCAAGACTGGGAGAACGTTTTCAATTCGCTCGTCGGCTGCAAGGTTCACGACGTATCGTTGTCTGGTCGGCTCCCGGAGTTATTGATCCACTTGTCAGGTGGTAACTACGTCGCTTCCTTCATGACCGCCGAGGGGCAGCCTGCATGGACAATATTTGCTAGGACGCCTGAAGATCTCAAATCCCGCTTCATCTCCGTCGAGAACGGCAGAGTGTGTGAAGGCACGGAAAAGACGTAGGGACAGCAATCGCTATTCTGACGTACTCTGTTGGTCCGTCAAAAACAGGCGTGTGTTGACGAGACTTAGCGAACTCGTTTCGCTTACAACTTGACCGCGGTGATCGGAACGCTGGCTGGGGCGCCTGGATTCGAACCAGGGAATGGCGGTACCAAAAACCGCTGCCTTACCGCTTGGCTACGCCCCAACTCAAGTTGACGAGATATCGGCTCGCCAAATCGAGCGCCTGATTAGCAAAGCTCGTGCGCCCTCACAATGCTTAACTTCGCTTTGCGCGTATTTTGTTGGCAATCCGGGCGGACCCGGCGCCTTGCCGTTGGTACAAGGCTAGCCGAACGTGATGAAACCGGCGGCTTCCCCCCGTTTTCTCGCGCCCGGCTTTGGCCTATTGTCGCCGGCAAATGGAGACCTCGATGAGCCAATTTCGCGCCCGCCCGCCTGCCGTCCCTACCGTCCTGCTCGACGACACCGTCGTCCGCGTCATCCGCTGGGACTTCGAACCCGGCGCCGATACCGGGCACCATGTCCACGGGCTCGGCTATGTCGTCGTGCCGATGACCGACTGTGCATTCCTGGTGGAAGAGGACGGCGGCAGCCGCAGGATCGACGTCGCCAAGGGCGCGGCCTACCGACGCGAGGCGGGCGTGGCGCACAATGTCGTCAATGCGGGCAGCGAACCGATGTCCTTCATCGAGATCGAGTACAAGTAAAGGCAATAGCCATGCAGGGACCGGAATTCGACCTCGATTTCAAGCCAGCCCATGGCGAGGCGGTGACGGTGGCAGACGGCGTCGAGCGCATCACCGTCAACAATCCCGGGCCCTTTACCTTTCATGGCACCAACACCTACATCGTCGGCCGCCGCTCGGTCGCGGTGATCGATCCGGGGCCGGAGGACGAGGCGCATTTTCAGGCGCTGATGGCGGCACTCAAAGGGCGCGAGGTGACGCATATTGCCGTCAGCCATACGCATCGCGACCACTCGCCTCTCGTCGGCCGTCTAAAAGAGGCGACGGGCGCCATCGTCGTCGGCGAAGGGCCGCATCGCGCCGCCCGCCCCTTGCACGCCGGCGAGACCAATCCCGTTGCCGAAAGCTCGGACATGGAATTTGTCCCCGATATTGCGCTTAAGGACGGCGCACGGGTTGAGGGCGACAGCTGGAGCCTGACGGCGATCGCCACGCCGGGACACACCGCCAATCACATGGCCTTCGGGCTCGACGGCACCGGCATTCTGTTTTCCGCCGATCACGTGATGGCCTGGGCGACGACCATCGTCGCACCGCCGGACGGTGCCATGGCCGACTACATGGCCTCGCTCGACAAGCTGCTTCTGCGCGACGACCGGCTCTATCTGCCCGGCCATGGTGGCCCGGTCAGCGAGCCCGCCTCCTTCCTGCGGGCACTCAAGGCGCATCGCAAGATGCGCGAACGCGCCGTGCTGGAGCGGCTGCGCGCCGGCGACAGGAATATTCCCGACATGGTGAAGGTGATCTACGCCTCGACCGATCCGCGGCTGCACGGCGCAGCGGCGCTTTCGGTGCTCGCTCATATCGAGGACCTGATCGAACAGGGCCGCATCGAGACCGATGGCGCTCCGTCGCTTCTTGGCGAATACCGGCTGGTCGCCTGAGGGAGGTTAATCGCCCGCAATCCCCAGGAGCTCCGCGTCAAGCGCGCGCAGGAACTCTTCCGCGAAACCGGCGCCCATGCCGAGATCATGCTGGCCGTAGCGCGAGGCGACGCGCACGTCGACGAGCGTAGTTTCCGCCTCTTCGCGAAGCCGGATCAGCACGTCGAACCGGAAGCCGACGATCAGCGTGCGCCATTCGCCCTGCAGCACGATATCGCTGGCTTGGCGTCCCGGTATGCCGATATCGATATCGGGTGCCGGGCGCGTAGCTGGAACAGGAATGGCCTCGGGTTCCCGGTTCGTGTCCGCCCCCTCGCCGGCGCCAACAGCAAGATCCTCGAGATCGGCACGTGCGTTCTCGACGCCGAGTTCCGCGGTCGTGCCGATGCGCGTCGCCTCGACGACCTTGCGGACGCCTTGGAAAACGCGGTCAAGAGCGCCGTCGTAACGCCGTCCCGTGAGACCCGGATAGGCAGCGATCTGCGCTTCACGATCCGCGGGCGTCACGATCGGCCGGCGTTTGATCCAGCTCTCCTCGGCGACGGGCGCCTTGATCCAGGGCGGAGGCGTCGCGGTATCGGTGCTGACATCGTAGATGGCCGGCCGCGTCAGATATTGCGCCGCCCCAAAGAAGAAGAAGCCGAGCGGCAGCGCCGCATAGAAGAGCGCCGAGACGGAGGCGGTGCCGCCGATTGCCGCCACCCGCCACAGGCGCGTGAGACCGACGGCCGCAAGCAGGACGGCCATGAGCGCGAAGGCCACGGCGAAGCCGGCGAGTGCCAGAAAATGCGGCGTGGTCAAGGGGCCGAAGCGGTGCGCGGCAAGCGACAGCACGAAAACGACGAAGCCTATGCGGGCGAAGCGTCGCGCCCAGTGGGCGGCATGGGAATAGGGACGCTCATAGCGGACCATCATGAAACGGAATCAATCCCCGCAGCAAAAGACTTTGCCTTCTTACTGCATGATTCCCTGAATCGGAATCGATTTGGGGACGAATCATGCAGCAATTCAGAGTGCTACAGCGGCCTTTGCGCACGCGTGGCGCCGTAGACCATGGCGCTTCCAACGGGAATCACGAGCCTTCGCACGCATTGAATTCGTCCGAAAAGGGTATGAGCGCAGCGGTTGTACTTCTGCCGCAAATTCGCCATTCTCGTTAACCAGTTATTTCAGTTGAACATTCGACCGGCCTTGCTGGACTACCGGCACCGACCCGCGCCCTGGGGACTTGAGGCGCCGTGACAACGGAGAGAGATCATGACCGCATCGGAGACACGTTCGGAAATCGCCGTTGCCGCCCCTCCGCCGCCCGGCGGAGACGCTGCCCTTCCGATGGCGCTGCTCGAACTTGAACTCTCGCTCGACCGTTTCTCCGGCAACAAGGACGATTTCTCGTCCTTTGTCCGCACGGTGGCCTCCGACATCGGCGGCGAATTCCTTTTCGCCCTGCCGGCGTCCGGCCTTGTCGACAATTGCCTGACCATTGCCGCGCTTCGCCAGGGCACGGCCGATGATCTGGCGGAAACGATCCTGTTCGTCTGCCTCGACGAGGATGGAAGCTCGATCCGCGTCGAGCAACCGAGCGAGCGCACCGCCGGCCTGGCGAGCTTCGCCGAGGCCTTCGTCGGCGTGCTCGAGCGGATCTGACGCAGCCAAGATTGATCGCCACCGAGCGGCGGCGCATGATATTCTTGTTGCCGTTGAATCGCGCCTGCGGACCCGCAACCACGCGTCCTTGCTGCCTACAGCGCCGCGCGGGCCATCAGACGCGCGAAGGCCGCTGTAGCACTTTGAATTGTTGCATGTCTCCTTAAATCGAGGGCGATTTAGGGAGACATGCAACGCAATTTCATCGTGCGGAGGACGAGCCGACACGCCGCCGATCTCAGTTGCGCGAGCGAGCGCCGATCAGGAGGCAGGAATGAACACGATAACAATGAGACTGCTGACTCTCGCTGCAACAGGAATTGTGCTTGCCGGGTGCCAGACGGTAACGCCGCAGGAGCGGCGCGCAAGGGACGAAACGACCTGCGCCTCCTATGGCTTTCGCCGCGGCACGGATGCGTTCGCCACCTGCCTGCAACGCATAGAACTCGACCGCCGCGCCGAAGCGCGCGCCTTCCGCTACGAAAGCGACATCCTGTTGCGAAGACCGTATTGGTATTAAGGCGGACGCAGGCCAGCCGTCAGCTCGCCGCCAGCGCCTCGGCCTTGCCGTTGCCGTTGATCGCCGCCTGTGCCGCCGCCAGCCGGGCGATCGGCACGCGGAAGGGCGAGCAGGAAACATAGTCGAGGCCGGCCTCCTCGCAGAAGCGGATCGACGCCGGATCGCCGCCGTGCTCGCCGCAAATGCCGAGCTTCAGGCCGTTCTTGGTCCGGCGGCCGCGCTCGGCGGCAAGCTGGATCAGTTCGCCTACGCCGTCGAAGTCGAGCGAGACGAACGGATCCTGCTCGATGATGCCCTTCTGCTGGTAGGTGGCGAGGAACTGGGCCGCGTCGTCGCGCGAGATGCCGAAAGTCGTCTGGGTCAGGTCATTGGTGCCGAAGGAGAAGAAATCGGCCGCTTCGGCAATGACGTCGGCGCGCAAGGCGGCGCGCGGCAGTTCGATCATCGTGCCGACCAGATAGTCGATGCCGATCCCCGCCTCACCGATCACTTCCTTGGCAACCGCATCGATCCGTTCCTTGACATAGTCGAGTTCCGCACGCAGCCCGACGAGCGGCACCATGATCTCGGGAACCACTGGCGCGCCCGTGCTGCGCGCCGCCTCGACGGCGGCCTCGAAAATGGCGCGCGCCTGCATTTCGGCGATTTCCGGATGGGAGATAGCGAGGCGGCAGCCGCGATGGCCGAGCATTGGATTGAACTCGTGCAGCGCATCGACCCGCTGGCGCAGATGCGCCGGATCGAGCGCCAGGACGCCGGCGACTTCGGCAATTTCCTCGTCGGTCTTCGGCAGGAATTCATGCAGCGGCGGATCGAGAAGGCGGATCGTCACCGGCAGGCCGTGCATGATCGAGAAGAGCTCGACGAAGTCGGAGCGCTGCATCGGCAAGAGCTTCGCAAGGGCCGCGCGCCGGCCCTCCTCGTCCTCGGCGAGGATCATCTCGCGCATCACATTGATGCGGTCGTCCTCGAAGAACATGTGCTCGGTGCGGCAGAGGCCGATGCCTTCGGCCCCGAAGGAGCGGGCGGCGCGCGCATCCGCGGGCGTCTCGGCATTAGTGCGCACCGTCATCCGGCGGCTCTGGTCGGCCCATTGCATGATCTTGCCGAAATCGCCCGAAAGCTCCGGCTGCAGCATGGCGATCTCGCCCTTCAGCACTTGGCCCGACGATCCGTCGATAGTGATCACCTCGCCCTTCTTCAGGGTGACGCTCGCGGTGATCAACAGTTCGCCACGCTGATCGACGCGGATGCTGCCAGCGCCGGAGACGCAAGGGGTGCCCATGCCGCGGGCGACGACGGCGGCGTGGCTCGTCATGCCGCCGCGTGTCGTCAGGATGCCCTGAGCCGCATGCATGCCGTGAATGTCCTCCGGGCTCGTCTCGACGCGAACCAGGATGACCTTGCGGCCTTCCTTGACGGCCTGCACCGCCTCCTCGGAAGTGAAGACAATCTCGCCCGTCGCCGCCCCCGGCGAGGCCGGCAGCCCCGAGCCGATGATGTCGCGGCGGGCATGCGGATCGATGGTCGGATGCAGAAGCTGGTCAAGCGATGCCGGATCGATGCGCGTGACCGCCTCTTCCTTGGAAATCAGCCCCTCCTCGGCCATGTCGACGGCGATCTTAAGCGCCGCCTTGGCGGTGCGCTTGCCGGAGCGGGTCTGCAGCATCCAGAGCTTACCGCGCTCGATGGTGAATTCGAGGTCCTGCATGTCGCGGTAGTGGCGCTCGAGCGTCTGACAGATCGCCTCGAACTCGGCGAAGCCCTCCGGCATCAGCTTTTCCAGCGACGGCTTGTCGGAGCCGGACGCGATCCGGGCGGCCTCGGTGATGTTCTGCGGCGTGCGGATGCCGGCGACCACGTCCTCCCCTTGCGCATTGACCAGGAACTCGCCGTAGAGCTCCTTGGCGCCGGTCGACGGGTTGCGCGTGAAGGCGACGCCGGTTGCCGACGAATTGCCGAGATTGCCGAACACCATCGCCTGGACGTTGACGGCGGTGCCCCAGGCGGCCGGAATGGCGTGGAGATGGCGGTAGGTGATGGCCCGCGGGTTCATCCAGCTCGAGAAGACGGCACCGATCGCGCCCCAGAGCTGGACCTCCGGATCCTGCGGAAAGGGTTCGCCGAGCACCTCCTCGATCGCTTCCTTGTAGCGCGAGATGACATGCTGCCATTCGACGGCCGAAAGCTCGGGGTCCTGTTCGTGGCCGAGCCGCGCCTTCTCTTCTTCGAGAATCTCTTCGAAGATCTCGTGATCGACGCCCAGCACGACGTCGCCATACATCTGGATGAAGCGGCGGTAGCTGTCCCAGGCGAAGCGCGCGTCGCCGGCATCATGCCCCAGCGCGTGCACCGACTGATCGTTGAGACCGAGGTTGAGGACCGTATCCATCATGCCGGGCATCGAGGCGCGGGCGCCGGAGCGGACTGAGAGAAGCAGGGGATGATCGGTATCGCCGAAAACGCGGCCGGTGATCTCTTCCATCCGGGCAATGCCTTCGCGCACCTGCTCGCGCAGGCCTTCAGGCATCTCCCGGCCGTTGTCGAAATAGCTGTTGCAGGCATCGGTGACGATGGTCAGGCCGGGGGGCACCGGCAGGCCGAGATTGCACATTTCGGCAAGGTTCGCGCCCTTGCCGCCCAGCCTGTTGCGATCCCCCGCACTCCCTTCGGCCTTGCCTCCGCCGAAGGTGTAGACCCATTTCGTCATGCCTGTTCTCCACCCAGAAACAGTTTTGATGGACGATCTACAGTATATGGTTCGGTCTGAAAATGCACTCGGCGAAGATTTTTGCTGCAGTGCATCAAAAATGCAGCAGCGCCTGCGGCGGGTCTCTCGTCGACGGATGGCCGCTGGTTCAGACCGCTTCACGCATGCGCTCGGCCGTCTGCAGGTCGACGGAGACGAGCTGCGAAACGCCCTGCTCGGCCATGGTGACGCCGAACAGGCGGTTCATGCGGGCCATGGTGATCGGGTTATGGGTGATGATGATGAAGCGCGTCTCGGTCGAGGCGGCCATTTCATCCATCAGGTTGCAGTAGCGCTCGACATTGTGGTCGTCGAGCGGTGCATCGACTTCGTCGAGCACGCAGATCGGCGCCGGGTTGGTGAGGAAGACGGCGAAGATCAGCGCCATCGCTGTCAGCGCCTGCTCGCCGCCGGAAAGCAAGGTCATGGTCTGCGGTTTCTTGCCCGGCGGACGGGCGAGGATTTCGAGGCCGGCCTCCAGCGGATCGTCGCTCTCGATGAGTTGCAGTTCGGCCGTGCCGCCGCCGAAGAGATGGGTGAAGAGCCGCTGGAATTGGACATTGACCACGTCGAAGGCGGCAATCAGCCGTTCGCGACCCTCGCGATTGAGGTTCTGGATGGCGCTTCGGAGCTTGCGGATCGCCTCGATGACGTCGTCGCGCTCCTTGAGGAGCGCCGCCAGCCGTTCGGAAAGTTCCTTCTGCTCCTCGTCGGCGCGCAGGTTGACGGCGCCGAGCCGCTCGCGCTCGATCTTCAGCCGTTCGAGTTCCCGCTCGACGGCGCGCATGTCGGGCAAGGCAGCATCGGCGGCCAGTCCCGTGAGGCGCATCGCCTCGTGCGGTGCGCAGGAAAGCGCCTCCAGGATGCGCGCCTCGGTCTCGACGCGCCGCTCGCGGGCCGAGACGAGCCGCTCCTCGGCCCGCCCGCGCTTTTCGCGCGCTTCCGCGAGTTCCGACAGCGCTGTCGCGGCAAGGCGATCGGCTTCACGCTGGCGGGTCTCCGCCTCGGCGAGGATGTCAGCCGCCTGGCGGCGCGCCGTCTCCGCCTTCTGCAACTCGTTCGCCAGGGCGCGGCGCTTGTCGTCGAACTCGTCGGGCGCATCGACGAGCTCTTCGACCTCCTCGCGCGCTTCCGCCTCGCGGTCGCGCAGCGTCGCGATGTGCTCTTCTGCGTTCGACGCGCGCGCCCGCCAGGTCTCGCGCTCCGCGGCGATCGCCGTCAGCCGGCGCAGGCGCGCCTCGTTTTCGCGCGCGAGGCCGTTATGCGCGGCGCGCGCTTCGGCGACCGCTGCGCGGTCTGCCGCAACGTCGGCAGTCTGGCTGCGCAGCCGCAGCTCAAGCTCCGAGAGGTCGGGCGCCGCGGCCAGCGCGTCGTTCGCCGCCTCGATCTGCTCGGCCGCTTCCTCGACCTGGCCCTCAAGCTGAAGTTTCGTCTCTGCGAGCACCGCCCGGCGCCGAACAAGATCACCGGAGGCGCGCTCGGCCGCTGCTAACGCGTCGCGCGCCTCGGCGAGCTGCCGGGACATCATCCGCTGGGCGTCGCGCGACAGCCGCAGCCGCTCGTCCTCGGCGCGGATGCGCGCGCCGGCGGCGTCGAGATCCGCCTCCGCACGACGCAGCACCTCGGCTGCATCCGCGGCCTCCGCCTCGAGCTCGGACAGGCGATTCTTCTGAGCGAGCCTCAAGGCGGCGGCGCTCGGCGCCTCCGAGCCGGTGACATGGCCATCCCAACGCCAGACGGCGCCTTCCTTCGTCACCAGCCGCTGGCCCGACTTCAAGAGCGGCAGCAGGCGTTCCCCCTCGGATTCGCTTTCGACGATACCGATCTGGCGCAGCGTTCGGCCCAGCGCTTCCGGGGCGCTGACATAGTCGCTGAGCGGCAAGGCACCGCCGGGCAAGGCCGGGTCGTCGGCGTGGTCGCCGGGCATGCGCCAGTGGGCGGCGGCCGCCTGCTCCAGCGGCGAATCGAGGTCGTCGCCCAAGGCGGCGCCGAGCGCCGTCTCGAAGCCGCGCTCCACCTTCATATCCTCGACGACCGCCGGATAGGCGCTGGCGCCGGCCGCGTCCAGCATCCGCCGGATCGTGCGGGCCTCGGTTTCGATACCGTTCAGCCCGGCCCGCGCCTGGTCGACGGGCGGGCGGGCGGCCGCTTCTTCGGCCCGCGCTTCGGCAAGGCCTTCTTCAACGGCAACGACCACCGCCTCCGCCTCCTCGAGCGCCGCCTCCGCGGCCTCCACTTGTCCCTGTTTCTCGTGCGGGTCCGGGAGGGCCGCCATCTGGCGGTCGAGGCCTTCGAGCTCGCGCCCCTGGCCGGCGAGCTGGCGGGCAAGCCGCGCCTGCCGCTCGGAGAGATCGCGCAGTGTCCTCTCGAGCTGGTTGCGCGCCGCTTGCGCTTCAGCGCGTTCGGCGGTCAGGCGGGCGAGATCGGCTTCGCTGCCGGAAAGCCTTTCATTGGCTTCCTCCAGCCTTTCGCGGGCCTCCGCGGCACGCTCGTCCGCCTCGGCGAGCACATCGCGCAGCTCTTCTTCCTCCTGGTCGAGGCGAGCAAGTATGCCGGCATTGTCGGCGACGAGCCGCTCCTCGCGGGCGATATCCTCGGCAAGCTGCGAGAGCCGCCGCTGCAATTCGTCGCGCCGGCGCAGGATGCGCCCGGCATCTTCTTCTAGCTGGGCGCGTGCGATTTGCAGGCGCTGCAGCGCTGCAGCAAGCTTCGCCTCGTTCTCGCGCAGCTCCGGTAACTTGAGGCTCGAGATTGCCTGATGCTTGGCCGCTTCCATCTGCGCCTGCGCCCTTTCGGCAACGAGCGCGGTGATCTGGTTCAACTGGCTGGTGGCCTCGGCTTCGGCCTCCTTGGCCTGTACCCAGCGGATGTGGAGCAGCGTCGCCTCGTGCCGGCGGATTTCCGCCGACAGCATCTTGAAGCGATTGGCCTGGCGCGACTGGCGTTTCAGGCTCTCGATCTGGCTTTCGAGCTGCGAGGTGACGTCATCGAGCCGCTCAAGATTGGTCTCGGCCGCCTTCAGCCGCAGCTCGGCCTCGTGACGGCGCGAGTGCAGACCGGAAATGCCGGCCGCCTCTTCGAGCAATTGCCGGCGGGCCTGGGGCTTGGCGGCAATCAGCTCGCCGATCCTGCCTTGCCCGACCATCGACGGCGAGCGGGCGCCGGTCGAGGCGTCGGCGAAGAGCAGCTGGACATCCTTCGCTCGCGCCTCCTTGCCGTTGATCCGGTAGACTGATCCCTGCTCGCGCTCGATCCGGCGCGTCACCTGGATCTCGTCGCTGTCGTTGAAGGCGGTAGGCGCGGTACGGTCGCTATTGTCGAGGTAAAGGCCGACCTCGGCGGTATTGCGCGCCGGTCGGTTGCCCGAACCGGAAAAGATCACGTCGTCCATGCCGGAGGCGCGCATGTTCTTGTAGGAGTTCTCGCCCATCACCCAGCGCAGCGCCTCGACGAGATTCGACTTGCCGCAGCCATTCGGGCCGACGACGCCGGTCAGGCCACGCTCGATGATGAATTCCGTCGGTTCGACGAAAGACTTGAAGCCGAGCAGGCGCAGCTTGTTGAATTTCATGGGGCGCAATACCCCCCTCTGCCCTGCCGAACATAAAAAACGGGCGCACGGCCGCGGCCGTCGCCCGTTGTCAGGAAAAGCGAAGGATCAGAGCTTGCTGTCGATGAGGGCCGACATAACGTCAACCGACATGTCCCCCGAATAGTGCTCGCCATTCACGAAAAAGGTCGGCGTCGATTTCACTCCGAACTCCTTGGCGCCGCGCTGCATGACTGCGTTCACATCATCCAGAAGTTTTTGGTTCGTCAAGCAGGCCTCGAAGCTCTCCTGTGTAAAACCAGCGAGTTTCGACATCTGCAGCAGTGCATCGCGGCCGTTTTCCGCGGCTGCCCATTGTTCCTGCTGCTTGAACAGCATGGAGATCATTGGGAAATACTGTCCCTCGGGGGCGCAGCGCGCCAGCATGAAGGCGGCCGCGGCGCGGGGATCGAAGGGGAATTCGCGGATGACGAAGCGCACCTTGCCGCTGTCGACATATTTCGCCTTGATGGCGTCGAAGGTCTTGTTGTGGAAGTTGGCGCAATGCGGGCAGGTCATCGACATGTATTCGACGATCGTCACGGGCGCATTGGACTCGCCGAGCGCCATATCCGGAAGAGCGCCAGGCTCCATCAGCTTCTGCACGTCGACGCTGCCTTCCGACTGCGGCAGCTCGGCCTTGGCAGCCGAAGTGGAAGCCTGTGCGACCTCGGTGCCGGCGGGCTTCGCCTGACCGGAAGCGGCCGGGGTCGCAGCGGTGGAGCCGGTGATCGTTGCATCCGCTCTGGCCGATGTTTCGGCCGGCGCCTTGGAAGCCGCCTCCTTCTTCTCTTCGCTGCAGGCTGCAAGCACCAGGGCAATCGCCGCGACAGCGGCACCGCCCAGCAGGCGTTTCGGAAGGCTCGTTTCGGAAGCGGACATGGAAAGGACCCGTGTTCTAGGAGGGTAAAATTGAAGTGTGATTTCGATAACTTGCTCAGTGCAAGGCGACAAGGGGTGGTGTTTCAACTGAATTCAAAGAATTGTGACCCCTTGATGGTGAACTACTTGCGGCGCTGAGACAGGACCGCCGTACCGAGGCGCTTCAGCGCGGCCTTCAGCGCCTCGCTCTCGATGCCTTCAACCATGGTGTCGAGCCGGCGTGCCGGTTCGCCAGTCAGCGGCCGCGGCCGCCGGTAGGGCTTGGGCGGCGGCGCGACAGGCTTCTGGACGATCCGAAGCTGGCCGATCGCATGGAAGCCGAAGAAGCCGTTGATGCGCTGGATCAGTTCGCCCTGAGCGTGGGTCAGGAACAGCGCCCTCGCGCCTTCGCAAGCGACCGTCAGCACGCCGGGCTGGTAGCCGCCATCGCTGCCGATCTCCGAGGAGCGCCGCGGCCAGGCGATCTTTTCCGGTCGCGTGCAATCGGCAAAATCCGATCCGGCGATCTCGTCCCAGGAGCCGAGCAGCATCGTGTTGATGCCGGCGCGCTTGGCCAGAACCGGATCGATCAAGCCGTTCGCAATCTCGCTGATCTGCACAACGCCCTTGCGGGACTTCGCTTCACTCACCGGAACGACTTTCTGTTCGCAACTTGGATCAAGCCTTGAAGCCCGGGCGGGCGTCGGCCAAGTATAGGCCGGAAAAGGACTCTCCGGCAAATGACGCTCGACACCCTGAAGGCGACCGAAGCCGCCACCCTGCTGCTCAACTGGTACGATCGCCATCACCGCGATCTGCCCTGGCGTGTGTCGCCGCCGATGGCGGCGCGCGGCGCCGTTGCCGACCCCTACCATGTCTGGCTCTCCGAAGTCATGCTGCAACAGACCACCGTGCAGGCGGTCAAGGCCTATTTCGACAAGTTTCTAAAGCTCTGGCCAACGGTGGAAAACCTGGCCGCCGCCGAAACCGAAGAGGTGATGAAGGCCTGGGCCGGCCTCGGCTACTATGCCCGGGCGCGCAATCTGAAGAAATGCGCCGAGGCGGTGGCGCGCGACCATGGCGGCCGCTTCCCGGAGACGGAGGAAGGACTGAAAGCCCTTCCCGGCATCGGCGACTATACGGCGGCCGCGGTTGCGGCGATCGCCTTCGACCAAAGAAGCGCCGTGCTCGACGGCAATATCGAGCGGGTGATTTCCCGTCTTCATGCAATCGAGACGCCGCTGCCGGCCGCCAAGCCGGCGATGCGCCGGCTCGTCTCCGAACTAACGCCCTCGGACCGGCCGGGCGATTTCGCCCAGGCGATGATGGATCTCGGCGCCACGATCTGTACGCCGAAGCGCCCCGCCTGCGCCCTCTGTCCCTTCCGCTCGAACTGTCGGGCGCTCGCCGTCGCCGATCCTGAGACGTTTCCGCGCAAGGCGGGCAAAAAGGAAAAGCCGTTGCGCCTCGGCGCCGCCTTTGTGGCGATCGACCATGCTGACGCCGTCTACCTGCGCAAGCGCGCCGAGACCGGCCTCCTTGGCGGCATGACGGAAGTGCCGGGCACGGGCTGGACCGCGCGCCGCGACGGCGAGACTTCGGTCGAGGCGCAGCCTTTCGCGGCCGCCTGGGAGGCCTGCGGCACGGTCACCCATGTCTTCACGCATTTCGAACTGCGCCTCTCGGTCTACCGCGCCAAGGTCGCCCAGGCCGTGGCCTGTGCCGAGGGCTGGTGGGAGCCGATCGCGTCTTTGAAGGGCCAGGCGCTGCCGACCGTCATGAAAAAAGCAATCACGCAGGCTATACCGCACGCATTCAAAGCCGTGTAAGGCAAGGTCACGCCGCCCGCCGGCCATCCAGTAGTCATTCAGGAATTCTCATGAGCAGCATCGACATCCGCCACATCGTTTTCGACATCGGCAAGGTGCTGATCCATTACGATCCGCAGATCCCCTACTCGCGGATCATCCCGGACGAGGCGGAGCGCAGCTGGTTCTTCGCCAATGTCTGCACCCACGACTGGAATGTCGAGCAGGACCGGGGGCGTTCCTGGGAAGAGGCCGAGGCGCTGCTGATCGAGGAGCACCCGGAACGGGAAGAGCATATCCGCGCCTTTCGCCGCCACTGGCACGAGATGGTGCCGCATGCCTATGAAGATACGGTCGCGCTGATGGAAAGCCTGATTGCCGAAGGCCGCGACGTGACGATGCTGACCAACTTCGCCTCCGACACGTTTCGCGAGGCGCAGAAACGCTTTCCTTTCCTGACGCTGCCGCGGGGCGTGACGGTTTCCGGCGACGTCGGGCTGATCAAGCCGGATGTCGAAATCTACCGGACCCATGCCCGTACCTTCGGTCTCGACCCCGCGGCGACGATCTTCATCGACGACAGCCCGGCCAACGTCGAAGGCGCCCAGGCGGCGGGCTGGCATGCCGTCCACTTCGTCGATGCCCAAAGGCTGAGGGCCGATCTGGCAGCCTATGGCGTGCAACCGTTGGACGTGCTTGACGGTGTCGGTCCGGCAGTGGCGACCCAGGCCTGACAGCGCGATCCTGACCGCCGAACCCGCCAGCGAATTCACGAAAACGCCGCATTCGGTTCACCCGCCATTCAGCTTTGCTCCTCCATGATCCGCGTTAGATTTCAACGCCTTCGCTGAAAAGGTCGGGCTAATGGTCACGCGCATCTACGGTACGAACTACGCCGATATCCTCAAGCAGAACAGCTATATCGAGGTCGAAATCTATGGCTATGACGGCGACGACGATATCTACCTGAACAGGACCGACAGCTACGGCGGGTACAACTATGTCGATGCAGGCTATGGCAACGATCTCGTGGTGAACTCCTACGAGGGCGGCAACGACATCTATATGGGTGCCGGCAACGACATCTATGTCACCGACATCCGGGCGCGCGACACGAGCTCCTACGACGTCGTCTATGGCGGCAGCGGCAACGACCGCTTCGAGATTGACGGTTATGCCAGCGACTACTATGGCGAGACCGGCAACGACACCTTCCTCTCGGCCGGCTTCAACAACTACTTCAACGGCGGCGCGGGCATCGACTCGATCAGCTACCAGTTCCAGGACGACTGGAGCGCGGAGCGCGGCAAGGGCGTGACGATCGACCTCGGCTACAAATACGCGACCACCGGCAGCGGCCGGCGCGAGGACCTGATCAGCATCGAGAACGCCACCGGCACGAACTACGGCCATGACGATATCACCGGCAGCTCCGTCGCCAACACGCTGCGCGGGCTCGGTGGCCACGACATTCTCGAGGGCCTCGCCGGCGACGACTTCCTCGACGGTGGCAGCGGCGACGACGACCTTTACGGAGGTTCCGGCGCCGACATCCTGCGCGGCGGCAGCGGCTTCGACTACATGGTCGGCGGCACGGGCACCGACAGCTTTGATTTCAACGCGATCAGCGAATCGGTCGTCGGCAGCAGACGCGACGTGATCACCGATTTCCACCGTTCGGAATTTGACGTCATCGATCTTTCGACGATCGATGCCGACACGACCTGGAGCGGCAACCAGAAATTCACCTTCATCGGTAGCGGCGCATTTTCGGGAGACGCCGGCGAACTGAACTTCCGCTCCGGCATTCTTTCCGGCGACGTCAACGGCGACGGCTATGCCGACTTCCAGATCAAGGTGAACGGCGCCACCAGCCTGCGCGTCGACGACTTCTTTCTTTGAGCCGACGGGTATACGATTGCCCCTCACCCTAGCCCTCTCCCCGCAGGCAGGGAGAGGGGACGAGGCGGCGCGGCATGCCCCTTCTCCCCGTCAAAACGGGGAGAAGGTCGCGGCAGCAGGATGAGGGCGTCCCACCTCATACAAACGCCCGGAATCCTCATCGGATTCCGGGCGTTTAAAGCTCTCCTTCCGGGACTGAAGGTACAAGACCGGGCGGAGCGCTTTTCGAAGGACCTGAGCGGAGCTGGTTGATCAGTTCAGTTTTGCCAGGTCATTTCGAATGACGGATCTGAGTTCGTCGATGGGCTTCAGGGTGTTCCCTTCTTCGAAATGCCAGAACGTCCATCCGTTGCAGGCGTCGAGCCCCTGGACCTTGGCGCCGAGGCGGTGGATCGAGCCGGCCTCGCCGCCGGAGGCAAGCGTGCCGTCGGCGCGCACGATGGCGCTGTAGCGGCGTTTGGCGTCGGTCAGCACCGTGCCGGGCTTGATCAAGCCGCTTTCGATGAGCGTGTTGAACGCGACGCGCGGTTCGGCCTTCTTGCCGGTCATCACCGAAAGTGTCGCCTTGCCGAGCGGCTCGACCGCAGCGATGCGTTCGGCGGCGGCGTCGATATAGTCCTGCTCGCGCTCGATGCCGACAAAATGGCGGCCGAGGCGCTTGGCGACGGCGCCGGTGGTGCCGGAGCCGAAGAAGGGATCGAGCACGACGTCGCCGGGCTTGGTCGAGGCCATCAGGATGCGGGCGAGCAGCGCTTCCGGTTTCTGCGTCGGATGCACCTTCTTGCCGTCATTGCCCTTCAGGCGTTCCCCGCCGGAGCAGATCGGAAACAGCCAGTCGGAACGCATCTGCACGTCATCGTTCGCCGCCTTCATGGCCTCGTAATTGAAGGTGTAGCCCTTCGCCTTGGCGTTCGGCGTCGCCCAGATCAGCGTCTCATGGGCGTTCTGGAAGCGGCGGCCCTTGAAGTTCGGCATCGGATTGGTCTTGCGCCAGACGATGTCGTTCAGGATCCAGAAATGCAGATCCTGGAGGATCGCGCCGACCCGGAAGATGTTGTGGTAGGAGCCGATCACCCAGAGTGTGCCGGTCGGCTTCAACACGCGGCGGCAGGCAAGCAGCCAGGCACGGGTGAAGGCGTCATAGACCTCGAAGGAAGCGAATTGGTCCCATTCGTCGTCGACCGCGTCGACCAGCGACTGGTCGGGCCGGTGCAGCATGCCGCCGAGCTGCAGATTATAGGGCGGATCGGCAAAGACGACGTCGACCGAATTGTCGGGGAGCGCGTTCAGCGCGGCCACGCAATCTCCCTTGATGATGCTGTCCAGCCAGCTCAGCGGACGGGCGGCACGGGAGATTTCGGCAAGCGAAAAAACTGAAGACATGGGCAACTCGCAAATACGCTTACTCGGGACTGACTATAGCACTTATGGTTACCGAAGATGGTTACCAAAGCCTGAAGGCCAGCCGGGAAAATTTTGGATTGTCGCCAAGCCAATGAGGGAAGAGTAACTCGGCAAAATGATTGATCATAAGACACTGAGCAACAATGGCGGGGCCAGGTGGTCGCGGCACCTCGGAAAAAGACAAAATGATGAGAAAGATCTCAATTACATCAATGCTACTCGGTGCGGTTCATACTCCCCTTGCTCCTGGCTCCAGATTAGAAGAATTGGGAAAATTCCTGGGAATTCCCGATCGGTGGGATTTCGGCATTGACGAGGAGTTCATGTGCCAACTGGGATATGGCGACTTCGAAATTGCTTTAAGAGCGCGTGCTAATCGTGTCGAAGTAGAATGGGTGTGGCTTGAGCTTTGGCACGCGCGACGCGGCGAGCCGCAACCTAAGGCCGCACCCCTCCGCCTCGTCGATGGAATTGACGTCGATCTCGGCGCTTTTCGACCCGGCATATCGCTGTCGTCCGTCAAAGCACTGCTCGATTCTCTGCAGCTGTCCCTACGAAGAATTCAGTCAAAACGATGCCAGTGAGGTGGTCAGCAGGCTCGTTCTTGAGACGAATTCCGAATTGTACTTCTTTCAAGGCGATCCTGAGCCGCAGCTCATGGAGATACACTTTTTCGCTAGCAAGGGTTAAGTCCGCTCCTACTGATTCTCCACAATGCCGAGACTGCAATCTCCTTCATGACACTGCCGGCTGTCCGGCGGCGCCTCGTGCCGTTCGTTGAGGCCATAGTCGCGGACGACGGCTGCGATCCGCAGCCGGTAGTCAGCGAAAACGCCGTTCCTCCCCTCGGCCTGTGCCGCGCGATGTTCCCCACCGTTGCGCCAGGCCTTCACCGCCGCTTCGTCGCGCCAGAAGGAGAGCGACAGCAGCTTGTTCGAATCGGCTAGGCTCTGGAATCGCTCGATCGAGATGAAACCGTCGATACCGTCGAGCAGCGGCCGCAGGTCGGCGGCAAGGGCTAGATAGGCTTCGCGCCTGCCCTCGGCCGGCAGAACCTCAAAAATCACCGCGATCATCGCATCACTCCTTGCCATGCGGCAGCGAGACGTTCTTCAGGAACATGCGGTCCTCCTTGAGGATGAAACGCTCGCGCCGCGCGAATTCGTAATTCTCGCGGCCGAGCGGATCAGCGGCAAGACGCGCCCGGTACGCTTCATAGGCGGCGAGGCTTTCGATGTTGTAGACGCCATAGGCGGTCGTCGCCGAGCCTTCATGCGGACCGAAATAGCCGATGAGGTCGGCGCCGCAGCGTGGAATGGCCTCGCCCCAGTTGCGGGAATAGGTGGCGAAATCGTCCTTGCGGAACGGGTCGATCTCGTAGCGGATGAAGCAGGTGATCATGATCGTCTCCAATGAAAGAACTCAAGGGGAAAACACCGTTATTCGGCGGCTTTTCCTTGGGTCCGGTTGCTTTTTGAGCGGCATTG
>NZ_LNQC01000031.1 GCF_001651855.1 Sinorhizobium americanum | reverse complement strand
CCGATCGCTCCGGAGAGGGGCGGGCCATCCCATAATCTGATTTGCTCAGCCTTGGGAATCCCAAGAGTCCACACGACCTAGTCGAGACCGGTCAAAGAAAAAGGCCCGACCAACCGGCCGGGCCGAGCGTCTACAGAGATCGTATCCGATCAGAACTCGCTCCACTCCTGACTTTGCGCCACGGCCGCCGAGCCGAAGGAGCGCGTCACCTTCTGCCCAAGCAGCCGGGCCGGAGAGGCAACCGGCTTTGAAGCCGCCGACGCGACGGCGAGTGCGGCTCCTTCCTTTCGATCGCCTAGCTTGAACTGGCGGATGAGTTCGTCCAATGCGGCCGCCTCGCGAGCGAGCCCATGGCTGGCCGCCGTAGACTGCTCGACCATGGCAGCATTCTGCTGAGTGCCCTGGTCCATCGCATTGACTGCCGTATTGATTTCCAGCAACCCGGTCGACTGTTCGCGCGCCGCTTTTACGATCGCACGCATGTGACCGTTGATCTCGTGCACCTCGCCAACGATCGCTTCGAGTGCCTCGCCCGTCTGGCCGACGAGTTGCACACCGGTGCGAACCTGATCGCCAGACGTCATGATCAGCGCCTTGATTTCCTTGGCGGCGTTGGCCGAACGCTGGGCGAGCTCACGCACTTCCTGCGCCACGACGGCGAAGCCCTTGCCCGCCTCGCCGGCGCGGGCGGCTTCGACACCGGCGTTCAACGCCAGAAGGTTGGTCTGGAAGGCGATGTCGTCGATGACGCCGATGATGTTGGAGATTTCACCCGACGACTTTTCGATCGCATGCATGGCGCTCACGGCGCTGCGGACCACGTCTCCGGATTTTTCCGCCCCTGCCCGCGCCCGCTCGACGAGAATGCCGGCATCTTCCGCGCGTTTGGTGGAATCGCGAACCGTTGTCGTGATCTCCTCCAGGGCGGCCGCCGTTTCTTCGACGGAAGCTGCCTGCTGCTCGGTGCGTCTTGCGAGGTCGTTCGCAGCCTCGCGGATCTCGTGGGCGCCGGCGCTGATAGCGCCGGCATTCTGACCGACGGCACGCAATGTCGCCTGCAGCTTTTCCAGCGATTGGTTGAAATCGAGGCGCAACGGGTCGAGGCGCGCCGCGAAAGGCACGTCGATGCGATAGGCGACGTTGCCCTCGGCGAGAGCGGTCAGGCCATTGCCGAGCGCGTCCATGGCAGATCGTATTTCGGCAGCCTCGCGCGCCTTTTCAGCATCGGTCCGGGTACGGTCGGCCTCGGCCTCGTTCTTCATTTTTTCGGTTTCTCCGGCGAGCCTCAGCTTCTCGACCGCGGCCTCCCGGAACACCACCACCGCCCGGGCCATCTGCCCGACTTCATCCTTGCGGTCGAGGGCGGGCACATCGATCTGGTGATCGCCACCGGCGAGCCTGCCCATTGCGTTTGTCATGCCGATGATCGGCCGTACGATCGCTCGCGACAGCGCCCAGGCCATGAGGATGGCGAGCGTTGTTGCAACCACCGCGCCGATGACGAGCGTGGCTGCCAGAACCGACATGGCGTTTGCCTGCAGGACCTGCTGCTCCGCCGACCAGGCATTCGCCTGCTGCTTGATCTTCGCAGCCGCCTCACGGAACATGTCGAGCTGCCCCTTGGTAGCCTTGCGGCCAATTTCGATGATTTCGGGAATCGGCATCTCGGTCGTGCGGCGCGCCTCGATCTGAGGCTTGGCGAGCTCGTTGAAATAGACGTCGGCGGCCTTCTGCATGTCGTCGATCAGAGCAACGAGTTGCGGCTCGGCGGAGACCGCATCGCGCGCGGCCGCGATGCTCTTTTCCATCCGCTTGCGATTGGCAAAGACGTCGTTATAGGTGCTGTCGCTGCGGAAGAGCAGAAAGCCGCGCAGGTTGACGGCCTGCTCCAGCATCGCCTGGGACGCTTCGTCGATGAGGTTTACGACGCGCGCCGATTCGCGCTGGCGAACGGAGGCCCGCCTGGCGTCTTCGGCCTTCCAATAGACGACGGCGGAAACGGCCAGGAAGAGGGCAATCAGGCCGAGAAAGGTCAGGCCGAGCTTGCGACGAAGGGGATTGGACTTCAGGGACATGGGTAAGATCCTGCAAGGAAGCGACGGCAAGCTGGAGGGCGGCAGATCGTGGCCGTGTTTGACGGCCGACGCTCTTCACCATTCCAAACATGTACATGGATATGGCAGGGAAACGCACCGATCATGGTGCGGCGTGGGAGTCCTGCCGACGCGAAGGATTCGCATCCTTTGATTTAATTTCGCTTAATTCAACCCGGCTCGTCCGGGTCCCTTGCATTGCGCGGCACGACGCGCCATGACGGACCATGTCCAACGAAACGCCCATGATCCGCCTCGACCAATTGCTCCTGAACAAAGGCCTGGTGGCCAGCCGCGCCCGGGCGCGCGATGCGATCCAGCGCGGCACCGTCAAGGTCGACGGCCGCACCGTGACCAAGCCAGCCGCCAGCTTTGGCGAAAGCGCGGCGATCACCATCGACGATCCGGCGCAGGCCTATGTCTCCCGCGCAGCGCTGAAGCTGGTCGCCGCGCTTGACCATTTCGGCGTCGATCCGGCAGGCCAGGCCTGCCTCGACATCGGCGCCTCGACGGGCGGCTTCACCGAGGTGCTGTTGAAGCGCGGCGCCGCGCATGTGGTTTCCGTGGATGTCGGCCACGGACAGATGCATCCGCGTATCGCGGAAGATCCGCGGGTCACCAATATCGAAGGGCTGAATGCCCGGGCCATGACAGCGGACGATATCGGCAACCGGGCGATCACCTTCATCGCCTCCGACGTCTCGTTCATTTCGCTGAAGCTGGCTCTCCCGCCGGCACTGTCGCTGGCCGAGCCGGGCGCCAATTGCATCCTGCTCGTCAAGCCGCAATTCGAGGCCGGACGCGATGCGATCAGCAAGGCCGGGCTCCTCAAGGATCCGGAGAGCGCCCCGACTGTCGCGGCAGAACTCGAGCGCTGGCTAGTGGAGGACATGGCCTGGCAAAGCCTCGGCCTCGTCCCCTCGCCCATTGCCGGCGGCGACGGCAACAAGGAGTTTCTGCTTGCGGGGCTGAAGCCATGAGCACTCAGATCGTCACCATTAGCCGGCTCGGTGCCCAGGGAGATGGGATCGCGCAGACCGAAGCCGGACCCGTCTACGCGCCCTTCACCCTGCCCGGCGAAAGCGTCGCGCTGGCCGTCAACAAGGCGCATGGTACGCTGATTTCGCTGAAGGAGGCTTCCACGGAGCGGACCGAACCGAAGTGTCGGCACTTCGGCCCGGACGGCATCAACGGCACATGCGGCGGCTGTACCCTGCAGCACGCCTCCGACCCGCTCTATCACGCCTTCAAGCGCAATCTCGTCATCGACGCCTTGAAGTCGAAAGGCCTGACGCCAGAGGTCGCGCCGTTGATCATCGCCCGGTCCGGCGAGCGCCGGCGCGCCGTGTTCACCGCCCGGCGAACCGAAAAGGAACTGCTGCTCGGCTTCAATCAGGCGCAAAGCCACCATATCG
Organism: Sinorhizobium americanum; assembly: GCF_001651855.1. Classification (GTDB taxonomy): domain Bacteria; phylum Pseudomonadota; class Alphaproteobacteria; order Rhizobiales; family Rhizobiaceae; genus Sinorhizobium; species Sinorhizobium americanum. The sequence goes on along the minus strand of NZ_LNQC01000031.1, from coordinate 44,578 downwards.
TCGCGATCGGCGAATGTCCGATCACCAGCCCGGGCATCGTCTCGCGGCTCGCGACCATCCGCAAGATCGCGTCGGCTATGGCGTCTGGCAGCGAGCCGTTCCGGATCACCGTGCTCGAGACCGACACCGGTCTCGACCTCGCCTTCGATGACATCAAGCTCGGCGACCGGCAGCGACGTTCGACCGTGGAAGCCGTTCTCGGCGCGCGGGGCATCGCGCGCGTCAGCCTGAACGGCGAGATTATCATCGAGCCGGTCAAGCCGCTGATCGATTTCGGCGGCGTGCCGGTGTCGCCGCCGCCGGGTGCCTTCACGCAGGCGACACGGCCGGCCGAGGAGGCGATGGCGAAGCTCGTGCTCGACCATCTCGGCAAGGCGAAGCGCGTGGCCGATCTCTTCGCCGGCATCGGCACCTTTGCACTCCGGATCGCCCGAACGGCGCGGGTGCATGCCGTCGAGGGTGAGGACAAGGCGCTGAAGGCGCTCGACTTCGCCGCACGCAACACGCAGGGCCTGAAGCCGGTGACGGTCGAGAAGCGCGACCTCTTTCGCCGGCCGATGATGGCGCAGGAGCTGAAGGTCTTCGACGCCGTCGTCTTCGACCCGCCGCGGGCCGGCGCCGAGGCGCAATGCCACGAACTCGCCCGGTCGGGCGTGAAGAAGATTGCCGCAGTCTCCTGCAATCCGACGACACTCGCGAGGGATCTGTCGATCCTCGTTGCCGCCGGCTACCGCATCACATCGGCGACCCCGATCGACCAGTTCCTCTGGTCGGCGCATGTCGAGACGGTTGCGACGCTGGAAAGGTGATCTCTTATCGGCCGCTATTCATCCGGCCAGGTGCGACTCGTGGCGTGAGGAAGCTCACCTCAAATTGCTCTTTGGAAACAGCACGCGATCAGGTTTTGCATTCATTCGCGCCAGCATTTCCTTGATCAAGCGTGTTTTGGTGCGCCCCGCTTCCTTCGGCGGCACGAGGTAACGCACGATGGCCTCCAGCCAGGTGTTTTCGCTGACGCGAAAATGAACCACGGGATGCTCCTTCACCTCGAGTTCGTCCACCGGCGTTTCCGACAGGATGTGCTTATAGACCTTCACCTTCTGGCTCATGATGTCGCCGATCTGCTCTTCCACGACCTCTCTCATGGTTCGCGCTACAAATTCCAGATCGCTTTCATAGGCGAGCTGGAACTTGATTTCGTTCCAGACATAGGGAAACAGCGGCCAGGAATAGTTGAAGACCGGTGTGTCAAACACGGTGGAATTCGGAAACTTGATAATGCGTCCGCTCGGATGATCGGTCCAAAGATATTCGCCGCCGAATTCCCATAACGTCGTGTCGAGATAGCTGACATCGATGACATCGCCATGGGCATCGCCGATGCGAATGCGGTCGCCGACGCGATAAGGCGCCCTGGCCAGAATATAAATCCACGCGATGAAACTGGAGATCGGCATTTGCAGCGCAAAACCGAGAATCAGAGAAATCAGGCCCAGCGAAACGACGGCGCCGTACCAGTTCACAAACAAGACTGAAATGGCGACGAATACGATGGCGACGACGACCACCAATCGAAAAATACGTTTAAGGTTAAAACGCGCAACACGATTGGGAATTCGGCCAATGAGAAAGACTTCAACGACCTTCGCCACGGTCAACATAGTGAAAATGAGAAGGCCGCCCCTGACGTAATTCAGCACGCGAAGGCGCGAAGGCGCGTCAAGCCATTCCAAGCGCCAGTTGACCAGCACTTGGATGCCAAAAAGCAGCAAGGCAGCGCCAGCGAAGCTAACCGTCCACCAGATGTCTTCCTTGCGAAGGCTGAAGCGAAATTCTTTCTCGGGCTCCTTCGCCTTCTGTTGCATGGTTTTTGGATCAGCAGTTTGTTGCGCGGCCCGTTCGAGCCGGGAAAGGTTTTCCTGTTCCTTGTCGCTTTCCTTGTCCCGTCGTTCCATCGGTTCACCCCGCCGTGGCCATCCACGCAGCCAGTGCCTTCTCGTTCCTCGACGGCGGCATTCCGGTGATGCCTCGCCATATGACGAAGTTCAAATGGACAGTCCGGACAAACCCGTCGTCGTTCGCAGACCTATGCTTGATCAAATTCGTCCATACGGTAACTCCATTATTAAACACCAAATATGGGCACTTGCCTCCAGGCATTTCATCCAGAGGGCATTACCGAGCCGATGGGCGTCCGCGGTGGACGGGTGCACGCTGATTGATGTGGCATGACGAACTTGCTGCAGCGATTCAACGTATGTGCAAGTTCGTGAGCGCGCGGCGCCTCAGCGGCGCATGAAGGCCTCGAACGCCGCCCGCGCTTCAGCGCTCTTCAACTGCGCCGCAAAATGCTCGGCCTCCTCGTCGATCCTGGCGAGGACGTCATTCCGGTCGCCGCGGATCAGATCGCGGGCGATGCGCAGCGCCTCCGGCGGTTTCTTCGCGAGTCGTCCTGTCAGCGACAGCGTTTCTTCCTCGACGGCGTTCTCGTCGACCACCTTCCAGATCAGTCCGGCCTGAAGGGCAGCGGCCGGTTCGAGCGGCTCGCCGGCGGCAAGCAGCGCGAAGGCTCGCTGGTGGCCCATGATGCGCGGGGCGATCAGGCTCGAGGCGGCTTCCGGCACGAGCGCCAGATCGACGAAGGGCGTCTTGAACACCGATCGGGCTGAGGCGACCGTCAGGTCGCAATGGAGATGGATCGTCGTGCCGATGCCGATCGCCAGGCCGTCGACTCCGGAAACGACCGGCTTCGTCGCGCTCGCCAGGGCGCGGAGAAAGTCGAGGACTTCGCCTCCCATGCTTCCGCCCATGGCGAAAGCCAGGAAATCATTCATGTCGTTGCCGGCCGAGAAGCACCCTTCCGTACCGAGAAACGCGGTGGCGCGGATCGCCGGGTCCGATCCGGCGACGGTCAACGCCGCCGTCATCTTCGCGTACATGTCGCGCGTGATGGCGTTCTTCTTGTCCGGCCGGTTGAAGCGGATCACCTGTACGCCGGGATAGGCCTCCGGACGTTCGACGAGCACATGATCGGTCATAAGGATTTTCCTGTTTCTGCTTCAGTCGAGAATGAAGCGGGCGGCGGCGAGGCTATCCGCCCCGGTGACCACACGATCCTTGAGCGCCGCCGTTTCGGCGAGCAGGTTCTCCGCGGCGAAGCGGCAGAGGGCGACGCGCGCCTCCTCTTTCCCGTCACCGGCGCCCGCCAGGCCGCCCTTGGCAAGGTAGGCCCCCGTCAGCACCAGGCCGAAGAGGCGCTGATAGGCGGTCGCGCCGGCAAGCGCTTCGGCGGTTCGTCCGTCACCGAGCGCTGCAAGCAGCCAGTCGGTTGCCTCTTCAAGATCGGCAATCGACGTCTCGAGGCGCGCCGCGGTCTCGCCGAACTCCTGCCTGTTCGAAGCCGCCACCGCCTGGGCGACGTCGCGGAGCTCGCCGATGAAGCCGCGCACCTGGCGACCTTCGGAAAGCGGCAGCTTGCGGGTGACGAGGTCGATCGCCTGGATGCCGTTGGTGCCTTCGTAGATCGGCGCAATGCGGGCGTCCCGCAGATAGCGGGCCGCACCGGTTTCCTCGATGAAGCCCATGCCGCCATGCACCTGAATGCCCATAGAGGCGACGTCGACGCCGGCGTCGGTGGCGAAGGACTTGGCGATCGGCGTCAAGAGGCTCGAGCGCTCCTGCCAATGGCGGGCCGCTTCCCCTTCGCTCGCATGCGCCATGTCGACGGCGTGCGCGCAGGCATAGGCGATGGCGCGCGAGCCCTGCGTCAGCGCCTTCATCGTCAAGAGCGTGCGGGCGACATCCGGATGCTCGACGATCGGGCTCATGCCTTGGCCGCTCCAGCCGGGCGCCCGGCCCTGGGTGCGTTCCTTGGCATAGGCGATGGCCTTTTGCGTCGCTGCCTCGGCGATCGCCACGCCCTGCATGCCGACGGCCAGCCGGGCGTTGTTCATCATCGTGAACATGCAGGCGAGCCCGCGGTTTTCCTCGCCGACGAGATAACCGATCGCGCCCTTCTCGTCGCCGAACTTGCCGTCGCCATAGATCATCGTGCAGGTCGGCGAACCATGAATGCCGAGCTTGTGTTCGAGCGAGTGGCAGAAGAGATCGTTGCGGGCGCCGAGCGAACCGTCCTCATTGACGAGGAATTTCGGCACCAGAAACAGCGAGATGCCCTTCGTACCCGCAGGCGCATCCGGCAGGCGGGCCAAGACGAGGTGGATGATGTTGTCGGTGAAGTCGTGCTCGCCCCAGGTGATGAAGATCTTCTGGCCGAAGATGCGGTAGCTGCCGTCGCCGCAGCGCTCGGCACGGGTCTTCAGCACGCCGAGGTCGGAGCCGGCATGCGGCTCGGTCAGGTTCATCGACCCCATCCACTCGCCGGAGACCATCTTCGACAGGAAGGTCGCCTTCAGGAAATCGGAACCGTGCCTGTCCAGTGCCTCGATCGCGCCCATGGTGAGCGTCGGGCCAAGCGCGAAGGCCATGGAGCCGCTGTTCCACATCTCCATGGCGGCGACATGCAGCATGTGCGGCAGTTCCTGGCCGCCGAAAACCTCTGGCGCCGTCAGGCCGTTCCAGCCTCCTTGAATCCAGTTATGGTAGAGGTCGCGCCAACCTTCCGGCGTCTTGACCGCGCCGTCGATAAGCCGCGATCCCTGACGGTCCCCCACTTCACCGAGCGGCGCCACCTCGTCGGTGGCGAAGCGGCCGGCTTCCGAAAGGATCGCATCGACGAGATCTTCGCCGAGTTCGCCGAAGACGCCCGCGTTCGCGGCATCGGCCATACCGGCCACGTGCTTCAGGGTGAATGCGATCTCGTCCACCGGTGCCTTGTACATGGTGCTCCTCCCTTGCGGCCGTCGGCGCAGGCTCGCTTCGGCTTCCTATCGGCCGCACACTATTTGTTTTTACGTAAACGTCAACGTCAATTCTGGACGCCACGACGGCGATGGACTGTAACAAAACTGTCATGGCGCGCGAATAGAAGCCACTTCGCATGACCCTCGTCGCGGCGCCCAAATGAACCTGATTTCTCCCGAAATACCCGGCCTTGTCTGGGCCTACCGGTTCCTGCCCGGAGAAAGCCGGTGCTTGCGTATCGCGACCGATTCACCGATTGAGAGCCTGCAGGCCGGCGACGGCTGGGTCTGGCTGCATCTGGCGTTGAGCGATGCGCGCACGCCGGCACTGATCGAGCGCATTGGCAATCTCCCGCCGGCGGCGATAGCGACCCTTACTAGCCATGACACCCAGGCGGCGATCACCGTGGCTGAGGACGTTGTCTATGGCACGCTCGTCGATTTCGAACGGACCTTCGACACGATGACGAAGACGATCGGCTGGCTGCACTTCGCCGTCAGCGACCGGATGATCATCACCAGCCGCCTGCATCCTCTCAGAAGCATCGACCGCGTCAAGGCGGCGGTCGAGAAGAGCGCCAAATGCGGACGGCCGATCGATCTCTTCGAAATGCTCGTCACCGAGTTCCAGCGGACGCTGATCACGCTGGTGCTTGAATTGACGGAGGAACTGAACGTCATCGAGGACCGCGTCTATGGCGAGGCGGGACACCGGCAGCAGCCGGGGCTGGCGCCCTTGCGCCGAACCGTCGTGCGGCTGCATCGGCATCTGAGAACGGTCCTCGCGCTGCTGCGACGCGCCGGCACGTCCGATGAGGACGAGGTGCCGCCGGGCTTCATCGACGTCGCCGAACGGCTTTCCGATCGGCTGGAGGCGGTCGATCGCGACGTGTTCGCGCTTCAGGAGCGCGCCAGGCTGCTGCACGAGGAGATCGACAGCAAGATTTCCTCGGAGACCAATCGCCACCTCTACATTCTCTCGCTGATGACCGCCTTCCTGCTGCCGCCGACGCTCGTCACCGGCTTCTTCGGCATGAACACGGGTGCCCTGCCCTTCGCCAACGGCGGCGGCACCCTCTATGCCGGGCTGATCATCGCCGCCTCCATGGGCCTGGCCTGGCTGATCCTCAGACGCGTCGGCATCCTTTAGAGCGGATACGACCAACACGCCACGTTTCGCGCTGCAATCCAGAGCCGAGTGCCGCCGCACTTTACCGCCAAGAGTCAGTGTACAGGAGCGACGCTCTCGCGCAGATTGGCTGAGGGGCTGAGATTTACGACCCTTTAACGTTAAGTCGGCAATCTCAGAGAATGGAAAAGCGGGGAATCTCGATCTCGGGGATGATCTTGCGCCTGGCGGCCTTCGTAGGCCTGACCTTTGCGGCGGCGAACGCACGCGCCGCAGATGTCGAACCGTGGAAAGCGCGGCAGAACGCCATCATCGTCGACGCTTACGAACTGAACAGCATCGACTGGGAAGCGATGCTGAAAGACAAGCGCATCGCCGGCTTCATCGCGAAAGCCTCCGACGGACTTCCGGAAAGCTACACCTGCACCGGCGATCACGGCGGAGACACCGTCGCCCACTGCAAGACGATGTGGCGAAAATATGCGGTCAGCCGCGAACTCTACCAGACGCGCCGGATGATCGCCCGCTCCCAGGGCCTGCTCTGGGGCGCCTATCACCTGGCGCGACCGGGCAATCCCGTCGATCAGGCCAATCACTTCCTCGACTATGCGGAGCCGCGCGAGGACGAATTGATGGTCCTCGACATCGAGGGCATCGATCCCAAGGACTACATGTCGCTCGAGGACGCTGCGATCTTTGCCGGCCACATCAAGGCCCGCACCGGCCGCTATCCCATTCTCTACACCAACCACATCACCGCCAAGCAGATCGCCGCCAACCGCGCCCAGCATCGGCTGCTTTCCCGCCTGCCGCTCTGGTATGCCCGCTACAAGCCTGACATTCGCGACGTCTTTCCGATGGGCAACTGGGACCGCTATGCGCTGTGGCAGTTCTCGTCGTCGCATAATTGCGGAAAGAAACGCTGCCCCTATCGGGTGCCGGGGACGCTCAACGACATCGACGTCAACGTCGCCGCAATGACCGTTTCGGAGTTGAAGAAGGTGTGGCCGCACGGCGCGCTGCTCCCGGAAAAGCCGCCGATCGTCACCGTCATCGCCTCCGCGAAGGCCGGCAGGGCGCCGGCAGCCAGCGCCGCGGTCTCCGTCCCGCTCGCAAAACCCTTGCTCATCAGCCGGGCCGAGGCCGAGAGCGGCTCGGGCGCCGGCGTCGACGGAACGGTCACAGGAGCGATCAGCGTGAAGGCCGCCGAGGCGCACCTGCCCAACCAGCCCGAGCGCCGCTGAAAAAGCCGGACGGCGCCTGTAGCTGTCTACGCTTCGATCTGAACGTCGCCGATAGGCCGCGAGCAGCAGGCGAGGATGTAGCCCTCGTCGACTTCGTCATCGAGAATACCGCCATTGTGGCTCATCTCGACTTCGCCGGCGATCTTCAAGACGCGACACGTGCCGCAGATGCCGCCCTCGCAGGCGGCACCGATCCTGACGCCGTTGGCGCGCGCCGTCTGCAGGATCGTCTGGCCGGGGACGGTCGAGACGTCCTTGCCGCTCATTGTGAAGGTTACCCGCGCCGCCTCGGCCAGAGCCCCGGCAGCCGGCCCGGCGCGTATGGCAAGTTCCTCGGCCGCCGGCGCCGCCGCCGGCTGGAAGCTTTCCTGGTGGTAGCGAGCCATGTCGAAACCCACCCCCTCCAGCATCTCCCGGACCCCGCGCATGAAGGGTTCGGGGCCGCAACAGAAAACCGTTCGCTCCAGAAAATCCGGTGCAAGCAGCGGCAGCTTCGTCGCATCGATACGGCCGCGCAGGCCGTGCCAGCCGTGCCGCGCCTCGTGCCCTTCCACCAGGAAGCCGAGATTGAGCCGCGGCATCTGGCGGGCGAGGATCTCAAGCTCCGCCTTGAACAGCAGATCCTCCGGCTGCCGGGCGCAGGAGATGAAAGTGACATCCGTTGCCGGCGCGCAGTCTGCCATCCAGCGGGTCATCGACATCATCGGCGTGATGCCAGAGCCGGCCGAGACGAACAGATATTTTTCGCCCGGATGGCGAACGAAGCTGAAATCGCCGAGCGGCCCCAGCGCCTTCAGTGTCATGCCGGGCTTCAGATTGTCGAACATCCAGCGCGTGCCGATGCTGTTCGACTGCGCCTTGGCCGTGACCGCCACGGAGAGCGGGCGGGACGGCGAGGACGACAGCGTATAGGTGCGCATCACCGGTTCCTCGCCGACTGGCAGTTCGAGCGTGACGAACTGCCCGGGCAGGTAGCGGAACCAGGCCGGCCTGTCGGACCGGAAGGTGAAGGTCATCACATCCGCGGTCTCGGCAACCGCGGAGATGCATTCGAGCAGGAACTGGCGATCTTTCCAGGGCTGCAGTTCGTCGAAGTGGTGAAAGGAGCGTGCCATTTCCATCGTCATGCCACCCGCGACAGAGGAGCGGCGCTGCCCTGCAGGCGATCCAGCATGAAGCGCGAATACCAGTCGACGAACTGCATGACGCCGCCCTCGTGCTCGGCCGAATAGGGGCCCGGCTCATAGGCCGGCGAACGGATGCCGAAGGCGTTTTCCTCGACGATCTGACGGTCCTGGTCGTTGGTCTCGGTCCAGACATGGGTGAGGTCTTCGAGGGTATAGTCGACCCCTTCGACCGCATCCTTGCTGACGAGCCATTTCGTCGTGACCTGCGTCAGTTCCGGCCCGAGCGGCAGCACGCGGAAGGTGATCGCATGGTCGCCGAGGATGTGGTTCCAGGTCGTCGGGTAATGGAAGAGCAGCAGCGTGCCGACGCCATTCGCGCTTATGTCACCGGAAAGCTGCTTGCGGACCGCCTTCTCGCCGGACATCGTATAGCTCTCCGCCCCGTTGATCAGCGGCATTCTCGTCATGCGGAACTGGCCGGTCGGCCCGATCTTGAAGGCGCTTGGCAGCCCCGCCGCCTCGCATCTCTCCCAATGGGCACCGATTTCCGGATCGTCCATGGCGCCCTGGACGCCCGTCACAGTCGGAGCCTCGGGATAGGTCCGGCAGAGTTCCGGATGGTTGGCGGCACAATGGTAGCACTCGCGGTTGTTCTCCCAGACGAGCTTCCAATTGCCCTTCTCGACGATGGTGCTTTCATAGGCGACCTTGGTTTCGCCGAGGCGATGCGGCGCGAGATAGGCTGCGACCGTGTCGCGGAAGGGCTGGAAATCCATGGGCCGCTCGGCAAGGCTGATGAAGATATAGCCGCCGACCGTTTCGCAACTGACCGGCTTCAGGCTGTGCTGGGCCGGATCGAAATCCTCCGGCATCTGCCGGGCGAAGAGCAGCCTGCCGTCGAGTTCGTAGGTCCACTGGTGATAGGGACAAACAAGCTTGGCCGAGGATCCCTTGTGCTGGGTGCAAACGCGCGAGCCGCGATGGCGGCAGGAATTGTGCAGCGCCCGGACCGCCCCCTGGCGATCGCGCACGATGACGATCGGATAGTCGCCGACCTGCAGCGTGAAATAGTTGCCGGGACGCGGGATTTCGCAGTCGTGGCCGACGAAGAGCCAATCCTTGTACCAGATATTCTCCAGGTCCTGACGGTAATAGTCCGGGTCGATGTAGAAGGCCCGGTCGAGACTGTAGCCCTCGCGGCGGGTCTTCAGTTTGCGCAGCATTTCGTTCTGGATGTCCATGCCCATGTCCTCGTTAGCCCTGTTTCGGGCAGGCAGGACAGGAACCGCGCCGGAGAGATGCCGTGCGCCTTGGCTCCGATCCGGCTGCCCGCCGCAACCAGTTACGGTCGTTTTCCTCAAGGCTGGTTTCCGGGCTCTGGAGTGGCCCGAAGGCCCTGCCCCGGCGCCTTCCCGGACGATTGTCCAGTGGCCTTTTGCCGGAGTTCACTCCACCACCGTTGCGGGGGCAGCGCCGGGATTTGACCGGCTTCCCAATTCTCCGCCCCTCGCCGAGAGGCGGCACCTTGAGCATCCAATCTAAGCGGGTGAACCGGTTCGGCAATTGCCGATGCGCGACATTCCATTCCGGAAAGACGACAGCGATTTTCGGGCCTTTGCATTCTTGCGTATGTGACATTTTATATGTCAAACAACAAGATAGGTGAACGTTCGAGCAGATGGCGCATTTTTCCGCAGCGCCATCTCCGGCGCGAACGCGGCGGGCCATTTTGCGACATCGAGGGATGCTGCGGCCGGAGCGGCGCGCGAAATACTCTGTTAACCCTGGTGATTTAGCGTTCGCTGACAGATCAATCCGTTTGGCGACAGGTGACGCAGAAGCCGATGGCAAAGCTCAGATATTACGACGCCTCAGGCAAAGCGCAGGCGCCGGCACCGAAAACGGCGGGCGGCCATACAGAGTTCCTGCGCACGGGCCGAATCGACCGGCGCCGGCCGTGGTTGCCCGAACAGCGCCGCTATATGACCCATGAAGAGGTGGCCGAGAGGACGGGCCGCCGATTGCAGGCGGCGGGCGAGACGACTCACAAGCGGATCAACGGCTTTCACGCCTCCATCCAGTTTCCGAGGATGATCTTCCACCGGACGCTCGCCGACAGCCCCCATCTCGGCTATTGCCATGTGACCGCCGCGAAAGCCAAGCTCAACCAGTCGCGCGAAATTACATGGGCGTTCTATTTCGCGAACTTCTTTTCCGACCTCGGGGACGAGACACATTTCTTCGAGCGGATACAGACAAGCTACTCGCGCATGTATTTCGCCGTTGCGATCGAGCCGGACTCCGAAGACGGACAAATTGCCATCAATCGCAACGTGCGTGGCAACGGTTTGATCTTCCGGACGCAGGACCCGACAGTGGCGCTCAAGAACGTCCTGATGCTCGGCGCCCGCGACGAAGCCTTACGGCGGATCATTCGCAGCCTCTGACACCGCCCGACCGGCCAAGAAAATCGTTCTGTTTTCCCTCCCCCTCCGCTAAGGATGCGACGGAAAGGATCAGAACCGCCATGGCCGAAATCATCGACACGCGTATCGAACCGGATCGAGCGATCGAGAAGGCCTGTGCCGTGCTCTCCGGAGGCGAGCCTGTGGCGATCCCGACGGAGACCGTGTACGGCCTCGCCGCCGATGCGACGAATGCCGATGCCATCAGCCGCATCTACGAGATGAAGGGCCGGCCGCGCTTCAACCCGCTGATCTGCCACGTCTCGGATATGGCAATGGCCGAAGCGCACGTGACGTTCGATCCCATCTCCCGGCGTCTCGCGGAAGCTTTCTGGCCGGGACCCCTGACGCTGATCCTGCCACAGCGATCCGAGGGCACCGTGCATGCGCTGGCCTCCGCCGGTCTCGACACGCTCGGTATCCGCATGCCGGAGGGTTTCTCCCGGCGCGTGATTGCACGGTTCGGTCAACCCTTGGCCGCCCCGAGCGCCAATACGTCGGGCAAGATCAGTCCGACCAGCGCGGCCCATGTGGAAGCGGATCTCGGCGCGAAGCTGAAGCTGATCCTTGATGCGGGCCCGGCGGAAATCGGCCTCGAATCGACGATCCTCAAGGTCGAGGATGGCCGGCTCCGGCTGCTTAGGCCGGGCGGTCTCGACGCCGCCGAGATCGAGGCGCTTACCGGCCTCCCTGTTGAACGGCCGGAAGCGGCGGGCGCGACGATCGAAGCCCCCGGCATGCTCCCGTCCCATTATGCGCCGGGCGCCGCGGTGCGGCTCAATGCGACGGACGTCCACACGGGTGAGGCGCTGATCCGCTTCGGCGGCAAGGCGCTGCCCGGCGAAAACGCGGCAGCCCTCGTGCTCGACCTCAGCCCGAGCGGTGATCTCCGGGAGGCGGCCGCCAATCTCTTCGACTACATGAAAAAGGCGGATGCGAGCGGCGCCAGGACGATCGCCTTCAGCCCGGTCCCGAGCGAGGGGCTTGGCGAAGCGATCCTCGACCGCATGCAGCGGGCGGCCGCCCCGCGGAACTGACCGAAGGCAGGGCCATGACGACAATTCCTTCTCCCGAACTGATCGCCTCCTTCACCGACATCGTCGGACCCGGCAATGCTCTGACCGGCCCCGCAGAGACGGCGCCGTATCTCGTCGAATCGCGTGGCCTCTACCGCGGCACCACGCCGCTCGTGCTCAAGCCCGGTTCGGTCGATGAAGTCTCGCGCATCCTGCAACTCGCCAGCCGGGCGCAGACGGCGATCGTGCCGCAGGGCGGCAATACCGGGCATGTGGCGGGCCAGATCCCGCGCGAAGGAAAGGCCGATGTGGTGCTTTCGCTCGAGCGGCTGAACCGCATCCGCGACATCGATCCCGTCGGCAATGTCATCGTCGCCGACGCCGGCTGCATTCTCGCAGATATCCAGAAGGCAGCGGACGACGTCGACCGGCTCTTCCCGCTATCGCTCGGCTCGGAAGGCTCAGCGCGGATCGGCGGCAACCTTTCCACCAATGCGGGCGGCACCGCCGTGCTTGCCTATGGCAACATGCGACAGCTCTGCCTGGGGCTCGAGGTCGTGCTTCCGACCGGAGAAATCTGGGACGGCCTCCGACGCCTCAAGAAGGACAATACCGGCTACGACCTACGCGATCTGTTCATCGGCGCCGAAGGGACGCTCGGGGTCATCACCGGCGCCGTCCTGAGGCTCTTCCCGAAGCCGCGCGGCCATCAGGTCGCCTTTGCCGGGCTCGCAAGCGTCGAAGACGCACTCGCTCTGTTCGAGCGGGCATCCAGCCTCTGCGGCCCCGCCTTGACCGGCTTCGAACTGATGCCGAGGCTCGGCATCGAGTTCACCACCCGCCATATACCGGGCGTTCGCGACCCGATGGAAACATGTCATCCCTGGTATGCGCTGATCGATATCTCCACCTCCGACTCTGCCGAGAGCTCGGAGCGGATGGTGCAAAGCCTGCTCGAAGCAGGTTTAGAGGACGGCCTGATCGAGAATGCGGTCATCGCCCAGAGCGAAGCGCAGCGAAAGGCGCTGTGGCACATGCGCGAGAGCATGTCTCCGGCACAGAAACCCGAAGGCGGCTCGATCAAGCACGATGTGTCAGTGCCGGTGTCGAGCATTCCCGCCTTCATGGCGGAAGCGGATGCGGCGGTCATGACGGCGATCCCCGATGCACGCATCTGCGCCTTCGGGCATATGGGCGACGGCAACATCCATTATAACATTTCCCAGCCCGTCGGTGTGGACCGCGAGCCCTTTCTGGCCCGCTGGCACGAAATGAACGCCATTGTCCACGCCATCGTGCTGAAATATAACGGGTCGATTTCGGCCGAACACGGCATCGGCCAGTTGAAGCGCGACGAACTGGCAGCAATCCGCTCGCCGATCGAGATCGAGCTGATGCGGCGGATCAAGCATGTCTTCGATCCAGCCGGAATCATGAACCCGGACAAGGTGCTGCGGCAGGACTAAGACGAAGCGGCGCTTACCCGCCCATCCTGAGCTGCGACAGGGTATAGAGCGTGTCGGCGCTGATGCCGACGCTGCTGCCGCTGCTCGTGAGCACCGAGACGGCCGGATCGACTTCGGTGTTGTTCTCCAGATCGTAAAGCACGGCAAAGCGTGCCAGCAGCTTCTTCAATTCGGCCGGGTCGCTGAGTTTCTCGAGATCGAGATTCTTTTCGACGATCTTCGCCTGCTGGTCGATGTCCATGGTGCTGAACTCGTCGGGCAGGCTGAAGATCGTGCGGAATACCTCGGCGAGCGCGTCGTCTGCCAGGAGATCATAGGCGTCGACAATCGTGCCGGCCTTACGCTCGAAATAGAGTGCCAGGCGAACGCCTTCATTGTTCTCGCCCGCCTGTTCCTCGAGCGTTTGGTGCAGATATTGGTCAAGCGTTTCGTAAAGCCCGTGGCGTGTGACGATGCTGTCCCTGTCCTCGCGCAGCACGTTTCCTTCGCTGTCGAAATTGAACGAGGTAACGAGCGAGATATAGGCGGCGGAATTTTCCTGTTCGTTGATGGCGCTCTCCGGATCGTCGAGATCGGAGGTGAAGATTCCACGGAGGAAATCGGCCGTCACGCCCTCGGGGTCGATGCCGTTCGCCTCGAGCGCGATGGTGACGAGACGCTCGTCAGCCAGGAATTCGTCGAGCGAGGAAAGTTTGGCGATCCCGGCCGTATAATATTCGCCTTCCTCTTGAGCCTTGGTCTTGTCCTCATCCGACCCAAAACGGGACTTGATGACGATATAGTTCTTCGCGGTTTCCTGGATTTGCGTTTCCGATTGAGCCAGTGCCGGTGCGCCGACCTCGCCCTCTGTCGTAAAGTTGAACAGTTTGGCAAGGGTCACGTATCGCTCGTCCTTGAGCGTGTAGATGAAGCTCTTCGGATCGGTGAGGTCGCTGGTGAGCACCCGCTTGATGGTGCGGGTGCTCTCCGTGTCGGGATCGAGGCCGACGGCTTGCAGGGCGAAGTCATAGATCGAAGCGGAACCGATGAAGTCGTCGACGGACGTCATGCCGGCGACAGCGGACTTATAGGCACTAACCGCCTTCTCGTCCGCTTCGTCGTCCTTGTCGTTATATCGCGTCATGTAGCGGTTGGAGGTGAGCGTCGTCTGGGTCGAAGTCTGCGCGCTGTCGCCGTCCGCCAGCGTGCCGTCCTCCTGGAAATTGAAGGCATTTGCGAGCGCCAGGTAGTTCTCGTCGCCGCCGCCGATCGTGTTGACATAGCTGTCCGGATCATCGGGGTCGCTCGTCAGGATGTTCTTGATGGTTGCGGAAACGATCGTCACCTCGTCGAGGTCGAAAGCGGTCCTGATGTAGTTGTAAAGGCGTGTATCCGCGATGAGTTCATCGACGGTCGTGATACTCGCGACCGTCTCCTCGAAATAGGCCTTGTTCAGCAGCGCCGCCTGCGAGGTAACGCGGGAATTGCTGGAGATATAGAGGTCGTTGACGGCCAGCTTGTTTTCGTCGGTCTGCGCCGCACCGGCGGTCACGGTGCCATCGGAGGTGAAGTCGAAGGCTGCGGCGAGGTCGATATAGTTGTTCAGCGTGGCGATGGAATTCGTGTAAGTCGTTATCTTGCTCTCAAGTTCCGCCTCTTCCTCGTCGGTGAGGCCGCCCGCAGTCAACTGTGCTTCTGCCGCTGCCCTTGCGGTCTCGAGTTCGGAAAGCTTCGGAGCAATCACCGTATTTTCATAGCTGCTCGCATCGCCGGAATTGCTGGAAAGGACGCTGCGGATCGTCTGGCGGGAGTAGGTGCTCTCGTCGATGCCGAAGGCGGTGAAGACATAGGCTCTCAGCCGATCGTTGTTGAGGAGCTGATCGACGCTGGTGATCTTGTCGCTCATGACGTTGTAGTAGCGGGACTCCTCCTTCTGCGTCTCCGCGATGTTGAGAATGCTCGTATCGTAAAGGCCGATGATCTCGAGTTGCGCCTCGGTCTGTGACACGGCGGTCCCGCCGCTGAAGCTGTAGGCGAGGGCGAATTCTCGATAGCGATCGTCCGTCAAGCTGTTGGCGAAGCTGCTCGTGTCGGAGAGGTCGCTTTCGAGCACCTTCCGCATGAAGGCGACCGAATCGATCATGTCGCCGAGGCCAAAGGCCGTCATCGCGTAGGAATAGAGCCGGTAGTCGTCGAGGAAGTCGTCCACCGAGCTCACATTGCCGATGTTATCCCGGTAGTATTGCGTATCGCGCGCGACGACCGTCTGTTCCGAGACGCGGTTCAGGCTGACTTTCATGTCCCGCGCGATGAGATTGTAGTCGAGATAGGTCGAAACCATGCGCGTTGCCCCGCCAGCAAGGATCGGGGACAGCCGGCGCGCGACATCCCCGATGGTTATTCCGATCGTCCGAAACTGGATCAGCAGGCTTGTGCGTGGCTTTTCGGCCGACGCGCAAAATGCCGGCGATTTCGTTGACGAAGGAGAAACCTTACCACCTCGGCTTTTGCTAACCATCGGGAGACGCAAAGTTTTTTTAACCGCGATTTTTAAGTCGTCCGGAAGAGCGGCCGCCTATCCTCCAGCCCACAGAGGACGAAAACGTCCCGAGAAGAAGACCGGGAAGCGGCTCTCAAGGAAAACAAGGGCGAAATGAAAATGCGCAACACACTCTCTCAACCGGCGTGGGTAGGAAATACGCTGCGGCTCGATCCGAAGCGTTTTCCGCAGCAGGCGACCTACGTCTTGCGCGGCGATGTGGGCAATGTGAGCATCAGCCTCGACCACCGTGGCGCTGTCCTGCGCAAGGTGCTACCATCCAGCGGCCTGCCCCTTTCGATCGCATTGCCTGCGCGAGCTTTCAAGGGTGTCGCAGCGCGGGCCATCGACCACGGCGACGGGGAGGTAACTGTGACGCTCGAGCTTCATCATGACGATCCGGATCTTTGCATCCCGCTGCTCGTCGCGCATGATCTTTCCGACATTGCGGCGGACTGGCGTGCCTGGGCGGATGCCTATCGCATCCCGATGCTGATGGTCGAAGCCGATGGTGTCGCCCGGCCGCTGGAAGAACATCTCGGCGAAATCCGCACGGCGCCGGTAAAGCCGCGCCGTCGCCACTCCTTCTTTGCCGAGCGCCGGCCGCGCTTCCTGGTGCGCCGCTCCACCGGCAAGCTCGGCGTGCAGATGAAAATCGACGGCCGCGAGATCATCGCCCGGTCCTGACCGCCTATCTCCATCTCCAGTGCAAAAGCCGGCCAATCCCTGCGGCCGGCTTTTTGTTGTCGTGCGGGAGAACGTACAGGCGGCCGCGGCAAATGTTACGGCGGATACAGCGGTCTCGGCCTTCATCATGCCACAAGCGGCACATAGCCAAGGCAACGAATGAAGGAGATACCGATGCGCAAGCACCTGCTCGCCACCCTCGTCGCCCTTTGGGCCGCTCTTCGCACCCACATCGCGGCCAACCGGCGCAAGGCGGACGCCGAAGCAAGTTGGGCGTGATCGCCCTACCCGTCGAATAAGATGTCCTCCGGACCTTCCGAAGGATTTTTCATATCAGGCGCAGGAGAAGCGCCAGCACCAGCCCGGCGAAGATGATGAGCCCGACGACGCCGTTGAACTTGAAGAGCGCCAGGCACTGCTCAGGATCGTGGATGTTCAGCACCAGGATCTGGTAAGCGAGCATGACAGCCGCCACGATCAGTCCAGCATAGGCGAAGAATCCCGCGCCGGCCGCCAGGAATGCGAAAACCATCAGGAGAACGGTCAAGCCGTAAAGCCCGATCAGCCATGGCCGCGGATTGTCGCCGAAGCGGCGTGCGGTCGAGCGGACGCCGATCAATGCGTCGTCCTCCCGGTCCTGATAGGCATAGATCGTGTCGTAACCGATCGTCCAGGCGATTGCCGCGGCATAGAGCAGGATGGCGGCAAGGGACAGCGATGCGAATTCTGCCGACCAGCCCATGATAGCGCCCCAGGAAAATGCCAGGCCGAGGAAGAATTGCGGCCAATCGGTGAAGCGCTTGGCAAATGGATAGATTGCCACCAGGCTCAGCGAGACAATGCCGAGAATGATCGTCAAGGCGTTGAACTGCAGCAGGATGACGAGGCCAACCAGCGCCTGCAGCACCATGAAGACCTTCGCCTGGGCGCGCGTCACGCGGCCGGACGGCAGCGGCCGCGATCGGGTCCGCGCCACTTCCATATCGATTTCGTGATCGACGATGTCGTTATAGGTGCAGCCGGCACCGCGCATGGCGATCGCCCCGGCGACGAACAGAAAGACGTGCAAGAGGAAGCGAGCCGGGGAGAAACTGTCGAGCGGGGCTGCGGCGCCGGCCGCGAGTGCCGCTGACCAGAGGCATGGCCACATCAGCAATTGCCAGCCGATCGGCCGGTCCCAACGGGCGAGTTGCGCATAGGGCCAAAGCGCCCGCGGCAGCACGCGGTAGACCCAGTTCTTCGACGGTGCATCGTGCACGCGGCCGGAATCGACGGATGAGCTGTTCATGGCCCCTGTTTGGCCCCGCGGAGCGAGCCGGTCAAGCGCCCAAATGATCCGCTGCAGTCAGGCATCACGGCCGCGCAGGTAAAGGCTCGGCGGCGCACCGAGCATGCGGCGAAACATGGTGGTGTAGGCCGCCACATTCTCATAGCCGGCATCGAGAGCGACGGTGGTGATCGGCTCGCCGTCGGCAATGCGCGGCAGCGAGGCGAAGATGCAAGCCTGCTGGCGCCAGGTAACGAAGCTGATGCCCGTCTCGTGCCGGAAGAACCGCGTGAAGGAACGCCGGCTGATGCCGAGGCTGTCGGCCCATTGATCGATATTGGCGGCGGCCGAAGGCGCCTCCAGGAATTTCCGGCAGAGGCCGGCAAGGGCGCGGTCTTGCGGAAAGGGCAGGCCCAGCGGCCGCTCAGCGAGGCGCGGAATTTCCTCGAGCAACAGCTCCATGATCAGTTGCTCGCGCCGACCGCACGACGTTTCATTCTCGATACGGATCAGTTCGTCGATGAGGCTGCCGGCCAACGCCGACACCTCCAGCACCAAAGGCCGGCGCGCCCGGCTCATCGCCGCGATATAGATCGAGTGCATGCGAACGTCGCTGACCATCTCGGCCGAGTGCTCCATTCCGGCAGGAATGAGCAGGGCGTGGCCGGGAGGGATCATCCATCGCCCCTCTGCCGTATGCACGAGAACCACGCCCGAGCGGGCCCACCAGAGTTGGGTTCGCGTGTGGCTGTGCGGCGGCACGATGAGCCCGCAGCCATAGTCTCTTCCGATCGCCAGGACGGGAGCATTCGCTTTTTCGATCCACTCCAGGTTTCGGAAGTGATCGTCGTCCGGCAGTTCCGGCAGGTAATGTCGGTCGGATTTCAGCATCTGGCCCGCTCGCGAAAGAATCCGACCAAATCACAAAAGCAGGCCATCGACAAGGCGTCTACAGATGGATGAAAGGGCTCCGCAGCGAGCCGCGCGGAAGGAACCACCTCATGTCTTCGGTCACGGCGGGCAGCATCAATCCGGAAAAGACGGCCTTCTCCGTCATTCTTGCCGTCAGCTTCTGCCACATGCTGAACGACATCATGCAGTCGCTGCTGACGGCGCTCTATCCATTGCTCAAGGCGAATTACGCACTGGACTTCGTGCAGATCGGTCTGTTGACCTTCACCTTCCAGGTCACGGCCTCGATGCTGCAGCCGGCCGTCGGGATCGTCACCGATCGCTGGGCCCTTCCCTACACCTTGCCGGTCGCCATGCTGTCGACCTGTTCGGGGCTTCTTCTTCTCGCCCATGCCGATCACTTCTGGATGCTGCTGCTCGCGGCAAGCCTGATCGGCGTCGGCTCGGCGATCTTCCACCCCGAATCGTCGCGCGTCGCGCGGCTCGCCTCGGGCGGTCGCCACGGGTTGGCGCAATCGCTGTTCCAGGTCGGCGGCAATGCCGGCAGCGCATTGGGTCCGCTCCTTGCCGCCTTCACCGTTCTGCCCTTCGGCCAGGGCAGCCTCGGCTGGTTCTCGATCGTCGCCATAACCGGCTTCTTCGTGCTGTCGTGGGTCAGCGCCTGGTATGTGCGGCATCGCCGCTCGACCATGAGCCGCGCCGCGCCGAGCCGGGCGCTGCCGCTGCCGAAGGCCCGCGTCCTCTGGGCGGTCGCGATCCTCGTCCTGCTGACAGCGACCAAGAACGTCTATCTCGCCAGCGTCTCGAGCTATTTCACCTTCTTCGTCATCGAAAAGTTCGGCACGAGCGTGCAGCAGGCGCAACTGATGCTGTTTCTTTTCCTCGGATCCGCGGCGGCGGGAACCTTCCTAGGCGGACCGATCGGTGACCGCTACGGCGCCCGTTTCGTCATCTGGTTCTCGATACTCGGCGTCATTCCCTTCGCGCTCATGCTGCCCTATGCGAACCTGTTCTGGACGGGGGTGCTCAGCGTGGTGATCGGCCTCGTCTTTTCGTCGGCCTTCTCGGCGATCGTCGTCTTCGCACAGGAACTCGTTCCCGGCCGCGTCGGGCTCATTGCCGGCGTCTTCTTCGGCTTTGCCTTCGGGTTCGGCGGCATGGGGGCGGCGGTTCTCGGCATATTTGCCGACAGCCATGGCATCGAATTCGTCTACAAGATCTGCTCCTACCTGCCGCTACTCGGAATCTTCACGGTGTTGCTGCCGAAAATACCATCGCGATAGTCGGCGTTCGGGCGAAGAGATGCATGGCTCGCGCTGCCCGTAAGCATTCCTAAATTTTTGCCGGTTACCGTCTGCCAGTGGGGGTTGTTCTTGGCGGGGGGCAGAGAATGAGACGGCGCGCGGCTACATCCGTCTTCCTGGCGACGTTTCTTTGCGCGGCCGCAAGTCGCGCCGAAACGCTGAACCTGCTGATCTGGGAAGCCTACATCGACCAGGGCCTGATCGACCGCTGGACGCAGGAGACCGGCATCGCAATCCGGCAGATCAATTTCGACAGCGACGATGCCCGCGACGAGATCCTCGCGGATCCCAGCAACAATGTCGATCTTGTCGTCGTCGATGAGAACGGTGCGCATCTTTTCGGCAAGAAAGGCGTTCTTGAGCCCCTCGAAGAGGCGAATTTGCCGGCGCTCAAGGACTATGAGCCCAAGTGGCGCGATCGCTGCGCCGGACGCGGACTACCCTATTTCTCCGGCACGGTCGGCATTCTCTATCGCTCCGATATCATCGCGCAGGCGCCGACCTCCTGGGAGGATATGATGCGGCCGTCCGTGTCGCTCAAGAAGCACATCGCGATGTTCGACGACCATACCGAACTCTTCGTGCCGCCGCTGATGCTGCTCGGCGCATCCATCAATGCCAGTGAAACAGGAACCTTGAAGGCCGCCTTCGATCTTCTGAAGGCACAGGCGCCGGCCGTGCTGACCTACGACTATGTCATCACCGCCATCCAGGACCAGGCGACCGGCAAAGAGATCTATATGGCACTCGGCTACAGCGGCGATCAGCACGTCCTCAACGACAAGGTCGGCACGCCGGGGTTGTGGCGTTATTCGGTCCCCAAGGAAGGGACGCTTTCCTGGCTTGACTGCGTATCGGTCATGGCCAGCTCGCCTCGCAAGCAGCGTGCCCTGGAGTTCCTCGACTTCATCGGTTCGCCGGAAGGCGCCGCCGCAAACGCCCTTGCCTTGACGATGCCGACCACGAGCAGCGCGGCCTTGAAGATTCTTCCGGAAGCGATGCGCTCCGATCCGGAGATCTATCCGCCGGCCGCGACCCTGGCGAAAAGCCAGTACCAGCAGGAACTTTCAATCCCGTCGGTCCAGGCTCGCCGACGCATCATCAGCACTCTGGCGAATTTTCAGTGACCCTCAGCAAGCGCGCACTTTTTCTCATCTTCCCCGTCGTGCTGCTCGGCTACATCCTCGCAGCGCTATCGGTCTATGTTGCCCAGGAGCGCTCCATCCAGGCGCTGGAGAAGGCGAAGCTCTCCCAACGGCTGGAGCACGCGGCCGCGGTTTTCCAGAACGAGGTCCAGCGCAGCAAGAGTTTTCTGAACGCCCTGCTGAACGGAGGCGTTCTGCACCAGTTCGTCGCCGAGACCGACGAGCGATACCGCGTCACGGCGCTCGGCGCACGCCTGCAGGAGAGCATAAAATCGCTGTCGGAGGATCCGATCGCCTACATCTCCTTCGCCGTCCTCAACGCGCGAAACGAAGCGGATTACTATTACGAGAACAGTTGGGATCCCTTTGCCGAGATCGACGAGCCGCAGCGCGATCTTGCACGGAAGTTGATCGCTGGCAAGCGGCTCAGCGACTTGACCTATCTTGAGCCCACCGGCGACCGGCCGCGGATCGTCTATTCCCTCTTTGTCGATCCCGTCACGTTCGGCCGTCCCATGCCGAGCAACAAGGCCAATGCATTGCTGATGCAGATCGCCGTCCTGCCCGACCGATTCCTGGCAATGCAGGCCGCTCTGAAGAAGGAGTACGGGGCCGACATCGTTCTCCAGCCATGGCCGCTCGCCGTCACCGACACGCTTTCGGCAAGCACGCCCCTCGGGACGCAGCTTTATGCCACGATCGTCGTCCCGGATGCCTATTTCGAGGCTCAAGTGTGGCGCCGAAAGGTGCTGCTTGCTTGCGGCGCTCTCGCCATGAGCCTGATCTCCATCATCCTGATCGTGCTGTTGATCAGGCGTTTTATCACGGGACCGATCGCCAGCCTCGATGCGGATGTCACGGCGGTCATGGCCGGCGAGCGTGACGACATCAGGGACATGGACGAGGCGGGTGAGATCGGCCGGCTGACACATAATATCCGCGAGCTTCACAGCCAGTCCGCCCATTCCCTGCGTCTCGTGCAGCAAAGCTCCTGGGCCGACACGCTCACCGGTATCAACAACCGGGGTCGCTTCAACGCACTTGCGGCCGGCGTCGTCGAGCAGGCCATCGCCTCCGGCGAGAAGTGCTGCCTGCTGTTCATCGACATCGACAATTTCAAATTCGTCAACGACAAGCACGGCCACGATGTCGGCGACGACCTGCTCAAGACGCTTGCTGGACGAATTGGGCAAACGGTGGAGGCGATCACCCGGCGGAGACAGCTGGAGCCTGCCGTGCTCGCCCGCCTTTCCGGTGATGAATTTGCGGTTCTGGTGCGGTCGAACCCCGGCAAAGGCACCGTCCGGGAGATCTCGGATGCGATCCTGGCCCTGTTTGACGGCGGCTTCGAAGTTTCCGGCAAGCGTTATCCGGTGACGGCAAGCATCGGCGTGGCGATCTGCCCGGACGATGCGACGAACATCGCCGAACTGATCTCCAATGCAGATGCCGCCATGTACCAGGCGAAGTCCGGCGGCAGGAATCGCTCCTCCCGTTTCTCGCGTGCGCTCCACGATAAACGCACGCGGCTCCGCCAGATCCAGGAGGAACTGCGGGGGCTCGATCCCGACGAGCAATTCCATCTCGTCTATATGCCGATCGTGAACGCACGCGGCCAGGTCACCGGCTGTGAGGCGCTGCTGCGCTGGAACTCGCCCGTGCTCGGTGCCGTGACGCCCGACGAATTCGTCCCGATCGCCGAAAGCTCCGGTCTTTTCACGAAGATCGATTGGTGGGTCATCAACAGGGCAATGTCGGACTGCCGCCAGTTGAAGGCCCTCTTCGGGCAAGACACGGTGGTGGCAATCAACATTTCTTCGGCAGAGCTACATTCGCATGCGCTCGGCGACTATCTGTCGGAATGCGCAACCCGCCACCAACTGGAAACGCGCTCAATCGACATCGAGCTCACCGAGACATTCGCGGTCAAGATCAGCGATCAGCTCCGACAGAACATCGACGAATTGCGCCACAAGGGCTTCCGCCTGTCGATCGACGACTTCGGCGCCGGCTATACGTCGATCCAGCAAATCATCGACTACGCCGCGGATACGATCAAACTGGACCGGGCGCTGGTGACCAACCTCACGGCCTCGCACTCCCTTTCCGTCCTCAAGGCGGTGGTCGCACTCTGCCATGCGAAGGACATGGCGGTGATCGGCGAAGGCGTCGATACGCCGGAAAAGCTCGCCATGCTCACCGCGGCCGGCTGCGACCGCTTCCAGGGCTATCTGATCAGCAAGCCGCTCTCGCTCGACGACCTGGCCATCTGGGCCCTGACCCGGACGGCGCAGCACGTCAAGGACCGGCCCGTCGACGAGCGATCCGGCAGCGCGCGCCGGATCTCAAGCCGCGAAGCGCGCCGGTGAATCTTGAGCGCCGAGCCGGTTTTTCCTTGACCTTGCCCCGCCCGGCGTCCTAACCGCAGCGCATCAAGGCGCTGACGGCAAGGATGGCAATGAAGGTTCTTCTGATCGGATCGGGCGGACGCGAGCACGCGCTTGCATGGAAAATCGCGCAGTCGCCACAGCTTACCGCGCTCTACGCGGCACCAGGCAATCCCGGCATTGCCGAAGAGGCGACGATCGTCGCGCTCGACATCGACGACCACGCGGCCGTGGTCGACTTCTGCCGCGAGAAGACGATCGATTTCGTCGTGGTCGGTCCCGAGGCCCCCCTCGTCGCCGGCCTCGCGGACGTACTCCGCGCCGCCGAGATTGGCGTCTTCGGCCCCTCTGCCGCTGCCGCCCAACTCGAAGGCTCCAAGGGCTTCACCAAGGATCTTTGCGCCAAGTATGGGATCCCGACGGGCGCCTATAGGCGCTTTACCAAAGCCGAACCGGCGAAGGCCTATGTCCGCGAACAGGGCGCCCCGATCGTCATCAAGGCGGATGGGCTCGCCGCCGGCAAGGGTGTGACGGTGGCGATGACCCTCGACGAGGCACTCGCCGCCATCGACGAGTGTTTCTCCGGCGCCTTCGGCTCCGCCGGCGCAGAGGTCGTCGTCGAAGCCTATCTCGATGGCGAGGAGGCAAGCTTCTTCTGCCTGTCGGACGGCAAGACCGTGCTGCCGCTTGCCTCGGCACAGGATCACAAGCGTGTCAGCGATGGCGATACGGGACCGAACACCGGCGGGATGGGCGCCTATTCGCCTGCCCCGGTGATGACGGCGGAAATGGTCGAGCGGACGATGAAGGCGATCATCGAGCCGACCGTACGCGGCATGGCCGAAAGCGGGCATCCATTCACCGGCGTGTTCTTCGCCGGCCTGATGATCACTGCAAAGGGGCCGGAACTTATCGAATACAATGTCCGCTTCGGCGACCCGGAATGCCAGGTGCTGATGATGCGCATGAAGAGCGACCTGTTGCCCCTGCTCTACGCCGCAGCGACGGGAACGCTCGCCGGGAAGAAGATCGAATGGCACGACGAGGCGGCATTGACGGTCGTGATGGCCTCGCGCGGCTATCCGGGGGCCTATGAAAAGAACACGCCGATCGCGGCCCTGCCCGAGGCATCCGCCACGACCAGAGTGTTTCATGCCGGGACGGCGCTCAAGGACGGCCGCCTCGTCGCGACGGGGGGCCGCGTGCTGAACGTCACGGCCCTGGGACGGACCGTCAGCGACGCAAAGGACGCCGCCTATGCAGGCGTGAACAGCGTATCCTGGGACAACGGCTTCTACCGCCGCGACATCGGGTGGCGGGCGCTCGCACGCGAGAAGGCGTGATCGCCCGGAATCGCGGCGTCATTCAATTTTTACCAATTCTCCTGACGGGTAGGTAAGGGAGAACTCGTATTCTCCTCCTCGAGACTTTCGAGGAGAGACCGATGCGTTCCCTGCTGATCACCGCCGCCTTGACTTTTGCCGCCGGCACAGCGGCAGCGTCGTCGGTCGAGGACGTAACCGCCGGGGCGGCCGTCAATTCCAGCGTCGCGACGATTTCCTGCTCGCAGTGCCCGCCGCTGCAGCCGAAGAAGAAAGCCTCCTATGTCGTGCCGGAACTGGCACCCGGTACCGCAAAGCTCGAGCTCAAGGAGATCGACGGCGAAATGAAGGCGCTCCGCACCGAAGCGTGGCTCGGAGGATCGCCGGTCGTCTTCGTCAACAAGGCCTCCGAGGACGTCATCAGGGCCGCGTCC
The DNA here is from genome assembly GCF_001651855.1 of Sinorhizobium americanum. GTDB lineage: Bacteria > Pseudomonadota > Alphaproteobacteria > Rhizobiales > Rhizobiaceae > Sinorhizobium > Sinorhizobium americanum. The sequence goes on along the minus strand of NZ_LNQC01000031.1, from coordinate 19,293 downwards.
ATGAAGACGGCCCCAGCGCCGACAGTCGCCGCAGTCGCCGACATCGATCGGACGGCAAAGACCGCCGCGGTCGGAATCGTGTCGCACGCCAAACCGGTCAGCGCCTCGATGGCGGCAAGCGGTTCACAAGAATTTGATCCGTCGGCCTTCGAACTTAGATTAGATTGACACCATATACATAGAGTTCCCTGCCCCATCGGCCGGAATATTCAGGCTGACGGGCGTTTCGCTGCAATGGCGAAAGGTTGCGCCCCTGAGAGAAGCAGGGGCGTAATCTTTTATGCGGCCCCGTCATCCTCGCCAGCAAGTCTCTCGACAAGCATCTCGACTTCGCGGTCGGAAAAGACCTCGACGCCGTTCGCGCGAAGAATCGCGGCGGTCACCCCCTCGCCCTTGACGCGCTCGCCGCTGAAGCTGCCGTCATAGACGAAGCCGGAGCCGCAGGACGGGCTGCCGTCGATCAGCAGTGCGAAACGACAGTTGGTGGCAAGCGCCAGGGCAAGCGCGTTTTCCGCAGCATGGCGAAACGCCTCGGTGACATCTTGGCCCGTCTTTTCGACAACCCGCCCGGCGCCGGAAAGGATGTCCGCACCGGTCCTGCCTCCCTCGATCTCCGCCGGCGGCCGCGGAACCGGCATGCCTGCCGACAACTCCGGACAGAGGGTCACGAGCCGCCCCTCCGCGCGCCATCGCTCGATCGCCGGATGACGGAGCGGTTTCGCTGCGCCATCATAGCGCACCGCATGGCCCATGAGACAGGCGCTGACGAGGATCTTGGCGGTCATGGCGCGTTCATAGACCTCCGGGTGCTAACGCTCAAGGGGCGAGCTGATCAGCAGCGGCGCAAGCGATAGAAGCAGCAGAAGTGCAAAAACGATGTTGGCTATCCGTGCCTTCCTCGGATCCCGCAACACCGCTGCAATGGCCGCGCCGAAGGCAAGCCAGGTCGTGTTCACCGTTACCGCGACGATCGCCAGGACCAGGACTTTTGCAGCGGTCGTGTATGCCCCTTGCTCTGCTTCGACAAGGCTTCCCACATAGAGCGAGCCGATCGCCGCATAGGCCTTGGGGTTGGCGATCGCCAGTGCAAAGCCGCCGAGGAACGAGGGACGGTGCGATCCTTGCTCACCGGAGCCGATCGGCCGCGCAGTGGCAATGCGCCAGGCAAGGTAAAGCATGTAGAGCCCGGCAAGGACCATCGTTGCCGTCTTCATTCCCGGCCGCCCGAGGACGATCGCAGTCGTTCCCGTCGCGATCAGCAGAACGACAACGATCGTGCCGCTATTGATGCCGGCGGGTGGGCGGCCGCCATGCCGGCTAGGCTGAGCGTCGCCGGGCCGGGGCTGCCCATCAGCGGCAAGGCTGCAAGTGCGAGAAGCGCGAGGTCACGGACCATTGCATCAGATCCACATGTCATTCGCAGCGGTGCGGTCGCCGCCCGACTGCCCGGTGTTCACCGTGCCTCGCGGCTCGATGAGCAGCATCTTCACCTCACTTGCCGCATAGGGTTTGTGTTCGACCCCCTTCGGGACGACGTACATTTCGCCAGGGCCGAGCGTGACCGAACCATCGCGAAAGTCGATCCGAAGCGTTCCCTCGATGACGATGAAGGCCTCGTCGGTTTCGGGATGATCGTGCCAGGTGAAATCGCCCTCGATTCGGACGATCTTCAATTGATAATCGTTGAGTTCGGCGATCACGCGCGGTTGCCACTGATCGGCGAACTTAGTGAGCTTCTCGGCAAAATTGATTGGCGCGTAGGTGCGGCTGGATAGGTTCATTTGACTGCGTCCTCTGGCTGTTCGGCAAGGACTACAGCAGTCTAGGTGACCGGGGTCTTGAACGATCGTGCAGGACTTAGGGGCGCGGCGGGATTTCAGAAGGAGCCGGCCCCGCCATGCGCAGCCATCGGCCCGGCGAGACGCCAAAGGCCTTCTTGAAGTGGCGGCTCATATGCGCCTGATCGGCGAATCCGGCAGCAAGGGCGGCTTCTGCTGCCCCGACACCTAGTCGGAGATCGGCCTTCACCGCCTCGAGCCGCCGCTGCACCAGATAACGATAGGGGCTCGTCCCGAACAGCCGGCGGAAGTCACGGCTGAGACCCCAGCGATCCCGGCCGCTGACCGCCTCCAGACGCTCAAGCGTCACTGTGCCTTCGGGCAGCTCATGGAGGTAAAGGCGCGCGCGTTCGGCGGCGCGATAGTCGAGCGCCCCTCCCGCCTTCGCATGGCCGCCTGCAGCCGCCTCGAGCGCATGGGCAAGCTCGAAGACGCCGTCCTCGAACTCCAGGGCATCGATGCGGGTGTCGGTCCCCGGCAAGAGAGCGTGAACCGCGGCGAACAGGCGCGGGTCGGACGAGATGCCGCCTTTGATGAACGGCAACGGCCGGCCGCCGAGCACCGTCTGAATGGCGGCTGGCTCGATATAGATCATCCGGTAGCGGAATCCTTCCTCGGCGCCGGCCTGACCGTCATGCAACTCGTCCGGATGCAGCACCATCGTCGCCCCGGGAAGGCTCGTGCGCTCGGCGCCGCGATAACGAAAACTCTGAACGCCGGAAAGCGTCTGGCCGACGCCATAGGTATCGTGTCGGTGCGGCTCGTAGGCCCGCCCGGCAAAGAAGGCTTCGATGCGCTCGAAGGGAATCGCATCCTCGGCGAGGGCGATCCAGTCGCCGCGCCGCTTCGAGCCCGGAGGCTCGATGGCACCTGCACCTGCGCTCGGATGATGGTTCGTCATCCTGCACAGATAGGAAGGCGCCCGCCGGTTGTCGACGGGCTCTTCAGTGAGCCGAACGGACTTATCCGGAAATCTTCGAAAAGTCCGCGACCTCACCGGTCGCCGAGCGGATCAGCCCCAGGAGTGCCAGCCGGTTGGCACGGATCGCCTTGTCCTCGTCATTCACGAGCACGTCGTTGAAGAACACATCGACCGGCTCGCGTAATTTGGAGAGCGCTGCCATGGCGGAGCGAAAATCCTCCTTGACGATCGCTTCGCGCGCATCGCCGGAGGCAAGCTGGATCGAGGCGTGCAGTGTCCGCTCCGCATCGAGGCTGAAGAGTTTCTCGTCCACGGTGTCCGCGACTTCGGTGCCCTTCTTCTCTTCGGCTGCGAGGATCTGCGTGGCCCGCTTCGTGCCGGCAAGCAGGTTCCTGCCCTCTTCGGCCGTGATGAAAGCGGTGAGTGCTTCGACACGGCGCGCGATCATCAACAGGTCGTCGGCGTCCGACGTCAAGACCGCGTCGATCAGATCGTAACGCGCTCCGAGATCACGCAGATAGACTTTCAGGCGATCATGGAAGAAGGCGAGAAGGTCCGTGGCAATATTGCCGGCCAGATCGGGGCGCTGTGTCCTCAGGGCTTTCAGCGCGACGTCGAAGAACGGCAACAGCGGCAGACGCGCCTTGCCCTCCAGAATGAGCCGGATAACCCCGAGTGCGGCACGACGCAGGGCATAGGGATCCTTCGAGCCGGTCGGCTTCTCGTCGATTGCCCAGAAGCCGACGAGCGTATCGAGCTTGTCGGCGAGCGCAACCGCCACCGACACGGGATCGGTCGGCACCCGGTCGGAGGGACCTTGCGGCTTGTAATGGTCCTCGATCGCATTGGCGACCGCCGCGTCCTCGCCCTGCAGAACCGCGTATTTGTGGCCCATGATGCCCTGCAACTCGGGAAACTCGCCGACGGCCTCGGTGCGCAGATCCGCCTTGGCAAGCACCGCAGCCCGCGCCACCAGAGCCTGGTCGGCGCCGGTGACCTCGGCAAGCGCCAACCCGATCGAGCGGATGCGGAGGACGCGCTCGCCCTGCGTTCCGAGCTTGGCATGGAAGGTGACGTTCAGCGCGTCGAGCTTCGCCATGCGCTGGTCGAGGGGCTTCTTCAGATCGAGCCCGAATTTCTCGGCGGACGGCTTCAGCGTGTCGGGATCCGGCAGGTCGCCCTGGTCGCGTTTCCAGAAATGCGCCGCGTCGGAGAGACGCGCGCGCACGACCTTGCCGTTGCCGTGGACGATCTCCCTGCCGCCGTCCTTCGCCTCGATATTTGAAACGAGGATGAACCGGTTCGACAGCCTTTCCGCGCCCGGCTGTCGTGTCACAAAACATTTCTGGTTGGTCTTGATCGTCAGGCGGATGATCTCGGAGGGAATCTCGAGATAGCTCTCCTCGAAGCTTCCCATCAGCACCCGCGGCCATTCGACGAGACCCGCAACTTCCTCGAGCAGGCCCTCGTCCTCGACCAATTCAAGACCGTTGGCGAAGGCGACGTTGCGTGCGTCAGCGCCGATGATCTCCTCGCGGCGCTCGGCGTCGAGCACGACCTTCGCCTTTTCGAGCTTGTCGGCATAGTCGGCGAAGCGGCGCACGGTGATCGCCTCGGGCGCGTGAAAGCGGTGGCCATAGGTGACGTTCGAGGCGACAATGCCGTCGACCTCGAAGGAGATAACCCGCGTCTCCTCGGTTTCTGCGCCGAAGGTGCAGACGATCGATTGCAGCGGGCGGACCCAGCGCAAGCTGCCCGGCCTGGCGGAGGCGGCACCGGAGCGCATGGACTTCGGCCAGGGAAAGTCGCGAACGATCATCGGCATCACCTCGGCGATGATGTCCTCGGCGTCGCGGCCCGGCTTGACGATGTGGGCGACGTAGAATTCCCCCTTTTTCGGATCGCTGTGGACATGGGCGTCGCTGATCGAGGAGAGGCCCGCGGCGCGCAAAAAGCCTTCGATCGCCTTCTCGTTGGCGTCGGTGCGCGGCCCCTTGCGCTCTTCGCGGACATCGGCGGAGCGGGCATTGAGGCCGCGGATGTCGAGCGTCAGCCGCCGCGGCGTCCAATATTCGCGCGCCCCTTCATAAGTGAGGCCCGCCTCGACCAGTGCGTCCGTCACGAGCTTCTTCAGGTCGCCGGCCGCCTTGCGCTGCATGCGGGCAGGGATTTCTTCTGAGCGCAGTTCAATAAGAAGATCGGGCATCAATCGAGACTTTGTTCTGTTCCGGTGGGTGGCCTCGACTTAGCAAGCCCGGGCGAGAATGTCATCAAGTGCGGCGAGGAAATTGGCCGGCTCTACCAGCCGCCGCCGCCACCGCCACCGCCACCGCCGCCGGAAAAGCCGCCGCCGGAAGAAAAGCCGGAGGACGAACTCTTGGGCGGAGGCGGCAGCGATGACGTCATGGTATCGGCCATCGAGCCGGCGAAGCCGCCGATCGTGTCGGTGAAAGATCCAGGCCCGAAAGAATCGCCGTGATACCAACCCGGCTGGTAGGCGGCGGCTGCCGTCCCTCCGGCTGCCGCCAGCAGCCAGCGATCGAATGTCTCGGTCCACGGCTTTTCGACGCCGAGCGCCACGGCATAGGGCAAGAGAGTCTCAAAATGCCGCGGCGACATTTCGGGCGCGCCCTGCATGTTCAGCCGGTCCTGCTCGGCAAGCGTCATATATTGCCGTAGCCCGTCAATGCCGTCCATCATCCGGCTGCCGAGCGGCGTCGGCGCGCCCATTAGATAGTAGAAGAGGCCGTTGACGAGCACGATGCCGCCAACCGCGAAGAACAGCGGCAGGTCGTCCGGCTCGGTTGCCGAAATGAAGAGGACCGCCAGAATGCTCGAAAAGACGGCGAACAGGACGAAGCCGATAGAGGCCAGCGCGACAATCGACAGGATGCGTCGCATGAGGCTCGCTCCCCGCCTCATGGACTTACCGACGGAAACGGCGAAGGCGGAAACGAATACGGCGACGAAGACCGGAACGACGAGGAAAGGGATGGTCTCTTCGCTGAGTTCGCCGAAGATGAAGAGCGCCGCCAGCGCAACGATCGAAAGCACCACGCCGCCGATGATATAGCCGATATTGGCCCGGTAGTATTTGCCGCGATGTTCGCGCTCCATGGCGCTGCGAAAGCTGGAACCGGCGGCTGCCACCGCCTTGCCGTTCGCCCGATCGATCTTGAGCGTACCGCCGGCCGTCACGACCGCCTTCATCAGCGCCGCCTCGCCCGCTGGGAGCTTTCCGTCGCCGCCCTTGCCCGTCGCCGAGACGACGATGGCGCTCTTCAGGTCGTCGAGGACGACATATCCCTTTACCGCCAAGTGGAGCACCCCAGCCGAGAGCGCCGTCCAGCCCTCGCCGGAAAATCCCTTGTTGTCGATGTAGTTCACGAGCGCCGGCGATATGCCCTCCGGCGGATCCCAGCGCGGCACCATCACGCCGCGAGCGGGATCGCGGCCGACGCGCAGCCAGGCGCGCCCGTAATAAAGGCTCACGACGACAAGGCCGGCGCCGGCGATGACCAGCGCCAGGTGATCGCGCAGCCACCAGATGTTCTGCTGCGAGGCACTCGGCCGGTCAATGCTTCCCTTCGGCAGCTTGATCGCGATGGTCAGGCCCTCCTGCGGGCGCAGCCTGCGCGTGGTGGCAAAGAAGACCTCGCCTCCCTCCTCGACCGCGCGCGCGTCCTTGCCGGTGGCGCCGTAGCCGCCGGTAAAGACGTCGAGCGCCTGCGCCACGACGCCATCCGGCAGGGTGACGGTCGCGGTCGCCTCCTCGATCGGGAAGGCCCATCCGGTCCCGGTGACGTTCCAATAAAGCTCGTCGTGATCGTTGAAGAAGCGTATCTGGCGGCCGGTCTCATAGGTGATCTGAAATATATGCTCGCCACGCGGCAGGAAGACCTCAGCGTTTCCGGTATAGATGCGGATGCCGTCGCTGATCGTTTCGGTCCGGTACTCCTCCTGCTCGCCATCGCGTTCGACGGAAACGAGCTTGAAATCTGCCCGGACGCGCCGGCCGTTCGGATCGATAAAAGTCAGGGGAAAATCACGATAGATGCCGCGGCGAATCTGTTTGCCCTCGACATTCGCGGTGATCGTTTCGGTCACCGTGAGGGTGCCGTCCTTGGCGACGTCGATGACCGAATGATAAGAGAAGACGATCTCTTCCGCCACGGCCGAACATGGTGCGGCAAGGACAATAAGCACGAATGCAAGCGCCGCCAGAAGCCGCTTCATCAGGAATTCCTCTTGCCTGCCGCCTCAGAACTTGACCGACGGCACAGCGCGATCCGCTTCGTTGGTGATCTCGAAATAACTGGCCTTGGCAAAGCGGAAGGCGTTGGCGATCAGGTTGGACGGGAAGCTTTCGACCTTGACGTTCAGGTCCCTGGCAGCACCATTGTAATAGCGGCGCGACATCTGGATCTCGCCTTCGATCGTCTCCAGCGAGCCCTGGAGCTCGGCAAAGTTCTCGTTCGCCTTCAGATCCGGATAGGCTTCGGCGAGCGCAAAGACACGGCCGAGCGCCTGCGAGAGCGCCCCCTCGGCTACCGCTCGCGCGGCGACATCGCCCTCGGGGACAGACTGGGCCCGATTGCGCAGGGCGACGACTTCCTCGAGGGTCGATTTCTCGTGTGCCGCATAGCCCTTCACCGTCTCGATCAGGTTGGGGATGAGGTCGGCGCGGCGCTTCAACTGTACGTCGATCCCTGACCAAGCCTCTTCGGCCATCTGCCGCGCCTTGACGAGGCCGTTGTAGACGAACACCAGGTACAGGATCACGGCGACCCCGATTGCCAGCCCGATCATGAATGCCCTCCTTCGAAACCCGCCGGAGGTTAACACCGACTTCGCCTGCGAGATACTGGACGCGCAGGCAAAAAGCGCAGATTTCCCCGCTCCAATTCCAATGATTTTCGGCAGCCGAACCGGCCCGTCCGCACGATTGCCGACCACCCGCAGGGGCCTGTCAAAAGCGCTGCCTTGCCCAGTTTCGATGTAGCGACCTCGTCAGGGCCGAGTTGTTCCGCCGGTAACGGCACGATGGCCGCCGATGGCCGATACTCAGATCACCAGCAACCACAGCACGCAGACAGGACCATGAGCTCGCTCGCTACTTTCATCAACGCTGTCGCCTTTACAGCCCTCTTCGCTGCCCATGCGAGCGCAGCCCCGGTCGAGAGACCGGCCGGTGTTCGTCGCGCACTGCAGATCTATGCCGGCGAATTGACGAACAGCGCCTCGATGAGGCTAGAGCCGATGTGGCGGCTCGATGGCAGCGAGTTCTTCTGCCTGCAGCATATGCTGGCTTCCGGCGCGTCGACCGCGAAGAGGCACGCCACCATGCCGTGTGGACGAAAGCTCCGCCTGGCCTGATCAGGCCGCGTCTTTCGCCACGTTCGCACCACCAGCGTCGGTCAGCAGGAAGGCCTCGCCGCAGGCTTTGGCAAGCGTGCGCACCCGCAGGATATAGCTCTGCCGTTCGGTCACGGAGATGACGCCGCGCGCATCCAGAAGGTTGAAGACGTGGCTCGCCTTGATGCATTGGTCATAGGCGGGAAGGACGCATTTGTGCAGGCGGTTGTTGCTGGCATCGCCGGGCGCGCCGGCGGCGAGCAGCGCCACGCACTCCTTCTCGGCGTCGATGAAGTGCTGATGCAGCATCGCCGTGTTGGCATATTCGAAATTGTGCCGCGAATATTCCTGCTCAGCCTGCAGGAACACGTCGCCATAGGTAATCTTCTCGGCACCCTCGCGGCCGTTGAAGTTCAGGTCGTAGACATTATCGACGCCCTGAACATACATCGCCAGGCGCTCGAGGCCGTAGGTCAACTCGCCGGAAACCGGCGAGCACTCGATGCCGCAGACCTGCTGGAAATAGGTGAACTGCGAGACTTCCATGCCATCGCACCAGCACTCCCAGCCAAGCCCCCAAGCGCCGAGCGTCGGGCTTTCCCAGTCATCCTCGACGAAGCGGATGTCGTGCAGCAGCGGATCGAGGCCGATCGCTTCCAACGAGCCGAGGTAGAGCTCCTGAAGGTTGGACGGATTCGGCTTCAGGAGAACCTGATATTGGTAGTAATGCTGGAGCCGGTTGGGGTTCTCGCCATAGCGTCCGTCGGTCGGGCGGCGCGACGGCTGGACATAGGCCGCACGCCACGGTTTCGGCCCGAGCGCCCTCAGCGTCGTCGCCGGATGGAAGGTACCGGCCCCAACCTCCATGTCATAGGGCTGAAGCACGGCGCAGCCCTTGTCGGCCCAATAATTGTGCAACGTCAGGATCAGGGCCTGAAAGGAGCGCTTCGGGTTCATATGGTCCGGCAGGGAGGCAGTGGTCATGGATCACGTCCGAATTCTTCGAAATCTTGCCGGGACAGGTGCCATGCCACAGGGCAAGGGTCAAGCGCCTTGGCCGACCCGCCGACGGACCGACCAGCGCGGCAGACGTCACTCGTCCTCGCGCTTCAGGCGGTATTCGCCGGTCTTCGGATCCTTGACGAGCGTCCCGTTGGCCCCGGTCTGGCGCTCCCGGCGCAAGCGTTCCTGTTGACGCGTCACTTTTTTGGCATCCGCTATGAACTTGCGGTAGCCGATCCAGGCGATGAAGACAATGATCAAGAGCAGAATGATCTGCGGCATGGTCTCTCCTCTGCTCCTCCTTGAATCAGGAATGTCGGACGGAAGATGCAGCAGCCTTTGTTAAAGCGGCCTCACACGCCTGACCAGATGCCCGGACCGACCCACGGCTGCCCGCGACGACTGCCCCCCCCACGACTGCCATTGTCTCATAGGCCGAAGCGTGCCCAAAGCGCCCTGTCCTCGATTGCTTCGATAAGGCCGGCAGCGGCCGAAGCCGCCAAGGGCGCGGCGATCGATCCGTCCACCGCCGCGCCAGGCTGGCGGCGTCCGAAGAGACTACGGCTCGGCTGAATGAGTTCGAGGCGGGCTTTTTCACCATAGCGCCGCCTCACCTCGCCGCGCATGTCGCCGAGACCATCGACGAGGCCCAGTTCCTGGCCGCGCCGTCCGGTCCAGAACAGACCCGAAAATATATCGGGATGATCGGCAAGCAGCGATCCCCTGCGGGCCTTGACCATTTGGATGAAGGTATCGTGGATGTCTAGCTGAAGGCTCTTGAGGAACTCGACGTCGCGCTCCTTTTCCGGTTGGAAGGGATCGAGAACGACCTTGTTCTCACCCGCGGTATAGACGCGCCGCTCGACGCCGACCTTCTTCAGGAGCTCCGGAAAGCCGAAGCCGCCGGACACGACGCCGATCGAGCCAACGATCGAACTCGGATCGGCGATGATCTCGTCGCCGGCGAGCGCGATCATATAGCCGCCCGAGGCAGCGACGTCCTCGACAAAGATCAACACGCGCTTCTTCTTCTCCTCCGCCAGATCGCGGATGCGCTGATAGATCAGCCGGGACTGCACTGGCGAGCCGCCGGGCGAATTGACGGAAATGGCAACGGCCGGCGCCTCCTTGACGGAGAATGCCTTTTCGAGAAGGGGTGCGACGGTCGCGAGATTGAGGACCGGGCGGAACTGTCCGCCTCCGGACATGATGGTGCCGTGAAGCCGGATCGCCGGGATCGCAACCCCATCCCTGCGAAAACGCCTCGGCATCAGTTTTCTGAAGAATCCGGCCATTTCAACTCCTGCCCGATACGAACCCGACCCTGCATGTATGCATTGGCGCCACAAACGCAATGGCACGCTTACCGTTAATCATCGGCGGCGATAGGCGGCGCGGCCATTGTTGAAATCATCGACCTGCGGCGAGAAACGGTGCGCCCCTTCGGCGTGCATGATCAGCGGCGCCCGGAGCACCAGACGCTTGCGACTCTGCTTGATGGCCGTCACCAGGATTCTCACCGCATTCTCGCCGGCACGCGGCAGGATCGGCGTGATCTCGATGCCGCCGACACGGCGGCCACAGGCGGCAATGATCTCGGCGATCGATTCCGGCCGCGCGATCAGCGAAAGCTGCCCGCCGGGTTTCATGATCGCCCCGGCGGTCTTGATCCAGGTCTCGAAGAGATTGTCGCTCATCGCATGCGCCTCCGCCTTGAGGCGATCCGGCGTCCTGCGGTCGGCGGCATCGTTGAACGGCGGGTTCATGATCACGTGATCGAAGGCATCATCCGGAAGGCCGGCGGCGGCACGCGCCTTGCCGTTCAGCGAAACATCCGCCTCGAGTACGGCGACCCGCGCGGCGAAGCGCGCGTTTTCTGGCAGCGCAAGGCTGCGGCGGGCAAAGTCGGTCATGATCGGCGAGCGCTCGACGAGCAAGACCTCTGCTTCTTCGAGCCTTGAGGCGACCGCCATGCCGGCCGCCCCCGCGCCAGCACCGAGATCGGCGACGCGGCAAGGCCGCTCGCACGAAACGAGCGCGGCAAGCAGCATCGCGTCCATGCCGGAGCGATGGCCCTGGCCGAGCGGCTGGATCAAATGAAATTTCCCGCGGTGAAACGCGTCCACGGTTTCCGCCGTTGTCGTCATTGTCGTCATTTCAGCAACGGCGTCGCGAACCGGCGCCCGCTTGTCGGCAGGGCAGGCGTCATTGCCGCAGTTCCTTTTCCAGGCCGGCATCGATGAGAATACGCCGTGCTCTATCGGCGTCCTCATCTGCCACCAGAAAGCGGCGCGGCAAGAGGCCGAGCGAGCCTTCGAGGATGCTCATGTCCCGATCGGCAATCAGGCATACAATGCCGGCATCCTTCATCAGGCTTTCCGCAAAGGAGAGCAGCACGGCGTCGTTGGTGCGGATCAGTTCCTTCATTCGCCTCAGTGATCCCGTCTTAAATTGCAGCGGGCGAGGCAATTCGCCTCTTGCCGCCCGAAGCCCCGCTTTCTATTGTCAAACCCGACAACGAAGCAGGAGTCCGGGGCGTTGGGCGTAGTGATACCGCTGGAAGACAATAAAAACAAACAGGCTTCCGTGAAGCCGCTCGTCGACCTGACGGCGTCCGACATGGAGCGCGTCAATCAGCTCATCCTCTCCAAAGCCGGTTCCGACGTGCAGATGATCCCGGAGGTCGCCAACCACCTGATTTCGTCCGGCGGAAAGCGGTTGCGGCCAATGCTGACGCTCGCTGCCGCTTCGATGTTCGGCCACGAAGGCGACGCCCATGTCAAGCTCGCAACCAGCGTCGAATTCATGCATACGGCGACACTGCTCCACGACGACGTCGTCGATGAGAGCGACCTCAGGCGCGGCAAGTCGACGGCGCGGACGATCTGGGGCAACCAGGCGAGCGTGCTGGTCGGCGATTTCCTGCTGGGGCAGGCGTTCCGCATGATGGTCGATGTCGGCTCGCTCGACGCGCTCGATGTGCTGTCCACCGCCGCCTCGGTGATCGCCGAGGGCGAAGTGCTGCAGCTCTCGGTCGCCAAGAACATGGAGACGACCGAGGACGACTACCTGCAGGTCATCCGGGCCAAGACCGCGGCGCTCTTTGCCGCCGCCGCGGAGGTCGGGCCGATCGTCGCGAGCGCCAGCCGCGCCGATCGCAATGCGTTGAAATCCTACGGCATGAACCTCGGCCTCGCCTTCCAACTCGTCGACGACGTTCTTGACTATGGCGGCTCGTCGAGCGATCTCGGTAAGAATATCGGCGACGACTTCCGCGAGGGCAAGATCACCCTCCCGGTCATCCTTTCCTACCGGCGCGGCACGCCGGAGGATCGGGCTTTCTGGCGCGAAGCCATCGAAGGCGGCGCCAGCGACGCGGCCAATCTCGACAAGGCCCTCGGCCTCATTCGCCGCTACGGCGGACTGGCCGACACGATCGCCCGCGCCCAGCACTATGGGACGATTGCGCGCGACGCTCTGGCGCCGTTGCCGTCGTCTTCCTGGAAGTCGGCTCTGATCGAGGTGATCGACTTCTGCATCGATCGGGTGAGCTGAGCGCCGGGCGAGGAGCAATATTCTCCGCGGGAGGAATTTCTTGCCGCGTTGCGCCAAAAAAGCCATTCTATTCTTCAAGACTTGCGTTCGGCAACTTGCGATCGACTCCGGAAGAACCAGCAGAGACGCGGCGAGCCGAGACGATCGGCAACGAAAGGTTTGACATGCGGCATAATACATTCCTTCGCCTTCTCGGCGGAGCGGCAATGCTGGCTCTTCTGTGTGTGACCGGAAGCCATCAGGCATTTGCTGAAGACAAGGCGGCCGTCGAGGATGCCCGGCCTTTCGACGTCAGGAGCGTCAACACCTTCGCCGGCGCCTTCCTGGCGGCGCGGACGGCCGACGTCGATCGCGACTTCGCAACGGCGACGGAACTCTACCGCATTGCCCTCAGGTTCGAACCGGACAATACCGAGGTCAAACAGCGGCTGATGATCACGCTGCTGATGAGCGGCAAGTTCGATGAAGGCGTCAAGATTGCCGAGGCGCTGAAAGCAGACCCGGCCGTCGAGCGGATCACCACCACCGTCCGGGCCATCGAGGCGATCCGCAAGCGCGAATATCGCAGCGCCCAGAAGCTTCTGAACTATCAGGGACCGAACGATCTCGACCGGCTGATGAGCACGCTGCTCTCCTCCTGGGCGAAGGCCGGCCAGGGCAGGCCCAAGGAGGCCGTCGCCCAGATCAAGGCGCTCGAAGGGCCGGAATGGTTCCGAGTGTTCAAGAACTATCACGCCGGCGCGATCGCGCTTGCGGCCGGCGACAAGGCGACAGCACGGGCCCGGCTGAACGACGCCATTCTCGACCGGGAGGGCGGCAGTGCCGCGCCGGACACGTTCATGCGCGCGGTCGAGGCGCTGGCTCGCTTCGAAGCCCGCGAGGGCAACAAGCAGAAGGCGCTGGATACGGTTGCCGTCGGCGAGAGCATGGTCAACAACTACACGCCGCTTGAGGCGCTCAGGGAGAGCATCGCAAAGGACGAGGCGCAAGAGCAGCAGGTGGGCAACGCCGCACAAGGGGCTGCCGCAGTCCTCTTTTCGATCGGCGGCGCTCTCAACCGCGAGGGAGCGGAAGACATCGTCACGCTCTATCTGCAGACCGCCCGTCACCTCGATCCGCAAAGCGCCGATATCCTGGTGATGCTCGGCGGCATCGCGGAAAATCTGAAGAAGCAGGAAGAGGCGATCGCGCTTTACAAGAGTGTGCCGGCAGATTCGCCAATGCGCCGCGTCTCCGAGCTTCAGCTCGGTCTGGCGCTGGCCGACGTCGGCAAGGTCGACGAGGCGAAGAAACACCTGCAGGCGCTAATCGAAGTCGATCCGAAGAACATCCGCAACTATCTCGCCTATGGCAGCGTCCTTTCCGACGCCAAGGCGTACAAGGAGATGGGCGAGCTTTACGACCGCGCCGTCGAGGCGATCGGCCCGGTGCCGAAGCGTAGCGACTGGACGGTATTCTTCCAGCGGGGGATCGCCTATGAGCGGCAGAAGGTCTGGGCGAAGGCGGAGCCGAATTTCCTGAAGGCGCTCGAGCTCAATCCGAATCAGCCGCAGGTCCTGAACTATCTCGGCTATTCGTGGGTCGACATGAACATCAACCTCGGCAAAGGCCTGGATATGATCCGCAAGGCGGTCGAGCTCAAACCCGACGACGGCTACATCGTCGACTCGCTCGGCTGGGCCTATTTCCGCATGAATCGCTTCGACGAGGCGGTGACGGAATTGGAGCGCGCCGCCGAGCTGATGGCCGGCGACCCGACGATCAACGACCATCTCGGCGATGCCTATTGGCGGGTCGGACGCAAGCTTGAGGCCGTTTTCCAGTGGAACCAGGCCCTCGAAATGAAGCCCGAGGAAGCGGAAGTTCCGAAGATCAAGGCGAAGATCGAGAAGGGCCTGCCGCCGCTCAAGCAGAACGTTCCAGCCGCGGCGGACGCCAAGGAGACGCTGCCGAAGAAGCCGGGCCCCGAGGTTGCCGCGCCGGACAAGAAATCGTGACAGCATGCGGCCGGACGGCATCGCCGGCTTCGCGCTGACCCGTGCGGCGCCGGCCAAGATCAATCTCGCTCTGCATGTCGTCGGACAGCGCGCCGACGGACATCATCTTCTGGAAAGCCTCGTCACTTTTGCGGAGTGCGGCGATCGGGTCGCACTCTCGCCGGCGGAGGCCGACCGCTTCACCCTGTCTGGCCCTTTCGGGCGCGATCTGCCGCTTTCGGCGGAAGGCAAGAGCGGCAATCTGGTGCTGCGGGCTCGCGACCTCTTGCGAAGGGAACTGATCGAGCGCGGCGATGCGGCGGGACCCGTCCATCTGCATCTGGAGAAGAACCTGCCGATCGCCTCGGGCATCGGCGGAGGTTCGGCGGATGCGGCTGCAACGCTTCGGGGCCTGCTTTCACTGTGGAGAGCAGAGATCGCCCCGGAAAAGCTCGGGGAGCTCGCACTTGCACTTGGTGCCGATGTGCCCATGTGTCTCGACGGCAGGCCGTTGCTTGCGAAGGGGATCGGCGAAGAGATTGCCCCGGTTGCCGATCTGCCGTCCTTCGCGATCGTCCTCGTCAATCCGCTCGTCGCCGTCTCGACCCCGGTCATCTTCCGGATGCTAGCCGAGAAGTGCAACCCTCCCCTCACCCTTCCACCGGTCGCCCGCACGGCGGCGGACTGGCTGACGGCGCTTGCCGGAATGCGTAACGATCTGGAGCGGCCGGCGCGCGCGCTGGAGCCGACGATAGACGCGGTGTCGGCTGCGTTGCAAACCGTGGAAGCCAAACTGGTGCGGATGTCCGGTTCAGGCGCCACCAGCTTCGGCCTCTTCGACAGCGACGAAAGGGCGGCTGCGGCGGCGCAACGCATTTCCGCCGATCATCCTGAGTGGTACGTTCTAGCCACCCGAACCGCGGGGGAGCGAGGATAGGCAATGGCTGGCATCGACGAAACACGTCCCTTCATTCCGGTCGGGGTCGCCGTCCTCACGGTTTCCGATACTCGCACGCGCGCCGACGATAAATCGGGCGACACGCTCGAGGCACGCATAAGCGACGCCGGCCATCGGCTCGAGGCGCGCGAAATCGTGTCCGACGACCGCCAGAAGATCTACGATCAGGTAAGGGCCTGGACGCTGGATGCGGCGATCGACGTTGTCATCACCACAGGGGGGACCGGCTTCACCGGCCGAGACGTGACGCCCGAAGCCCTGGAGCCGCTATTCGAGAAACGCATGGACGGCTTCTCCGAAGTCTTTCACCGGATCTCCTACGACAAGATCGGCACCTCGACGATCCAGTCGCGGGCAACGGCCGGCGTCGCCAACGCCACCTTCATCTTCGTATTGCCCGGGTCGCCCGGCGCCTGCAAGGACGCCTGGGACGGAATCCTGAAGCAGCAGCTCGACTACCGGCACATGCCCTGCAACTTCGTTGAGATCATGCCGCGGCTGGATGAGCACCTGAAACGCGGTTGACCACCTGTTCCGTTTGGAACAGCCACGCATGGTTGAACCCGCTAAATTACTACTCGTCAGCCGACCAGAAACAATGCACCTAGCGAGCATCCGTACCAGGCGAAGCGAAGACGCCTCTTTCCCTTTTCCCCGTGGAAAGAGCTATAGAGTCATACGACATGATGCCCCACCAAAGGAGATGGAGCAGCATGGCAAGCCCTTTTCCTAGACAAGGTCATTTGAGAGTTGCTTCAGGGGGTGCCGCAAGGCACTTCCCTCTTGTGCCCAGCGCCGCGTGTCTTTTCAGAAGCGCAAAGGACGCCGCAGCAGAGCCGTTTCAAATAGGCGCGGACCGAGATCGATTGCCGAGAGCGACCCATGCCGGAACGATTTCAGTCGTCAGCTTGCGAACCGCCCGCGCATTGGCGATGTCGCTGAGCTGCATATCGGCACGCGCGACAGCCACGGCATCCTGCTTGCGCAGCAGAAACCCGGCTTCCAACGGCGCCGCCTTCTGCGACAAACGCTTGAAGAGCGGCCGCCTGTACATGCGCGATGGCGAAAACCGGGCCGGCTCCCTGTTGAGCGCCACATATTCGATGAGCTCGTCCACCCACCGCCCTATCGGACGGGCTCCCGGCTCAAGCAGCATCAGCCAGTCACCGCGCGCGGAACGGACGACGTCGGCGAGGTCCCATTCGGCGCAGAAGCGGCAGCCAGCGGCATCGGCGACGTGTACGGAGCCATCCCTCGAGCCGTGATCCAGGATGATCACGTCGCTGACGAGCCCCTCGACGGCCCCGGCAACAAGCACCGACAAGGTCTGCGCGAGTTCCGCCTCGTTGTCGCGTGTCTCCATTATGATCGTCAGCATACCGTCTCCTAGCGTATCGTTGCATCAGATACCATAATTCTTAAGGGAGGTTAGCGGTCTGTCTCGGCGATTCCCGCGCTGCAGCAGAATTTTGTTCTTGCTATGTTCTCCTTTGTGGGCTAGGAAAATAATCAGAGCGGAACGAAGTCGCAAATCGGTTCCGAGGAGATTTCCATGACCGAGCTGTCTCAACTTAGGCAGGGCGCCTTTGCGCCCGGCAATAGCGCAGAGCTGGCCGAAGCGATCGTCACCGGTACGGGTGCCAGAATGGACGTCGATCGCCGGCGGGGACGCGGTGCCGCGCTCAACATGGGCGGGCGTTTCGAGCCGCGGACGCGCGAAGTGTTCGACGACGGCTGGCAGAGCCTTGAGGAATTGCCGCCGTTCAAGACGGAAGTTCAGGTCGAAAAACCCCGCAACGTCATCACGCGCAACGAGTCGCCGGACATATCCTTCGATCGATCCATCAATCCCTATAGGGGCTGCGAGCACGGCTGCATCTATTGTTTCGCGCGGCCGACGCACGCCTATATGGGGCTCTCGGCAGGGCTCGACTTCGAATCGAAGCTCTTCGCCAAACCGGACGCTCCCCGCTTGCTGGAACGCGAACTGGCGAGGCCGGACTACAAGGTGCGGCCGATCGCGATCGGCACCAACACGGATCCCTATCAGCCGATCGAGAAGGAGTGGCGCATCATGCGCCAGATCCTCGAGGTGCTGAGGGCCGCCAATCATCCGGTGATGATCGTCACCAAGTCGGCGCTGGTGACGCGCGACATCGATCTCCTCGCTCCGATGGCGGAGAGGGGTCTGGCGCGCGTCGGCATTTCGGTTACGACGCTCGACCGCAAGCTGGCGCGGGCCATGGAGCCGCGGGCATCGACACCGCCGAAGCGGCTCGAAGCCATTCGCGCAATCTCCGAAGCAGGCATTCCAGCCGGCGTGATGGTGGCGCCGATCATCCCGGCTCTCAACGATCACGAGATCGAGCGCGTGCTCGATGCCGCGAAAACGGCAGGCGCTACGGAAGCAAGTTACGTGCTCCTGCGCCTGCCGCTCGAAGTCAGCCCGCTCTTCCGTGACTGGCTGCTCAGGAACTATCCGGATCGTTACAGACACGTGATGTCGCTCGTCCGCTCGATGCGCGGCGGCAAGGATTATGACGCCGAGTTCGGCAAGCGGATGAAGGGCGCCGGCCCCTATGCCTGGCAGATCGGCCGCCGATTCGAACTTGCCGCCAAGCGTCTGGAGCTCAACCTTACCCGTCGCCAATTGCGGCACGATCTTTTCGTACCGCCGCTGGGAATGGGTGTGCAGCTGTCGCTGCTTTAGGAGGACGATCCGCGCGAATGGGGTGAGCGCAAGGATCGTTTCATCTCAAATTCAGTTCCGGCGCCACCCTTGCCTCAGGATGGCGCTGGCTTTCCTCCCGGTTTACCGCCGCACACGTACCGGGGGGCTTGAAGGGAATCGGGCGAATATGCGAGGGTCCCCCGCATGTCACGTCGCAAGTCGCCCGATTCCCCGCTTTTTCAACTCGAGCCGGTGTTTCCGGACTTCAGCTTCGAAATCGCCGCCAAGCGGGATGGTTTTTGGCCGGTCGCCGGCGCCGACGAGGCCGGCCGCGGGCCGCTTGCCGGCCCGGTGGTGGCCGCAGCCGTCATCCTCGATTCCAATGCCGTGCCGGCCGGCCTCAACGACAGCAAACTGCTGACGGCCGAGCAGCGCGAGGTGTTGTTCAACGAGATCATGGCGACGGCGACCGTGTCGATCGCCTCGTCCTCGGCCGCACATATCGACGCAACCGACATCCTCAAGGCGAGCCTCGACGCCATGCGCCGCGCGATCGACGGCCTCTCGGTTGCGGCGCGCTTCGCGCTCATCGATGGCCGCGACGTTCCGCAGGGCCTCGCCTGCCACGCGAAGGCGATCATCAAGGGCGATTCCCGCTCCGTGTCGATCGCTGCCGCTTCCATCGTCGCAAAGGTCACCCGCGACCGGATGATGGCGCGCGCCGACGCGACCTTTCCCGCCTATGGCTTTGCCATGCACGCAGGCTATGCCACCGTCCGGCACCGAAACGCCATCGACAGCCACGGACCCTGTTCGTTGCATCGCATGAGCTTCCGCCCGTTTCGGCAGGACCAGGAGCAACCGGTTGCTATCAGCGCTGAACCGCTCGACGCCAATTCCTGACGAAGAACGCCATCCCTACCGCCCGTGCCAAAGAAAAAGATCGGATGATTGGGGCTCCGGCGGCCTCCCTTGATGGGAGTAGCGGGAGATCGGTCTTCCGGGCAGGCTCCAAT
>NZ_LNQC01000030.1 GCF_001651855.1 Sinorhizobium americanum | reverse complement strand
AGACAACGACCGACGCCGCGCCTTGTAGGCGCGGAGAGGATGTCCTTTGCTTGACAGACCCAGCCCAAAAAGAGAAGCCCGCCGCGGGCGCGGCAGGCCATCAAAGGCGAAAACCGGAGTCGATGCTTCACATCCGCTTCAGGCAATCCTCGACTTCATAGATCGCGCAGAGGATATGGTAGAAGCTGCTGGCCGGCGCGGGTTCGTCGACGAAGCTGCCGTCGGCCTTCTGCTTGTCGCGCCAGAGGCCGGGGATCGGCGTCTCCAGAAAGCGCTGCAGCGCCGCGGCCGCACGTGAGGCCGAGGCAAGGTAGCGCTGCCGCTCGCTGCCGTCGGAAAGCGAAGCGAAGCGGATCGCCGCCTTCAGCCATTCCGTCTGCGGCCAGAGGCGCGCCACCGGGTCGGCGACCGACAGGTCGTCGAAGAGCGTCATGATCGCCACGTCGCGCTTGCCGCAGATACCGTGTGTTTCGCCGATCTCGAAAAGCCGGCGCGCCTTGACGATCGCTTCGGCATTGCCGCGCCGCTCCGCCCAGCGCAGGAGCAGCCATGCCCATTCGAATTGGTGGCCGGGTTCGACGATGCGGCCCTTTTCGCCCGGAAAGGCTGTCCAGTCGTGATCGAAGAACTCGCGCAGCACGCCGGTTTCGGCGTCGATGAAGCAATCCATCGCCAGATGAGCGATCTCGTCGGCGAGATTGGGCCAAGCGACCCGGTCGAATCCGTCGACCGCTTCGCTGGCGAGGCAGGCCTCGAAGAGGTGCATATGCGGGTTGGAGCCGAGCGGCAGGCGCGGCGGCTCGTCCTCCTCGAAGCCGGCGACCGGATGCTTGCAATGGGCCTCCAGCCTGCGTCGAAGATCGTTGCTGCGCCCGACCATCTCGGTCTTCCGCTCCGGGATCACCTCGGCGAGATAGGCGAAGGCAAGCAGGGCAAAGGCCTGGTTGTAGAGGTCGAAGGACGGATCGATGATTTCCCCGTCGGCATTGGCAAGCGCGCCATAGAAGCCGCTCGGCTGCCGGTAGACCCGATCAAAATAGGAAAGCCCGCTTTCAGCGACCGTACGCCAGTCGCCGCGCCAGCCGCGCTGCCCCGCCTCCGCGAAGCAATAGACCTGGCGGGGCTGGACGCGCGAGCGGCGATCGGCCCGCGTCGGCTCGCCGGCCATGTCGATCGTCTCGACGAAACCGCCGCCAGCCGCATCAAACCCCTTGTCGCGCCAGAGCGGCAAAGCGGCTTCCGCGAGCCAGCGGCCGAGCTCCCTCGCCCTTAATGAAATGTCCATTGGCCCGCGCATCAGGTTTCGAGTTTCAGCCCGTCGTGATCCGCGCCGAGAAGTTCGGCGAGCGCCTCGACGACGAGATTGTGATCGTCGCGCTGCGGCAAGCCCGACACCGTGATGGCGCCGATGCAACCGGTTCCCTTCACGACGATCGGGAAGCTGCCACCATGCGCGGCGAACTCTTGATCCGGCAGGCCGAGCTTCGCCTGCAGGTTGGTCTGCTGCTTCAACAGGCTAAGGCCTGTGGCGTAGCTGCTCTTGAACAGCCGGAAGACCGTGTTGCGCTTGCGCCGCACCCAGTTCGGGTTGTCCGGTGTCGCCCCATCGAGCGCCGCGTAGAAGACCTGCATGGAGAAAAGCGTGATGTCGATGACGACGCCGAGCTTGCGCTCGGCCGCCATGCGGCGGAGCGTCGATCCGAGCGTCCAGGCCGTGTCGAGATCGAAGCGCTCGAACTGCAATTCCTGTTCCTGGAGCGCGATCCGGCGCAGATCATTGTCGATGTTCATGATGCCTCCGCTTGTCATGATCGAATTGGAGGGGCGATGCCCCCTTCTGGCCTGCCGCCGCCAAGCCTCGGCACGCGCTATTCCTTCCAGAGCCAGGCGGCGCCGCGCACGCCGGAACTGTCGCCGTGCACGGCCTTGCGGATCGGCGTCTCGAAACTGTCGCCGAACAGGTATTTGGTGATCAGACCCGGCAATTCGCCATAGATCTCGTCGACATTCGACATGCCGCCGCCGAGCACGAAGACGTCCGGATCGACGATATTGGTCAGAAGCGCCAGGCTGCGGGCAAGCCGGTCGACGAAGCGGGCGTAGACCCCGGTCGCAATGGGATCGCCGGCACGCTTCGCCTCGATGATGTCGCGGCCGCGGCGGTCGGTGCCGGTCGTCAGGCGATAGTCGAGTTCGACCCCGGTGCCGCAGGCATACATGTCGAGGCAGCCGAGCTTGCCGCACCAGCATTTATGCCCGGGATATTCGTCCTTGGTCATCCAGGGCAGCGGATAATGGCCGATCTCCGCGGCGATGCCCTGATAGCCGGCATGCACCTTCTTGCCGATCGCCAGCCCGCCGCCATGGCCGGTGCCGACGATGATGCCGAATACGACATGCGCATCCTTGCCGGCCCCGTCGACCGCCTCGGAGACCGCCAGGCAATTGGCGTCGTTGGCAAGACGCACCTTGCGTCCCAGTACGGCCTCGAGGTCGCGCCCGAGCGGCTTGCCGTTGATGAGCACGGCGTTGGAGTTGCGTACGATCCCCGTGCGCGGATTGGGACTGCCGGGAATGCCTATGCCGATCGAGCCGCGTTGGCCGGCCGTCTCTTCGGCGGCAGCGACCAGATCGACCACGGCGCGGACGCACGCGTCATAGCCGCTGGTCGGGGTTGCGACCCGGTGCCGGGCACGCGTCTCGCCATCGCGGCTAAGCGCGATGACTTCCATTTTGGTGCCGCCCCAATCGATTCCGATAAACATGCGCGGATCAGGTCCCCAGGATGGATGAGCTGCGGGAAAGGGCGGCATCTCCTCCGACCGCCGCCGGCCCCTGCTTAGCATTCACCCCGTCGATGATGCTAGCCCCCTGATTTCGCATCGACGCATCGGACTCGACGCACGGCAAATCTCCGGCCGCACACGCAAAAACACTTGGCGAAGAGGCCTCGCTTTTGTATGGGTTTATGCCGAGTGGTCCCGTAGCTCAGCAGGATAGAGCACCAGATTCCTAATCTGGGGGTCGCGCGTTCGAATCGCGCCGGGATCACCATTCAAATTGAATCCCAATAATCACCTAAGCGCAGAACGTGTCTGATCGGGAGACTCCCGAAGGTCCTTTTGCGCCAGCGCTCTTGAGAACGCTTCGCCCTCCGGAAATCAAGCTTCTACGTTGTCGAAGCGGCTCTACGGCTCCAGTCTCTTTGGCCGCCCCCGGCCGAGTGCGCCGTCGGCGCGGGCCTGCAGATAGGCGTAAATGTCGTCGATATAAGGCGCGAAATTGGGGTCGTCGGCGAACCCTTTCATGAACGAGTTTTCGCTGCTGCTCTGGCCGTCGCGAACAACGCGCCTGAAGTTCTCGATATCGAGCGGCCGGTCGACAAGAGAGGACGCAATGGTCGAGCCCACTCCATCGGGGCCGTGGCAATGGTTGCACCCGCCATGATAACGTCGGTAACCATTGTAGGTCCGCGCATCGGCCATGCCATCGACAACTTTATAGAGCTTGTCGGCCGCGGCGTCCTGCGAAAATCCCCCGGAACCGAGCGCGAAGCCACAGGCGAGGGCGAATAGAACCAGGTGCTGCGGTTGCAATGGACGCATCTTCCACAGGAAGGCGTTTAGGAGGCGATCGGCCGCGTGTACGATGGTCGACGTCCCGAATTCGCATTCCTGCGGTGGTGAGGGGGCGGGCTGCTCGGCCGGCATCTCCTGAGTGAAGCGCGCACGAATCACCCGAGATATCTTTGACCCAAAAAGAGTCACTCCTTGAGTACGGCGCTGGTTGCGACGCTGTCGATCAGATTGCCGCTGGGCTCCTGCACGTGGAGAATTTCGCCCTCGCGTATGATTTCGAAGTCGGCAGACGGCTGGCCGATGGCTTGCGGCACAGAGATCATCAGCCGCTCCCCCGGTCCGAGTGTGGACACGAAGCGTATCGGCTGCGTTTCCGCTCCAGAGGCCAAAGTCGCAACCACCCGATAGCCGTCTTTCTCGACCGTGTAATACACCGCACCATCGAAGAGACCGAGATGAACGCTGTGGCCATTTCCCGGCGCCAGTTCTGACGCGCCGGCAACCCCTGTCATGGCGAGTAATGCCATTGCGCATGCGGTAGAACATCTGGTCATCGTTTCTCCTCCTCCGCAATAGACTGTCTGGGCAGTCTTTTCCCATCATCGGAGCCTATGCGTGCAGCCGCCAAGTCACATCGGTACCGGCCCCCAATTTGCCGGGCGCCGGTTCCCTAAATTTCGCGAGCTTGCCTAGTTTTCGACAGTTTGCAGCGCGTCGGCGGTTGACAGGAGCCATGGCTCGCCGCGCAGGCGCAGGAGCACTTCCATCCGGTTGGCGGCGTTGAATTTGCCAAGCACGGCCGAGACCTGATGCTCGATCGTGCGCGGAGAGCGTGACAGACGCTGGGCGGCTTCCTTGTTGCTCATGCCCACCGCGATCAAGGCGAGCACTTGTTGTTCGTGCCGCGTCAGCCCGAGCGGGTGACGGCGGGCGGTCCCGTATGGCCCCCTGCGGCTCTTCGGCAATTGGCCCGCAATACCTAAGCGCTGCGCCTGCTTCCGCGCCAGCGCCGCAGCGGGACGCGCCCCCAACGACTCGAACATCGTGACGGCGCGAGCCAGTGCCGGCCCAGTACCGCCTCCGCGAACCTGCATCAGGGCGAGCGCCGCTTCATAGGGAAGCCCGAGGCGATCCCATTCGGCTGCCGCCGCCAAGGGATCGCCGCGGAGTTCGGCAGAGCGCGGCAAGGGAATCTGTACCTTCGACTCCGGCAGCGGCGTGGCCATACCGCATCGCTGCCACCAGACCGCCAGTTCGCCGAAGTCCCAGCTACGGAAATTGTCGAGATCCATTGCCGCGACGGCAGTCAACTGCTCGTGACCAGCACTGTGATCTTCGGCAAGCCAGGCCGCTTCGGCCAGCGCCAGGCGGACTGGCACGATACGCTGGGGCTCTCCCGTCGCCAATCCCTCATGGAGGGCCTGCTGGAGAAGCGCCAAACCACCGGGCTCGCCCAGCCGCACACGCACAGTTCCGAGCACGGTAAGCGCCGGCAAGTGCATGACCATCGGCAGGCGTACCAGATTCATGACGCCCTGCGCAATGGTCCCAGCTTCGCGAAAACGGCCCTGCTCCATCCGAAGCTGCGCTTGTCGACCGAGCAGGTATTGCGCTGCCGAATCGAGATCGTGCCTGCTGGCGAATGCGATGCCTTCGGCCAACAGGCGTTCGGCCAGGACAAAGTCCTTGGACACGACCGCGCATTCCGCGAAGTTGGTGTAGGCTCGCGCCGCATGGTCGTGGAACTCGTGCTCGAGCGCCAGTGCCAGGCTTTCCTCAAGCCGCTCGCGGCCGCCCGGGCGGGCGGCGAAAAGGAGCGCGGTGCCGACATTGTTCAAAGCGTGAACGCGCGTTTCGATCTCACCCAATCGGTCGGCGAGTGCGATCGCCCGCAACCCCCAATCTATCGCTTCGTCGAAGCGATAGTGGAGCATATGAAGTTGAGAGCGTGTGCTATAGGCCATCGCCAGTTCCGAGCCGGGCGGCAGCTTTTCCATTTCGCGCACCGCCTGCTCTGCGTAGTCCTCTGCCGGCTGGCCTTCGCCGCGGCGCCAGTGCAGCCGCGATAGCCTGCACAGGTTGGGACCGATCCTGTCGATGCGTCCGAGTTCGCGCCAGATCGCGATGGCACGATGGTGCGCCTCGATCACCGGTTCGTAGACGAGGAGCGTCAGTCCGGCCTCGTAAGCCCAGTCCTCGTAAAGCCGTGCGGTCAGCTCCGGTGCCGCCCGCGCAACGTATCTGAGAGCCATCGCCAAATGCGAGGCCGCCTCTCGGTGGGCGCCCAGACGCGCCGCATGCGCTGCGGCTTGCGGCGCGAGTTCGAGAACGCGTGCCCCATCATCGGCTCCAGCCGCGTGGTGTACCCGGCGTGAAAGCAGGGTAGATGCTTGTGTCGTGAGGACTTGCGACAGCGCTGTCTCCACCTTTGCATGGAGTGACCTCTGAAGGGTCGGTGCCAGCCGGTCGAGCGTCGCCTGCCGGGCAAGCTCATGTCGAAACGTCACGTCCCCTTGGTTGTCTCGCCGCAACAGTCCGCGCGCCACGCACTGGTCAACCAGTGCCTCGGCCTCGACACCGAGCAGAGCCCGGGTAAGGGAAGGCTCCACGCTGCCTGGCACTATGCTGATCACTTCAAGTACTTCACGCTCACCCGCTGTCAGCCGCGACAGGCGCGCCCAGACCGCATCGCGTATCGAATCCGGTACGCGCCCAGGCTCGGTCGCGCCGCTTGCCAAAAGTTCGGTGACGAAAAAGGGATTGCCCTCCGTAATGCGATAGAGATCAGCGGCGCAGCGGCCCGCCTGCTCAGCCAGTATGGCCACTGCTGCGGGAGACAGCGGTTCAAGCACTATGCGCGTGACTGACGCGGACGGAAGATCGCCGAGCACGTGCGTCAGGGGATGATCGGCGCCGATTTCATCGCTGCGCAGACTGAGTACCAGCACGGTGGGGAGCAACGAGATGCGGCGACCAAGATATCGCACAAGGTCCAGCGTCGCGTTGTCGGCCCAGTGTACATCCTCGAAGATGAGTATGATCGCACTACTGGCGTGCTGGAGCACATTCAATAACGCCGGAAAGAGGCGCTCTGGCGGAGCCGCCTGATCGAGCAGTGCTGCCACGCGCGGGTCAAACGATTGCCCCATGTCCTGCAAAGGTCCGAGCGGACACGGCGTGAAAAGCGCCTCGCACCAGCCCCATAACACCCGGCAGTCTTTATCCACCTGCTCGGCGAACTCGCGCAGGAGAGAACTCTTGCCGATCCCGGCTTCGCCTTCCAGCAGCACTGTGCTGCCCCGACCGACCGCCGCACTCCGTATTGCGGCCAGCAAAGCCTCGAGTGGACCCTCTCGATCGAGCAGCATCGCGAATTCCCCTTCGGGAGTATAGCAAACAACGATGAGGTTTGTGCGCGTTGAAGGCCGCATTCCGACAAATAAATCGGTATGGCTTTTCGTATTGTCTTCCAAATGGCGAGTAATCCTCTTGTGGTTGCTCCAGCGCTACGTCGAAACCATGCCGCGAATGCAGTGGCCGAGCAGTTCTTCTACAAGGAAATCGGTCCCATAGCTCCGCGCGTCCTATCAGACGCGTAAGGGTCGCTGCAGCACTTTGGCCCGCTACCCTTCCTTTCCCGCGAGCATTTCAAGGGCCGCAAGGTCGCAGAGCAACAGCCTGCGGCCGCGTCTCTCGATCAGTCCCCTTTTCGAGAGAGTGCTCATTTCCCGAGAAACCGCTTCCCTCTGCGTGCTGATGGAGGCGGCCAGTTCGAAATGAGTGGGCGCCGGGTTTATGACGGCCTGCCTGTCGTCTGCATGCGCTTCGTCAGCGCGGCGAAGCAATTCGAGGATGAGACGCCGACGCACGACCAGAGTACTGAACTCGTAAACCCGGTCGGTCATGTGCCTTATGCCCGCCGACAGGTATTCGAGGAGAGCCCACGAAAACTCCGGGTGGTGGTTCCGCGATCAGGCTGCGGAAGTCCTTCGCCGGCAACCTTGCGGCACGCGTTGCGTCGATGGCCAGGACTGTCGCCGATCGCGCCTTGCCATCGATAGCGGCCAGTTCCCCGACGATATCACCGGGCCCGCGGTCACCGTAAAGGACCTCGCGACCGTTCGTCGAAAAGAGGGTCACGCGGGCGTGTCCCTCAAGTATGAAGAACACATCGCGCCCGCTTTCGCCATGGGCGATGATCAACTCCTGGGGGGCGTAACTACGAACGATCCAGCGCTCCGACAACGCAGCAACGGCCTTATTGTCCAGTCTCGAAAGGAAATCAGGCGAACGTGTCATGGCCAGTGCTTCCGTTCGGCCAAATCTACTTCCTTTGGCTTCGGCAGCAAATGGAAATAGGGCCCTGGCCGTCGGCGCACGGTCTCCGTTTGAGTTGGATTGTCAGCCCCTGTGCGAATAATCACAGACGAAGTTATGCACGCCTAGTAACCTCAGGCACAGGTCTTGTTCGGACCTTTCTCGGCTACCGCGCCGCACGTCGTACAAGACGCGCAAAGGTGCTGTAGCACTTTGAATTGCTGCATGATTTTGTCCTTAAATCGATTCCCGATATAAGGAATTATGCAGCAGGGAGGCGACGATGTGCAGATACACAGTTCTCGCGGCTCTTTGCGTGACGGCAAGCAGCGCCTTTGCGGGTGAACTTGAGGCCCTGCAAGGCGAAAGCATCGACCTCGGCGCTTACCATGGCGTCGTCTATTACACGGAAGCCGGTGACGATTTTCGTGTGGTCACCACCATCGCGGAGGGAGAGGCGGGTTCTCCCGTGCGCTTCGAGGTGACACTGGACGAGGGCCGAGGCCTCACGATTTCGATTCCAGGCCGGTTGGACGAGCCCAGCCAAGCCGTCGAAATCTCCCGGACCGGCGGCAAACTCTTCGTGGAAGGCGCCGAGCACGCTCCCCAACTGGTACATGCCGGTAAATAGATTCGGTTTCGCCCCGCCCGAACGCGATGTTTTGCGGGAGACAAACTTCGCTCAAACGTCGTGATGGCGAGGTGCGCGGGCTAGATCTCGTCGGCGCTCCCGGAGACATGCAGCATTTCAAAGTGCGACAGCGACTTTGCGCGTCTGATAAAAACGCGCGGCGTTGTGGGATCGTGTCAACCGCGACGGCAGGCGGATTGCGGCCGGAATCCGAAAGTCGCGACGTCAAAGAACATGACGTCTCATAGCCAAACACCCCCTTTTGAGTGTCTTGCCACTGTAACAATCGGCGCCTACACTGCTTTTACTGTCCCTCTCGTCGCTGACCACGGATGTACTGGCAGCGGCGGGAGGTGGCGATGAGAGGTCGGGCTGAGCCCGGCCTTTTGTTT
This sequence comes from Sinorhizobium americanum, assembly GCF_001651855.1. Lineage (GTDB taxonomy): Bacteria > Pseudomonadota > Alphaproteobacteria > Rhizobiales > Rhizobiaceae > Sinorhizobium > Sinorhizobium americanum. The sequence goes on along the minus strand of NZ_LNQC01000030.1, from coordinate 22,366 downwards.
GCGCCCCTGATTGAAGGCCTCAGCCCTTGCCCCGTTGCGGGTCCTTGCCCGCCGCCTGGCTGCTCTTCTTGGCCTCGCCTTTCTGCGCCGCGCCCTTCTTGACCTGGTCGCCCGCGCGGTTTCCGCCATGCGTTCCGCTGGAGCTCTTCGGCGCCTTGCCGTCCTTTACATTGGTAGCCATTGCGCTCTCCTCAGTGGTCTCGGTTGACGGCTGCGGCAACCGGCGAAGCTCGGAAAAGTTCCGCAAGAAGCCGCCTCTCCTCGGCGCCCGCCTACCCGGCATTCCCACCGGCACGGCTCGGAACCAAACAATGTCCGGCCAGTTTGGTTGGTCGGGAAAAGAATTCTCGAGAGAGGAAAGGCTATGAGAAACACGATCTTTGGCGTTGCAGTGCTCCTGAGCGCTGCAGCAATGCCGGCCTTTGGGCAATCGGCAACCTCGGGCGGAAGCACACCGGCGATCGCCACGCCCGGCACTGAGAACCCCGAAGCTCCCGTCGCCGGCAAGAACAGTTTTACGGAAGACCAGGCGCGCGAGCGGATCGAGGAGGCCGGATACGCCGACGTCAAGGGGCTGAAGCTCGACGATCAGGGAGTCTGGCGTGCAACCGCCATGAAGGACGGCAAGTCCGTCACCGTCGCTCTCGACTACCAGGGCAACGTCACCGCGCTCTAGATGCGTGAATGCGGCCGGGAACGGGGCGGCGATCCGCTCGTTCCCCTTCCAGCGCTATAGAAAGGGAGAAGAAGATGAGAACTGTGGCAGGGCTTTTCGACGACTATCACGACGCCCGACAGGCGGTGAACGACCTGGAGGCGGCCGGCATTCCGTCGGAAGATATCAGCATCGTCGCCAACAATGTCGGCGATCGCTACTCGGGCGAGAGTTCCGGGGCGGCTGAAGGCGCAGGCGTCGGTGCCGGCCTTGGTGCGGCCGGCGGCGGTGCCGTCGGTCTCTTGACCGGGCTCGGGCTGATGGCCATTCCGGGCGTCGGGCCGGTGGTCGCTGCCGGCTGGCTCGCCTCGACGGCGGCCGGCGCGGTCGCCGGAGCCGTGGCGGGTGCCGCCACCGGCGGCATCATCGGATCGCTGACGGATTCCGGCGTGCCCGAAGAGGAGGCGCATCTTTACGCCGAGGGCGTGCGCAGGGGCGGCACGCTGGTGGTGGCGAAGGTCGACGAGGCCCTCGTCCCGCAGGCCGATGCGATCCTCAGAAACCGCCATGCCGTCGACCCCTCGGTTCGCCGGCGTGCCTATACAGAAGAAGGCTGGAGCACGTTCGACGCCGCCTCCGCGCCGATGAGCCTCGATGAGGTTCAGCGCGAGCGTGAGCGCTACCGCCCGCCGGCGCTGTAGCGTTCGCCTCACCAAAGGCGCAGCCGCATGCGGCTGCGCCTTTGACTCTGACCATCTCTCTCGCCGAGCCCTTCCGGCAGCGCCCACCCTCAATCGGAATCGATTTGGGGCAGCAATTCAGCGGGCCTTTGGGCGCATAACTAGGCACGCGGCACCGTCGATGCTGCGGAACTTAGCCGAGTTCTCGCGTGTTCTCGTAGGTGTTCCTTCGCAGGAGAGAAAGCATGCCATCGGCAATGCCACCCAAGTCGAAGTCGCCGCGAACGACGCGCACGCCACTCGCGCTGCCGCAGCTTGTCGACGAGAAGGCCGAAGCCTTCGTCGCCACTGCGATTGCGGAGCTGGTCAAGTCCAAGATCCCGTTTCTGATCGCCGGCACCTTCGCCGTCAGCGCCTATACCGGCATTTCCAGGCCGACGAAGGATCTCGACGTCTTCTGCAAGGCAGGCGACTACACCCGCATCCTCAAGCATTTCAAGACGCGCGGCTATTCGGTCGAGATCGAGGACGACCGGTGGCTCGGAAAGGTCTACAAGGGCAAGTTCTTCTTCGACGTCATCTTCGCCTCCCCGAACGGCACCATGCTCGTCAACGATGCCTGGTTCGAACACGCACTGCCGGTGGAGCTCAGCGCCTCGCGGGTATCGATCGTCTCACCGACTGAGCTGGTCTGGTCGAAATCCTTCATCCAGCTTCGCGAGCGCTACGACGGCGCCGACGTCGCCCACACGATCCTCAAGACCCACGACCGGATCGATTGGCGGCGGCTGCTCGAATATATGGAGGCGCATTGGGAGGTGCTGCTGATTCATCTGCTCAATTTCCGGTGGATCTACCCTTCGGAGCGCGACAGGGTCCCCTTCTGGCTGATGGACGAGCTTCTGAGCCGGCTGGCGGCGCAGCGCGATCTCCCGCTGCCCCAGACGAAAATCTGCCGCGGGCGGATGTACTCGCGGACGGATTACCAGATCGACGTGACCGAATGGGGGTTTGCCGATGTCGGCGGCGACCTCGAGATGCGGACTGGAAAATAGGGAGTTGTCACGATGGGCAAGTTGAAAGTCGCCGCGGTTGCGGACCTCCACATGAAAGAGGATCGTTCGGTCTCCTATACGGAGCTGTTTTCGGAAGTGTCGAAAGTCGCCGATGTGCTGGTAATCGCCGGCGACCTCACCGATCTCGGCAAGCCGGCCGAAGCGGAGCTGCTCGCCGCCGATCTGAAATATTGCACGATCCCGGTGGTGGCGGTTCTCGGGAATCACGACCACCAATGCGATGCGGTCGAGGAGATCTCGTCGATCTTCATGAGGGCAGGTGTCCACCTCCTGGATGGCCAGGCGGTCGAGATCGCCGGCATCGGCTTCGCCGGAACGAAGGGTTTCGTCGGCGGGTTCGGGCGGCACATGCTCGGTTCCTTCGGCGAAACGGCCCTGAAGACGATGGTATCCGCGACCGTCGACGAAGCGATGCGCCTCGAAAACGCCCTGCGAAAGACCAGCGCCGAACATTCCGTGGTGGTGCTTCATTACGCCCCGATCGCCGAGACCGTCGCGGGAGAACCGGAAGAGATCTATCCCTTCCTCGGCTCCTCCCGTTTCGCGGAGACCATTGACCGGTTCCGCGTCAGCGCCGTCGTCCACGGCCACGCACACAAGGGCACTTACAAAGGCACGACGCCTGGCGGCGCACCGGTCTTCAACGTCGCGGCCCATGTGGAGAAGCCGACGGGCCGACCCTATGCGATCCTGGAGTTCTGAGGGGGCACGTTGCCCTCAAGGTTTCATGACGACTTTGACGCAGCCGTCCGCCCTCTTGTTGAAGGCCTGGTAGAGGTCCGGCCCCTCCTCCAGCGAGCCTCGATGAGTGATGACGAAGGAGGGATCGATCTCGCCGATGCGGATGCGATCGAGCAAGACGGGCAGATAGCGCTGAACGGGTGTCTGCGCCATGCGGAAGGTCAGGCCCCGATTGATCGCCGAGCCGAAGGGTATCTTGTCGAGATATCCGCCATAGACGCCGACGATGGAGACCGTGCCAAAGTTCCGGCAGCAATGGATCGCCTGGCGCAGCACATGCGGACGATCAGTACCGAGATAGGCGGCGACCTTGACCCGGTCGACGAGCGAATCGAGGCTCGCTCGGCTGTCGGCCTCCGTCCCGACCGCATCGATGCAGGCATCCGCGCCGCGCCCATGGGTCATCTCCATGATGCGGTCGTAGATATCCTCCTTCATATAGTCGAGCGTTGCCGCGCCCGCCGTTTCGGCAAGCCGCAGCCGCTCGGGAACCGTATCGACGGCGATCACCCTTTCGGCCCCGAGCAGGAAGGCCGAACGGATGGCCATCTGGCCGACCGGCCCGCAGCCCCAGACGGCGATCGTGTCGCCGGATTCGATGTCGCAGAATTCGGCCGCCATGTATCCGGTCGGGAAGATATCGGAGAGGAACAGGACCTGCTCGTCGGTGAGCTCCTCCGGTACCTTGATCGGCCCGACATCGGCATGCGGCACGCGCAGATATTCCGCCTGGCCGCCGCTATAGCCGCCGAGGAGATGCGAATAGCCGAACAGGCCGGCGGGCGAATTGCCCCACATCTTCACCGCCTTCTCCCGATCGGGATTGGTTCGCTCGCAGGCGGAGTGGAAGCCCCGCTGACAGAAGAAGCACTCGCCACAGGCGATGGTGAAGGGCACCACGACGCGGTCGCCGACCTTCAGCTTCGACGCCGCCTTGCCGAGCGCGACCACCTCGCCCATGGTCTCGTGGCCGACGACGTCGCCGTGCTCCATCGCCGGGATGAGGCCGTTGTAGATATGCAGGTCGGAGCCGCAGATCGCGCAGGCGGTGACCTTGATGATGGCGTCGCCTTCGTCCTCGATCGCCGGATCGGGAACGCTCTCGCATCGGATGTCGCCCTTGCCGTGCCAGGTCAAAGCCTTCATTGCAGGATTCCTCCACTGTCGTCGAATCGGGCATGCGAGACTCTCAGCGCCGTCGGTATGAGGCCCGGGGTACGATCACCGCAGCAAGGGCCAGGCCGACAACCGCCGCGGCGGCAACAGCGGCGATCGGGACTCTGCGCTCGGAACGCCATCCCCCTTCGATGCCGCCGGGATTTGGCGGGGCGCGGAACAGGTTGCCATTGCTTCTTTCGGCGCGCGGCGCTTGCCGGAGATAGGACGAGGTCAGGCGGGCCAGGACGCGCGAGGTCGTGTTAGGGGCGAGAAAATGGGCAAGTCGCGCCAGGTCGGCAACGGCGCCGACTGTGACGGAGCTGCGCGGGCGTTCAGCTAGGCGAACGATGGCGCGGGCGGCCCGCCGCGCATCGTAGACGGGGGGCGGAACGCTCAGCCTGCGGCCGGTATAATTCGCGCCATGGGCGACGCCCGGCGTGTCGAGGAAGGTCGGATAGACGTCGCAGATGTGAATGTCCGGCTCATCGGCAAGTTCGGCGCGTAGCGCTTCGGAAAAGCCGCGAAGGCCGAACTTGCTGGCGCTGTAGGCGACTGCGAAGGGCGTCGAGGCAAAGCCGCCGAGCGATATCATGTTGATGAATGTGCCGTGCCCCTGTTTCAGGAAGACCGGAATGGCGGCGTGCGCATCGTTGACGTGGCCGATCAAGTTTGTGCGAATGACCTGCTCATGCGCCTCGATCGGCGTTTCCTGAAACCGGCCGACGGCACCGACGCCGACATTGCTGAACCAGACATCGATCCTGCCGAAGGCCAGCGCCTTGGCTGCCAGTTCCTTGACCGCATCCGCGTCGGTCACATCGGTCGGCACCACGAGCACGGCCGCCCCGAGATCGCGGCAGGTTCGCGCCACCCGTTGCAGCGCCACCGCGTCGCGCGCGGCGAGCACGAGTTTCGATCCGCGCCGGGCAAATTCCTCCGCCGCCGCCTGACCCACTCCGGAGGAGGCTCCGGTAATCACCACCACTGCATCTCCGAGTGCTTTCCTCATGGCGCGTCTTCCTCTCGAGCAAGTGCCGATGGAACCGCCTGCGATCAATTATGTTCCGCTGCCCGTGCCGGCTTCGCCGCCCCAAAATCGTCCCCGCGGCGCATCCGACATGGAACCCGACCCGCATGGCGGCGCGTTAGTTTGCGATCGAATCACTTGCGGAAGGAAGGGCCTCTCGATGCCGCTGCAAGTCACTTCCAATCCGGCCCGCCAGGGGGCGCCCGTGCGGCCCGGCGGCGGGCGCAGCCGCAATGGGCGCGCTCCGGCCGTAGGCGAGATCCCGCCGAAGGAAAGCGGGCTCGTCTATGTCAGCGATTCGGAGCCTGGCATCAGGCGCCAGCGCGCCGGCAAGGGTTTCCTCTACCGGCTACCGGACGGCTCGATCCTGACCGATCCTGCCGTGAAGGCTCGGATCGCGTCGCTGGGCCTGCCGCCCGCCTATGACAAGGTGTGGATCTGCCTGGACGAGGACGGTCACCTGCAGGCGACCGGCTATGACGCACGCGGCCGAAAGCAATACCGGTACCACACGGAATGGCAGGCGCTGCGAAGCGGCGACAAATTCGCCCAGCTCCTTCTGTTCGGGAAGGCGCTACCGAGGATCCGGCGCACGGTCCGCCGGCACATGGAAGGCGGAACCGGCGACGCACGCACGGTGCTCGCTGCTCTGGTCGCGCTCCTCGATGAAGTGCATCTCAGGACGGGAAGTCCCGCCTATGTCCAGGCGAATTCGACCTATGGCGCGACGACGCTTCTGAAACGCCATCTGCGGCTCCTCGACGGCAGCATCGAACTGCGCTTTACCGCCAAGGGCGGCAAAAGGGTGCAGAGGCGGCTGCGGCGCCCGAAACTGCAACGCCTGCTCGAGGACATCGCCGACCTGCCAGGACGGCAGCTCTTCGTGTGGAGGGACGACAACGACATCCTGCGCCCCGTCGACTCCGGCCGTCTCAATCGCTATCTGGCGGAGGTGGCCGGCTTTCCTGTTTCGGCCAAGACGTTCCGGACCTGGGCGGGCAGCGTTGCCGCCTTCACGGCGGCGCGCGAGGCGATGGAGCAGGGCAAGCGCCCGACGGTCAGGGAGATGTGCGAGGCGGCGGCCGAGATCCTCTGCAACACGCCGGCAATCTGCCGCAAGAGCTACATCCACCCGGACATCATTGCGCTCGCCGACGCTGCCAGTGCAGCCTCCGCCGCCAAGCTCAGCCGCCGCGGGCGGGCAAACCCGGAACTCCGGGTCGAGGAAGCGCGCATGCTTCATTTCCTTGCGCGCGCCGCACGCGCGGAGCCGAAGGCTAAGGCTTCCATGAACGGAGTGGCGGCGGGCCTACAGCGCCGCACGTCTAGTTAGACGCGCAAAGGTCGCTGTAGCACTTCAATATGGTTCTTATCCTGAGGCCCGCCGCCGGCTGATCAGAGATTTTGGGTGGTCCCGCCCGTGTTCCAGCCGGAGGTCCCGCTGGTCGTTCCCCCGGCACCCCGCACACGGATATTGTTCTGGACATGGCTGACGCCGGAGACGTTTTCCGCTAGGTCCTCGGCGCGGCGTTTCGACCACTTGGACTCGACAAAGCCGCTGAGTTGAACCTCGCCGCCCGTTACCGAAACCTCGATCTCGGACGCGTCGAGCGCACCATCGTCGCTCAGCCGATCACTGACATCCTCCTGAATGCGGCTGTCGGAACGCGTATAGCCCTTCGGCCCCTTGCCGCGATGCTGGTCCATTTGGCGCCTGCGCTCGGCATCTTCGTCGCCGAACCAGGACGCCACCTCGTCGCCGGCCCGTTCGAAGAAGCCCCTCTCCTCGTCCCAGTCCCGGCCCGAGCGCGAATAGGAAGACCGGCCGCGATCGCCGTAGTCGGAACCATAGTCGCCATAGCCACGATCCCGGTTCCAACGCCCGTAGTCCTCGCCCATCCGGCGGTAGGGACCGGCGCCGGACTCGGCATCCGGGAAATACTCGGAATTTTCGTAGTCGGCGCCGCGAGGTTCGATTGTCTGCGCGAAGTGCCGCCGGCTGCGTCTTTCATCACCATACCAATCCCGCCCGGCTTCGCGCGAACGCCAATCGGGATCGCCTTGCCTCCACTCTTTTCTCCTGGCCATCGGTAGCTCCTTTCCCTTTCGGCTTGTTTCAAGGTGTTCGATCCTTCAAACCAACAAACAGCGCCTCGGTTCCGTTGCGCGCAATGCACAACGAACCGAGGCGCTATGGCGCGTGCCGGGTTAGTCGTCCTTTGTCTTGACTACGTCCGAGACCTTGCCTCGGTGCGGATCCTTCAGGTTCTCGCCCGCCGCATCCCGGTCATGGTCCGGGTCGTCCTTCGCCGGCAGATAGCCTCTTGGCCGCGTCTCCTTCGGCCCTTCCCACCGCGGCGATTGCTCCGTGGTGCCGGGCGCTCCGTCCTTCGGGGTCTTCATCATCTTTCTCCTGTAAGCCGCCTCAATCCTGATCCTTCATCGTCGGCAGCGGGAAGCGCTGGTCTTCGTCTTCGAGGTCGGACTCGACGACGTAATCATCCCTCTTGCTGCGCATGGCCTCGCGGGCGGCGCGCTTCCTGATGAGCTCGTCCGGCTCGAGCGGCGGGGTGCCGGCCTCCGGATGCAGGTCGCTGTCGGTCTTTACGGGCTGGCCGCTGTCCGACGTGACGTTCGGCACGTCCTTCGGTCTGTTCTCGACTTTTGCCATTTCTCGCCCTCCTCAGGGTTGTCGCTTGGTCAACGCCAGCCCACAGGCGAAGTTCCATCACGTCCCGCCCGGGGAGGCTCTCCGATCGGAACAAAGCCCTGCAAGCCCGAGTTTGGGGGCTGCCGCCGTTTCCGATGGCGGACTGACATCAATTGCATCCAATCACCAAGGAGGCCTGGACCATGGAGAATTTTCCGCGCCCGCCGTTTGAGCGTCAGAGCCAACCGATGCCCGGAACCACAGAGCGCATGAATCCTCAGCCGGACCACGGGGAGAAGACCTACAAGGGATCGGGCCGGCTGCAGGGCAAGAAAGCCATCATCACCGGCGGAGACAGCGGCATCGGCCGGGCCGTCGCGATTGCCTACGCCCGGGAGGGCGCCGATGTCCTGATCTCCTATCTCAATGAGCACGAGGACGCGAAATCGACCAAGGCGCTCGTCGAAGAGACCGGACGCAAGGGTGTCCTCGTCGCCGGTGACATCCAGACCTCCGACCATTGCAAGCGTATCGTAGAGACGGCGATGAACGAACTTGGCGGCATCGATATTCTCGTCAACAACGCCGCCCATCAGGCCTCGTTCCCGGATATAGCCGACATCACCGACGAGGAATGGGAACTGACCTTCCGCGTGAACATCCATGCGATGTTCTTTCTCACCCGCGCCGCGGTGCCGCACATGAAGCCCGGCAGTTCGATCATCAACACCGCCTCGATCAATGCGGATGCCCCGAACCCGATCCTGCTCGCCTATGCGACCACCAAGGGCGCCATCCAGAACTTCACCGCCGGCCTGGCGCAGATGCTGGCCGACAAGGGAATCCGCGCCAATGCCGTGGCCCCCGGCCCGATCTGGACGCCGCTCATTCCCTCGACGCTTCCCGAGGATTCGGTGATGAATTTCGGCAAGCAGGTGCCGATGAAACGGCCGGGGCAACCGGTGGAACTCGCCTCGGCCTATGTGATGTTGGCGGATCCGCTGTCGAGCTACGTCTCCGGCGCGACGATCGCCGTGACCGGCGGCAAGCCGATACTGTAGCGGCATCGTCCTCGCGACGAGCGGCTGCCCCCATGCCTCATGGGCATGGGAACATCAGGTGCGCTTCGCGGTTGTCTGACTTGAGTGGCGCCGGTGCCGGCGGTTGCGCCCTAGCAGGAGGGTCCGTCATGATCGATTTTTCCCATGCTCGCGAAAGAATGATCCTGTCCCACCTCTCGCGCCGCGGCATCCGGGATCCCGACGTTCTTGAAGCGATGCGGATCGTCCCGCGCGAGGCCTTCGTCGAGCCCGGCTTCGAGGAATTCGCCTATGAGGATTCGGCCCTGTCGATCGGCCATGGCCAGACTATCTCCCAGCCCTTCATCGTCGCTCTGATGACGGAAAAGGCGGAGGTGCAGCCGGGCGATACCGTTCTGGAGATCGGCACGGGATCAGGCTATGCGGCGGCGATCTTGAGCCGCATCGCTGCTGACGTCTACACGGTGGAGCGCCACGCCGGCCTGGCCGAGACCGCCGAAAGGCGCTTCGCCAAGCTCGGCTACGACAATATCTCCGTGCGGGTCGGCGACGGAACGACGGGCTGGCCGGAAGCCGGGCCGTTCGATGCGATCCTCGTGGCGGCGGGCGGTCCGGACGTGCCGCAGGCCCTCAAGGAGCAGCTGGATCTCGGCGGCCATCTGGTGATCCCCGTCGGCCCGCGCGATGAGCAGCGCCTTATGAAGATCACCCGCGTCAACGCCGCCACATTCGAGGAACACGATCTCGGCGGCGTCAGGTTCGTGCCGCTCATCGGCGAGCAAGGCTGGCAGGAAGACAAGACCCAGCTGCGTCCGAAAGCCGGCCGCACGCGCACCCTGCCCAAGTTGATCGCCGAAGCGGCCGAACCGCTGCCGGAATTCGACGATCCCGCCTTCGGGCGCCTCTTCGACCGCTTCGCCGAACGCCGGCTGGTGCTGCTCGGCGAGGCGAGCCATGGAACATCGGAATTCTATCGCGCCCGCGCCGCCATAACCCGCCGGCTGATCGAGACGCATGGCTTCACCATCGTCGCCGTCGAGGCGGACTGGCCGGATGCCGCTGTGGTCGATCGCTACGTCCGCCACCGGCCGCCGAGCGCCCGGCCGCAGGTTCCCTTCCAGCGCTTCCCCACCTGGATGTGGCGAAACCGCGAGGTAATGGACTTCGTCGAATGGCTGCGCAGTCACAACGAGGAGAAGGACGAAGCGTCGAGAGCGGGATTCTATGGCCTTGACATCTACAACATGAGCGGCTCGATTGCCGCAGTCCTCGCATATCTCGACAAGGTTGATCCGCAAGCGGGAGCGATCGCGCGCCAGCGCTATGGATGCCTGACGCCTTGGCAGAACGAACCCTCCACCTATGGCCGGGCGGCCTTGAGCAAGAGCTTCCGCGAATGCGAGGAGGCGGTCGTTCGGCAGTGCCGCGAGTTGCTGGACAAACAGCTAAAGGCCGGGCGGGAGAGCGGCGACGATCTGCTGGACGCGGCGCAGAATGCGCGGCTCGTCGCCTCGGCGGAAAAATACTACCGCATCATGTATTACGCCGGTGCCGAGTCCTGGAACATGCGCGACACCCATATGTTCGAGACGCTGCGGCATGTTCTCAATGCGCGCGGATCCGGCGCCAAGGCCGTCGTCTGGGCCCATAATTCTCATATCGGCGACGCCCGTCACACGGACATGGGAACGGCACGCGACGAGCTCAACATCGGTCAGCTCTGCCGCGAGCATTTCCCCGATGAGGCGGCGCTGATCGGCTTCGACACCCATGACGGACAGGTCGCCGCGGCCAGCGACTGGGGAAGCGACATGGAGGTGAAGGCGATACGGCCGTCGCTCAACGGCAGTTACGAGCGGCATTTCCATGATTCAGGCGTCGGCCGCTTTCTCCTGGATTTCTCGCGGGACCGGGAGCTCCGCGACCGTCTGCTGGAGCCGAAGCTCGAGCGGTTCATCGGCGTGATCTACCGGCCGGAGACTGAGCGGCTGAGCCACTATGCCCATGCCTCGCTGCCGCGGCAGTTCGACGCCTTCGTCTGGTTCGACAAAACGTCGCCGGTTATCCCGCTCGGGCCCGAACATGTCGGACCGGGCTTACCCGAGACCTTCCCGTTCGGTCTGTGAAACTGGCCGGCCGGAGGCCTTCAAAGCTCGGTGGAAATAATGTTGTCAACGGTCACCTGGCCGGCAATCACGCCGCGGTCCGAGCCCGGAGGCGCCGGGCCCTCTTCGATCACCGTGTAGAGCTTTTCGTTGCGAAAGGCGCTCGCCATGTCGGTGGTCACGCCTTCCGCCGGCTTCGCGTCGATCTCACGGAAATCGAGCTCAGCCTCCGAGGCAACGATCCTGGCGTCACCGCTCGAGCGCGCGGTAACGACCACTTCACCCTGGTACCTGGCATTCTGCCAGTTCGGGTCCTCAGGATCGGCGAGCGGCGTCAGCCGGTAAATCTTCAGTTCTTCCTGCATGAGCTTCCTCGAGGTGGTCATTCCGACTGGTCGATCGCATGGGGCGCCGGCTGCCCCCCCTCGGCCGGTCCGTCGAACGGAAAGATCGTCCAGAGCACGGCAACCATGATCAGGGCGACGATCACTGCTGCGGCAACGGTTTTCGACATCGTACCTTCCGGCGATTGCTGTGATTGAATCAGTCAAACCTGCGGTTTTGCCGCTTCCTATCAATCGCCAGGGATTGGAATTGTTCCGCGGCGGTCTTCGCCCCCACCCTTCCCCCGCGGAACCTTTCGCAGCAAGGCCGGTTGAATCACGTCCAATCAGGAGGAACGAGCGATGCACAAGGCGAGCGAACACTTACAGGCTTGGCTCCGGGATGCGCATGCCATGGAGGAACAGGCGATCACGATGCTCACCAGTCAATCCCGGCGTCTGGAAAACTATCCTGAGCTCAAAGCCCGGATCGATCGCCACCTGCAGGAAACCCGCGACCAGGCCGCAATGCTCAAGCGTTGCCTTGAGCGACTGCATGGCGGGACCTCCGCCGTCAAGGATATCAGCGGCAAGATCGTAGCCATCGGACAGGGTTTGAGCGGGCTCTTCGTGAGCGACGAAGTCGTCAAGGGCTCGCTTGCCAGCTACACGTTCGAACACATGGAAATCGCCAGCTACAAGATCCTCATTGCTGCCGCAGACTATGCCGGCGATCAGGAGACGAAGCGGGTCTGCGAAACCATCCTGCAGCAGGAAGTCGAGATGGCCGAGTGGCTCGACCAGCATTCGGCGGAAATTACCCGCACTTTCCTGGAGCGAGATCAGCGCGGCGTGACAGCCAAGCATTGACGGGCGAAGCAGCATCCAGCCCCGTGGCGCCTCGAACACGGGAACAAACTCTCTGTCTCCGCTTTCCTCTCTCAGAAGAAGGAAGGATCCGATGGTACGCAACAGCCCGAACGACCCCCGCAGGGACCCTGCTCCGCCCGCCGATGAAGAGGCGCCGGGCACACCGGAAAGCATGAAAGTCCGACCGGTCGTCCAAGGGCGCGTACGCCCGGTGCGCAGCAGAGACGAGCAGAACGTCGATCCGGACGAGGCTCTTCCAAGTGACGAAGAGGAGCAGTCGATCGACGACAATCCATCCCGCGAAGAGGTGCGCTTCGGCGAGGTGAAGACGCCGAAGCCTGACTGACCCGCCCGCGGGCTGTGGCTCTATCGCAAGGAGGCACCGAACATGGTGATGGACTATTTCTGGCTATTGGTGACCGGTGGCGGTGCCTTCCTCCTCGGCGCGGCCGTCGCCTATGCGATCATGCGGCAGAAAGCGCTTCCGCCCGTGACCAAGGAAGCCCAGCAGCGCGAGATCGACAGGCTCTACGACCGGCCTCCGGAAAACAAGCCCCGCTGATTTAACGGGCGTAGAGTCACCTCAGGGCCCGCGGGGACGAGCTTGGCTCGCTGCGCGTTCCAGTGCAACAAGGGCCTCCTCTTCTCAGTGACACAACAGATTGAGCTCGACCGGCTGTCGCAGTGCGATCTGGATATGGCGCGGTCCGAACGCCCGGATCAAACCGTAGCCGGGAAACCGACCATTGCCCGGGCGGCGATTGTTCCAGCGATTGATCTTACGGTAGGGCCGCGCCTCGTAAGCGTGCGAAACTCCGAGGATGCGCGAACACTCTTCGTAGAAGGCCTTTCTGTCCATAGCTCGAGCTTTGGTCAATGCCGCTGGCACCGCGGTTCCCCGCACCCCCAACGATCCCGACCTCCGGAGGTTCCGGAGCGAACCGGTGCTGCAGGGCGCGGACGGGAACAAACCGTGCGCAAGCCGGTTGTTCTGACGGCAGAAGGGAGAAAAGCATGTCCAAGCTGCCCGAGACGGCAAACAACCCGGCACAGCTGCGCGGAGACATCCAGCACGGCAGGACCGGCGACAAGCGGCCGGGGTTCGATCCGGCGGCGGCGCCGCTCGAGACCGACGGCGAGGCAGCGGGAACTCCGCTCAACGCGCAGATGACGCAAGAAGCGAGAGCAGCGCAGCTTCATGGCGAACCGGCTGTCTCGACCGAGTTCGGCGATGCGATGCGCCCGTTTGCCACCGAAGCTGGTCGCGCCTCGAGGCCGCGGCTCGGACTGTCGCTGCTGATCTCCGGCGTTGTGCTCGCCGCGACCATTCTGGTCTACGCGATCGCCGCCGACTGGCTATAATGGAGGACCCCCTCCTCTCGCAGCGGCGAGGCGAACCGAAGGAGTTTCGAATGTCTGATCCTCGCCCCGACAGAAGAAACCCGCTCCCGGATCTGACCGCCCGGGAAGAGGCGCTCTACCTGCGCCGGTCGTCGATGCGCTTTCTCGAATGCGCCATTCACCTCTGCGCCACGCACATGTCGCTGGAAGAGGTGGCCGATCTGCTCGAGAAGGAAGCGGAGCAGTTGAGGCGCTTCGGCTGATTTTTCGCACGCGCCACCCTCTCCGCACCGGCGGCCCGTGACTTGGGGCCATTCCAACGAAGGTTCAGAGCTGTTCAGTCGAAGATCGCCCCTTTTGCGCCTTCATATTCGCGCGCCAGGGTCTCGATGGCGGAAGACGCTTCCTTGTAGCTCCAGCCCGCCGCTTCGGCCTTGCGTGCCAGAGCGACCAGATCGTCGGTCATCTCCCCGCCGATGGCGGCCACGATACTGTCCTGGGAGGCTGCAGCGAGGTCCGAAACCGCCGGTCTCAGGGCCGCTATGCAGTCTGCCTGCCGGCCCGGATAGTCGGCATCCCGCTGCGGACGGGAAATCGCATGTGATTCCGCCATGTCTTTCTCCTTCGCTCGATCCGGATCCCTCTTGCAACGGAGGGAGTAATGGTTGGATCTGCCGATTGTTCCTGCGCCAGTGGTCGATTGAATCTGCCGGCCATCCTGAGCGACGGCGGCACCGGCCCGGGGGAGAAACCTGTACCGAGTCGGTGTACCGAGTAGCCGGCTTCGCTTTTCCGGTTCCCGGAACAATTTTCCGCGTGGCGAATTATCTAGGCATCGCTCCAAAGATGGGAGCGACAATCAAGTCCCCCACCTTCGCTGTAGGCAGTGTCCGCATCTGCGGGCGCTGCCGGGGCGTGTCTATCATCCCGCAGCGGCCGCGACCGTATGACCCGCAAGGTCTGAGGTTGGACTTGGCTAGGGCTTGCCGCCCGAGAGAGGCGCTTTTACCGGCACAAGACGCATGCCGGACGCGCCGTCCGGTCCCGTCAGAGCAAGGGTCGCGGCATCCACTTTCCAGGCAAGTGCGTCTTTCAGCATGTCGAAAAGCTTCTGTTCCTGTTCCATGACCGCGGGAGCGCAGATGATGTGCGTCGCCTCGGTCGGGCCGAAGATGATCGTTCCTTCCGAAAGGCTGAAGACGCCGGTGAAGAAATTGCAGCCACCCGTGCCGCCATAGGTACCGTCCTCGCGTATTTCGAGAACCATCTCCGGATCGTCGACAGCTTCGCCTGATTTGACGGCCTCGGCGCGCCAGGAACCGATCAACTCTTGCGGCACGTTTTCGGCGCCGACTGATCGCAGCGAGGTGAGCTCGATCAGCACGCAGGCACAGGATGCGGCTGTCAGGGCGTTGAGCATCGGAATTCCTCATGCAATCACTGCGGCATCTGCTGCCGCATCGATTCCTACCCCAGGAGCGCCGGATAGAGAAGAGCGGCCGCTTCTACCCTTGTTGCCGGCGGATTTCGGCTGTAGAGCCTATCGTTTCAACAAGAAGAAAAACGGGATTTGGCAATGGCATCCGGCGAGAAAGGCACGCGCCGCCTGACGATACTGGGCTCGACCGGCTCGATCGGCACCAACACGCTCGATGTCGTCGAGCGGCTCGGCGGGCGCGACCGCTTCCAAATCGCTGCCCTGACCGGGAACGGCAACATACCGCTTCTCGCCGAACAGGCGCGACGGGTAGGTGCGGAACTGGCGGTAACCGCCGACGAACACAGATACGGCGAACTCAAGGATGCACTTGCCGGCAGCGGCATCGAAGTGGCCGCCGGGCGGAGCGGCCTGACCGAGGCAGCCGAACGCGATGCCGGCTGGCTGATGGCGGCAATCGTCGGCAATGCCGGCCTTGCGCCGACGCTTGCAGCGGCACGGCGCGGCGCCGACATCGCGCTTGCCAACAAGGAATGCCTCGTCTCCGCTGGCAGCCTGTTCATCGAGGCGGTCAGCAAGGGCGGGGGCCGGCTGCTGCCCGTCGATAGCGAGCACAATGCGATCTTCCAGGTGCTGGAGAACGACCAGCGCCATGCCGTCGAACGCGTCGTCCTGACGGCCTCGGGCGGCCCGTTCCGCACCAAGACTCTCGATGAGATGCGGCATGTGACCGCCGACATCGCCCGCGCCCACCCGAACTGGTCGATGGGGCTGAAGATCTCGATCGACAGCGCCTCGATGTTCAACAAGGCGCTGGAAATGATCGAGGCGCGCCATCTCTTCCGCCTGCGCCCCGACCAGATCGAGGTGATCGTGCATCCGCAGTCGGTCGTCCACTCGATGGTCGGCTACAGTGACGGATCGGTGCTCGCGCAGCTCGGCTGCCCCGATATGCGCACGGCGATCGGCTACGCGCTTTCCTATCCGAAGCGCTGCGAGCTGCCGATCGAGCGGCTCGACTTCGCCAAGCTCGCCCGGCTCGATTTCGAAGCGCCGGATGAGACGCGCTTCCCGGCACTTCGCCTAGCGCGACGCGCCATGGAGGCGGGCGGGATTCAGGGTGCGGTGCTGAACGGCGCTAAGGAAACGGCCCTTGAGGCCTTCATCAAGGGTCGCATCGGCTTCCTCGCCATGGCCGAAATTGTCGAAAAAGTGATGGATCTGCTCTCAGATCTGCCGGCCGCCGTGACCATGGACGACGTCTTCGCGGCGGATAAAAAAGCCCGGCAGACGGCGGCCGGGCTGATCTGATCCAAGTTCGCCGTAGCTTACGCGACCGCCCTTGCCAGCGCGCAGCGCGACCACAGCGAATGCAGCGCGCCGACCAGATGGTCGATGTCGGCATCCGAATGCAGCGGCGTCGGCGTGATGCGCAGCCGCTCGGTCTTCTTCGGAACCGTCGGATAGTTGATCGGCTGGACATAGACGCCGAAGTTGTCGAGCAGCAGGTCGGAGATCCACTTGCACTTGGCGGCGTCGCCGACCATCACCGGGACGATATGGCTCGGGTTGACCATGTGCGGGATGCCGCGCTGGTCGAGCAGCGAGCGCAGCCGACGCACACGCTCCTGATGGGCGAAGCGTTCGCGCTGGCTTTCCTTGAGATGCCGGATGGAGGCGAGCGCGCCGGCGGCGAGCGCCGGCGGCAAGGCGGTCGTGAAGATGAAGCCGGAGGCGAAGGAGCGGATGAAATCGCAGAGCGCCGCCGACCCGGTGATGTAGCCGCCCATGACGCCGAAGGCCTTGCCGAGCGTGCCCTCGATCACCGTCAACCGGTGCATCAGCCCTTCGCGTTCGGCGATGCCGCCGCCGCGCGGGCCGTACATGCCGACGGCATGCACCTCGTCGAGATAGGTCATCGCGCCGTATTTGTCGGCGAGGTCGCAGAATTCCTTTATCGGTGCGATGTCGCCGTCCATCGAATAGACCGACTCGAAGGCGATGATTTTCGGCGCCCGCGGATCAGCCGCCGCCAGTTTCGCTTCGAGATCTGCCACCGAATTGTGCTTGAAGATGACGCGCTCGCATTTCGAGTGACGGATCCCCTCGATCATCGAAGCGTGATTCCCGGCGTCCGAGAAGACGATGACCCCGGGAATCTTGGAACAGAGCGTGCCGAGCGCGGCCCAGTTGGAGACATAGCCGGAAGTGAAGAGCAGCGCCGATTCCTTGCCGTGCAGGTCGGCGAGCTCACGCTCGAGCAGGACGTGGTAGTGATTGGTTCCGGAGATGTTGCGCGTTCCGCCGGCGCCGGCGCCGCATTCGTCGATCGCCCGCTTCATCGCGTCTGTGACGACCGGCGACTGACCCATGCCGAGATAATCGTTCGAGCACCAGACCGTGACTTCCTGGCTACCGTCGGCCGTGTAGCGCGTCGCCTTCGGGAAATCACCGCGGTGACGGGCGAGATCGGCGAAGACCCTGTAGCGACCTTCCTGATGCAGCCCGTCCAGCTCGTTATTAAAGAAACTCTCGAAATCCATCATCATCTCCGATGCCCAGCCGCCTTTCTTCATTCAAAGCGACCGGGGGTCAACCCCGGAACGGCCCCCCCGCGCGCAACTGCGGCAAAAGGCCCCTAGTTTTGAACTATTCCAAAACAGCTAGCGCAACTCAATCCCTTCAACTTTGATCGAAGTCAAGCGATTGTGACAAAGGACGGCCGCAGCCGCCCTTTTTCGAGACTTAAGTAGGCCTCAGGCGGCCGCCACGGCACGCTTGGTCATAACCTTCACGAGATTTGCGCGGTAGGCGGCGCTGGCGTGAAGGTCTGTCAGCAAATCCGATGCATCGACCGCCACATTCGCCACCGCATCCGGCGACCAGTTGGCGGATAGCGCCGCCTCGAGGCCCTGATGCCGGAAGACGCCGTTCGAACCGGCGCCGGTCACCGCGACACGCACCTCGCCGTCGTTGCGCCGGGCGACAAAGACGCCGGTCATCGCGTAGCGTGAAGCCGGGTTGGCGAACTTCTGGTAGGCTGCCTTGGCCGGCGCGTCGAAGCGCACGGCGGTGATGATTTCTCCCTCCTCCAGCGCCGTTTCGAAGAGGTCGGTAAAGAAATCGCCCGCCTTGATCTCACGCCGGTCGGTGACGATCACCGCATCGACCGCCAGCATCGCGGCCGGGTAGTCCGCCGCCGGGTCGTTGTTGGCGATCGAGCCGCCGATCGTTCCCATATGGCGCACCGCCGGATCGCCGATGTGACCGGCGAGGTCGCAGACGGCCGGGCACACCGCGCCCAGCTCGGCGGACGTGGCGACCTCCTCATGCGTCGCCGCGGCGCCGATCCGGACCGAGCGGCCGTCGACGGCGATCCCCTTCAACTCCGTGATGTGACGTAGATCGACAAGGTCGCTCGGCGCGGCGAGCCGCAACCGCATCGTCGGGATCAGCGTCATGCCGCCGGAGACATATTTGCCCTCCGCCGCAGCACCCATCATCTGCACCGCTTCCTGGATCGAGGAGGCTCTGTGATAGTTTGTCTCGTACATCTTGATTCCTCCCGATCAGTGGGCGGGCTGGGCCGCTGCCCAGACCTTTTCCGGCGTCGCCGGCATCGTCAGCTGATTGTTGCCGATCGCGTCGGTGATCGCGTTGATCAGCGCCGGCGGCGAGCCGATCGCACCAGCCTCGCCGCAGCCCTTCACGCCCAACGGATTGTTCGGACAGGGGGTGTTCGAGGTAGACACCGTGAACGACGGCACGTCGTCGGCGCGCGGCATCGCGTAGTCCAGGTAGCTCGCCGTCAGCAGTTGACCGCTGTCATCGTAGCGGACTCCCTCGAGCAGGGCCTGGCCGATACCCTGCGCCAAGCCGCCATGCACTTGGCCCTCGACGATCATCGGATTGATGATGTTGCCGAAATCGTCTGCTGCAACGAACTGGACGATCTGGGTGCGGCCAGTCTCCGGATCGATCTCCACCTCGCAGATGTAACAGCCGGCCGGGAAGGTGAAGTTGGCGGGATCGTAGAAGGCGCTTTCCTTCAGCCCCGGCTCGAGTCCCGGCGGCAGGTTGTGGGCGGTATAGGCGGCGAGCGCCATCTGGAACCAGGGGACCGACTTGTCGGTGCCGGCGACCTTCAGCGCGCCATCTTCGATGACGACGTCGCTTTCATCCGCCTCCATCAGATGCGCGGCGATCTTCTTCGCTTTCGCCTCGACCTTGTCGAGCGCCTTGGCGAGCGCCGACATGCCGACCGCACCGGAGCGCGAGCCGTAGGTGCCCATGCCCATCTGCACCTTGTCGGTGTCGCCATGGACGATGTTGATGCTGTCGATCGGCAGGCCGAGCCGATCGGCGACGAGCTGGGCAAAGGTGGTTTCATGCCCCTGGCCGTGGCTATGCGATCCGGTCATCACCTCGATCGTGCCGGCCATGTTGACCTTGACCTCGGCCGATTCCCACAGTCCGACGCCGGCGCCGAGCGAACCGACGGCCGCCGAGGGCGCCAGCCCACAGGCCTCGATGTAACAGCTCATGCCGATGCCTCGCTTCATGCCGCGTCCTTCGGCCTCGGCCTTGCGGGCCGCGAAGCCGTTCCAGTCGGCCGCCGTCATCGCGGCGTTAAGCGAGGCTTCGTAGTCGCCGGCGTCGTAGTTCATGATCACCGGCGTCTGGTGCGGGAAGGAGCGGATGAAGTTGGTGCGACGCAGTTCCGCCGGGGACATGCCGAGCTCGCGCGCCGCCGTCTCCATCGTCCGCTCGAGCAGGTAGGTCGCCTCCGGTCGCCCGGCGCCGCGATAGGCGTCGACCGGCACCGTATTAGTATAGATGGTGCGGACATTGGCGTGGATCGCCGGGATGTCGTACTGACCGGAAAGCAGCGTCGCATAGAGATAGGTCGGCACGCAGGAGGAGAAGAGCGACATATAGGCGCCGAGATTGGCGATGGTATCGACTTTCAGCGCGGTGATCCGGTGACCGGCATCGAAGGCCATCTTCACGGTCGAGACGTGGTCTCGTCCATGGGCGTCGGTGAGGAAGGCTTCCGTGCGGTCGCAGGTCCACTTGACCGGCACGCCTGTCCGCTTCGAGGCCCAGAGACAGACGATCTCCTCCGGATAGATGTAGATCTTCGAGCCGAAGCCGCCGCCGACGTCGGGGGCGATCACCCGGAGCTTGTTTTCCGGTGCGACATTGTAGAAGGCACTCATCACCAGCCGCGCCAGATGCGGGTTCTGACTGGTCGTATAGCAGGTATAGTGATCGTCGCCGGCATCGTAGATCCCGAGCGTGGCGCGCGGCTCCATCGGATTGGGCGCCAGGCGGTTGTTGTAAATC
The DNA here is from genome assembly GCF_001651855.1 of Sinorhizobium americanum. Lineage (GTDB taxonomy): Bacteria > Pseudomonadota > Alphaproteobacteria > Rhizobiales > Rhizobiaceae > Sinorhizobium > Sinorhizobium americanum. The sequence goes on along the minus strand of NZ_LNQC01000030.1, from coordinate 1,916 downwards.
TTCAACTCCGTCACATGCGCCGCGGCTGCCAGCGCCCGGTCGACCGCTGCGGCATCGCCGAGCTCCCAGTCGAAGATCAGATTGTTGGGCGCCTCGGGGTGAAGCTGCGGCTCGCCGTCGGCGAGCGTCTGCAGCGGATCAGTGACGGCCGGCAGGAGGTCGTAGTCGACGACCACCGCCTCGGCCGCATCGCGCGCCTCGGCGACACTGTCGGCCACGACGATCGCCACGGCGTCGCCGACATAGCGCACCGTCTTGTCGGCCAGCGGCCGCCAGGCGCCCATCTTCATCGGCGAGCCGTCCTTGGAGTGAATCATCCAGCCGCAGATCAGGTTGCCGATGCCGTCGGCCAGCAATTGCTTGCCGTCGAGCACGTCGATGACGCCCGGCATCGCCCTGGCGGCGGTCGCGTCGATGCCGGTGATCGTCGCATGCGCATGCGGACTGCGCACGAAGACCGCATATTTCATGCCGGGCACCGACATATCGTCCGTATAGCGCCCCTTGCCCGTCAGGAACCGCCTGTCTTCCTTGCGCGCCACGCGCGCGCCGATGCCATCAACGCCCATTGCCTATCTCCTCCCGAGACATTCAGCTGGATTGGTTCTACAGGTAGCGGCCTGCCGCTCATTCCGCGGCCTGACGCGCGCCGCCCATTTCCTGGGCCGCGCCGAGGATCGCCTTGACGATGTTATGGTAGCCGGTGCAGCGACAGATATTGCCTTCGAGTTCGAAGCGGACCGTCGCCTCGTCGAGATTGCTACCGTGACGCCTGATCATGTCGACTGCCGTCATCACCATGCCGGGCGTGCAGAAGCCGCATTGCAGGCCATGATGCGCCTTGAAGGCCGCCTGCACCGGGTGGAGCTCGCCATTTTGCGCCAATCCCTCGATGGTCGTGATCGCCGAGCTTGCGGCTTGCGCCGCAAGGATGGAACAGCTCTTCACCGATTGGCCGTCCATATGGACGACGCAGGCGCCGCATTGCGACGTGTCGCAGCCGACATGGGTACCGGTCAGTCCGAGATTTTCGCGGATAAAGTGCACCAGCAGCGTCCGGTCGTCGCAGACGCCGCTTACCTGGCGGCCGTTGACCGTCATTGTTACTTTCGCCATTTCGCTCCTCCGGAGTGGTCCGTACCAAGGCGAGCGCGGCTTCAAATCGGGTGAGATATGTTCACGCGACCGGAAGTACGCGTCCTGATATCAATGCCCTTTGCCAGCAGCCCGCTCCTCCCGGACCATTGGCGACGTTGTATCATTTGTCTTTTTTCAAAATGTCGCAACCGTCTCGGCCGCAGAAGGGCAAAAAAATCCGAGAGGGCATGTAACGCTGGAAACAGCGCCTTCATCTCCTGTTCAGGAAGGATCGCATTATCTTGCGGCCGGACGATCGCGCCGCCTCCAGTGGACTTTCCTGGGCGGCGGGGTATTTTCCGCATTGCAAGTTCAAGTGGCGGGACGCGACCGCGTCTCGCCGCCACCACCCAAGAGACGGACGAGGCGACAGGCTGACATCCGTAGAGATCGGAGAGGACAATATGAAGAAAGCCATCGCACTAGTTCTGGTCGCCCTGTCGGTCGCAAGCTGCACGCAGACGGAGAAGGGTGCCGGCATCGGCGCCGCGTCGGGCGCGATCATCGGCGGCGCGATCACCGGCGACGTGCGCGGCGCGGCCGTCGGCGCGGCCATCGGCGGCGTATCGGGCGCCGTCATCGGCCATGTCACCGACCAGCCGGGCCAGTGCTACTACCGCGACCGCTACGGCCGCCGCTACATCGACCGTTGCTGATTGCCGCGGCGATCATCGAACGAACGGCCCCGGAGCAATCCGGGGCTTCTCTTTTTGGGCTGGGTCTGTCAAGCAAAGGACATCCTCTCCGCGCCTGCAAGGCGCGGCGTCGGTCGTTGTCTT
>NZ_LNQC01000029.1 GCF_001651855.1 Sinorhizobium americanum | reverse complement strand
CGCCCTCAATGAAACGCTTCATCCCGACCCCCGCTCAACGGGAATCACTCTATCATATCAACACGTTTCCACACAGGCTCGACCCATCGCAGCCATCCGAACCTGCTCGCGCTACGGCACATCGTGGCCCGAACCGGTCGCTCATTTCGGTCCGCCGGGCGTCTTCCGAGGCGCTGAGATGAAATTAGATGTTCGCTACATGCCGTTTAGCTGACCTTTTCACTCCGCGACGTGCGCACCGGGTCGATCTGGTAGGGCATGTCCCGTGTGAGCCGTTAAGCGGGCCCGTCGGTCGCTGTCAGGCCGCACTCGACACGTCCTAGAACTTCACCACGAGACCGAGAATCGGACCCTGTTGCACGACGTCGAACAGAAAGCCGTCGTTGCTGTAGTCGACGCCCAAGGCGCGGTAGCCGGCGACTGCCGAGACGGTGTCACTGAAGCGATAGCCGATGGCGGCGGCGACGTCCCAATCGAGGTCGGCTTGGCCGGCGCCCACGAGGCCCCATCCGGTCAGGTAGATCTCGGGGGTGAAAGAATAGGTTCCGCGAAAACCGGCCAAAGCGTCGACCCAGGTATCGCCGTCGCTCCTCGACACGCCGTCAAGGATGCCGCCGCTGAAGGACAGGTTGGTATCGACCGACCACACTCGCATGCCGCCGACGATATCGAGACGCATGGCATCGTCTTCGAAAACCGCGTAGCCGACACCGAGCAAGCCGGCGAAGGTCTCGGACGAGACCTCGACGTCATCGGCAAGAATGCCCCTCGGCGTGCCGCTCGACCCGGAGATCTTCGTATACATGACGTCGGCAAAGATGCTGTAAGGACCATAGCGCGCCTCGCCGATCGCCATCGCCCCGAAGTCGAGATGGTCGAAGATGTCGCTGAAGCTGGCGTCGACGTCGGCGGCAGGTAGCCCGAACTGCGCGACGTCGCCGGACAGACCTGCCGCCCAGAAGTAAGGTGCGAACGAGAAGGTCCAGCCCGTATCGGTTGTCGTCTGCTGAGCCTCCGGCATCATCGGCGACAAGACGTCCGCGGCCGACGCACCTTCGGCTAGCAAGCAGCTTGCAGCGGTAGCAAGAGCTCGAACGAGGCTAGCTTTCATTAGGTTCCCCATCTCGGTTGCGGCGGTTCGATTCGACCCCGGTTCGATCTTGGCTCAAGGCCATCTTTGCCGCCAAACACTTTTTCGCAATCCTCGTTAGAATGTAATCGCCCCTGCAATTTATCGACTGACTGATGTTTCGATATGGTGTCGAGGCGGAGGCTACGTCGTCCTGAGAGCCACGATCAACTGTGCAACTCTTACGGTGACGAGCAGGTAGATCACCACGGTGGCAATTTGAAAGAACAAGTGCCCCCGGACCTTAGATAGCCGATAGAGGCCATCCGCCAAGTTGAGACAGAATAGAACGATACCGATTACCCCGACAAAATAGCCCACGACGCGAAAATCAAAGACTCCCAGCGCACTCATGGAGGACGCATTGTCTATGGCGTGAATACCAGCCGCCACGATAATGGTCGTGACGACGAGGTTGCGTGCATGGCGGAAAATCTCCTCAAGGCCGCCTTGGTCGAACAGCCCGATTTTCGTCGTGGTCAGAAGACTTTTCATGCCTTGCCTCATGGGTGTGTCTTTCCCGCCTCAGCAGGGGTCCTACCTGGTGGTGCCGCTACCGGTCGCAGGCCTTTGTCCATGTCACGCCCTTTGCATCGCATCCGTTGGCCGCTGCTCTGCCGCTTCCCTCGCCGCCGGGCATCGTCGCGCCGAGCGTTTCGACATGATGCGCATAATTGTTTCGCGTGTTCTGATCGAGAGCGGCAACGGGCGCGGCGACCGCAAGCCCGGCCACGGTACCGACCGCAGTCGCGGCACTCGTCGTTGCCAACAAGAGATGGTCGCCCAGACCCACCCGGCTGTCGGTCAATGTCTGGCCGGTCGAAAGGCGGGTGCCGATCAGTTGGACGATTTCCGGCGACTCGGCAAACTTGCTGTGGTGCAGCTTGTCTCCGGCCTTTATCTTCGTCAGGTCGATAACCGCAATATTGTTCGCCTCGAGCTCTTCCCTGTACGGGGACTGTTCCGGATCGATCGCTCCGAGGCGCGAAACATTGCCCCAAACGCGCCGTGATACGGCAAGCGCCCGGTCATCGCGCGAGACGAACAGGGTGAAGCGCGGGCGCTCTTTGCCCATGTCGGCGATCTGCGAGCGGAAGACATCCACATCGACATCCGGTGCGGCCAGCATGACGTTCTTGAACTTCTCCGGCAAACCGTCGTTGCGGATGGCCATCTGGCGCAAGGATTCGAGCGCCAGCCAGTTACCCATAGAGTGGGCAAGTATCGAGACTTCTTTGACCTCCGGATCACGCGCCAGATACTGGAACAAGCTCTCGACGGCGTTACGCGTATAGTTGGTGCTCTCGCGATCATAGCCATAGGCCAGCAGACTGCCCCTGGAGGGCCAGGTCGCCAGCACCGGTGCGCTGCGCGCGACCGAATCGTGAACGATCTGCGCGAAGCGGAAGACCGCGTCCTCGAAATGGTTGTTGAAGCCATGGATGAAGACGAGGACGCTGCGGTCGGGGCTCCTGCGCACGGAGCTGCTCAACCAGCCTTCGGCCGACGGCCGATCCACCTCCTGCACCCTGACCGTCGCAAAATCCGTTGCCGGATTAGGGGGAAGCTTGCGTGGCCAGGAGACTTCGCCCACTTTGCGGCCGGGCGGGATTGACACCGTGATCTCGGCGAAGCTTGGTGCAAGCGCGCGCTCGCCGCTGAATATCTCGCCCGGCTTCTCGGCACGGCTTCGGGTGGTCGCCACTAGCATAGCGACCTGGCTCGCGGATGGTGTGGCCGCAACCGGTTGCAGAACACCTGTCGGGCGGCTTGCACATGCCGCGAGCAGCGTCGCGAGCACACCAAGGGCGACCGGCAGATGCCATCTGCGCGATGTGCGTGGAAAGCGATCTAGGGGCATCGGTAGCCAACGACGTTTCCATTCGCGTCCCGGATCTGCACGCACCCCGGCGCATAATAGGTCGCGGCGGCCGCTCCGGCATAGACGGACCGCCGTGTGGTGCGACGTGCGACCCCGGCGTAGCTGACTGGCGTCGCTGGTCGCCCAATCCTTGCCTCGGCTTGCGAGATGAGGTCCGCCGGCCGCTCGGGAAGGAGGGTTTCACCCCAAAATAGAGCGAATGTGCCGGCGGCAATTGCGAGCATGAGCACTGCTGATCGACGAATGTCCATTTCATTGCTCCTTTGGCGCTTCCGCCGGGGGCGGCAGTTCGCTGACGTCTGCCAAGGCCGTGAATTCGACTGACTGCGCACCCGCAGGCGGCCCAAAGGCGAACGTCTTCGCGTCGAGTGGTGTCTCCGTATCCCATGCCTTGATCCGCAACGTGTATTGCGGCGCGGCAGCCAGGGTCTTGCTTGTTATGACGTATTTCCTGGGGATCGGGTTGGGTCCGAGTTCCACCCAGAGCTGCCAATCGGTTTCCTGATTGCGGAAGGCCAGGTGCTCGCATTCAACGCCGTCCACGACACCGCGACCGATGTGCTTGGCTTCGATCACGCCGGCGATAAGCTCGTCGTACATGTTGGAAAGGAGCAGATCGGCGCCCGGCATTTCGATCTGGTGCTCGGCTCTGAGCCGATCGATCATCTGGTCGAGCGACCCCGGCACTTCAACTTGCGCGAAGGTGTTGCTGTCCTTTCCAAGGACGGTGGCAGTCTTTCCGTCGAAAACCAGTTCGACGGCGGTGTAGCCGCCAGATCGCGTCACCCGTAGCTTGTCGGGCCGGCTCAGGGCTGCTTCACCCGAGGAAGCGAACTGCAGCTTCTCGAGCTGCGGCGTGATCACCTCGATGTCGACGTCGAACGTCAACTGGACATGCTCCTGTCCCGTCACGTAGTCGGACATCGTTTTCAGGATCTTTTTCGCGTCTGCATCGTCGGCCCGCGTCGGCGAGGCGACCGCAAGTGCGAGCAGAAGTGTCAGAGACGCAAGTCGCGCCCTCCCTAGAGGGGCCTCGCATGATCGGTCATGCGGCAGGCTGTTCATCGCCGCCTCCTCTTCTGAAAATCCGGGGCAAAGCCCGACGCTTTGCCGGCAGCAGGTTTCTAATATGAAGATCCGCCGCGCACATGTAGCATCACGTAAGCTCTGCCAATCCGCGCGAGGAAAATTCATTCGAGCGCAGTCGTGTTCGAGGTGCGGAAACTCGCCTCTACGCGCGACCAGAATGGGCTATGGAATAGAGAGGCCAGCCTTAACAAGACCGTCCATGAAATGGGCCTGATCCTCAGGCCGATGGATGCGCAATGCCAGCTCGCGGCGAATATTCTTCAGAAGGTCGAGTGCATTCTGCTCGACCCACTGGCGTTCCCTGGCGGCGTCCTCCGTCTTTTCCAGTTGACCCAAAATCGCCGCGGCAATGAAGTGGTAAAGCGGGTTGGCCCGGACGTCGGCCGCCCTTATCCATTGTTCAGCAACGACATAGTCCTCCTGCATGTAGGAACAGAGAGCGAGCGATGCCTCGAAGTAGCCGAGTGGCCCCGAATTCCTGCGCACGGATTCCACGACACGCCCGCATCCCTGCTTCCATTCGCCTGACAGCGCCAGCCGAAGGCCGTATTCCGCGCTCAGTTCGGGATCGCTAGGGTTGATCTCAACCGCCCTCGCGCCGATGCTCAAGGCCGTCTCGACGTCTCCCCGGAAGAAAAAGGCGAGCATCTCCGCCTGCAGGCCGCGGACGTTCTGTGGATCGAGCTCGACGGCCCGCCGGGCTGCCTCCATGGCAAGATCGAGCGGCGGCGGAGAAGGAGCTTTGATGCGGTATCGGAAACGCAGCTCGTCGATATAGGTGAGCGAAAGCAGCGCCCACGCCGTGGCATAGCCGGGGAACCGTTCTACCGCCCGCTTCAGGCAGCCTTGCACCGAAACGTGGGACTGCGGGTTGAGATCGGCGCGATAGCCATAATAGGCCAATGTGCATTGATAGGCTTCCCAGTCATCCGGCGCAACATTCGCAGCCTTCGAGGCATCCGACCGGAAGATGATCCCATAGGGGTGTGCGAGTGCCGTCGCCACCGCACGGGCGACGTTCGTCTCGAGATCGACGAGATTACGGACCTCGAGATCCTCGCTGTAGCTTTCGGCCCATAGGACCGAACCATCCTCCCGATTGATGAGCCGGCTGGTCAGCCGCAGCTTGTCGCCGTCGAGCCGCAGGCCACCTGAGAGGGCATAGCCAGTTCCGACGGCGCCGCTGAAGGACGTTTCTCCCGTCGAGTCGGATGAACGGCCAGCGATCACAACGATTTCCTTGAACTTGGAAACGTGTTCGATGACCTTATCGGTGAGGCCCCTCGCAATGACCCTCGATCTGCCGGTCCCCGATAGATCCTCGAATGGAAAGACGGTCAGCCGAGGCACGCCCGGCGCCGTCGATCCCGCCTTGGCAGAACTCGCCGCCGTGCTTGCCGGTTGTTCGGTTCCCCAAGTGGCGTAGAGCGCGATCAACCCGAGGATGACGAGACCAAAGGCGGCGAGCACAACCTGTGTCCAACGCGGTGTAGGTTCGGCGCTCGTTTCATCCCGCTTGGTGGTGGTGGTTTGACCGCCGCTGGCCGCCGGGAGGGACGTCGGACCGTTCCGGCTGAAGGCAGGAACGTATCCGCCCTTCGGCACGGTGACGATGATCGGGTCATTTTGCCCTGCGACGAGATAGTAGCGCTCAAGTGCTCTTCTTATTCGCCCCGCCTCTATGCGAACAACCGGGTCGGTTTGTGCATCGAATGATGAATCCCGGCCGAAGACTTCAACCGCAATCGAGAACCCCTTTATCCGGTCTCCCCTCCCGCCAATGGCTTCGTCGACGATATAGGCGAGGAACTTGCGCGCCCGTTGCGGAACATCGAATTCGGGACTGGTAAGAATCCGGGCTAGCTGCGAACGGACTTCGGCTTCGGTCGGCAACGCCGTCGGGTCTGGAACAGCGACTTCGACGGATCGCGTTTGAACCATGGCCTTGCCCCCAGACAGGCCGCTGCAGCGGTGCCACGCATCCCTGTTTGCTCGCGTAAAATACATCCCAGCATTGGTCCAACGCAATATGCTCTCGCTCAAATAGTTCCCATTTATCAAAGGCTCGGAGAAATGGGCCCTCGCTCGCTGGACAGAGTTCGAGAAAACGGGCTGCAGGCCGCCAGCAGCCATTTTCCTTGGCGCGGCGCTCAAATCGAGGAACTCTGCGGACGGGACGAGAACTTCCGCGTCATGTGCGACGACCTTGCTGCCGCCGAGGAGGCGCTCGCGGCTGTCGACCAGCTTTCAGAAGAAATCCGTGCCGCGCGACGTCTGGAATACGAAGAACTCATAGCAGAGCTTGCCGCCGAGATCGGAGAGGCGCTGGACCGGGCGAATATTGTCCCGATCGCGCGAACACCAAAGCACTAGCGGGACGACAATCATGAAGCTTCTTAGGGAACCTCTCTTGCACTTCGCCATCGGCGGCGCCGCCCTGTTTGTCGCCTATGCCTGGCTGAACAACAGCGACGCAGCAACCGAGCGGACCGAGATCCGGATCAATGACGGACACATCCGCTGGATCACCGAGACTTGGTCGGGCCAATGGCGGAGGGAGCCGTCCAGGGAAGAGTTGCGGGATCTTGTCGCGGAACTCGTGAAGGAAGAACTGCTGGCGCGCGAGGCGCGCGCATTGGGATTAGACGAGGACGATACGATCATTCGTCGACGCCTGGCGCAGAAAATGGCCTTCCTGATCGACGACACGGCTCGGATCGCGGAACCGAAAGAAGACGATCTGCGCCATTTCTACGAGGCCCACCAGGAAAAATTCCACCGGGAAATGCGGGTCTCCTTCGTCCATGCATTCTTCAGCAGTTCGAAGCGATCGGATCCGGCCGCAGACGCTCGTGGCCTGCTCGCCAAGTCAGGGCAGCTCGGGCAGACGGAAATCGTCGACCAGGGCGATCAGTCGCTGCTCGCGTCGGCGTTTGAGAACAGCAGCGAGAACGAGATTGCCGCGCAATTCGGCGTCGCCTTCGCGGAGGCTATCGCAGCACTTCCCACGGACGAATGGAAAGGACCGATCGAATCCGCCTACGGACTGCATCTCGTGCGCGTCTCAAAGGTCGTTCCCGCGAGCGTGAGAAGCTTCGCGGAAGCGAGGGCCGAGGTGCTTGAACAATGGCGGGAAGAACAACGTCGCGCATACGAGGCGCGGTACTTCGCGGAACTGCTGGAGAAATATGACATCGTCGCCGATTCAGGGATTGAGCCGATTGCCGGCCCGCTGGCACAGCTCATGGAGGGCCCGCGATGAGATCGCTTGTCCTCGGCTGCCTCTCCCTCGTGTGGCTGTTATCGCTGCTCTTGCCAGGGCCCATTTCGGCGCATGAAGTTCGGCCGGCCTATCTCGAATTACGAGAACACCAGCGGGGCGCGTTTTCCGTGCTCTGGAAGGTGCCGATGCGCGGAGAAATGCGACTGGGCCTGACGCCCGTGTTCTCCGGCGACACAGAAGCGTCGGAGCCGATGACGCGGCTGGTGCCTGGTGCTGCGATCGAGACCTGGACGTTGAACGCCCGGGCGCTGCAGGGACAGACGTTGACGATAGACGGGCTTACCGCAACGATGACCGACGTGCTGGCTCGCATTGAATACGCTGATGGCACCGCCTGGACCGGACGCCTGACCCCGAGCGAGCCGTCGGCGACAATTCCCGCCGCTGTGTCCGCCGTCGATGTCGCCGGGCTCTATCTGATCCTCGGTTTGGAACATATTTTGTTCGGCATCGATCACCTGCTCTTCGTCTTCGCTCTTCTCATGCTGGCGCAAGGCATCAGGCCGCTGATCGGGACGATCACGGCCTTCACCGTCGCCCATTCCATTACGCTGGCGCTGGCAACGCTCGGCGTCGTCCAGATGCCGCAGGCCCCCGTCGAGGCAGTGATTGCGCTCTCGATCGTCTTTGTCGCCGTCGAGGTCGTGCACCGGGAGCAGGCGCGTGCGGGCATCGCGGCGCGGGCGCCGTGGCTTGTCGCCTTCGGCTTCGGGCTGCTGCACGGCTTCGGCTTTGCCGGCGCGCTTGGAGAGACCGGGCTGCCGCCGGGGCATATCCCGTTCGCGCTACTGTTTTTCAATCTCGGCGTCGAGGCCGGGCAGCTTGCCTTCGTGGGTGCCGTTCTCGGGCTCGCTGCCCTGTTGCGCCGCGCCCTCTGGATGCCGCCGGCCTGGTGGCGGCGCGTTCCGGCCTACGCGATCGGCTCGGTCGCCATGTTCTGGACGATGCAGCGGATCGCAATGTTTTGAAGCTGGAGAGGAAGATGCGACGACAGAGCCACATCGCGTCCACTTTCAGATCAGCGTCGCTCGCCGCCGCAATCGCACTGTCCCCGGTTCCAAGTTTTGCTTGCGGTTACCATGACGACGTGACGAGGGCGCGCGGGCTCTTGAACTGGATCTATCCGGACGCGCTACACGTTCTCGGCGCGATCTCGGCGGCGGTTGCGGCGGGTCAACTCCCAAACCTGGAGGTGGCGGCTCCAGCCCCGGATATGTTCGGTGCCAAATACAGACGGACGCTCCAATTACTCGACGGGCTCGGCAATCGCTTGGCGGCCGCCTCGAGGGACGTGCGCCCGATCTTCATCTCGGTGGTTCTCGTCGAGCCGATGCTTTGGAGCCGTTTCAAACTGGGCGAAGGCACGTTTCGCGCCCAGATGCATGTCGCCGGGCCGCAGCCGGGCGACCTTGTCCTGGTCTCGGGCCAAACAGTGATCGGCGAGATCGCCAGCGGTCGATTGGAGATCGGCAAGGCGCATCAGCTCGGTCTCATCCGCCTTTATGGCCCGGCGGCGCGGCAGGCGCAGTTCCTGCTGGCCCATGGGCAGGTAGCAAACAGGCCGCCTGCGGTCAGGGCTGCCGAGCACGCGGTTAGAGGATCGCAACTCACTGCACGCACTGTCGCGGTACCGATAACACCAATCGGCACGAGTGACGAACTCGAGCGTAGCCCAGGAAACCCTTGAACCAATAGATCTTTCAGGAGGGAATCATGGCGAAGACATTGTTGCGCGGTACGGCCCTCACAAGCTTGGTCGCCTTCGGCCTTGCATTGCCGGCATTCGCACAGGACACCGGGACGCTTGATCAGAAGAAAGCCCAGGACGCACAGCAGCGCCCGCCGGCCTACTCGCCCTATGTCGGGCGGGACTTTCCAACGCGGCCGTTCTTCGGGGAGACGCACCTGCACACCTCGTTCTCGATGGATGCCGGCGCGTTCGGCGCGCGCCTCGACCCCCGTGATGCCTATCGCTTCGCCCGCGGCGAGGAGATCACTTCGAACACCGGTCAGCCAGTAAAGCTGTCCCGTCCACTCGATTTTCTCGTCGTCGCCGATCACTCCGACAACATGGGCTTCTTCCCCGACCTCTTCGCGGGCAAGCCGAATCTCCTTGCCGACCCGACGGGCCGCCAATGGTACGACATGATACAGTCCGGCAAGGGTGCGGACGCGGCGATTGCCATCATCGTCGCATTCTCGCACGGCACCTTTCCGAAGGACCTGATGTACTTTCCCGGAACGCCCGCCTATCACGGCGCCTGGCAAGAAACGATCGCCGCGGCGGAGGAGTATAACGACCCAGGTCGGTTCACTGCCTTCATCGGCTATGAATGGACCTCGAACACCGGCGGCAACAATCTGCACCGCAACGTGATCTTCCGGGACAATGGCGACAAGGCGAGCCAGGTGGTGCCGTTTACCGTGTATCGGCCCTATGGCAGCGACAACCCGGTCGAGTTGTGGAAATGGATGCAAGCCTATGAAACGAAGACCGGCGGTAGCGTGCTGGCCATCGCCCACAACGGCAATCTGAGCAACGGCCTGATGTTCCCAGTCGTCGAGGCCTTTGGCAAGAAACTCGATAGCGGCTATGCCGAGACACGGGCGAAATGGGAGCGGCTATACGAGATCACGCAGACGAAGGGGACCGGCGAGGCCCATCCTTTTCTGTCGCCCAACGACGAATTTGCAGCCTTCGAGATTTGGGACAAGGGCAATCTCGATGGCAGCGTGGCGAAGACGAAGGAGATGCTCGAATTCGAGTATGCCCGCTCGGCCTACAAAAACGGCCTCAAGCTCGAGAAGGAACTCGGCACCAATCCTTACAAATTCGGCCTCATCGGCAGCAGCGATGCCCACACCGGCTTGAGCGCGATGGAGGAGGACAACTTCTTCGGCAAGACCGTGCCGCAGGAGCCGAGCCCACATCGGATGATGGAGGCCTTCGTCCACAATCCGAAGACCGGCGTGAAGATCATGGACTGGGAGGTTTCGGCCTCCGGCTATGCGGCGGTCTGGGCGAGAGAGAACACGCGCGAATCCCTGTGGGACGCGATGGAGCGCAAGGAAACCTATGCCACGACCGGACCGCGGATGATTGTGCGCTTCTTCGGTGGTTGGGACTTCGAGGGGCGCGACGCTGAGGATCGCCTGCCCGCGCGGATCGGCTACAGCAAGGGCGTTCCTATGGGCGGCGATCTCAGCGCCGCACCCGGAGGCAAGGCACCGACCTTCCTTGTCGCGGCGCTGAAGGATCCGATCGGCGCTAATCTCGACCGCTATCAGGTCGTCAAGGGCTGGCTCGACAAGGACGGCAACCTACACGATAAGGTCTATGACGTCGCCTGGTCAGGTGACCGCAAGCCGGGGAGCGACGGAAAGCTTCCTCCGGTCGGCAACACCGTGGACGAGGCGAACGCGACCTGGACCAATACAATAGGCGCACCCGAACTCATTGCCGTGTGGAAGGATCCGGAGTTCGATGCCACCCAATCCGCTTTCTATTACGGCCGGGTGATCGAAATTCCGACGCCGCGTTGGACCGCCTATGATGGCAAACGATTTGGGGTGAAGCCCTTGCCGGGCACGGCGATGACCATCACGGAGCGCGCCTATACGTCACCGATCTGGTACACGCCGGCGCGGTGAGGCACCTTCGTCGGCAAAACGTGCGAAGCGCTATTTTTCAATATGCGCGATGCCGGGCGCGACAGCGCGAACTCGACAGCCAAGCAGGAGTCAGCGCGATGAGGAAAGGCGTGATGATCGCCGCTGTCGGCGAAGCCACCACCGGACTGGCGCTGCTGATTGATCCATCGCTTGTTGGGCTGTTATTGCTCGGAGAAGCTCTCACAGGCGCTGCCATTCCTATAACGCGTGTGGCCGGCATTGCCCTGATCGCGTTGGGGAGCGCCTGTTGGCGCAATTCGCCGGCAGTCGGCATGTTGACTTACAGCACTGTCGTGACGCTATATCTGGCTTACCTCGGTCTCGCAGGTGGTTTGACGGGCGTGCTCCTATGGCCCGCGGTTGCTGTTCACACTGTTTTATCAATCGTTCTGGCACGCGAAACGCGCGCCGCATAGGGCGCGGTCGGCCTCGGGTCTGAACCTGACATTATGGCGATCGTCTATGGGATTTCCAGGCCTACATGGCAGACCGTTCTGCAACTGCTCTCGCATGTGAAATTGCCGCCGACAATATCTTGATCCATACCTCGCCGGTCGGATGGGACACCTCGCCTTTGGGGACACTTCCGATTCCCCTATCCTCAACGGACGAGCCAATGCGCGAGCGAAGGCTGCACATATACGATGCTACGTGGATAGCGGCCACCAAGAGAACAGCCGGTAAGGGTGTAATCGAGCTCGGGATTTCCGCTGACAATCGGAAGCGCGTCAGGGGACGACCTGCGCCTTGAGCGCCCGTACGGCATAGAACTTCCGCCTCGACGGTGCGGTTGAAAACGGCGCTTGCCCCTTTGCTCGGCCAGGCCGCGCCGGAGCGAAACCGGTACCTTGAGAGGACCTGGTGATCAGCGCGCGTTACCTCCGAGTTCGAAAGCGGAAATTGCGACCTCTTTAGCGCCCGAGCGCCGTCTGGATGCCGGCAAGACCGCGTCGCAAGAACGGATCCGAATGGATGTAGAAGAACTGGAGGCCGCGCTTCAGCCAATATGGAAGCTCCTCGGCGGTCACGAGAGTGCCGGCGATCTTGCCGGCGCCGCGAATCTTCTCCACGGCGTAGGCGACCTTTTCCATCACCTCTTTCGGGCGGGCCTCACCGAATTTCGGGGCCGGGGGATAGCCCATGTTTTGCGACAGGTCGCCGGGGCCGATGAAGAAGACGTCGATGCCGTCGACCGAAAGCATCTCGTCAAGATTTGCGATCGCTTCCAACGTCTCTATCATGGCAATGACCAGACGCTTCTCGTGGTCGGCAGGCAGTGCGTAGCGGACGGCGTCGACAATGGCGAGCGCCTGTTCGACGGTATCGACCATCGGCACCATGATACCGTCGGCACCCGCATTCAGATATCGAATGATGACCGGCCGCTCGTGAGAGTGCGGCCGGACGATCGCCGCGCCACCGACGGAGCGGACGATCTGCGACGTCATCCGGACGTCCTCGAAGCTCCAGGTGCCGTGCTCGCAATCGACGAAGATCGAGTCGGCTCCGAGCTCCACCAGGCGCGCCGCAAGGCCGGAGGACGCGTGGTGCGGCGTGCACATGGTGATGGGTTCGCCGGCCTGTAGCCGAGCGCGCAATTTCGCGCCGTTCATGGTGCTCCTCCTATCTATCTTTCTTCGGCAGATCTGGCGCGTCCGCCGGCGCACCCACCCAGCGTGCGGTCTCGATGTCGGCCGAGGTGTCGCGCATGAAGGTCGGGCAGATGTGCAGTTCGGGGATCACGGCGCCCTTCTGCAGGGTCGCGCATAGTGCGATCGCCCTGGCGACATCGTGCGGATCAAGCATCACAGCACGTTCTTCCGCCTGCGGCGGCCGCGCCCGGTTCTCCATGATCGGCGTGTTCGTCTCACCCGGCAGGATCGTCGTCGCGCGGATGCCCTGGTTGCGGTAGGTGTTGTGCAGGAAGGTCATGAAGTTCTTCACGCCCGCTTTCGCCGCACCATAGGCGGCGCCGCCCAGGAGATTCGGGTTGAGCGCGGCGAGGGAGGACACCGTGATCACTGTCCCCTCGCCCTTGGCAATCATGTCCGGCAGCACGGCCTGGGTCAGGTTGAAGACAGCGGTCAAGTTGACGTTCACCGTGGAATTCCACTCCTCCTCGCTGATGAACCGCGCGTTCAGCACCTTGCTGGCGCTGCCGGCATTGTTCACGAGGATGTCGACCGGACCGATTTCGTCCCTCACCCAATTCACCTCGGCGAATATCGCCTCGCGGGATTCGATGTCGAGCGAGCGGGCGGCGGCCCTGCCGCCCTTCCTCTCGATTAGATCCGCCACCTCCTGAAGTGGCTCCAGGCGACGGCCGGTCAGGATCACACACGCACCTTCTTCGGCGAGTAGCAATGATGTCTCGCGCCCGATCCCGGTCCCCGCTCCCGTTACAAACGCGATCTTCCCGTGGATGAGACCCATCGCCTTCTCCTACTCCGCAGCCACTGCCGAGGGGCCATTGTAGCCATAAATCGCTTTGGCGGACTGCGGAGTGATCAAGCCCTCGGCAAGGTCCTGCTCGATGAGCTCTGGCGAGCGTTCGGCTGCGCGGCCCCAGCCCCCGCCACCAGGCGTCTCTACCTCCAGCCGCTCGCCGGTTTTGAGGACGACCTTGCCCTTGGGGAAGTGCGGCTTGCCTTCCCGGGTTACCTTGCCCGGGGTGCCGTCCTGCCCGTCCACGACCCCGAAGCAGGGATGGCGCACGCGTTCGGACGCCATATAGATGCTCATCGGCGCCTTGCCGAGATTGCGAAGTACGACTCGCTGTCCGAGACCACCACGATGCTTTCCGGCCCCGCCCGAGTCGGCGATCAGCTCCTTGCGCTCGGTCAGGGCCGGCACGGCAATCTCGAACATCTCGATCGCCGTGACCTTGCAGTTCGACGGGAAGCTCAATGTATCGAGACCATCGAACTCGGCGCGCGCACCCTGGCCGCCATGGAAGTTCTGCACGGAACCGTACTGCGTGCCATCGTCACGCTGGCCGACGCAATTTGCGGCCCAGATGGGAGCTCCGCCACTGTCGCCCATGACCTTGTCCGGTACGACGCCTTCCAGCGCCTTGAAGATCAGCGACGGGATGACATGGCCGATGAGGTTGCGGGAGTTGCCCGCCGTCCACGGCTGCGGGTTCAGGATGCTGCCGAGCGGCGCTTCATCGGTGATCGGCACGATGCAGCCTTCGTTGTTCGGCGTCTCGGGATCGAGCAGGCATTTCAGCGCATAGACCGAGTGCGCATAACGATAGTTCGTGCGGCAGTTGATCGAATGCAGCACCTGGTCGGAGGTTCCGGTATAGTCGACATGGATGGAGTCATCCGTGACGATGACGCTAGCCTTCAACGTCACGTCGGCGTCGTAGCCGTCGAGAAGCACCTCGGCGCTGTACGTGCCGTTCGGCCATTCACGGATCGCCTTGCGCGTCTGCGCCTCCGAGCGGGAATGAATGGCATCGGCAAGCCCGTCGACGTCGTCGAGGCCGTACTCGTCGATGAACTTCAGCAATTCGCGGCCCATCACGTTGTTGGCGGCGATCATCGATTCCAGGTCGCCCTGCACCTCAGTTGGCAGGCGCACGGAGGCCGCGATGATGTCGAAGACATCCTGGTTGGGGACACCGGCCTTCATTAGCTTGACGACCGGGAAGCGAATGCCCTCCTCGAAGATGTCGCTTGCCTCCGAGTGAAGCGGTGCACCGCCAATGTCAGGCAGGTGGGCGATCGACCCGGCATAGGCCACTACCCTGCCGTTTTTGAAGATCGGCGTGATCATCGTCACGTCCGGAAGATGGCCGGTGCCGATCTCGGGATCGTTGGTGGCGAGAACATCGCCCTCCTGCAAGGTCCCGGCCGGGAACTTGGGCAGGAAGTATTTCTGGGCAGCTGCCGGCAGCGAAGTGATGAACACGGGGATCGACCATGTGCACTGGGCAAGGGCCCGCCCGCGGCTGTCCAGGAGAACCGTTACATAATCATGGTTCTCGCGGACGATCGGCGAAAAGGCCGTCTTGCCGAGGACGTTATCTGCCTGGTCGGCGATGAAGATCAAACGGTTCCACATCACCTGCAGATTGATCGGATCGTGGAAATCGACAGCGGGCTTCGACATCGTGGTTTCCTTACTGAATGTTGATCACGAGGTTTCCGCTCGCGTCCGCGTGGAAAATGCCACCTGGGCCGACGACTGCGGTTGATTCGCGTTGTTCGACGATTGCGGGACCTGTAATCGCTTGCTGGACGGGGAGCTTGTAATGGTCGTAGACCAGCGTCTCCGTGAAGCTGCCGATTTCCTGGAAATAGACCTGGCGGCTTCCCTTCCTCGCATCGGCGACTTCAGCTTCGTGCGGGCGGGTGACCTGATCCTTCTCGCCGCTCGCGCGCAACCGCCAGGTGATGACCTCGACGGACGCTGCCACGGTTCGGCCGAACAGCTCCCGGTAGAGCCTCGAGAAGTTGTCGAGCAGCTGCTTCAGGAACTCTTCCCGTGGCAGGCCGCGCTCCGGAAGTGCCACGGTGATCTCGTGGCCCTGGCCGACATAGCGCATGTCGACGGTATAGCGGTTGGTGATGGTCTCCTTGACGACGCCTGCCGCGGCGACGACTTCGGCGCCCTGGGCTGCGAGGTCGGCCAGAAGCCGGTTCATCGCCTCCATGTCCCACGCATCGACCGCCATCGGATGACTGGCGGAGAGATCGACCGCCACCGGGGCAATCAGCAGTCCGATTGCCGATGTGACGCCGGCACCGGTCGGGCAGATGACCCGCTTGATGCCGAGCTTGCGGGCAATGCCATAGGCATGGACCGGGCCTGCGCCGCCGAAGGCGACCATCGGCAGCGATCTCGGATCGACGCCGAGGTCCGTCGCATGCATCGCTGCGGCTTTGCTCATGGACTCATTGACGAGGTCGTGAATGCCCCAGGCGCAGCGGTCGACGCTGACGTCGAGAGACTTCGCAAGTTTCGCCACCGCCTCGAGGGCCGCTTCCCTGGAAACCTTGAACGAGCCGCCGACGAAGGACTCGGTGCCCATATAGCCGAGCAGGATGTCGGCATCGGTCACCGTCGGCTCGTTGCCGCCGCGCTGGTAGGCGGCCGGGCCGGGAAGCGCGCCGGCAGAACGCGGACCGACGTCCAGGAGGCCGAGCGGATTCTTCGCGGCGATGGAGCCGCCGCCCGCACCGATCTCGATCATCTGGATCGACTGGATCTTGAGCGGGAAGCCGGAACCCTTGCGGAACCGCTGGTAGTGGGCGACTTCGAGGTCGGTGCCGACGGTCGGCTCTCCGTTCGGGATGAGGCAAAGCTTGGCGGTGGTTCCGCCCATGTCGAAGGATAGAACGCTGCCCTCGCCAGCGATGCGGCCGAACTCGGCGGCGGCAACAGCGCCTGCGGCCGGACCAGACTCGATCAGGCGGACCGGAAGCTCGGCGGCACGACGGCTCGGCACCAGTCCACCCGAGGAGGTCATCCAGAGAACCTGACGGTCGATGCCCTTCTTGGCGAATTCGCGCTGCAGATGGGCGACGTGGCCGGCCATCTGCGGCCGGGTATAGGCGTTGACGACCGTCGTCGAGGCGCGGTCGAACTCGCGGACTTCCGGGCAGACTTCGGAGGAGAGCGACACGAAGATGTCCGGGTCCTCTTCGCGCAACAGTGCCGCAACGCGTTGCTCGTGCTGGGGATATTTGTAGGCGTGCAGCAGGCACACGGCGACAGAGCGGATGCCCTTCTCCTTCAGGCGTCCCGCGATCTCTCGAACTGTCTCTTCCTTGAGCTCGGTCATCACCGACCCGTCGGCAGCTATGCGCTCGGCGGCACCGAAGCTGTTCGCGCGCGTCACCAGGGGATCGGGATACTTGATGTTCAGGTCATAGAGGTCGTAGCGGCCTTCGTTGCGAATGCGCAGCATGTCCTGGAAGCCATCCGTCGTGACGAACCCGGTCTCGACGCCCTTCCGTTCGAGCACCGCGTTGGTGACGACCGTGGTGGCGCCGAGGACCTGCAGGTTGTCGATGGCGATCGATCCGGAGAACTCTTCCAGCAGTTCGGAGACGCCCTGCACGACTGCTTCCGCTGGGTTCTTCGGCGTACTGAGAATCTTGTGCAGATGGAGATCACCGTTGTCGTCCAGGAGAGCGAAATCCGTGAAGGTACCGCCCGTGTCGAAAGCCAGTTTTGCCATGTTTCCCTCGAAGCGACTCGTCGGCGCGGGAAGCGCCGTTGTGGGCAGGTCCAAAGCTTCGGACCCGACGTCTGCTTCAAAGGTTAGGGGAACGGTCGACGCCTTGGCCAACACAACTACAGTCTGCCGCTATAGGGTTTGCTTATGGCAAGCACGAGAACCGGACGAGCCGCTGACGAGCCGTGAATGCCGGATGAGCGCTCGACCAAATTCGTACTGGACGATGGGGCGCGACGACGAGGCGTGCGTGGCGAGCGGTAAACCGCTCAGGCTGGCCGGATCCCCGGATGCTGGCTGCTCATGAGCTTGCCGACGACCTCCAGCAGCACCGACCGCGCGGCGATCGCCGGCTCCGACAATGGAAGATGATCGGCCACGCAGAGCGAGACTGTCGCATCGATGACCGGTTTCGTCAGAGCCCTCACCTGCGCGCCGGAAAAGCTCGCCGTCTCCATGACCACCGAGGCCGGGAGAATGGTCGATCCAAGGCCTTCAAGGACCGCCGCGCTGAGCGCGGGAACGGATTCGATCTCGGAGATGACCTCCGGCGTTGCCCTTGCCCTTGCCAAAGCGTCGTCGATCAACCGTCGGAGCAGATGTGCCTTGCTTGGAAGAAGCAACGGGACTTCCTGTAGCGCGGAGAGAGGAAGGGGCGCACTACTGTCGCCCGGCAGTTCGATGCCTGGTGGCGAGACGAGGAACATTTCCTCGCGAAACAGCGGCTGCAGTGTCACGCCCTTGATGGGGGCGGCGGCATAAATCAGCGCCATGTCCATCTTGCCCGTCATGATCAGCTCGCTCAGAATCTGGCCGAAGCTGTCATTGATATGGACGACGATATGGGGATGCCTTGCCTTCATCTCCTTCAGGATCGGCAGCGACAAAGCGCTCGAGGAGGAATAGGTCGCAAGCCCGATGGAGACGCGGCCTGCCACCGACTTTGCGGCCTGGTCGATGTCGATCTGCGCCTGCTCGATCTGCTTCAACATCAGTTGCGCATGGCGGTAGAGGATCAGCCCCGCCTCGGTAGGCGCGATGCCGACATTGCTGCGGATGAGCAGCTTGTGTTTGAAGTGCGCCTCCAGGGAAGCGATCTGTTGCGAGAGCGCCGGCTGGGCGGTCCGCAGGATGCCGGCGGCCCGCGAAACGCTGCCCGTGTCGACGATCTTGACGAAGCTCTTCAGTTTTCTGAAATCGACACTCATGATTACCGGCTTCTTGTTTCATCGAAACGTAAAGCCTGCGGCCGGAAGGGCGCAAGTCCCTCCGGCCGGTACACGGTCAACGCAGCGCGGCGACGGCCCGTTCGATGCGGTCACATGCTTCGGCGATCGCCTCTATCGACGTCGCGATCGACAGGCGAAAGTAAGGCGACAGGCCATAGGCTGCGCCCTGCAACGCCGCGACCCCGACACCATCCAGCAGGTAGAGCACAAAATCGAGGTCGGTCTCGATTATCTTCCCGTCTGGCGTCTTCTTGCCGATCACGCCGCCGCAGTTCGGAAACAGATAGAAGGCCCCGGCCGGCATCAGGCAGGATAGACCCGGCACCGCATTGAGCCGCGCGCATGCATAGTCACGGCGTTCCTTGTACATCCTCACACTGTCGGTGACGAAGGACTGGTCCGACGATAAAGCGTGCGCGGCGGCGGCCTGGCTTACCGAAGACGGACAGGACGACATCTGGGACTGCAATTTGTTGATCGCGGCAATCAGCGGAGCCGGACCCGCTCCGTAACCGATGCGCCATCCGGTCATCGCGTAGGACTTCGAGACGCCGTTCACGAGCAGCACGCGGTCCTTCAGCTCCGGCACCGCCGAGACGAGCGTCGTCATGGGTTCGTCACGGAACCAAACCTGGTCGTAGATGTCGTCGGAAAGAACGAAGACCTGCGGGTGCCGCAGCAAGACCTCCCCGAGCGCTTCGAGCTCAGCCCGGCTATAGGCCGCGCCGGTCGGGTTGGAGGGTGCGTTGAGGATGAGCCATAGCGTTTTCGGCGTTATGGCAGCCTCGAGCGCCTCGGGTGTCAGCTTGAACCCCTGTTCCTGCGGGCATTGGACGATGATGGGCTTGCCGTCATTGGCGATGACCATATCTGGATACGAAACCCAGTAGGGTGCCGGAATGATCACTTCCGCGTCGTTCTCGACGCTCGCCATCAGGGCCAGGAAGAGGATCTGCTTGGCGCCGCCGCCGACGCAGATCTCATTGTCGGCATAGCGCAGATCAAGGCGCCGCTCGAAGTCGCCGATGATGGCCTTGCGGAGCGCCGGCGTGCCGTTCACCGGCGTGTATTTGGTCTCTCCCCGGTCGATCGCGGCGTGCGCCGCCGCCTTGACATTGTCGGGCGTGTCGAAGTCCGGTTCACCGACGGTCATGTCGACGATGTCGCGACCGGCGGCCTTCAGTTCGCGGGCGCGGGCTGCCGCTGCCGTGCTCGGCGATACCTTGATCCTCGACACGCGTGATGCAGGCACGAAAGTGCTCATCGGAATTTCCTCGATTCTGGGTGGTGAACTTGCGGGCAGCGGCTTCTAAAGCGTGTCGCGTTCAAACGTCCTCACGCGGCGCGCTTCAGGTCTTTGTTTTGTGCATGTCGTCATCCCAAAACCGCTGCACACTGTTGGGCGACATGCACTAGTGCACCGCCTCGTTCTCGCCGCGCATCTTGCCGGTCAGGAACAGCTCGCCGAGTTCGTCATGGGTGATGTCCTTCGGCAAGCCATCCCAGATGACCTTGCCGAGACGCAGGATCACCGCCCGTTCGGCAACCTCCATGGCCTTCTTGGTGTTCTGCTCCACAAGCAGGATGGTCTGACCCGCCGCATGAAGCCGCAGCAGTTCATCGAAAACAATGTGGATTGCCGCAGGCGACAGCCCGACGGAGGGCTCGTCGACCAGCAGCACCTTTGGACGCTGGAGGACCGCCATCGCCACCTCGAGAAGCTGCTGCTCGCCGCCGGACATGTTGCCGGCGAGCGTCGACCGGCGCGTCTTCAGGATTGGGAACAGATCGTAGACATAGTCCCGGTCCGCCTTCACCCGACTGTCACGGATCGTATAGGCGGCCATCTGCAGGTTTTCGTCCACCGTCATCACCGGGAAATTGCAGCGCCCCTGCGGCACGAAGGAGATCCCCTCGCCGAGAATCGCGCGCGACTTATAGCCGGCGATGTTCCTGCCCTGCCATTCGATGATGCCGCCCTTGATGGTGGTCATGCCGTAGAGCGTCTTCAGGAGCGTCGACTTGCCGGCGCCGTTCGGCCCCATCAGCGCGACGAACTGCCCTGCCGGGACGTCGAGATCGACGCCGTTGAGAATGTCCAATGTGCCGTAGCCGGCGCGCAGGTCCTTGATTGAAAGGTCGGAATTAGCCACCGAGATAGGCCTCCCTCACACGCTCGTCCGCGATGATGTCATGCGGCAGCCCCTCGACGAGTTTCTTGCCCTGGTCGAGGACGACCACACGCTGGCAAATGCTCGTCACGACGTCGATATTGTGCTCGATCACCAGGAAGCTGACGCCCAGCGACCTGTTGGCATAGAGGATCGTTTCGATGACGCGCTCGATTATCTTTGGGTTGATTCCGGCCATCGGCTCATCGAGCAGGATGATCTTCGGCTCCGGCATCAGCATCGAGGCGAACTGGATCAGCTTCTGCTGTCCTCCCGAGAGATTGCCCGCCGGTTGATGGCGCACGTCCCACAGTCCCGCCATCTTGATGAGTTCGCGGGCCCGGTCGCGAAGGCCGGATATCCGCTGTTTCGACATTCGGCCGATGCCGAAGGTCGACAGGAGCGACGGGAATGTGAACATCTGTCCGGCGATGATGAGGTTCTCCTCGACGTCGAGCGCCTTGAACACCACCGTCTTCTGGAACGAGCGGAGCATGCGGCCCTCTCGCGCGATGCGGTTGAGCGACCATCCGGTGATGTCCTGGCCATCGAGCTTCACCGTTCCGGTGTCCGGCCTCTGAAGACCGGTGCTGCAGTCGAAGAAGGTCGACTTGCCGGAGCCGTTCGGGCCGATGAGGCCGGCGATCTCGCCGCGGTTGACATGAAGACTTACGTCGCTGACCGCCTTGACCGCACCATAGGACTTGCTGATCTTGTCGATCTCGAGGATTGGAAGGCCGGTCATTTCGTACCTCCGATCAGGTCCCAGAAGCGATTGATGACGGGGGCGAAGCCCTTCTTGAACCAGAAGACGAGCACCAGCAGGCACAGCCCGTAGGCGATCATACGGAGTTCCGGCGTGATCCTTAGCGCTTCGGTTAGCCCGACGAAGAGCAGGCTGCCGAAGACGACTCCCGAGATCGTTCCTGCTCCACCGCCAAGCACGATGATCAGCATCGTCGTGGAATAATACATCTGGAATGTCAGAGGGCTGACCACGGTTAAGTAGTGTGCATAGAGGCTGCCGCCGACCCCGGCGAACACCGCGCTGATGATGAAAACGATCAGCTTGTAGCGCCAGGTAGGGACACCGAGTGACTCCGCCAGCGTCTCGTTTTCGCGAATGGCGATCATGTTGCGGCCGGCCGGCGAGCGGACGATCATCCACACCGCCAGTGTCGCGAGCGCACCGATCGCAAGGGCCATGTAGTAGAAGCTCGTGGTGCCGGAGACGGTGAAGGACAACGGGCCCAGCGCAAAGTGCGGCTTTGGGATGGCGGAAAGCCCCATGTCGCCGCGGGTCACGGAGATCCAGTTTTTGGCTATCGCCTGGCCGATGATCACGAAACCCAGCGTACACATGACGAAGGACGTTGCGCGCAGCCGAAGCGCGGGAACGCCGAGCGGCAGCGCGCAGGCGCCGGCCAGCAGACCGGCTGCTGCCGCATTCACGTAGAAGGGCGTTCCGTAATGTACCGCAAGGAGGCCGGCCGTATAGGCGCCGATCCCGAAGAAGGCGGCCTGCGCCAACGACAGGAGTCCGGTGTATCCGACCAGCAGGTTGAGACCATGGGCCGGCAACATGAAGATCAAGGCGATGATCAACGAATGGGTGACGTAGCGGCTGCCGATGAACGGCGCGGCGAGCGCAACGACCAGCAAGGCAGCAACAAGCGGCAGGCGAAGATCGCGTCGGCGTATCTGCTGTGCGGTATCAGCGAGAGACATGTCGAGTCCTCAATTCGAGTAACGGTCGGCGAGAGGTGCGCTCAGAAGCGCGCCTGCGTCGAGAAGAGCCCGTATGGACGCCACATCAGCATCAGGATGAGCGTGGCGAAGCCGACCGTGTCGCGGAACTGAAGCCCGACATAGGTCGCCACCAGGCTCTCGGCGATGCCGAGGATCATCGCGGCGACGAACGTGCCGCGGACATTGCCGAGACCACCCATGATGATGATCGGCAGCGTCTTGAAAGTGATAAGCTCACCCATGCCGCCATAGACGCTGACATTCACGGGAGCCGTGAGCACGCCGGACAGGGCGGCCAGCGCGGCACCGAGGATGAACGTGTGCAACACGACCTTCGGCACATCGATGCCGACCACTTCGCAGCACTCGACGTTCTGCGACACGGCCCGCATCGATTTCCCCATGCGGCTGTAGGTCACCATGAACTCCAGGCCGATGAAGACCGGCAGGCAGACGACGAGGATCAGAATTCGCTGTCCTGCCAGGCTGAAGCCGAGGATCGACAAAGGCTCGATGTAGCCGCCGGAGAAGAACTTGTATCCGCCTCCGAAGACGAGGATCACGGTGTTCTGCAGGACGAGTGCGATCCCGAGCGTGGCGAGCACTCCGGCCTCCGCCGGGGCGCCGACCATGCGCTGCATCACGAGCCGTCCGACCACATAGGCGACGACGATCGTCGACAGCACGCCGACGATGATCGATGCCTCGTATGAGAGGCCGAGATAGTCGACGGCGAACCACGCCCCGAAGGTGCCGAGCATGTAGTATTCGCCATGGGCGAAATTGATGGCTCGCAGCACGCCGAAGATCATCGTCATTCCGACGGCGACGATGGCGTAGACGGAGCCCGTCACGATGCCGTTGACGATCTGCTCGATGATGGTCGAGAACATGGCCGTGTCCCCTTATCGCCGTTACTGCGCGGGATACTGGATTTCCGCAGTATAGGCGCCTTTGATACTGGGCTTGCCGTTCTCGATCTGCAGGAGGATCATCGGCAGGCGCGCCTGGTTATGGTCATCGAAGGTGACCTCGCCAACCGGGCTCTTGTACTTGATTTTCGAGAGTGCCTCGCGGACCTTTTCGCGATCATTGCCGCCGGCCTCGTGGATCGCCTGGGCGAGCAGGCGGACCGTATCCCAGTGTACATAGGCATGGTTGTTCGGTGCTTCGTCATAGGTGGTGGTGAACTTCTCCACGAAGGCTTTGCTCTCGGGCGAGTCCCACGCGGGCAGCCATGCCGCCGCCTCGACTGCCCCTTCGAGCGCTGTCGGCGCCGACTTGATGGTCTTTTCTGTGTTGAACTCGCCGTTGCCGATGAGCGTCACCTTGCCGGCGAGGCCGAGTTCGATCATCTGGCGCGCGATGATCGGCGTGGTGTCCGCCAGACCGTACATAATGATCGCCTGAGCGCCGGAATCCCGGATCTTCGCCAGCACGCTGCGGAAGTCGACCTCTCCCTCCTTGTAGTAATCCTCGCTGAGGATCTCGCCCTTGAACTCGGGAAGATACTTCTTGGTGAACTCGATCGCCGAACGGCCGTAGTCGCTATCGACGGAGAGGACGGCGAACTTCGTAAAGCCGCGCTGCTCGGCGGCGTATTTCGCGACGACGAAGGCGCGGTTCTCATCGGTCGGATAGTTGCGGTAGGTCCATTTGAAGCCGCCGACGCCAGCCGCGTAGGTGATCTTCGGATTCGAGGATGCCGCATTCAGCAGAAGAACGCCCGCATCCTCGGCAACCGGCTGCATGGCGAGCGTGACGGAGCTCGAGACGTCGCCGATGACGAAGTCGACCTCGTCCTCGTCGATCAGCCGGCGGGTGGCGGAGACGCCTTCGACCGGAGTGCCCTGGCTATCAGCGGAATAAAGTTCGATCTTCTGTCCATCGACGCCGCCCGCGTCGTTGATTTCTTTCACGGCCAGTTCAGCACCGCGCATTGAGAACGCGCCATAGCGGGCGTTTGGGCCGCTCATCGGCGCGACGAGGCCGAGCTTGATAGTTCCGTCTGCCGCCTGTGCGACCCCGCAAAGGCCGGGAACGGTCACGGCCAGCGAGAGGATGGCGGTAGAAATGCAAAGTGCCCTGCGGCTCAAGGTGTGTGTCATGTTCCCACTCCATGTTCTTGGATGCGATCGCTTGGCTATGCCTTAGCGTGCGTCTCGCCGCGTTCCGCGGTTCTTGTTATGCCAACCCAGCGCTGACACTGTCACAGTAGGTTCACGAAAGTGCCTGTGGCCAACACAACTCCACTCTGCCGCTATAGCGTTTATTTATGGCGAAGCCCTCATCTCGTAATGAAGAACAAGCCTGTCTGAAAAGTCGTGCCATCAGTGGCACGAACTTCTAAAGGCTCGGCGAAGCTGGGCAGCCCAGCCAAGCCGAGTCCGTGCTCCACCGCCGCTATGTGTGCGTTCGCCGATGGACGATGATGATGACTTCGCAGTTGACCAGCGGCGAGCGCCGGGAGAGGTGAAACGACGCATAAGCGGTCCTTGGCGACGAGCTATACAGGGCGCTCCTTGACCCTAGTTGCTGTCGTCGAGGGTGCGCACGTTTGAAGCCCGCTTTCGGGAGCGAAGTTGGCTTTCGACGCTACTGTCTATTACCGCCTATCACTAGATTCGGGCGCGTGATGGACGCATCCGCCCCCCACCCACCAAAGCCGTTGCGAAGCTTGGGATTGCTTTCGCGTTTTCAGATTGTCAGGCGGAACCGACATCTTTCGCCATATCGTCCAGGTCCTTGAGCGTATCATCCGAGAGATTGATTTTGGCCACCGCGATGTTTTCACGCAGGTGGGCGACGGACGAGGTGCCGGGAATCAGAAGAATGTTGGGCGCGCGATGAAGCAGCCATGCGAGCGCAACCTGCATCGGTGTTGCGTCAAGGCGTGCGGCGATCGCGGATAAGGTGGACGACTGCAATGGCGTGAACCCGCCGAGCGGGAAAAAGGGGACATAGGCGATCCCGTCGCGAGCAAGATCGTCGATCAGGGCGTCATCAGCGCGATGTGCCAGATTGTAGTGGTTCTGAACACAGACGATATCGCAGATCCGGCGTCCTTCGCTAACCTGCGCAGGCGTGACGTTGCTCAGTCCGATATGGCGCACCAGGCCTTTTTGCTGAAGCTCGGCCAGAGCCGTGAGTGGCGCCTCGATCGACCCTTCAGCAGGGCCGTGCGCATCGAACATGATGCGGAGGTTCACCACCTCCAATACGTCGAGCCCGAGGTTGCGCAGGTTGTCGTGCACCGCCTGCGTCAGTTCTTCGGGCGAAAAGGCGGGAAGCCACGCGCCATTCTCGTCGCGTCGCGCGCCGATCTTCGTGTCGATGACGAGATCGTCGGGATAGGGTGCGAGCGCCTGACGGATTAGCTTGTTGGTGATATGCGGGCCGTAAAAATCGGCGGTATCGATGTGGTTCACGCCGGCCGCCACGGCCTCACGCAGCACGGCGAGTGCCGCATCCTGGTCCTTCGGCGGGCCGAATACGCCGGGCCCGGCGAGCTGCATGGCGCCGTAGCCGAGACGTTTTACGGTGCGGTCGCCAAGCGTAAAGGTTCCCGACTGGTCGATGTTGGTCATGATCTTTTCTCCAATGAAAGAACTCAAGGGGAAAACACCGTTATTCGGCGGCTTTTCCTTGGGTCCGGTTGCTTTTTGAGCGGCATTG
>NZ_LNQC01000028.1 GCF_001651855.1 Sinorhizobium americanum | reverse complement strand
CGTTTGACCAGCATCCCAAGAGGCGACGACTGTCGCATCTCTAACTGGCTCATATGTCGCATCTCTAAAATGCCGCTACAAGCGAAGATCGCGTAATCTATCTTATGGAACTTCTCAGAGAAGCCGTCCACCGCCGCACACTTCTTCTTCTGTTGTTGTCCAGAACCTTCAACAGATCCGTCACCGCCGAGCCTTGGTTCGGGTGGCAAGAACATTGCGGATTGAAAAGCTTGAATGAATGCGCAGGACGCCGGGCAGCGTCGAGAGGATATCCTTGTGAATCCGCTCGAACTCGCCGGCACCCGCGACCTCCACCCGTAGCAGATAGTCTGATCCGCCCGTCATCAGGAAGCACTCGCGAATTTCCGGATGCTTGCGTACGGCGGCTTCGAAACGGTCGAGGTGATCCTCCGTCTGACGCTCCAGCGTGATATTGATGATCACCGCGATCGTGTCCTCCGAACTTCCGCTTTCCACGAGCGCGGTATAGCCGCGTATGACGCCTGCCTCTTCGAGCAATCTTATCCGGCGCAGACAGGCCGACGGCGAAAGGCCGACCTCCTTCGCCATGCGGGCATTGCTCATGCGCGCGTTGACGCGGAGCAGGCGCAGGATATTCCGATCGATCGCGTCGAGGGCTGTCATGCATAAGATTCCGTCTTCGTGCAGGATGTGCGAATAATGATCATACATTGATATGATCAATCAACACCAGGTGGGATATTCGAAGATCGTTTCAATTATGTTTTGCGCAACGGGAGGGTTGCACATGAACCGTCAAGCTTTGCATGTTCCAGATCGACAGATCGAGAGTGGCGCTTCGGGCTACCTGACGATCGATCTTGCCGCCTTGCGCAGGAACTACCGGAAGCTTTCGGCAATGGTCGCACCTGCAATGGCCGCCGCGGTGGTGAAGGCCGACGCGTACGGCCTTGGGTCCCAGCCGGTATCCAGCGCCCTCCATGCGGAGGGCTGCCGGCACCTGTTTGTTGCGCATCTCGTCGAGGCGGTGAAGCTCAGACCGCTTCTGCCGAGCGACACGCAAATATTCGTGTTGAACGGATTGCAGCCCGAAACGGAGATCACCTGCGCCGAGGCCGATATCGTTCCGGTTCTCAACTCCCTCGAGCAATTCCGCCGCTGGTCGTTGACGGCGCGGAAGCTCGGGCGCGTTCTTCCGGCGGTCTTGCAGTTCGACACGGGCATGTCGCGTTTGGGCGTTCCGCCGGAGGAACGAACCGGGCTTGCGGCCGAGCTCGAGGGCGGCGGCAATATCGAAATCCTGTTCATCATGAGCCACCTCGCCTGCGCCGACGAGGTGGACAACCGCCAAAATGCAGAGCAGCTCGCCGAGATCGGTCGGATCGCGGCCGAGTTTCCAGGCTTGAGCGTCTGCTTTGCCAATTCGGGCGGCATATTCTTGGGCGACGACTATCACGGTGTGCTGTCTCGTCCGGGCATTGCCCTCTACGGGGGAGCGCCGATGGCGGGCACGCCCAATCCGATGGAGCCGGTGGTGCGGCTCGACGTCGCCGTCATTCAGACGAGAACAGTGCCGGCCGGAACACGCGTCGGATACGGTGGTGCGCATGTGACTTCCGCCGAAACCAGGCTTGCCACGATCGCCGCAGGCTATGCGGACGGTCTGCCGCGCTGTCTCGGCCATCGCAGCGCCGTCTTCTATGAAGGCGTGCGACTGCCGATCGTCGGGCGCGTCTCGATGGACAGCATTACCGTGGATATTACCGCCCTCCCCGATGGCACGCTCGCGCTGGGGAGCCTTGTCGAGGTTCTCGGCCCGAATCAGACGCTGGAGGACTTAGCGGAAGCCGCCGGCACCATCTCCTATGAAATTCTGACCAGCCTCGGGCGCCGCTACGAGCGTCGCTATCGCTGATCATCCATCATCGAGGAAACCATGAAAGTCATCGTTCTCGGCGCCGGCGTGATCGGCGTCACCAGTGCCTACCAGCTCGCCAAGGCAGGACACGAAGTCACCGTCATCGACCGCCAAGTAGGCCCGGCCCTGGAAACCAGCTTCGCCAATGCCGGCGAGGTCTCCTTCGGCTACTGCTCGCCCTGGGCCGCACCCGGTATTCCGATGAAGGCGCTGAAATGGCTTTTCATGGAGCACGCGCCGCTCATCCTGCGGCCGAAGATCGATCGCGCCATGCTCAGCTGGATGCTCCAGATGCTGAGAAACTGCACCCCGGAGCGCTACGCGATCAACAAGAGCCGCATGCTGCGCCTCGCGGCTTACAGCCGGACATCTCTGGCAGAGGTGCGGGCGGAGACCGGCATCGCCTATGACGAGCGCATGCAGGGCACGCTGCAGCTTTTCAGGACGCAGCAGCAGCTCGACGCTTCGGCAAAGGACGTCAAGGCGCTGGCGGCCGACGGTGTGCCTTACAAGGTGCTCGACCGTGACGGCTGCATTGGGGTCGAGCCTGCGCTGAAGCATGTGCGCGAAAAGATTGTCGGCGGCCTGCTGACGCCAAAGGACGAAACCGGCGATTGCTTCAAGTTCACCAACGCGCTCGCCGCCACGGCAGCGGCGCTGGGCGTCCGCTTCAGCTATGGCACGCACATCAAAGGGCTGGATGTCGAAGGCGGGCAGGTCCGCGGCGTTCTGACCGATCGCGACCGGCTGAGGGCGGATGCGGTCGTCGTTGCGCTGGGCAGCTATTCACCGCTGCTGCTAAAACCATTCGGCATCAAGCTACCGGTCTATCCCGTCAAAGGATATTCACTGACCATTCCGATCACCGACGCCTCGCGCGCACCGGAATCCACCGTGATGGACGAGACCTACAAGATAGCCATCACGCGCCTCGGCGACCGGATCCGCGTCGGCGGTATGGCGGAAATATCCGGATACACCAATGACCTTGGCCCTGCCCGGCGGCGCACCCTCGACCATTCCGTGACAGATCTGTTCCCGGGTGGCGATTTGCGGCAGGCGTCCTTTTGGTCCGGACTGCGGCCGATGACCCCGGATGGAACACCGGTGATCGGGCCGACGAAGATTGCCGGCCTCTTCCTCAACACCGGCCACGGCACACTCGGCTGGACGATGAGTTGCGGTTCCGCCCGTCTCATCAGCGACCTGGTCGGCGGACGCAAGCCAGAGATCGACGCGAAGGATCTGGCGATCGGTCGCTATAGATGACCAGCTCTTCGGCGGCGAAAGCGGTCGCGTCTCACTTTTTGGCCGTCCTGGTCGTAGGCGTCGCAACGAAGCCTAAGGATGTTGTGGGTGGCCGCTCTCGGCGGCCATGAGAATTGCCTCAATGAGGCGATGAACCCTTAACGCCTCACGGCCGTTGACGCGCGGCTCTCGTCCGATCTCGATTGCATCGAGGAAATCGGCGAGCACCGCGCGGTGATGGTGGTGCGGGAAGGCCATCGGATCGGCGCCGGCACCTCCGGCGGCTTCGTCCTCGATCGTGAGTTCCGTGCCGTCGTGCCACGAAACGGTGAGGCTCCTGCCGCCGAGGCGCGCCATACCGCGCGTGCCGATGACGTCGATCTCGTCGGGGAAACCGGGATAGGCGCAGGTGGTGGCGCTCACGGTGCCGATCGCTCCGTTGGCGTAGCGGATGCCTGCCATGGCAAGGTCCTCCGTTTCCATGCGGTGCACTTTGCTGGTTGCCGCAAAGGCTCTGACCTCCTCCGGAAGGCCGGCGACCGAAATCAAGAGGTCGAGCGTATGGATTGCCTGGGTGAGAAGCACGCCGCCGCCATCGCGAGCCCGCGTGCCGCGTCCCGGCTGATCGTAATAGCTTTGCGGCCGCCAGTTGTGGAGGCGCGCCGAGGCGCTGACGATCTCCCCGAGGCGACCCTCCTCGATCAGTTCGGCAAGTGCCTCGCTGACCGGACGGAAGCGGTGCTGAAGCACGATGCCGAGCTTGATGCCGGCTTGCTCGGCGAGTTCCACCAGCGCCTTCGCCCTTTCCGGCGTGATCTCCAGCGGCTTCTCGAGAAGCACATGCTTCTTCGCGGCGGCCGCACGCCGCACCAGATCGAGATGGGTATTGGGCGGCGTCAGCACCATGACGGCTGCTATCGATGGATCGGCAAAGATCGTTTCGGCGTCGTCGCAAGTCGGAAATCCGTAGGTCTGCGCAAATGCTTCGCGCCTCGCGCGCGTGGGGCTATAGGCGGCGACGACCTCGACCCTCTCCTGTAAATCGAGCAGACTTTTGGCATGTGGCGCTGCGGCCATGCCGAGGCCAATCAATCCGATGCGTGTCCTTGCCATCTCGCCCTCTCCATCACCCGGTGATCCGCGACCGTTTGGGCAATCGCCCTTGGTTCATACAGACGACGCGGCCGAACGCCGCTTGCCCAACATAAGAACGCGCACAAATAAATTCATCATACAAGTCTGATAATTTGTATGTTGACAATCTTGTTTACAGGTCCTAGCCATAGAGGCCTATAGGAGGAGCGGGCCACATGAAGGGGCTGATCGACCCAGATCTTCTGTTTCCGGCGGACGAGGGCACGCGGCGTCTGGCGCGGGATTTCTATGCCGAGGTGCGCGGACTGCCGATCGTCAGCCCGCACGGTCATACCGAACCGCGGTGGTATGCGCTCGACGAGCCCTTCCCCGATCCGGCGCAGCTTCTCATCGTACCGGACCACTATGTGTTCCGCATGTTGTTCAGCCAGGGCGTGAAACTGGAAGAACTCGGAGTGCCGACCCTCGATGGCTCGCCGGTCGAGACGAACGGCCGCGCGATCTGGCGGCTTTTCTGCGAGCGCTATCATCTGTTTCGCGGCACGCCGACACGGCTCTGGTTCGACTACACGCTCTCCAACCTCTTCGGCATTGACGAGTTGCCCTCGGCGGAAAATGCCGACCGCCTGTACGACGACATCGCCGCTTGCCTCGATAAGCCGGACTACCGCCCCCGCGCCCTCTATGAACGCTTCAATATCGAGGTGATCTCCACGACCGACGGCGCGCTCGACGATTTGCGATGGCACGCGAAAATCCGCGAAAGCGGCTGGAAGGGCCGCGTCGTTCCCGCCTACCGGCCCGACTCGGTCGTGGATCCGGACTTTGCCGGCTTTTCGGCCAACCTGGACAGGCTGGGTGAGATCACCGGCGCCGACACTGGAACATGGAAGGGCTATCTGGACGCGCATCGGGCGCGACGCGCCTACTTCAAGCAGTTCGGTGCCACCTCCACGGATCACGGCCACGCCACGGCGGACACGGCCAATCTTTCTGAAGCGGCGGCGATGGCACTGTTCGACAAGGTGCGCGCCGGCAAGGCGGATGCGGACGATAGCCGGCTCTTCCGTGCTCAGATGCTGACCGAAATGGCGAAAATGAGCGTTGATGACGGACTGGTGCTGCAGATCCATCCGGGCTCCTTCCGCAATCATTCTCCGTCCATGCTGGCGAAGTTCGGCCGCGACAAGGGTTTCGATATTCCGACCCGCACGGATTATGTCACGGCAATGAAGCCGCTGCTCGACGCCGTCGGGCTGGAGCCCGAGCTGACCGTTATCCTCTTTACCTTGGACGAGACCAGCTATGCGCGCGAGCTTGCGCCGCTCGCCGGCGTCTATCCGGCGCTCAGGCTTGGGCCCGCCTGGTGGTTCCACGACAGCCCGGAAGGCATGCGCCGCTTCCGCGAGATGACCACCGAGACGGCCGGTTTCTACAACACCGTCGGCTTCAACGACGACACCAGGGCGTTTCCGTCGATCCCGGCGCGCCACGATATCGCACGCCGGGTGGACTGCGCATTTCTGGCTCGTCTCGTCGCCGAGCACCGGCTGAGAGAGGACGAGGCATGCGAGCTTGCGGGAGACCTTGCCTGCGGGCTCGCAAAGAAGGCGTATCGACTTTGAGACATTGAAATCGAGATCATCAATTTGATCATGCGAAACGGGAGGAGAGCATGAGAATTCTTGTGAAACTGACGGCAGGTCTGCTGCTTGCCGCTTCATGCATGGCCGGTGCGGCCAGCGCCCAGACGGTGCTACGCTCGTCGGACACGCATCCGGACGGCTATCCAACGGTGGAGGCCGTCGAATATTTTGGCGAGTTGGTCAAGGAGCGCACCGCCGGCCGCTACGCTGTCGAGGTTTACCACTCGGCGCAGCTCGGCGAGGAAAAGGATACCATCGAGCAGGTTCGCTCCGGCGTGATCGAACTGAACCGCGTTTCGATGGCACCCTTCAACGGCACGGTGAAGGAGTCGATCGTCCCGGCCCTGCCCTACCTCTTCCGGTCGGAAGAGCACATGCACAAGGTCATGGACGGTGCGATCGGCGACCAGATCAAGACGGCCTTCGAAGGCGCCGGGCTGGTGGTGCTTGCCTATTATGATGCCGGCTCGCGCTCCTTCTACAACAAGCAGAAGCCGATCACTTCGGTTGCCGACATGAAGGGGCTGAAGTTCCGCGTCATCCAGTCTGACATCTTCGTCGACATGGTGGCGGCGCTTGGCGCCAATGCGACGCCGATGCCCTATGGCGAAGTCTATTCGGCGATCGAGACGGGCGTCATCGACGGCGCGGAGAACAATTTCCCGAGCTACGACACCGCCAAGCATTTCGAGGTGGCCAAGAACTTCTCGCTCGACGAGCACACGATCCTTCCGGAGGTGTTCGTGATGAACAAGGCCGCCTTCGCCAAGCTGACGCCGGAAGACCAGGAGATCTTCAAGCAGGCTGCCAAGGACAGCGTCGCTAAGCAGCGCGAGCTCTGGGCGGCAAAGGTCAGCGAGTCGCGCGCCAAGGTCGAGGCTGCCGGCGCGAAGATTTCCACGCCCGACAAGCAGGGTTTCATCGATGCGATGAAGCCGGTTTACGAAAAGCACGTTACCGATCCGGTCCTGAAGAAGATGGTCGAGGACGTACGGGCGGTTCAATGACGCATTTGATGGGCAGGCCCTACCCTGCCCATCCCTTCTAGGGATGACGACCATGTCCACCAGACTGGTGAAAACAGGCCGCGCGCTCTCCGGGTTGAGCACGCTTTCGCTCTGGCTTGCGGGTATCGGCCTCGTCATGATGACGGCCATCGTCGCTTGGCAGGTGTTCTGCCGCTATGTGCTGAACGACTCGCCGAGTTGGACCGAGCCCGGCGCGGTGATGCTGATGAGCTGGTTCATCTTCCTCGGTGCTGCAGTCGGCGTGCGGGAGAACTATCACCTCGGCTTCGACGTCCTTCTCTACGTGATACCCAAAGGCGGGAAGAAGTGGCTGCGGATGATCTCGGACTTTGTCGCACTCGCCTTCGGATTCGGCATGATCTGGTATGGGGTCGAGCTTGTCAGGCTTACCTGGGACACCATTCTGCCGTCGCTGCATATCTCCGGCGGCTGGAACTACGTGCCGTTGGTTGCAGGCGGCGTGCTGATCAGTCTGTTCGCCCTCGAACGCATCGTTCTGCGCCTCGCTGGCGAACCGATCGACGAACTTCTGGACGAAATGCCCCCGGCGGAGGTTGCCGCCGAACTCGATACCGCGAATGTAAAGGCGTGATCAGATGGATATGATGATCCTTTTCGGCGTATTTACGCTGCTGATGCTGATCGGCACGCCGATCGCCTTCTGCCTCGGCGTCGCCTCCTTCGCGACCGTGCTCTACCTCGGGCTGCCGCCGCTCGTGATCTTCCAGCGGCTGAATTCCGGCATGAGCGTGTTTTCGTTGCTCGCCATCCCGTTCTTCATCTATGCCGGCGACCTGATGGTGCGCGGCGGCATCGCCCAGAAGATCGTCGCCTTCGCCGCCTCGCTGGTCGGCCACATCCGCGGTGGACTGGGTCAGGTCAACATCGTCACCGCGACGCTGTTCGGCGGCATTTCCGGTTCCGCCGTCGCAGAGGCCGCCGCCGTTGGCGGGCTGATGATCCCGCAGATGAAGGCGCGCGGCTACGGCGCGGACTATGCCGTCAACGTCACCTCCATGGCGGCGTTGATCGCGCTGATGCTGCCGCCTTCGCACAACATGATCATCTATTCGATCTCGGCGGGCGGCAAGATCTCGATCGCGGATCTCTTCACCGCGGGCATTGTCCCCGGCCTCCTCTATGCGGCCGCGCTGATGGTGACCGCCTATTTCGTGGCACGTAGCCGCGGCTATCCCACCGAGGTCTTTCCAGGATTTGCCCGGGTCGGCCGCTTGCTGCTCATCTCGACCCCCGGTCTGCTGCTCATCGCCATCATCTTCGGCGGCGTCCGTTCGGGCGTGTTCACGGCCACCGAAAGCTCATGCATCGCCGTTCTCTATGCGCTGGCCGTCACTGTCTTCGTCTACCGGCAAATGAGCTGGCAGGACTTCGTCCACGCCACCTTCGGTGCGGTGCGCACGACGGCGATGGTCCTCTTGATCATCGGCATGGCCGCCGCCTTCTCCTGGCTGATGGCCTTCCTCAAGGTGCCCGCCGCGCTGATCGATTGGATGAACACGATCTCGGAAAATCCGATCATCGTCCTCCTGTTGATCAACGTCCTGATGCTGTTCCTCGGCACGTTCATGGACATGGGGCCCACGATCATCATCTGCACCCCGATCTTCCTGCCGGTGGCCTTGGCTTATGGCGTCGATCCGGTTCATTTCGGGGTGATCATGATCCTGAACTTCGGGATCGGCCTCAATACGCCGCCGGTCGGCGCGGTCCAGTTCGTCGCCTGCGCGGTCGGGAAAATCACAGTGTGGGAGGCGATGCGCAGCATCTGGCCCTTCTATCTGGCCGGTTTGATCGTCCTCGGGCTCGTCACCTATGTTCCGGCCCTCTCGCTCTGGCTGCCGGGCGTCTTCAAGGGGTAAGAGCGTCATGGACTCCCCGGCCGAATCGAAGACGGAGCGCAAGCCAAAGCTTTCCGAGCGCGTCGCGAACGCGATCCGGGAGCAGGTTCTGAAAGGCGAAATACCTCCCGGCGACAAGCTGCCGACGGAGAGCCGGATGAGCGCGTTCTTTGGTGTCAGCCGGACCGTGGTCCGCGAGGCGATCGCGACCCTTGCCGCCGATGGCCTGGTAGAAGCGCGACAGGGAGCCGGCGTCTTCGTCAAGGACCACCCGACACTTGCCTTCGGCTCGATCAGCCTCGACGTCGGCAACCGGATCTCCCATGCGCTCAATGTCATCGAGGTGCGGATGGGGCTCGAGATAGAGAGCGCGGGGCTCGCCGCGCTGCGGCGCAATGCCGCCCAAGAGGCGCAGATCCAGGAGGCGTTCTTTGAATTCGAACGGCTGCTCGAGCGCGGCGAGGCAACCGGCAAGAGCGATTTCGCCTTCCATCGGGCGATCGCCGTTGCCACCAACAATCCCTACTATGTGGAAGTTCTCGATGCGCTTGGGATGCGAGCGATCCCCTGCGACATCGCCTCGCCTTGGGGGACCGACAGCATCCTGTCGCGCGAATATCAGGAAGGCCTGCAGCGCGAGCATCTGGCGATCCTGAAGGCGATATCTGCCAGCGACCCGGACACTGCCCGCGCCGCCATGCGCGCCCACCTTACCGCCAGCCAGGAACGCTATCGCGTGCGGCTGAGCGGCCAGCAGGCCAAATGGATGTCGGGCACGGCAACGCGCCGGGGCTGACTTCCTTTTCTTCCAATCTGAGGACAACAAGCCGATGACCCCAAGCCATATCGACTATGCCATCCGTCACGCCGTTGACCCCGAAGCCGCTGCGCGCATGGATACCGAGGCGCTTCGCGCGAATTTTCACATTTCGGATCTGTTCCGGCCGGGCCGCATTGCCCTGACCTATACCCACTATGACCGGATGATCGTCGGCGGCGCGATGCCGATCGACGCACCCTTGCCGCTCGAGACCATCCGTCCGACGGGCACGCCCCGCTTCCTCGACCGGCGCGAACTCATTGCCGTCAACATCGGCGGCGCAGGCCGCGTCGAAGTGGGCGGGGAAAGTTTCCGGCTCGAGGCGCGCGACATGATCTATGCGGGCATGAGCAAGGACGTTTCCTTCTCGTCCAACGATCCAGCCGCCCCTGCCAAATTCTATCTGCTCAGCGCGCCGGCCCACCAGGCATTGCCGACGCGCCATATCCGCA
Source organism: Sinorhizobium americanum (assembly GCF_001651855.1). Classification (GTDB taxonomy): domain Bacteria; phylum Pseudomonadota; class Alphaproteobacteria; order Rhizobiales; family Rhizobiaceae; genus Sinorhizobium; species Sinorhizobium americanum. The sequence goes on along the minus strand of NZ_LNQC01000028.1, from coordinate 15,710 downwards.
TCGGCGATGCCAAGCGGCTCGATCTCGGCAGTGCCGCCACCTCGAACGAGCGCTCGATCTTCCAATTCATTCACCCGGAAGGCGTGAAGACCTGTCAGCTCGTCGTCGGCATGACGCAGCTTGCTCCGGGTTCGGTGTGGAACACAATGCCCTGCCATGTGCACGACCGGCGGATGGAGGCCTATCTCTATTTCGACCTCGCGGACGGTGCGCGCATTCTGCATCTCATGGGCGAACCGAGCGAAACACGCCATGTCGTGATGGCAAAGGAGGAGGCGGTGCTTTCGCCGCCCTGGTCCATTCATTCCGGCTGCGGAACCTCGAGCTACGCCTTCATCTGGGCCATGGCCGGCGACAATGTCGACTATACCGACGTGGAAATGGTGCCGATGGAGGCGCTAAAGTGAGCGTTCCGTCGGCCTTCAGCCTTGCCGGCCGCCGCATCGTCGTCACCGGCGCAAACACGGGAATCGGACAGGGAATTGCCGTCGCGGTCGCACGAGCTGGGGGCACGGTGATCGGTGTGGGCCGCTCCGCCATGGATGAGACCTCGGAGAAGGTTGCCGTCACTGGTGGAAGCTTCATTGCCGCTGAGGCCGATCTTTCCGACCGCGAAGCGACACGCGCGCTCATTGACCGGTTGTGGAACGATCATGGAGCTCTCGACGGACTCGTCAACAATGCCGGAATCATCCGACGCGCCGACGCGGTGGACCTCACCGAGGCAGACTGGGATGATGTGATCGACGTTAATCTCAATTCGCTGTTCTTCCTCAGCCAAGGCTATGGCCGCCGCGTGCTCGCCGAGCAAAGACGGGGCAAGATCGTCAATATCGGCTCGCTGCTTTCCTTCCAGGGCGGTATCCGCGTCGCCTCCTACACAGCCTCCAAGCACGGTGCGTTGGGCATCACCCGGCTTCTCGCCTGCGAGTGGGCCGCCAAGGGCATCAATGTGAATGCTGTCGCGCCTGGCTATATCGTTACCAATAACACCGAGGCGCTTCGCGCCGACGAAAAGCGAAGCGCGGCCATTCTCGAGCGCATTCCCGCCGGCCGCTGGGGCACGCCGGAAGACATCGGCGATGCGACGGTGTTCCTGCTTGCCTCGGCTTCGGATTACATGCACGGCGCCGTCATTCCGGTCGACGGCGGCTGGCTCGCAAGATGAAGGAGACGACGATGGATAGGCAACTTTTCGCCCGCGGTAACGAAGGCGAATGGACAAATCTCGGAGAGGGCAATCGGCGCCGGGTGATCCTCTCAACGGAGGAATTGATGCTAGTGGAATTCGCCTTCGAGAAAGGAGCCATCGGCGCTCCCCATTCTCACCCGCACGTTCAGGCCAGCTATGTCGCGACGGGAAGTTTCGAGGTCACCATCGGCGAGCACAGCGAAGTTCTTTCCGCCGGCGACAGTTTCATCGTGCCGTCGGGGGTCGTCCATGGCGTCAAGGCGCTGGAGCCGGGCCGCCTCGTCGATAGCTTTACCCCACATCGCGCGGATTTTCTCAAGTAAGAACGGGCGGCGGTCGAGGAGAGCACCCCGGCACGTGCGCTCCTTGCCGCACCGCCTATTCAACGCTCTGGTCGACGGGCGCCCGCTCCTGCAGGCCCCTGCTCCGCGGATAACCCGCCTCTGCAGCTTCAGCCGATCCTCAATCGGTCGCGAAGCAATAGAAGAGACCGTCGCCGCCGGTGCCCTTGAAAGCCTCGAGCGTGCAGCCGCCGCGCGTCGAATGGGAGGAATTCCAGGATTTGGCCGCCGCCGAATCGTCAAGACCGCTGCGGTCGCTGTGGCCGACGATTGCGGCACCCTCCGCACCGCCTAAGGTCCAATTGCCGCAGGTTTCCGCGGCGGCGGTCCCGTCCGGCTTCGTACCGGTCAGAATGTCGTGGCGGTTTGGTGTGTCGCCCCGGCCGTTGATGACTTCGCCCTTCTCGTTGAGCGCGGTCTGTTTCGTCAGGTTGTTGGTCACGCCGTGAAGCGCGGCAACATCGTCGGCGATTTTTTCGCCCTTGGCGTTGTACCAGGGCCCTGTCCCGATGCGATCCTTGGCATTCTCCGTATCGGTGGAAAGATAGGCTCTCCAGGTCTTGCCGGTCGAGCCGCCGGCGGCCGCAAGCGCGCCGCAATGCGCATCGGCGCCCGCAAGTCCGCCGAGGTCGCCGCCCTTGCCTGGATTGGCGCTGGTTACGAAGAAGCTCATCGAAGTATCCTGAGCAGCGGCCGGCGCAACTGAACAGGCCAATCCGATGACTATAAGTGCCATGCGTTTCATGGCGAGCCTCCCTTGGATGTCCAAGGTATGAGCGTATTGCGTGCAACGGCTAGCGTAAAATCTCAATCTCGTGAGGAACGGAACGCGTGCCCGTCACGAAACGACCGATCCGCCCTGGAGGTGTCAAAGCGAACGGTTGCCACTGTCGGAACGCCTGACGAGCTAACCGCGAATGGACGATCGCCAGACGAGGTCGGCATGGAGACGAACTGACAGGCTGCCCGCAGATCACCACGTCTGGTCTTCCCACCAACTGACGACCTTCGCCCAGCCGATCGAGGCGATCGCACGGGAAGCGGGCGGCTGGTACCTGCCCTTCCCCGTGGACGGCGGGCGATTGACGAAAGGCGCGCCGGTTCTCGCCGCCGCGCCCGGTGCGGTCGGAGACCTCAGGAAGCTGGCGGGCATCTGACGTTCCGCGACCGGTTCGGGGAGAAGGGCTGTAAATGTCAACTGAGCTGTCGCCCCCGACTTAGCTCCGTTCGATCTCGCGCCGCAATACGATCGAGGTCGTAAGGTCGTCCACATTCTCGAGTTGGGCGACTTCGTTGCGCAGATCGTTCAGGGCGTTGATCGAATCCACCCTTACCTCGACCACCAGATCGAGCTGGCCGCTGACGGAAGAAACCCGACGGACAGAGGAAAAGCCGGCGAGACTGTCGAGCACGCCGAGCGAGGGCGTGCGCTTCAGAGTGAGCAATAGGAAAGCCTCGATCTCCCCCTCCTCCAGTTGCCCGATATCGGCGCGGTAACCACGGATCAGGCCGGCCTTCTCGAGCCGTGTGACTCGCTCGGTCGTCGCGCTGCGTGACAGCCCGATGCGACCGGCGAGCGACTTCATCGGGATGCGCGCCTCACGGCTAAGAATGCTGAGGATCTGCCGGTCCGTGGCGTCGATATTCTGCACTGAACAACTCCTGCGGCAACAAGGCACCGGCGGCCGACAAGATGACGGTTAGTACGAACAGAGTGCCGGTGCAACCGGCCTGTTGCCGGATGCACGTGCTGCCGGGGCATGCGAGGCTCGCCCCCCAGAGTGAGGGTAAACGACATGCTGAACACGAAACCCAATTTTTGCCTGAATGATGCTGGCGCGCTGCTTTCGCGGCACTTTGGGATTGAAGGCGCGCTCGCGCCGCTCGACAGCGAGCGGGACCAGAATTTCAAAGTCGCTGCCGACGATGGTAGGACCTTCGTGCTGAAGATCATCAACGCCGCGGAGCCACCGGTCGAAGGCGATTTCCAGACGGCGCTGATGAAGCACCTTGGCGAATATGCCGGCGACCTCCCGGTTCCCCGCCTCCATCCGACCCTCTCGGCCGCAAGCCTCGCCGAAACGACGGGCGCCCACGCCGCGATCCACCGCTTGCGCCTGGTCAGTTGGATACCGGGTGTTCCCCTCGCCCAGTCCGACCGAAGCGTGGCGGTGCTTGAATCGCTCGGGCGCATGCTCGGCCGCTTTGATGCCTCACTTCGCGGCTTCATGCATCCGGGCGCGCTTCGCGATCTCGACTGGGATCTTCGCAACGCCGGCCGCTCTGCCGACCGGCTCCACCACATTGGCGACCCGGACGACCGCGCCCTTCTCGTGCGTTTTCTCGCCCGGTTCGACAAGGATGTCGCCCCGCGCTTTGCGACATTGCGCGCTGCGGTCATTCACAATGATGCCAATGACTGGAACGTGCTCGTAGACCCGGACAACCACGATCGCATAGCCGGCATCATCGACCTTGGGGATGCCCTCTACGCGCCGCTCATTGCAGATGTCGCGATCGCTGCCGCCTATGCCGGGCTCGATCACTCCGACCCGATCGGCGCCGCCGCCGCGATCGCCCGTGGCTTTCACCGCGAATACCCGCTTCTCGAGGAGGAGATCGACCTCCTCTTCGACCTTATCGCCATGCGGCTAGTGACCTCGGTCACGATGTCGGCCTCACGTCGCGCCCAGGTCGGGGACAACCCCTATCTTGCCATCAGCGAACGACCGGCCTGGACGCTCCTGCGCAAGCTTGACGCCATGAACCCGCGCTTTGCGACGGCGATCCTGCGCCGGGCCTGCGGTTTTGAGGCGGTTGCCGGCGCACTAACTGTCGGCGCCTGGATCGACCGAAACCGAAAGAGCCTTTCACCGCTTCTCGATCGTCCAGTCGCGACCTACCCGGCAGATCTCGTTCCCTATGGCGATCCGACACATGCGATGACCGTCAGTTCGGCGGCGGCCCGGCCCCATGAAGCCCAGTCCCTCTGGGAAGACCACTGCCGGGATACGGGCGTGGCGCTGGGCATCGGCCCCTGGGGCGAGGCCCGCACGGTCTATTCGGGCGAGATGTTCGCATCTCGCCTCGTCGACGGCGCCCGCCGCACGCGCCATCTAGGCCTCGATCTCTTCATGGCCGCCGGCACCGAGGTCTACACGCCTCTCGCGGCAACCGTCGTCAGCGTCGAGATCGAGAAGGATGCGCTCGGCTACGGCTGCCTGATCGCGCTGCGCCACGAGCCGGCCGACTGCCCGCCCTTCCTGACGCTCTGGGGGCACCTCGCCCATGAGGCCGTCGAGCGGCTGAAAGCCGGCGACAGCCTCGAAGCCGGTGCGCTCGTCGGCGAAATGGGCGTGCCGGAGGAGAACGGCGGCTGGGCGCCGCACCTGCATCTGCAAATCTCCACCGACGCGAACCTTGCGGCGAGGGAAATCCTCGGCGTTGGGGAGGAACGCTACCTGGATGTCTGGACGGAGCTTTTTCCGGATCCGGGCTCGTTCGCCGGTATCGCCGGAGAGTTTTTCAAACGCAGTGGCCGCTCGCATGAAGAGATCCTCCGGCTTCGCAAGGAACTCCTGCTGCCCAATCTGTCGATCTCCTACGACAGGCCGATCAAATTCGTGCGGGGCGAAGGCGCCTGGCTGATCGACGATCGCGGCCGCGCCTATCTCGATTGCTTCAACAATGTCTGCCACATCGGCCACGCCCATCCGGCAGTGGTGGAGGCAATGGCCCGGCAGGCCTCAACGCTCAACACCAATACCCGCTACTTGCACGACAACATCGTCGCCTATGCCGAGCGGCTGACGGCGACGATGCCGAAGGAACTGGCGGTCGCCGGTTTCGTCAACAGCGGTTCGGAAGCGAACGGTCTGGCACTGCGCCTGATGCGCGCCTATACGGGCCGGGAAAACGCCATCGTGATCGACTGGGCCTATCACGGCACGACACAGGAACTGATCGAAATCAGCGCCTACAAGTTCCGCCGGAAAGGCGGAAAGGGCCAGAAGCCGCATGTTCATGTGGCGACGGTGCCAGACAGCTACCACGCGCCCGCCGACTGGCCGATCGAGGAGCATGGCAAGCGCTTTGCCGAAAGCGTCGCCGACCTGATAGCGGCGATGAAGGCGAGAGACGAAGCACCCGGCTTCTTCCTGGCGGAGTCCATTCCGAGCGTCGCCGGTCAGGTCTTCCTGCCGGATGGCTACCTCAAGGAAGTCTACCGCATGGTGCGTGAAGCGGGCGGCGTCTGCATTGCGGACGAGGTACAGGTAGGATTCGGTCGGGTCGGCAGCCATTGGTGGGCCTTCGAGACGCAAGGCGTCGTCCCCGACATCGTCACCACGGGCAAGCCGATCGGCAACGGCCACCCAGTGGCGGCCGTCATCACCACGCGTGAGATCGCCAGTTCGTTCAACAACGGCATGGAATTCTTCAACACGTTTGGCGGAAACCCGGTGTCCTGCGCCGTCGGCCTGGCGGTTCTCGATGTCATCGAAGGAGAGGACCTGCGTCGCAACGCCTTGGAGATCGGCAACTACCTGATCACCGCCTTCCGGGCGATGCAGGAGCGTTACGAAGTGATCGGTGACGTTCGCGGCCTCGGCCTGTTTCTCGGCATAGAACTCGTGGCCGATCGACGGACGAAGGCCCCCGCCACCGAGATCGCCCGTGCGGTTTCCAATGGGGCGCGGCAGCGCGGCGTGCTGATGGGAACCGAAGGGCCGCATGACAATGTCCTGAAGATGCGCCCGCCGATGATCTTTTCGAAGCGCGATGCCGATCATCTGATCGCGGTGCTTGATGAAACCTTCATCGCCGTGCTGGAGAGAGCCGGATAGGAGCCAGCGGCGGATGGAATCTCCCCTTCTTGGCTTGTTCTTGAAGGATTTTGCAGTATTTCTGAACTGTTATCCGATTTCGTTAACGTGAGGTCGCAATGATGAGAACCTACTTTACGGCAGCTGTCCTGGTGGCTTCGAGCCTGTCGTCCAGCTTCGCTTATGCCGGCGACGGTGCTCTCGCGGACATCAAGAAGGCAGGCGTGATCAAGATCGGCACGACCGGCGACTATAAGCCCTTCAGCTACAAGGGCGTCGACGGCAACCTCATGGGCGCCGACATCGCAATGGCGACGGGCCTCGCCGCCGAACTCGGCGTCAAGCCGGAATTCGTGACCACCACATGGAAGACCATGCTGGGCGACTTCAAGGCAGGCAAGTTCGACATCGCCCTCGGCGGTATCACGGTCAACGCCGCTCGTGCCGAGGTCGGCGATTTCTCGATCCCGAACGTGACAGACGGCAAACGGCCGATTGCCCGTTGCGAAGACAAGAACAAATACACGACCTTGGATGCGATCGACCAACCCTCCGTGCGGGTGATCGTCAATCCGGGCGGCACCAACGACAAGTTTGCCCATGAGCACTTCGACGAGGCGTCGCTCGAGGTCTTCCCGGACAACAGGATCATTTTCGACCAGATCGCATCCGGCAAGGCCGATGTAATGGTCACCGATGGCGTCGAGGTGGATCTGCAATCCAAGCTGCATCCCGGCGTGCTGTGCCCGGTTGAGGTCAAGGAGCCGTTCACGCATTTCCGGAACGCCTACCTGCTTCGCAAGGATGTCGCGCTAAAGGCTGCCGTCGACGCTTTCGTGCGCAAGGAGTTGGAGAACGGCGGCTGGAAGGCAAAGCTCGACGCCGCGATGCAATGAGGGACGGCGCTCCCCGACGCCGCATGCCGGTGCGTGTCGCGTGAATCCTGCAATTCTACAGACGCCGGCCTGCCGCATCGAAGGCGTGCAGGCTTTCTGGCCGGGCAACGACATCGAGCTCGTCGTCTATGCCGATGCGGGAGCGGCCCGCGACCCGGAAGACCAGCGGCTGACCGCTCGTCAGGCTGCCGTGTACGTAGCTTTCGGCGCCGACAAGCTCGACGGCACCGACGCGCACGCGCGCCCTGAATCGATCGTTGTCAGTTGAACCGTCCGCAAGACCGATATCCTCCGGCCGGATGCCAAGCAAAGCAGTTCCCGGCTGATTGACGAAGGCCGGCGGAGCCGACCAATCGGAAGAGGCGCCTTCAATCTCCAGAAGGTTCATGGAGGGCGAGCCGATGAAGGTCGCGACGAAGGAGGTCTCGGGCTTTTCATAAAGTTCGATCGGCGTTCCGACCTGTTCGATCCTGCCGCCGTTCAGCACGACGAGGCGATCGGCGAGCGTCATGGCCTCAAGTTGATCGTGGGTCACATAGACGCTCGTGGTGCCGAGAGCGCGCTGCAACTGCTTGATCTCGACGCGCATCTGCACCCTCAACTTCGCGTCCAGGTTCGACAGGGGCTCGTCGAACAGGAACGCAACGGGCTCGCGAACTATCGCGCGCCCCATGGCGACGCGCTGGCGCTGCCCGCCCGACAGCTGACGCGGTTTGCGATCGAGGAAAGCGTCGATCTCCAGCGATTTGGCGGCCTTGGCGATCCGCCGCTCGATCTCTTCCTTGGGCGTGTTGCGGTTTTTCAGTCCGTAGGCAAGGTTCTGACGCACTGTCATATGCGGATAAAGCGCATAGTTCTGAAACACCATGGCAATGTCGCGTTCGGCGGGTTCGAGCCTGTTGACGACGCGATCGCCTATGGCGATCTCTCCGGACGTGATGCTTTCCAGTCCGGCGATCATCCTGAGCAAGGTCGATTTTCCGCAGCCCGATGGCCCGACCAGCACGATGAACTCGCCGTCGGCGATTGCCAGCGAGACACCCCGGATGGCATCGACATTGCCGCCGTAGGTCTTTTTCACGTCCTTGAGAGTGATCGTCGCCATTATTTCTCCGTTTCAACCAGGCCTTTGACAAACCAGCGCTGCATCAGGACAACCACGACGACCGGTGGAATGATAGCCAGGATGGCCGTGACCATGACGTAGTTCCAGGGTGTCGAGGCGTCGGCAAAATCGACCATTTTCCTGAGGCCGATGATGATCGTGTTCATTCGGCTGTCGTTGGTCACCAGAAGCGGCCAGAGATACTGCGTCCATCCATAGATGAAGAGGATCACGAATAGGGCCGCGATATTGGTTTTTGACAGCGGCAGCAGGATGTCCCGCATGAAGCGGAACGGCCCCGCATTGTCGATGCGCGCCGCCTCGACGAGCTCGCCCGGGACCGTCAGGAAGAACTGACGGAACAGGAACGTCGCCGTCGCCGACGCCATCAGGGGCAAGGTCAGGCCGGCATAGGTGTCAATCAGCCCGAGATCGACGATCACCTTGTAAGTGGGCAGGATCCGCACCTCCACCGGAAGCATCAAGGTGATGAAGATCATCCAGAAAAAGGCCATACGCAGCGGGAAGCGGAAAAACACGATCGCGAAGGCCGAGAGGAAGGAAATCACGATCTTGCCGACCGCGATCGCAATGGCCACCACGAATGTGTTGAACAGAAGCCGTTCCAGGCTGACACCGACGACGCGCTCGACGCCACCCGCCAGTGCTTCGCCGTAGTTTTCGGCGAGCCGTCCGCCGGGGGCCAGCGGCATTGGCGGACGGACGATCTCCGTCGACGTCAGGCTCGAGGCGACAAAGGTGTAGTAGATCGGAAAGACGACGATGATGATGCCCACAATGAGCATCAGGTGGCCTATGAGGTTGGAAATTGGGCGCTTCTCGATCATAGGCGACTATCCATAGTGCACCCGCCTTTCGACGAAGCGGAACTGGAAGGCCGTCAGGGCGACGACGATCGCCATCAGGATGACGGATTGCGCGGCCGAAGAGCCAAGGTTCAGATTGACGAAGCCGTCGTTATAGACCTTGTAGACCAGTGTTTCGGTGGCCTTTGCCGGCCCGCCTCCGGTCACGGAATGGATGATGCCGAAGGTATCGAAGAAGGCATAGACGGTGTTGACGACGAGAAGGAAGAAGGTCGTCGGCGCCAGCAGCGGGAACACGATCGTCCAGAAGCGGCGGGTGCCGCGCGCGCCATCGATCGCCGCCGCTTCGATCAAGGATTTCGGTATGGCCTGGAGCCCGGCGACGAAAAAGAGGAAATTGTAGCTGATCTGTTTCCAGGCGGCGGCAACGACGATCAGGACCATGGCGTGATTGCCGTTGAGCAAGGGATCCCAGTAGAAGCCGTTGCGGCGCAGGATATAGGCGAACGTGCCCATCGCCGGATTGAACATGAAGAGCCACAGCATGCCGGCGACGGCCGGCGCGACCGCATAGGGCCAGATCAGCAAGGTGCGATAGAAGGTCTGGCCGCGCACGACGCGGTCGGCCGCCGTTGCCAGAAGCAAGGCGAGGCCCATCGATAGGAGCGCAGTCAGGACGCTGAAGATCACCGTCACCTGCAGCGAGTTCAGATAGCTGCCATCTGCGAGGACGGCACTGAAGTTGGCGAGCCCGACGAAACCGCTCTTCAAGCCGAAGGGATTCTCTCGCATGACGGATTGGTAAAGCGCCTGGCTTGCCGGCCAGAAGAAAAAGACGATCGTCAGCACGATCTGGGGGGCAACCAGGATATAAGGGAGGATCTTGTTCGGAAAGACGACACGCTGCACAGGCAATCTCCTTCAGCAACCTGACCGCCCGCGGCCGTTTCCGACCGCAGGCGGTCGCCGGATCGATCAGTTGCTGATTGCCGCTGCAATTGCCGCATTGCCGCGCTCGACGGCCTTGTCGAGCGTCGTCTTTGCGTCCTGCTGTCCGGCGAGCATCGCCTCGAATTCCTCGTTGAGGATGTCGCGCACCTGCGGCAGGTTGATCAGCCGAACGCCCTTGGAGTTCTCGGTCGGCGCCTTGCCCGTCATCTGCAAGATCGGCGTTTCACGGCCCGGGTTCTTCTCGTAGAAGCCCGACTTCTTGGTCTCCTCGTAGGCGGCCATCGTCACCGGCACATAGCCCGAGACCTGATGCAGCTTCGCCTGGACTTTCGTCTGCGACAGGAAGTTGAAGAACTCGGCTACACCCTTGTATTCCTCGTCGGACTTGCCGGCGAAGACCCAGAGGCTGGCGCCGCCAGGGATCGTGTTCTGCGGCCCGTGACCTTCGTAGTAGGGCAGTTGACCGATTCCGTAGTTCACCCCGCTCTTGATGATATCTCCGAGACCGCCGGACGATTCCGTCATGATGGCGCATTCACCGGACGTGAAGAGTTGTTTTGCCTCGGAGGTGCGCCCGCCGTAACGGAAGACGCCGTCCTTCGCTAAGTCGGCGATCGCCTGGAAATGCTCGACATAGAGCGGCGCATTGATCTCGAGTTTCACGTCCGAACTGCCGAGGCCGTTTTCATTGGTCCCGTATGCGACGTTGTTCCATGCGGCGAAGTTCTCCGTCTGGATCCAGGTCAGCCAGGTGGAGGTCAGGCCGCAGGCAGCAGCACCACTTGTCTTGATCTTCTTCGCGGCCTCGAAGACCTCAGGCCAAGTCTTCGGCGGACTGTTGGGATCGAGCCCCGCCTTCTGGAAGGCATCCTTGTTGTAATAGAGGATCGGCGAGGAGGAATTGTACGGGAAGGACAGCATCGTCCCGTCCGGCTTCGAATAATATGAGACGATGCCGGGCATGTATTGCGATTTGTCGAAGGTGAAGCCGCCTTTCTGCAGCACCTCCATCGCTGGCACGATGGCACCCTCGGCAGCCATCATCGTGCCGCTGCCGGCATCGAAGACCTGGATGATCGCCGGTGGCTGCTTCGACCGGAAAGCAGCGATCCCCGCATTCAATGTTTCGGGATAGGTGCCCTTGAACACCGGCACCACCTTGAAGGTGCTCTGGCTCTCGTTGAACTCCTTGGCGATCTGCTCGATCATTTCGTTGTTGGCGCCGGTCATTGCATGCCACCACTGCAGTTCCGTGGCGGCCTGGGCCTGAAACGCCAATGCTCCGAAAGCTGCCACTGTCGATAGTCCGATCACTCGCATAAAATTATCCTCCCTTGCGCTCAGCCATACCCACGCTGTTCGCCAACGCGCGCCTGTTTCCAAGCGGACAGCTCGGGCTCCTCCAAAACGATGGTCGGACGCATGCATCCGCTCCCACCGTGGGTGCAAATAGGGTGCACTCGGCTTATGTCGAGGGGTGCTCTCCGGTCCATCTCCAGCTTATGCATCTGGAGAGAGCACAGTCCAGCAAAGAACGAAAATGTTGGCTCGGAGAGCCGGCTTAGCCCCTGTCCTTCACCCATCGATAGAGGACGTCGGGCTCCTTCTCTCCGTTCCGGCGGCCGCCCGTTTCCTGGACGGCGACGAAACCGTGCTTCTCGCAGAAGCGCCTTGCTTGCCGGTTGCGTTGAAAGGTCCACCCCATGCCTTGCCACCTGATCGCAAGGGCGAGAATGGATTTAGGCTAATCCGCAGCCTTTCCCAGCGTATCTGCGACGAAAGCCCCACGTTCGCCCATCGGCATCGGCTCTCCAGTGGTGGAATCGACTGCCGTCTGATGCTCGAGCTCGGCGTTGAGAAGGGCGCCGGTGATCAGGATGACCATGGAGATCCAGACCCACATCATGAAGCCAATCAGCGCGCCGAGTGCGCCATAGGTCGCGTTGTAATTCGCGAAATTCTCCAGATAGTAGGAATATATCCATGAAGCGGCGAGCCACAGCAATGTGCTGAATACAGCGCCCCAGTTCAGCCACCGCAGTTTGGCCCGTTCGCGGCTCGGTCCATAACGGTAGATGAGGACAGTACCGAGGGTGCCTAGCAGCAGAATGGCGGGCCACCGCGCCACTCTGGTCAGGATCTCGATCCAGCGATCCAGCCATAGATAGGCGAGCAGGGCCGGAATGACGCCGATCGCCACGATGAGGACGACGGCAAAGAGCAATGCGGCAAACGTGAAGGCAAGGCACAGGAGCGTTCTTGAAACCATGCCTCTCTTCTCCCTTTCCCCATAGGCGACGTTCATCGCATCGAAGAGCGCCGCAATACCGTTGGCCGCACTCCAGAGCGATACCAACAGGCCGCCGACGAAGCCAAGGCTGAGCGTCGATGTCTTCTGCGTCGCAAGAGACGTCAGCTGATCCGTGATCAGACTGAATGAACCGGGCGGCAAGAGCTCGTCCAAGACGGCCACATGCGTTCCGATATTGGAAGGATCCGCCACGAACCCATAGAGGGAGACGAGCGCCCCAAGAGCAGGAAACAGCGCGAGCAGCAGGTAAAAGCTCACGCCTGCCGCGACGAGGAAGACGCGCTCCTCGGAGATCTCGGACATCACCCGCCAGAAGACGTCGCGCAACCCCTTCGCCGGTATCTCTCCCGGCGTGGCTGCACTACGTCCCCTGCCAGGGTCGGCGGTTTCCATTGCCTTCGTAAGATCGACGTCCTTGGCGCTCATCTAGAAGTGTCCGGTATTTCCCGCGAGCCTCAGCTAGCGCCCAACCCTCGGAGAACTTCCTTGTTCCAGCGGGCTGGTGATTTGTGGCAGCCGCGAGCCACGGAACAATCGCCCCCTGCTACAGTTTTGTCCGAGACCGGACGGGAGATGCAGACATGAACAGGAATTGGGAGCGGTTGGCGCTGGTGGGCGCCGCCATAATCATCATCGCCAGCGCGTTGTTTTATTTCTACGTCGACCGCTTTCCGACAAGCAGTGCGACGCGGATCGAAGACACGAAAGTCAATGCCGACGGCGTGAAGACGATCGACCCGAACCCGCCAAGTGCCAGCGGCGACAAGAAAAATCCATCGTAGCGGCAGCGGCAGCTCATTCGTCGAGATGCCCGCCGCGCTTCTGTATCAGTCTTGACTTGTGATGGGCGCAGTATTTGCCGACGGCTTTGGCGGCGCAGAACAGATACGGCCCACCACTGTTGATAGGCCAGATACACTCGCCGGGCGATAGGTCCTCGAGGCGCTTCGCGAATGGCAGCCGCTGCACGTCATACTGGTTCGCAGGGGAGAATTCTCTTTGAAGCTCGTTCATCGGTTTCTAGGCGCGCTACTCTTTTTCTTCGAGCCTGGCCCAGCTCGGTAATGGCCACTGCTATTGGAGGAAACGCGCGATCCGGCAAAGTGATCCAACATAGTCATGCCAACCGCACCATCTGAGCGGCTCAGGGATCTGAGTGGTGGCCCGGCCCGGAGGCCACCATGTCAGCCGGGAAGCAGGGTAACCACCATAACCGCTGCGACTACGGCGAGCGCAGCGATGAGGGCGATCAGTTCGATCATCATGTAACGCTGCATGTCGCGACGCATGCCAGTTCCTCCACGCCGTTGTGAGGTCGAAGGAAAACGCGTCAACACCATAATTGTTCACGTTGGGCGGGTGCGCCGCCGCGGCGGGTTCCCGCACAAAAGCAGCGAAACGCCCCGCCCCTTAGATGGGCGCTCATGCAAAGGCGGGTACGGAGCCCGCTAATCGGCGGCCATTCCGGGAACCGCGTCGCCCGTCGTCAACATCCGCATCAGGGCGAATTCGCTCCTTACGCCCTGCTGGTAAAGGTGAAAAAGCATCCTGCCTATTTTAGCACCCTCCTCACTCTCCGGCTCCAGCTCCCTGGAGGAGCAGGCATAGACATGAACGCGCCGGAGCATCGAGATTTCATAGTCGTCAATGGCGAGATCCGAAAAGCGCATGTGCATTTCCCTTTGACCCTCAATCAAAGCAGGTTTGTTGATCATGCACTGATATTGGTGCGCCAAGCTGCGGATTCCAGATGTTGCCCCATCAATGACCGTTGATGGCGGTCTACGGGGAACGACAGACGCGGCGGACGCGTTTTTGACCATCTTGCTGCGCGTGTTTCGGAGCCATCATGTCAACAAATCCCCTCGTGACCTTCGATCTCGATCCAGCCCCCGCTTTGATCGACTGAGAGGTACGGCGGATGGAGCACTACGACATAACGCTTGGGCTGTTCGGGCTGGTCATCCTGCTTACCGCGTGGATTCCCATGGCGTTTCGCCGTCTGCCGCTTTCACTGCCCATCTTCTGCATCGCCATCGGGGCTTTGGCCGGGCACAGCATTCTCAGGCCGATAGTCGATCTCGCCTCGTTCGACAGCCGGCTCGTCATAGAGCATATGACGGAATTCACCGTCATCGTTGCGCTGATGGGTGCCGGACTGAAGATCGACCGCCCGATCGGCCTGCGCAACTGGGCTCTCACGTGGCGGCTCCTGGGCATTGCGATGCCGCTGGGGATCGCCGTCATGGCCGCCGGCGCCTCGCTGATACTCGGCCTTGGAGCGGCCTCCGCCATTCTGCTCGCCGCATGCCTGGCACCGACCGACCCGGTCCTTGCGAGCGATGTCCAGGTAGGGCCGCCGGAGACGGGAACAGAGGACGAAGTTCGGTTCGCGCTGACATCCGAAGCCGGTTTGAACGACGGCCTGAGTTTTCCATTCGTGTATTTAGCGATTGCGATCGCACTGGCCTCGGATGAGCCGGACTGGTTCGCCGGGTGGCTGTTGCTCGATGTCTTATGGCGGCTCTTCGCCGGAGTCGTGATGGGGTGGATCGTCGGCAAGGTGCTCGGCTTCGCCACCTTTCGCCTGCCGAAGGGCGCTGCGCTCGTACGCACGGGCGACGGTTTTGTCGCCTTGGGGATCACCTGCCTCGCCTATAGCCTGACAGAACTTGTCCACGGCTATGGATTCGTCGCCGTGTTCGTCGCCGCGCTCTCCTTCCGCACCGTCGAGCGCCATCACGACTTTCACAAGGAACTGCACGACTTCTCCGAACAGATAGAAAGGCTCCTGATGATGGTGCTTCTCGTCTGCTTCGGAGCCGCCGTCAGCCTCGGACAGTTCATTGCCGACCTCGATTGGCGCGTGCTCGCCTTTGCCCTGTTTGTCCTTGCGATCGCCCGGCCGGCCACGGGTTGGGTAAGCCTGCCATCGACCTTGCCTAAAGGCGAAAGGGCGGCGATCGCCGTCTTCGGGATCCGCGGTCTCGGCTCGATCTACTATCTCGCTTTTGCTACCGGGGTGGCCCGCTTCGAAGAGGTGGGCGTCATGTGGTCCGCCGTCGCCTTGATCGTGCTGATTTCCATCGTCACCCACGGGCTCACCGTCACCCCGGCAATGCACCGGCTCGACAGGCGGCGTAAAAGCATCGTCAGGGCCGACGAAGCGTTGCGTGCGAAGTCCTAGACTAGTGCCCGTCCATAAACGGTAAACTGCTGAAATTATTGGGTGAATCGCGATATCTGCGCGGGCAAAGCCCGGCG
>NZ_LNQC01000027.1 GCF_001651855.1 Sinorhizobium americanum | reverse complement strand
CGTTTGACCAGCATCCCAAGAGGCGACGACTGTCGCATCTCTAACTGGCTCATATGTCGCATCTCTAAAATGCCGCTACAATAACATATCGCATAAGATACCTTATGGAACTCACAGGCGGTTTTAGCGTGAGCAGTCAGCGCATGAGTTCGCACAGATCCCCCGGCTTCGCCGACACCCCTGAGGGAAACAGAGAATCTTGATCGCGCGCATGCGCGTCGGGGTATCCAAGCGATCTAGCGCATCCGGACTAATGGATTGGCACACGGTTGACGTTTAGTCGGCGGCTTGAAGTGCAACGACAAAGCGAAGAAGCCCATGCGATTTAGATCATGCTCGGTCTGTAGCTTCGCTGCTTGTTCTCAACGCATTAGCAATCCCCAAGTTTGGTGACATGGAACATGTACATCTTGTTCATCCAAGCCGGCGAACGGCGTACAAGGGCAAGGCGATCGATCACCAGGTTCCCTGATTCGGTAGAGGGGATAGTGTCGGCGTCGGAAGTGAATTGGGAGAAGGGACAGCATGAACGCCGTTGAGATCGAAGAGGCTATCTCAGCTCTCGCTGAGCATGCGTTCGATTCTGCCGAGTTTCCGTATGCATTCTTGCAAGCGTTCGGAAACAAAGAAACGACGATTAGGCGGCTGCGCTCGGGTGCATCGAACAAGTCTGACCTGGACGGCGTCCTGCAAAATAACAACATCCATATCGCAGTTTCCCTACCGGGTGAGGTCACGAAGACGCTGACCGCGCTGAAAGCAAGCCCGGCTACGACCAGGGCGAAAGCACGTTTCATCCTCGCCACTGACGGAACGGACTTTGAGGCCGAGGACCTGGAAACCGGCGAGACGGTCGCTTGCCCCTATCGGGATTTCCCGGATCACTTCGGCTTTTTCCTGCCGCTGGCCGGCATCACCACAGTCAAGCAGGTTCGCGACAGCTCCTTCGACATTCGCGCCACCAGCCGCCTGAACCGGCTGTATCGAACGCTTCTGGAAGAAAACCCCGAATGGGACGCAGCCGACCGGCGCCCCGACATGAACCACTTCATGGCGCGGCTGATCTTCTGCTTCTTTGCCGAGGACACCGACATCTTCAACGGCTCCCGCCTGTTCACTGCCACAATTGAGCAGATGAGTGCGCGGGATTCGTCCAATACCCATGAGGTGATCGGCGAGCTGTTTCGCGCCATGAACACGAAGATCGAAGGCCGCCCAGCCGCGAACCTGCCTCGTTGGGCCAGCGTGTTCCCTTATGTAAATGGTGGGCTGTTTTCCGGCAGCATGGACGTGCCTCGCTTCAGCCGGATCGCGCGCTCCTACCTGCTCCATATTGGTAATCTCGACTGGACGAAGATCAACCCGGACATCTTCGGGTCGATGATTCAGGCCGTCGCCGACGACGAGGAGCGCGGCGCGCTCGGCATGCACTACACCAGTGTGCCGAATATCCTGAAGGTACTGAACCCGTTGTTTTTAGACGACCTGAGGGAGCGGCTTCAGCAAGCTGGAGATAATCCCCGCATGCTGCTGAATCTGCGGAAGCGTATGTCGAAGATCAGGGTTTTCGATCCGGCATGCGGCTCTGGCAACTTTCTTGTCATCGCCTACAAGGAAATGCGGAAGATTGAAGTCGAGATCAATCGGCGGCGAGGTGAGCCGGGTCGACGTACGGAAATCCCGTTGACCAATTTTCGGGGAATCGAGCTGCGCGACTTCCCGGCCGAGATCGCGCGCCTCGCCCTCATCATCGCCGAATATCAGTGCGACGTGCTCTATCGTGGCCAGAAGGAAGCGCTCGCCGAGTTTCTGCCGCTCGACGCGGAAAATTGGATCACTTGCGGTAATGCGCTACGTCTAGATTGGCTGAGCATCTGCCCACCCACGGGGACAGGAGTCAAACATCACGCGGAAGACCTGTTTCACACGCCGCTCGACCAAGCACAGATTGACTTCGAGAATGAGGGGGGAGAGACGTATATTTGCGGCAATCCGCCATACCTTGGCTCGACATGGCAGAGCGATGAGCAGAAATCTGACCTACGTCTAATTTTTGAGAGTCTTACGTCAAACTGGAAGTCGCTCGATTATGTGGCTGGCTGGTTTATGAAAGCAGCGGAGTACGGCACCCGCGCAACGGCAGTAGCAGCCTTTGTCGCCACAAACTCCATATGTCAGGGACAGCAAGTGCCGATTCTGTGGCCGCTGATTTTTTCGACCGGCCACGACATTGCCTTCGCTCATACGAGTTTCAAATGGTCAAACCTCGCTAGCTACAACGCTGGTGTCACAGTTGTAATCGTGTGCATCGGAAGGACGCCGACCATTCGCCAACTATTTTCGATCTCAGATGATGGCGAGCAGGTGGCCCAATCCGTTTCTAACATTAACGCCTACCTCGTTTCCGGGCCAAATATAGTGGTTCAGGACCGTCGCTTGCCACCTGCAGGGCGACATGAGATTGAAGCGGGAGGCAAACCTGTTGATGGCGGCAACCTGTTGCTTAGTTGCCAAGAAAAAGACCAGTTGTGCGGCTGCTCGCCCACCGCCTCTCGATACCTCAAGCGTGTCTTCGGGGCGAACGAGCATAATAAGGGGATCGTCCGCTATACCCTCTGGTTCAACGATGCCGATGAAGAAGTCATTCAGCGCGATGAATTTTTGAGGAAACGAATCGACGGTGTTCGAACGATGCGGCTCGCCAGTACGAAGCCCGCAACTGTAGAAAGCGCAAAGCGGCCTCACAGATTTCAGGAGATAAAGCAGACCGGGTTAGAGGTCGTAACCTTGGTGCCGACGCTCACTTCGGAGAAACGGCAATTCATTCCAGCAGGTTTGGAACCCGCTGGCACTATCATTACAAACCTTTCTTTCGCGCAATTTGATGGTCCGATAGCCGACTTGGCGATCCTCAACTCACGGATGCATTTCATCTGGGTAGCAACAGTCTGCGGGAAGTTCAAAACCGACTATCGATACTCCAATAAGCTTGGCTGGAACACGTTTCCGATCCCGACGCTGACCGAAAAGAACAAGGCCGACCTGACGCGCTGTGCCGAAGACATTCTGCTGGCGCGCGAGGCGCATTTCCCGGCAACGATCGCCGACCTCTATGATCCGGACGATATGCCTGCGGATCTGCGCGACGCGCACGAGCGCAACGACGAGGTGCTGGAGCGGATCTATATCGGTCGCCGCTTTCGCAACGATACGGAGCGGCTGGAGAAGCTGTTCGATCTCTACACAAAGATGACTGCTGCCTCGGGCAAACCCACGAAGGCAAGGAAGGCAGCGGTATGAGCGGCTATGCATTGTTCCAGATGTGGGAGCCGTTCCGCCGGTCTTTGATCGACGGGCACCTGTTCTATGTCGAGCAGGCGCGCAAGCGGCTGCTGTCGCAGTTCGATGACATCGAAGCTGAGGCCGAAAAGGCAGCCGAGGAATGGCTGGAGAGAAGCAGTAATCGGTTTGACCCTGACCGGCACGACCCCGGCGATTTCTACGAGGCCGCCAACCAGGCGGGTATCGAGTTCTACGGACTCCTGAGCGACATGCGCGACCGCACTCGTCTGAGCGTAGTGGCCGGGATGTTCCACGAGTGGGATAAGCAACTGCGCGATTGGCTGGTGCGAGAGGTTCAGCATTGGCATCGTGGCAAAGGAGTTGCCCAGAAAGTCTGGTCAGCCGATTTCGGTCAGATCGCCGAGCTTTTGGAAAGCCTCGGCTGGAAAGTTCGCGGCCAGGGCTACCACGCCAAGCTTGATGCCTGCCGACTTGTCGTCAATGTCTATAAGCACGGCGAGGGTAAATCCCTTGACGATTTGCAACATAAATATCCCGAATACCTTGAAGCCCCTTTCAGCGGTTTCAGCGGCACTGTCTCAGACATGAAGTATCGTGACCACACGCACCTCAGGGTGAGCGACGACCAGTTCCAAGCGTTCGCGGACGCGATCGTCGCATTTTGGCGGGGCGTTCCAGAGAATGTTTTTGATTCCCAAATCGCCGAGGTGCCGGATTGGTTTGGGAAAGCCATTTTGAATGACCGCGCTGGCCAACGACAGGCTACTAAGAAATGACCGACAGCTTCCAAAAATCCGTCCCGTCTGTTTCCGTATCATACGCCCGCAACGGCAACTCGGCTAAAGCCAATGCTTTTGGCATGCGTCCGATGCAGGAGCGCGCCTATGAGAGGCGTGGCGAGCAGTATCTTTTGATCAAGTCCCCGCCGGCGTCGGGCAAGAGCCGGGCGCTCATGTTCATTGCCCTCGACAAGCTCCAGAATCAGGGGCTCAAGCAAGCGATTATCGTTGTTCCGGAAAAATCCATCGGCGCGAGCTTCAACGACGAGCTGCTTACACAATTCGGCTTCTGGGCCGATTGGACCGTTCAGCCGAAATGGAATCTTTGCAACGCGCCCGGCGGCGATAATGGCGGCAAAGTCAGCTCCGTCGGCGCGTTCCTCAACACCGACGACAAGGTGTTGGTCTGTACCCACGCCACCTTCCGCTTCGCCGTCGACAAGTTCGGCGTGGAGGCGTTCGACGACCGGCTGATTGCGGTGGACGAGTTCCACCACGTCTCTGCCAACCCGGACAACAAGCTGGGCCTGCAACTGGGCCAGTTCATCGCCCGCGACCAGGTGCACATTGTGGCGATGACCGGCTCCTATTTCCGTGGCGATGCCGAAGCCGTGCTGGCGCCGGGCGACGAGGCGAGATTCGACAGCGTCACCTACACCTACTACGAGCAGCTCAACGGCTATGAGCATCTGAAGCAGCTCGACATCGGCTATTTCTTTTATTCGGGCTCCTATGCCGACGACATCCTGAAGGTGCTCGACCCGGCCGAGAAGACCATCGTTCACATCCCCAACGTCAATTCGCGCGAAAGCACGAAAGATAAGATCAGGGAGGTTGAGCACATCATCGAGGAGTTGGGCGATTGGCAGGGCACCGACCCTGTCACCGGCTTTCAGTTGGTCAAGACGCGGGAAGGCCGTACACTTCGCATTGCCGATCTTGTGGACGACGACCCCGCCAAGCGCGACCGTGTTTCCGCCGCGCTCAAAGATCCGGTGCAGAAGAACAACCGCGACCATGTGGACATCATCATCGCACTTGGCATGGCGAAGGAAGGTTTCGACTGGATTTGGTGCGAGCACGCGCTGACGGTCGGCTATCGGTCCAGCCTCACCGAGATCGTTCAAATCATCGGACGCGCCACCCGCGACGCGCCGGGCAAGACCCATGCGCGTTTCACCAATCTGATTGCCGAACCAGACGCCTCTGAGGAGGCTGTTACCGAGGCCGTCAACGACACGCTCAAGGCCATCGCGGCCAGCCTGCTCATGGAACAGGTGCTTGCTCCCCGCTTCGAGTTCAAACCAAAGAACCCGGCGAGTGGTCCGGTGGAAGGGTTCGACTATGGGGAAGACGGCTACGACCCGAACACGTGTAATGTCGGCTTCAACAAGGAGACGGGTCAATTCCAGATCGAGATCAAGGGCCTCGCCGAACCCAAGAGCAAGGAAGCCGCCCGCATCTGCCAGGAGGACTTGAACGAGGTGATTGCCTCCTTCGTTCAGGACAAGACCGCCATTGAGCGCGGCCTGTTTGACGAGGAATTGGTGCCTGAGGAACTGACACAGGTGCGTCTCGGCAAGATCATCAAGGACAAATATCCCGAACTGGACGAAGAGGATCAGGAGGCAGTGCGGCAGCACGCCATCGCTGCCCTTAACCTGACCCAGCAGGCAAAACAGATTGCTCTTGGAGGTGGTAACGGCGAACAGAGCGGGAATACTGCCTTGATCGACGGCGTGCGCAAGTTTGCGATGGACGTGCGCGAACTGGACATCGACCTGATCGATCGGATCAATCCGTTCGGCGAGGCTTATGCTATCCTTGCCAAGACGATGAGCGAGGATAGCCTCAAACAGGTCGCCGCGGCCATTGCCGCCAAACGTACGAGCCTGACACCGGAGGAAGCCAAGGAACTCGCTGTCCGGGCAGTCAAATTCAAGAAAGAGCGCGGACGGCTCCCTTCGATCAGCTCGACCGATGCCTGGGAAAAGCGGATGGCAGAAGGCGCCGCTGCATTTGTTCGCTTCAAGGATGAGGGCCGCTATGAGTGACCTCGACCTCGACGAACTGCGCTCCGAACTCGACGACTTCGCCCAGCCAGAGAAGAAAGGCGGCCGCTCCCCGCGCGAAGAGCGCGCCATCGCGGGGTTTGAGGAGATCCAGCGATTTGTGGAGGAGCATGGCCGCGCCCCTCAGCATGGCGAAGACCGGGACATCTTCGAGCGCCTCTATGCCGTGCGCCTTGATCGGCTGCGTGCTCTTGAGGAAAGTCGCGCGCTGCTTACTCCCCTCGACTATCAGGGGCTTCTGGCCGGAGAGGAGATCATCCCTGCCGCACCCGTCGAGGAAATGGACGAGGACGAGCTTCTTGCCGAACTCGGCGGAGCTGGGAGCGCGCCGGAGATCACCGAGCTTCGGCATGTCCGCTCCAGCGCCGAGAAGCGCGCAGCCGAGGAAATCGCTAATCGCACGAAATGCGAGGACTTTGACGAGTTCAGGCCGCTGTTCGTTCAGGTGAAGAAGGACCTCGATACCGGCGTCCGCCAGACCCGACCCTTCCAGACGATGGCTGAAATCAAGCAGGGGGAGTTTTTTATTGTCGGCGGGCAGATCGCCTATGTCGCGGAAGTGGGCGAGGAGTTCCAGACACAATACGACCGGCGCGACAGCCGGTTGCGCGTCATCTACGACAACGGTACGGAAAGCGACGTGCTGTTGCGCTCGCTCCAACGCGCCCTTCACCGCGACGAAGCGGGAAGGCGCATCACCGATCCTGTTGTCGGTCCCCTGTTCTCAAGGGAGAATGACGACGGCGACTTGGCGAGCGGCACGATTTATGTCTTGCGCAGCAAGTCCGACCATCCGCTCGTCGCAGCCAACCGCGACATTTTGCACAAGATCGGCGTCACCGGCGGCGATGTAGCGCGGCGAGTCGCCAACGCGAAACTCGACGCAACCTTCCTGTTGGCCGACGTGGAAGTCGTTGCTACTTATGACCTTTACAACATCAACCGGACCAAGCTCGAAAACATCATCCATCGTATCTTCGACCCGGTACGGCTGGACATCGAGATAAAGGATCGTTTCGGCAATCCCGTTATCCCGCGCGAGTGGTTCCTTGTGCCCCGTTTCGTTGTGGATGATGCGGTTGAGCGCATCAAAGACGGCACGATCACGCAATTCACCTACGACCCCCAAACTGCCCGTTTGGTTCGACGCGACCACCGGGACTGACGGTTTCACCTGCTATCGGAGAGACGCTTTGGCCGAGATTCCTACTGAGATCCTTGCAGCCATCATGGCTGCCGCGAAGAAGGCATGGCCTGGTGACCGAGACATGCAGGACTACTACATCGAGTCCGAAACCGCCGCATATCTGGCCATTGAGGAATTGGACTTCGGCGAAGCGCTGCCTTTTAAGGATCAGATCATCGCACGGGCCAGCGAGTTCAGTGACCTTTGGGAGGATCGCGCAACTTTTGTCGCCGATGAGGCGGACGGTTATGCCGAGCTACAAAAGTGCCCTGAGGATGTGCCGGGCGAGGTGTTCGACGAAATGAAACGCAGGGCGACTGCCGAGCAAAACGATTTCTCGTCGCAGCGTGATGCGGTGAATGAGGGAGTCAGGCATTTCCGTTATGTGCGGGACACGCGAGCTAAAATCGCCCCAATCCGTGACCTGCTGCTTCGGATGGAAAACATCATCGGCGGCGAGTGCTACAACGACAACATCCAGAATTACAGCTCATGGGGCGTGTGGGAGGGGGAAGGCCGGTCGTTCCGCTATCCTGTAACGATGCTGCGCGGCGGCAAGGCAGAAAAGCGCAAGTTCAGGTTTGATGACTTGCTAGCCGAAGAGCTTGTCACCGGCCATTATAAATTCGGCGCCAACGAGCTGAGTATCTACCGTGCCCTAATCAAGATCGTCGACATGCTGGAATCCGACTACGGTTTCAAAGTGCCGCGATCCTGACCGCTACACGATTGGCGATTCAGCAGACCCGGACAGGGTCAGCCAGTGCATTCGCGACAAGCTATATCAGGAGCTCTTGCTCTGCACCCTCGAGCGGCTGAAGCATCATGGCGTCAGAAGGGAATGGCCTCTGCAGTTGCTTGGCTTCGTTCCACTCCGCGGTGAGCCAGAGCTCAATCTCTGCCAGCTCCGTCAGGATCACCGGCATGGCCTTCGGATGGATCGGCTTCACGATCTCATTGGCATCGCAGGTTAGGAAGCCGAATAACTCGTGATCACCGCCGCGCGGATTCTTCATGGATCCGCGCTCTCCCTTCCAGGGCGTCCAGACGCCGGCGAAGAAGGCGAGTGGTTCGCTCTTATCGAGCGCAAACCAGCGTGCCGTCTTCTTTGGCTTCGTGTCCTCGTATTCACAGAATGCCGTCCAAGGCACAATGCAGCGGTATTGCGGCGCCAGCCAGCGCCGCCAGTGGGGTGAATCGATGTTGCGAATGTTGGTGACACCGTAATCCGGTTTGCCCTTTGTGACGAAAGGCGGCGACGGCATCCCCCAGGTCAGATTCACTAGTTCGCGCTCGCCTTCGGCGTTGTTGCGGATGACCGGCCCGGGTTTGTCGGGAAACACTTCGGTGGTTGGATTAGCCCGGTTGGTCATATCGCGGTGCGGCCTGACCGCGTGCCACAGCTCGTCAAACTCAACTTCGATCCGATACCGATTGCACATACGTCCCCCTATCCGTCGCGGTGCGCCCTGCCGATCCGAAATCCGTTGCCTTCCGTGTTCCCGCACTTGGTGCATTTGAGCAGCGGACGGAGCTCGTCAAGCGTGATGTCGTGACCATACTTTCCAGCGATGGCCCATCGGTCAACCCATTGGTTGTGGTCGCACCTGGAGCAGCGCGCGCCGAGCAGTTGATCGTCCGCGAGATCGGCGAGCCGCAGGTGGCCGATACCGCGATCCGGTTCAATGGCTCCCTTTTCAGGGATCAGATCGATTCCGCGCCGATGACGCATCGCCCCTCCTCCTTATCGTCGGGGCTTTCCTACGAAAATTGTGTTGCCATCGCGGTTTTCGCACACCTTGCATCGCATTCGCCGCTCGAGGCGAAGGATTCTCTGACCTTTGCCGAACCGCGCAGCCAACGCACGCCGATTCAGGCGGTCGATGTGACCGCACCGCTGGCACTTGCAAAGAACGTTGCACCATTCGGGTAAGTTCGCGAAAGTGATCTCGTCAGGGGCGCCGGCTGGGGCCGCATCACCAGCCGGCTCAGTGTCGAGAGGCGGACAACTCTCCTGGGGGCATCTCATAGGTGAGCTTGCAACGATCCCGGTACACATTCGCGCTCTTTTCGCAGCCGATCGCGGCCGAGATTTCGCCGAGGAGTGCCGGCATGCTGCGATCGCCGATCCGATCAAAGAGCGCCTTGGCGTCGTATTGCCTCATTACGCCGCACTCGCATGTGACGCGGATCTTCTTCCAGTACAATCGCTCCGACAGCCACCATGTGCCGAATCTAGGCATGTTTCGGCTTCCACTCCGGCCGATGCTCCATGCAGAACCAGCGCGGCTCGGATTTGCCTGCTGCAAAGCCGAAGCTGCCCCACTTCTTGCAGCCAGGATGCTCGCACCTGTGCTCGTGATGGACCGATTCCGTGCGCGCGCTCGAGCCTGCTTCATCGCTCATTGACACCCTGCCGTCGTATGTGAATTTGTTCCTAAAATGTTCTCATTGTCGGCGGTAGTCAATGGTAGTAGCCGCTGTCAGCCCGCCATACCGGCACAGCGCCGGCTGCTCACAGTGGAGCCTAGGAGGACGGAGTTCTTCAATCTGGGGACAACTTCACATTTTCTGGCGAATAAAATGCAACTCTGCCAAATTAAAGCGGGACTCAGCGGTGAGCGTCAAATGAGCGAACAATATTTTCGAGTGCTCAGTCTAGATGGTGGGGGAGCCAAGGGCTTCTACACACTTGGGGTTCTTCACGAAATCGAAGGTCTGATTGGGCGCCGGCTGTATGAGCGGTTCGATTTAATATTTGGCACGAGCACCGGCTCGATCATTGCCGCGCTCTTGGCTCTCGGATACAGCATCGATGAGATCTACAGCCTCTACAAAGAGCACGTTGTGTCGGTCGTCGCACGGAAGAAGCCTCACGAGAAGTCAGCCGCGCTCGCCGAGCTTTCCAGGCAGGTCTTCGGGGAGCGAAAATTCGACGAGGTGAAGACTAACGTCGGCATCGTCGCCGCGAAGTGGGCCATCGAAAAGCCAATGATCTTTAAAGGCAACATCGAGCAGGCTCATGGCAGGCATGGGACCTGGGTGCCTGGCTTCGCCGTCACGATAGGAGATGCCGTTCAAGCCTCATGTTCGGCCTACCCATTCTTTGAGAAGAAAATAATCACAACTTCAGCCGGAGTTGACATCGAACTAATCGACGGTGGCTATTGTGCCAACAATCCCACGCTCTACGCCATTGCCGACGCGACGATCGCCATGAAGGTGCCGCCGGAGAAAGTGCGCGTCGTTAGCATCGGAGTGGGGAACTATCCTGAGCCGAAACTCAGCATCTTCCATAAAAGCTGGTGGTTTAACAAGGTGCTAAGCGTCCAGCTCCTTCAAAAGACGCTCAGCATAAACACGGAGTCTATGGACCAGCTACGGGCCATCCTGTTCAAGCACATCGAGACCGTCCGTATTAGCGACACGTTCGAGAAGCCGGAACTGGCTACCGACCTTTTCGAGCACGACATGGGGAAGCTGAATATGTTGCGTCTGCGGGGAATGGAATCGTTCGCTTCAAGGGAAGCGCAGCTCAAGGAATTTTTGCTTTAAAGGGGATTTCACATGGCCATTCCGGAGGCGCAGCTAGACGTTTGGTCGGCGCAAGGATCGGTTACGCAATCGAAGAACACCTACGCGAGTCTCAAAGCCGTGCTGGAAGATCCTGCGTCCCCGTACCACGCCAAGAGTTTCACGATCCTTCTCCAGGGTTCCTATGGCAACGACACCAACGTCTATGCTGATAGCGATGTGGACTTGGTGATACGGCTCGATAGTACATTCAACTACAGCTTGGAAAACCTGTCGGAGATGGCCAAAACGGACTTCGACAGCGCGTTTGCGAACGTCGAGTACGGCTATGCGGACTTCAAGAAGGATGTGCTAAGCTGGCTTTTTACTAAGTACGGATCGGCCGTACATCCCGGCAATAAGGCCCTTTACGTTGCCGGTAACGGCAACCGCCGGGACGCGGACGTTCTTCCATGCGTATCCTTTCGCAAGTACCGTAAGTTCAATTCGATGAACGATCAGGACTATGTTGAAGGCATCTGCTTCTTCTTTCCCGACGGTACGCGCATCATCAACTACCCTAGGCAGCACTCTGATAACCTAACTTGGAAGCACCAGCAGACGGGAGGGTGGCTGAAGCCGGCCGTTCGCATCTTGAAGAACATGCGGAACAGGATGGTCAATGACGGAGTAATTGAAGAAGGCCTAGCGCCGTCATACTACCTGGAAGGGATGCTCTACAACGTGCCGACCGATCTTTTCGGCACGACCTATGCTCACACGTTAACGCATGCGCTTGCCTGGCTTGCCAAGACCGACCGTAGCAAGCTCGTCTGTGCCAACGAGCAATATTACCTCCTGTGGAAAGACACCCGGACGAGCTGGGACCCTGACAAGTGCGAGCTGTTCCTTGATCGTGTCCTCGACTTTTGGAACAACTGGTGAGCTTGCCCTCAAGGAATTTTCACAGGTCCCCTCCACCAATTGGTCGTTCATCCAAACTATGCACAGTCGCATCGTCCGCCCGCTCTCTCACGCCCTTGAAGGATGCGTGACGAAGTTTCTCATCCTCGGTCCAGGCGCGATATTCGACCTCGGCTACGAGCAGCGGCTCGGTGAAGATCGCATTTTTGCGCCGAAGGGTCACCGCCGGCTTTTCCGTGGCGATGCTTTCGAGCAGCTTCCGCAGGTCGACAGACAATTGGTTTGACCAGCCGGTTCCGCATCCGCCGACATAGACGAGGCCACTGCCTTTCCGCGCCGCCAGCAACAACCTTCCGATCGCGCCAGGCACGACTGACGGTTCGAAGCCAATGATCACAAAGCTGTCGCGGCGCTTGCAGGTGATCTTTCGCCACGAGTCACCCCGGCCTGAACGATAGGGGCGCTCGCGGTGCTTTGCGATAATGCCTTCGAGGCCATGCGCACAGGCGGCGCGGAGGAACTCGTCGCCGTCCGCCTCCACTTCTTCCGACAAGCGAATGGCACCCTCGCCCCCGGCAACGATCTCCTCAAGCAACCGTCGCCGCTCACGCAGCGGCAATCGCCGCAGATCGCGTCCGTCCAGATATAGGAGATCGAAGGCGTAGAAGACGATCGCGCCGGCGTCATAGGGGGATGGTAGACGACCAAGGGCGCGCTGCAACATGCCGAAGTCGGCTCGTCCTTTGTCGTCGAGCACGACAGCTTCACCGTCGAGGATGGCCGTTTTCACGGCAAGGCGCCGCGCGTCATCGGCGATCGACGGGAACTTGCTTCGCCAGTCATAGCCGCCACGTGTGATGATGCGCACTCGCCCTGGCTCAATGTGCACGGCCAGGCGGTAGCCGTCCCACTTCACCTCGAAAGCCCAATCAGGCCCCTTGGGAGGCTTATCGACGAGTATAGCCAAACAGGGGTCGATTCTCGCCGGCATGGGGTCTGGCGGCTCAGGTGGTGGCTTCTTCGATGCTCTGGCCATGCGCAATTAACGCAAAGCACCGCCAAAGCGTCGCAGCGACGCGTGTCGCATGCCCAGGCAATCGATGAGCCGCCGCATCATTCCGAGTGCAGAGAGGATGGCCCACTCCGTTTCCTTGCTTTGAAATTGGGGGAGCGCGCCTTCTGCCGCTGATACACGGCTGCTTTCGCGACTCGAAGACACTGCAAGCTTGCATGAGCCGGAATTCCAGCAACTTGCCGCGACTGGTAATCGCACTCAGTCGAGCTACAATCCTCATGGTAGTAGAACTACCCGGGCGCTGCGTTCTCCGCGCTCCGAGAGAGGCATCGCGCCATGATCGGTTCACTCTACTCAGGCGACCGGCATTTCCTGACGCCGAGCGACCTCGAATTCCTACAGGTCATATTTGACGAGGAGATCGGCATCAGAGGGCTGAAGAGGGACTGTGAGGAAGCCGCCGATCTCGCGGCGAGGCTCATTCAGCTTTTTCAAAGCGGGGTCACCCAGGCAGATGCTCTTCGGCAAATGCTCAAACCGGCAGCTTGAATTCCGCGACAGAAAAAATGAGCCCGAAGGCGAGGTAGAATGAGGGGGCCAACGAGCTCATAGTTTAATGCCAATTATGTTGGCTGCTTCATTGTGGCAGATCCACTGAAGTTGTCGAGCAAGTTGTTGAAAAGGTTTAAGCCCTCAGCGCTTCTTCCGGTCAGGATATGGCTCTCGCCCCAAAGCCTTGGCAATTTTGCGCCAGTCCTGTCCGCACACTCCAGGTATCCGCAGAATCTCTACTGAAGATAGATGCTGCATGTCTCCGATCACCTCATATCCGTGCTGGTTTAGCTCGGTGAGGACCCATGGCGTGAGTTTCAAATCTGCAAGTTTCGTGTCCATGCCGGCATAAGATCAGGTCAAGGGGCAGCGCGCAATTGCATGATTCACAGTAGTCTTAGACCACTCATGCGGTTGGGCGATCCCGCGACGAGGTTTCGATTCGCTCAAAGTACGTCCTCAGCGCCCTCACGATCCTGGCAGTGGTCGCGATTTTTCGTATTCGCCTGGGTGGTACTCTGAAACCGTTTATTTTTTGCCGAGGTATTGCATCACCTTTTCGCGACTCGGGCCAGCCTCGCGGATCGCCTCGAGGGCCTTCTGCCGTGTGACGCCAGCCGTCTTTATGATGTAGGCTACTTCGTGCTCCTGTGTGGAAGCCAGCTTGCGGTCGCGGCCCTGCTTTTTCGGATCGTCTGCCATATGCTCCTCCATCGTCATTTAAAAGGATAGGAGCCGATTGGATAGCGGCAAGATCGGAACCCTCGCCATGGTCCCAGGTTGATCCCGTCCAGGAGGCAAGTCATGGCCGACCCGCAGAAAATGAAGAAGCTGATCGAGGATTGCCAGCGTGACATCGCCGCCTTCCTCCCACCTGAAAGCGGCATCACGGAGCACCAACTGCTGCAAAGGCTCTTGACCCGCCTCGACGGCCAGCAAGCAAAGGATGCGCTCGGCGATGACTGGCAGGGATGGTGGCCGGACGAAGGCGACGACGGAGATGGAGGCGGTGACCGACCCCTCGCCAAGAGTCCGGAGCCTGCCTGATTTGGCAAAGGACTGGGGCTAACTCTTTTGTGTAGCTTTTCGCAAGTGCGCCCCGCGCTTACGATCTCCTCGCGAAATGGCGGAGAGGGGCATGCACTATCGCCAGAAGTCGGTGCTTTTCGCGGCACCTTGGCTCGTTATCGGAACAGTCGCGGTGTTCGCCTCCGGCGGTATGACCGTCAAAGATTTCGAGAAGCCTGAGCTGCTGATTGCCGCTCTTTTCGTCGGCGTGATCGTCGGCATGGCCGTTGAACAGTGGTTCTCCGGAATGCGCCGGCAGGCGTGGCAGGCTAGGAACCAAACACGGTGGCAAGAAAAACGTCTCGGCCCGAGCGTCGTCGCCGGGCCTTGGCTTCCGGCACTCGTGCCGGAGCCGGCTAAAAGGCCCGATGCTGCGGAACAGTTGCGGATCGTGATGGGCGCCAACTTCACGA
Source organism: Sinorhizobium americanum (assembly GCF_001651855.1). Lineage (GTDB taxonomy): Bacteria > Pseudomonadota > Alphaproteobacteria > Rhizobiales > Rhizobiaceae > Sinorhizobium > Sinorhizobium americanum. The sequence goes on along the minus strand of NZ_LNQC01000027.1, from coordinate 7,006 downwards.
TCCAGCCACTTCTCAACAGGAGCGAAGCGCGCGTGTTCAAGGAACTCGATCGGATCGTGATCGGCTGCAACCCGGCCTGGCAGGTGATGGCGCAAGTTTCATTGGGCGAAATCATCCGCAGCAAGGATCCACTCGCCCATAGCTGCATCAACTCGAAACGGGTCGACCTCCTCCTGGTCGACGGTGACTGCAAGCCTCGCCACGCAATAGAATATCAGGGCGGGGCGCATCACCAGAGCGCCGCGGCCGCGCGCGACGCGGTGAAGAAGGAGGCGCTTCGACGCGCCGGAATCGGCTATTACGAAGTCGTCGCCGGCCAAACGACCCCCGCCGAGCTTCGACGGTTGATCGAGAAATTGGTGGACAGGCCGGCAAGCCGCCCGAGCTGACGCTCGTCACCGTTCGGTTGCTACCGTCGCGACAGTAGCATCCTAATGAAGGTCTCTCGGAAGATCGCGGTGTTCGTCCCTTTCGGCCTTTCGACGAAAACGGACAGCGCATCGTACAACTCGCCGTAACCGCGGCCATATCCCCACCCATGCAGTTTGCAGGAAAGTGCGCTTGCGCACCGCTCCATTTCCTCCGCAATGTCCGCGCGGAAACTCGGAAGCAGTGAGACGGGGTGCTCGAAAATCGGGAAGGTGTCTATCTCGTTGCCGGCCTCTGGCTTTAGCGATGCCACGGCGCACCACTCACCGGCAATTTGAGCGCACTTTCCGCAGATCGCGACGCCCGGGCCGGTAACGATGTTGCGCACGTCGCCATGCCGGTCCTCGCCGCAAAAGCTGCAGACGATGGCATTATCGCCCCTCCCGAAGAGGATCCTTCGCGCGGCGCGCAACCGCTCGGGAATGGATGGGCTACGCTCACTCATGACCGGTCCTGTTCGGCAAGGGCTTTCACGAGATTGATGAGCCGGGCGCGGACCTTGTCATCCTTGATCCGACTAAAGGAGCGAATGAGGGCCATGCCTTGGTCACTCGAAACGAATTCCGTAAGCTCCGGGTTGAGCACTGAACGGGCGCCGGCGACGCCGGCGCCGTTCTCGGCTCCACCGGGCAATGCTTCGAAGAAATGCGAGACAGGGACCTCCAGCACGTCCGCGATTTGTTGCAGGCGGCTCGCTCCGACGCGATTGGTCCCCTTCTCGTATTTTTGCACCTGTTGAAAGGTTACCCCGATCGCTTCGCCGAGGGCTGCCTGTGTCATGTCCATCCAAACCCGACGCATGCGAATGCGTCGGCCGACATGAACGTCTACAGATTCGGGCTGCTTTCTCTCAGAGGTGCGTGTCAGCATGAAATTCTCCGTCCTTTATCGATTGGTCCCCTCCCCCGTCCAATCGCAGTTCTGATATTTTCTCCGTTTCTGGGCGACGCTCCTACAGCGTGACCAGCCCAATGAACACTCCCGCTTTTCAGTGAATTTTGCCGTTTTCAGTCCAGTGCCCCGGCGATGGGCCTGGCTCCAGGTATCGGCCGAAGGAGCGAAGATATGCGACAATTTCCAGCAGGAGGAAATCCCGGTCCCCGAAAACTTCATCGATACGGGCGAGCTCGTCGGCCGCGGCGTCCATTTCCTCGAGGTCGCCGAGAACGTAGGAGTCGTGGCCGATCGCGCAGATGTCGCAGCCGGCCTCGATCACCGCGTCGACAAAGGCGGGGATCTCACTCTCCAACATAAGCCGCCCATATTCAGGTTCCGCCATGTCCATTCATCCTCTTCAAAGGTTCAGCGGCCCGGGGCGAGCAAAGGCGCGGCTGACGCCGCGCCATTCCCGCCGCGGCCGCTTCTGCCGGTCTCGCCCAGCCGATTGAGCAAGCTGAAAACGTCCTGCAAGATTTCGTCGTCGAAAGCTCGCAGCTTGTCGATGCAGGCCAGGAGCAGATCCACTTTGGTTTGGTTTTCGCCCCACAGATAGAGAGCTGCCGGCGCTAGAAGCTCTTCCGGACTTGCCCCGAGCACCTCGCAGAGATGAATCAGGCGGCCTACCGTCAGGCGGGAAACGCTTGTTTCGTAGCGGGCGTAAACCGCTTCGCTGAGACCAAGCAGGGGCGCCAGTTTCGACCGGGAGAGATTTCGCCTCTCGCGGGCTTCCCGGATGCTGGCGCAGATATTTTCTTCCAGCGCGGCGCTGAGTGTAATTCGACCGTCGGGGGGTGGCAGCCGATACACTGGTTTGTCAACGTCCGGATCATTGACTTGCTGCAATCCGCGATCCGAGATCCATTGCTCCAGCGACGGTCCTGCCATTCATCCTACCGGTGGTTGTTCATGGTGCAGACCACTTTAAGGGAAGTGGTTGTGTTCTTGGAACCCTCAAAACGTCTTGGGTGGTATCAATTTGGCGCATCGCTGGCGCGACCCCGCTCTATGCCTTCTGCACGAAGACCGCAAAAAAGCGTTCTTCGCCCAATAGGGTAACGATCGGTTGCGCAAGGGCCGCCTGGCGGCCTTCACGTCATGACTGCATCAAATTGCTTCTGAAAGCCGTTTACAGCTTGCGGTGAAATCAGCATATTGCCAACCGGCAACGACAATCGAGAGTTGGTCGTGGCAAGTCGCTAGCCCTTCTTGTCATGCACCACGGGGCCGTCCTGATCTACGAGCCAGGGCGGCCCTTCTCGTATCTGAAATGGCGGCCGCCAGACGGCCGACTTTGCCTTCCTTAAGGAGGGAAAGAGGGCGCTGCCCTCTCTCCCTCACAAGGGAAAAAACGGTCTCCCCGTCCTTCCTCCCCTCGCCTCCGGCTCGCTCCGTGCAGGATCGACGAATCCGCATGCGCGGATTTTGCGTCGCCCCTTCGGCTTTGGCCTCGGGCGGGCGAACCCCCTCCGTTTTGTTCCCTTGCCTCCCTCTCTCCCGCTGCTCCGCGCGAGCTCGGGGAGCAGGAGCGGGGCTCCTGCCCCTCGGGCAAGAGCTAGACCGCTTCGCGGAAAGGAAAGGGCTAGAAAATGGTAAGAGCAAACACCGCTTATGTGCTGGACCCGGAAACCACGATCTTTAAGCCGGTAGAGCTTCAGGTCGATCTGGGCATCCGGCCGCTTTACGCGATTATTGGCTGCCGCCTGTTGGAAGTCGTGCGGTTCGACGAGCGGCACACGCTTTTCGTCGACGAGGAAGGACTGCAGGACGGGTTGACCGCCTTCACGATCTTTGAGGGCTTCCCGCAGCCGATTGCAGGCAAGATCGTGCTTGTCGGAGGCGATGGCAGCACGCCTTACACGTCCCCCCTCATCAGCCTTGAGGATGTGGCCAAGCATTTCAAATGCTGCCGCCCGGTCCTGGACCCGGTTTTTGCAAAGGCAGACGAGATTTCACCGGGCGGTATCATCATCGCCGGTGCGCTCGCAGGTTTGCAATGCCGCATCGAGCGCCGCGCCCCTACCCTTGTCGAGGGAGAGGCATGATGAAAATCGCGGCCCTCGAAAACAACATCCTCGCCATCGTCGCAGGAGCCTTCGCCGCAACCATTGCGGCGGAGGACATCGAGCCGCAGTTTCATGCGCTCACCCACTTTCCCGACCGGCGCGCAAGGTCAGAGCTTGCAGACCTGGCCGAGCGGTTGAACCAGTTTGGCGCCTATGTCGTGGAGCTTTGGAACAAGGCTTGCGAGCCGATCCCGGAGGCTGAAATCGAAGCCTTCGCGCGGCGGCATGTCGATTTGACGCGCCGCTATTGGGCGGCGGAAGGCCGTTGCATGAACTGGTTTATTACCGGCCCTGCCCGCTTTCCCGTGGCCCGCAACGAAAAGCGCATGCGGATTTCGGACGCCCGCCGCGCCGATTTGAAGGCGCACGAGGCAATGGCCCGCAAGGCTGCCAAGCGGAAGGCGTTCCCGTATGGCGCGGATGATGAGCCGACCCGTTCCGGCGATCCGTCAGCCTTGCAAAGGATTATGACGCGGATCGAGGAGCTGGCGCTTTCCATCGACCGGATGAAGGCCGCGAACGCGATCATCCGGCGCATGGAGAAGGACCTTTCCAGCGAAGAGGACATGATTTCCGCCGTTGTGGCCCATACCGGCCTTTCCGCTGACGCCGCAGCCAGAGGCATCAAGTTAGCCCCGTGGCAGTCCCGGCGCGGCTTCACCACGACCAACCGCCGCGCCGAACTCCGCCGCCTGCAGCAACGCCTTGCGGCGCTTGCAAGGATGAAGGAACGCGGCACTCAAAGCCAGGAGGTCGAGACGAGCGCCGGCGCCGTCGAGATCAAGGAGAACGCCGACATTGCGCGGATCCAGTTGATCTTTCCCGGCAAGCCGGACGATCCGACGCGGCGGGCGCTGAAGGCGAACGGCTTCCGCTGGTCGCCGTCTCAGGGCGCATGGCAACGGCACTTGAACGAAGCCGGACGCTACGCCGCGCAGCGCGTGTTGAAGACGATCAGCGCAGCCTGATAACTCGCCCCTATCCAAGAAGAGGACAGTTCCGATGGTCGACACGATCTATTCCGCAATGGAGTTTTACGGCCAGGGCGACCCCTATTTCGGCGGCACTGCCGCCGATTGGGCGCTGTATAAGACCGAGGACGGCGGGCACGCTTTCATCAGCGCCGCCGACGCGCAGCGCCGGAAATTGGTCATGGCCTATTTTCCGACCGAAGCCGAGGCAGAGAAGGCGGCAGCCGCAGCGAGCACCCGGAAGGGCTCGATTTCTGCCGTTCCGATCAAGCCCCCGGCTCGAAGTCCCAACCGCACAGATTTCGTGGATTGTTGGCAACAACCATGTCGGCGAGGAGGACGGCGAGCTCGCCGAGGACTTCGCCGACCGGGCGAAAAGGGCGGGCGCGGCCGATCCGGACTTGATCGCGCAAATCGTCGCCTTCGCGCTTGCCTGCCACCGCGCCAATCAGGCGTTGGTCGCGCATTTCCGGCTTTAGAAAACGTGTGGAGGATATTAAGACTGCAACCAATGATTGGCCGCGCTATTCGACGGCGCGGCCCGCAGCATGAGCTACAGGAGCGGAAATTGAGCCGATACACCGTGCAGATCACGAATGGGACGACAACGGACGAGGAAGGGACGATTGGCTACGATCGGCCGTTGCGGACCTTCTTTCTACAGGCGTTGCCAGACCCGGAAACCGACGAATGTGCTCTTTGGTTAGGCGCATTTCTTGAGGAATACCCGACCCTGGAATCCATCATAGGGGCCGCCCGGGCGCGAGGCTACGAGGTCCGTGGCCTGACGAGGGAAATGATGCTGGCGATGCTCAAGGAAGCGGGACCGCGGCACCCGCCGAGCCTTGGTGAACGACTCGGCATAGTGCTGTAAAACGTAGAGATCAGTTTCGACGGCGGAAGCAGCAGCGCCGAGCCAGCGGCGCATTCGGGGAGGATGGGCCACCCCGACCGAGGCGACGGCCTCGCCCTCGAACCGGAGGTGCTGCATGTGGTACCTACCACTTAGCATCACCCTAGACGTGAAAAGGACCCGGACCACCTGGCAAGTGCGGATCCGAGTCCAATTCTGGCTCTAGGAAACGGGGGCGGGCCGCAAGGCTCGTCCCCACTCCGGAAATCAATATAGGCGATTTTCGCTCGAATTTCAAAGCGCTCCGGCCGTCCCAAGCGCCCGCATCGAGCGGGCCAGGGACGGAACGAGGAGCGCCCTTGACACCCCTCCCCTCGTGCTCCCCTCCCCATCCGCGGCGGCCGCCCCGCAAGCGTGCCGGCTCACTTCGGCTTGTTGTCGTTGTCGGCTGTTGAAGACCTGGTGCGCGCCTGGCGCTGCAGCGAGACCGCGAGATTCCGGCCTGGCGGCCGGATGGCGACTTGCCGATTGACGGCGAAGGCGGCGGCCGAGGCTACGAAGGCCGCGCTTCCCCGGCCTCTCCTTAGTGCCTATGCGCAATCTAATGCTGCGCACGATACGTCAGGCCCGGCCTTCGCGTGCAACCTTAAAGGGTTCTCCTCTCGGCTTCGCTCCGTTGCGACCGCTCCGCGGTGCACTCGGCCGTGCCTGCCGTATTCGAGCTTCGCGATTACGCACAACCACTAAGGAGGGTCACCCTCATGAAAGCGCTCGTAACCTTCTGCCAGAAAACCGGTCGCCGCCTTCGCCTCTACATCAATCGGCAAGTCGCCAAACTGTCCCACAAGGGCCAGTTAAAGATCTCGGTCGCGGTCTCGCTTCCGCCCATCGCCAAGGTCGAGGTCAGCTACCACTGCGATTTCAACGCCAAGGCCGACAATGACAACAAGCCTAAGTGAGAAGGGCCGCGCCCTGCATCGCAGGGCGCGGCTTTCCGCCGTGGCTCAATTGCTGCCGCATATCTCCTCCGGAGATATTGCATACTGACGCTTGAAATCACAGATTGAATGGGCGAGCATTGGTCATCAACCAGCAATGGAAGACTTCGTGAACATGACGAGCAACGCGGTTCAGCAGGTTCAGGAGGACATGGCGCTGATCGCCCGGGGCGAGGAAATCGACCTTCCGTGGCGCCGACTTCGCGTTCTCCTCGATCACGGCCTGGTCGAGATCAACACGCCTGTCATGCTGGGTGGACCGCTTGCAGGAAGTCGAACATCCATCTCGTGGACTGATGAGGGCACGCGCTTCATGGGACAGGCCAGCTCGAGGAAAGGATGAGGTATGACCGCATGAAAAGCATCTTTGCAGGTAATTTCGATCATGAAAGCGCCATCGAAGCCGCTGTAGAACTGTACGGTGTCGATGCCACGACGGCCGTGGCTCATTGCGCGCTTGATGCCTACGTCGATCGTCGAGACGCGGACCACGAATTCTGGTTTCGCATTTTCGCTCACCTCAGGGGCATTCCGCTGTCCGATAGCAAGCATTGAAGCCGTTATCGCAACTCCCCAAAAGCGCCGCCGCAGCCGCGCGGCCGCGGTGGCCCGGCGAGCGGCCGGCATGAGCCGCCAGCCGAAACGCAGGCGGAGGAAGCCCGCGCTCTCAATTGACCGGATGACGATCACTTGCGCCGAGATCGGGGCTTTCTGAATGTGCCATTGAACGAGCAACAGAAGGGAAGCTCTCAT
>NZ_LNQC01000026.1 GCF_001651855.1 Sinorhizobium americanum | reverse complement strand
GCTGCCGACGGCAGCAAAGAAGGTGCAAATGGCGCGCAAGCGCGATTTGCACGCGGCGCCGGCATCGTCGCCTCCATCGTCAAGTAACAACAAATCGGCTTGAGCCGGTTTTCGAGGACCCCGCGGGAAACCGCGGGGTCCTGTGTTTCTGCTGTTCGTCGCTCTCGCAACTTGAATCTAACTCGCCGGGATGGCAGGTTCCTGCGTCGTCAAAGGCGGAGGAGCAGATCGTGAAGAAGCGGATTCTCTTTACCGGCGGCGCCGGCAAGGCCGGTCGCCATGCCGTGCCCTATCTCGTCGAGGCCGGCTATGAAGTGCACAATGTCGACCTCGTTCCGCTCGACAGCCCTGGCGTCACCAACCTGATCGCCGACATCACCGACAGCGGCCAGATGTTCAACGCGCTGTCGATGCATCGGGACTTTCCCGATATGGATCAGGGCAGGGGGCCGCAACCCTTCGATGCCGTCGTCCACTTCGCCGCCATTCCGCGCATCCTCATCAAGCCGGACAACGAGACCTTCCGGGTCAATGTGATGGGGACCTACAACGTCATCGAGGCGGCCGTGAAGCTCGGCATCCGCAAGATCATCGTTGCGTCGAGCGAGACCACCTACGGGGTCTGCTTTGCCGAAGGTCATCGCGATTTCCACAGCTTCCCGCTGGAGGAGGATTACGACGTCGATCCGATGGACTCCTATGGGCTCTCGAAGGTGGTGAACGAGAAGACCGCGCGCGCCTTCGCGGAGCGGACCGGCTTCGACATCTATGCACTGCGCATCGGCAATGTGATCGAACCGCACGAATACGAGCGCTTTCCGCACTTTTTCGCGCATCCGGAGATCCGCAAGCGGATCGCCTGGAGCTATATCGATGCGCGAGACCTGGGGCAGATCGCCAAGCTTTGCATCGAAAAGGACGGGCTCGGCTTCGCGGTCTTCAACGCCTGCAACGACACCGTGTCGGCCAATACGCCGACCCGCGAGCTTGCCAGGCAGTTCTACCCGAATGTGCCCTTCACCCGGGAGATCGGGGAGTTCGAAGGGCTGCTGTCGAACAGAAAGATCCGTGAGGTACTCGGCTTCAAGGAGGAGCACGATTGGCGGAAATACGTAAAGCTTGATGCGTAGCGCCTGTGCGCTGGAGGCACCGGCGCCACGAGAAAATTTTCTTGGCACTTTTTGCGCTTTTGCTGCAAATACGCTTGAAAGCCCGCGGCAAACTGAATAAGAAGCCGCAGGCTTGAGAATGCATCCGGTCGCGGTTGTGTGTCTCGTCTAGGGGTATAGCTCAGTTGGTAGAGCGGCGGTCTCCAAAACCGCAGGTCGGGGGTTCGAGCCCCTCTGCCCCTGCCACTTTCCCTCGTTCTTGCCCTCTTTATTGAATTCGGCCAGAATGCGGGACGGGCGGCGCGGCCGTTCAGATATTCACAAAAAAGACCGATCGGCTCTTGTGGTTTTTGGAATCGGTCTTTATGTAGGGTCCAAACAGACACGCGGTGCGTGGGGCTGACACATCGGCTTTACGCGCCGTAATGGCGTGAGCATTTTATGGCATCCAAAACGAATCCATTCACGTTTCTGCAGCAGGTACGCTCCGAAACGTCAAAAGTGACTTGGCCTTCGCGGCGCGAGACGACGATCTCGACGCTGATGGTCTTCGTCATGGTCTCTTTTGCCGCCGCCTTCTTCTTTGGTGCGGACCAGTTGATGGGTTGGCTGATGAGCCTGATCCTCAACGTTGGCGCTTGATTTGGGTGGAGAGTTAGATGGCTGCGCGCTGGTATATCGTTCACGCCTATTCGAATTTCGAGAAGAAGGTTGCCGAATCGATCGAGGAGAAGGCGAGGCAGAAGGGCCTCTCGCATCTGTTTGAGAAGATTCTCGTTCCGACCGAAAAGGTCGTCGAGGTTCGCCGCGGCCGCAAGGTCGATTCCGAGCGGAAGTTCTTCCCGGGCTATGTTCTCGTGCGGGCGAATTTGACGGACGAGGCTTACCACCTCATCAAGAACACGCCAAAAGTGACCGGTTTTCTTGGCACGGACAGCAAGCCGGTGCCTATCCCGGACCATGAGGCGGATCGCATCCTCGGCCAGGTTCAGGATGGCGTCGAGCGTCCGAAGCCTTCGGTCTCGTTCGAGATCGGCGAGCAGGTTCGCGTGTCGGATGGACCTTTCGCCTCCTTCAACGGCATCGTGCAGGATGTCGACGAGGAGCGCTCGCGCTTGAAGGTCGAGGTGTCGATCTTCGGTCGCGCCACGCCGGTCGAGCTGGAATACGGCCAGGTCGAGAAGGTCTGAAAGAACGCAAGTTTATGAGAATGGGCAGGCTGACATGTCGGCCTGCTCCGGCGGAGCGATCCGCATGCGCGTGGGAGGGAGCCGGTCTTAGCCGGATCGGTACGTCCGCACCACGCAACCGCAGCCGCCGGTCAATCGACCGGCAAGGAAGCCGGGCAACCGGCTGAACAGTTCCCGCTTCGGTTTTGCCGGGCGGGGCAAAGAGAGGCAGAGAGAAATGGCTAAGAAAGTTGCAGGCCAGCTCAAGCTGCAGGTCAAGGCCGGCTCGGCGAACCCGTCGCCGCCGATCGGTCCTGCGCTTGGTCAGCGCGGCATTAACATCATGGAATTCTGCAAGGCGTTCAACGCCGCCACGCAGGAAATGGAAAAGGGTATGCCGATTCCGGTCGTCATCACCTATTACCAGGACAAGTCCTTCACCTTCGTCATGAAGCAGCCGCCGGTCAGCTACTTCCTGAAGCGCGAAGCGAAGATCCAGTCCGGTTCGAAGACCCCGGGCAAGGCAAAGGCCGGCTCGATCTCGAAGGCCCAGATCCGCACGATCGCCGAGGCCAAGATGAAGGACCTCAACGCTGCCGATATCGAAGGCGCAATGGCAATGGTCGAGGGCTCCGCCCGCTCCATGGGCCTGGAAGTGACGGGCTAAGACCATGGCGAAGATTGCAAAGCGTGTACAGAAGTCCCGTGAGGGCATCGATCCGGCGAAGATCTACGGCCTCACCGAAGCCGTTACGCTCGTCAAGGAGCGTGCGACCGCGAAGTTCGACGAGACGATCGAAGTGGCGATGAACCTCGGCGTCGACCCGCGCCATGCCGACCAGATGGTCCGCGGCGTCGTCAACCTGCCGAACGGCACCGGTCGCTCGGTTCGTGTCGCCGTTTTCGCCCGTGGTGCGAAGGCCGATGAGGCCAAGGCTGCCGGCGCCGACATCATCGGCGCGGAAGATCTGGTCGAAATCGTTCAGGGCGGCAAGATCGACTTCGATCGCTGCATCGCCACCCCGGACATGATGCCGCTCGTTGGCCGCCTCGGTAAGGTTCTCGGCCCGCGCGGCATGATGCCGAACCCGAAGGTCGGCACCGTCACCATGGATGTCGCCGCGGCCGTCAAGGCTTCGAAGGGCGGCGCCGTCGAGTTCCGCGTTGAGAAGGCCGGTATCGTTCACGCCGGCGTCGGCAAGGCATCCTTCGATGCCAAGGCGCTGGAAGAGAACATCCGCGCCTTCGCAGATGCGGTGATCAAGGCGAAGCCGACCGGCGCCAAGGGCAACTACGTCAAGCGCGTGGCCATCTCCTCGACGATGGGCCCAGGCCTCAAGATCGACCCGGCAACGCTCAGCGTCGCCTGATAATTCCGGGCTTCGGCCCAAACCGAATTTCCGGCCTTTCGGGGCCGGAAATATCCGGGCATCCGGCCCGGAATTCCTGTCCGAGATTGCGGGTGGTTCTACCTTAATCACCATTGCCCGCATGAGACGGGTAAGATCTGGATTTCAAGTGACGCCGCAGGCGTCGAAATTCGGTTCGAACCTCGCTTGCCTTGTGTCAGACCCGGCTCTCCCGGGAACGCCAAGGGACAGGATCCTTAAGCGTTGCTTGGGATCGAGCATGATCCCGGGTGACAAAGGCAAACCCGGCAGGGCTGCGATGAGCAACCCTGCCAACTGGAGACAGACAGTGGAAAGAGCGGAAAAACGCGAATTCGTCACGGAGCTGAACGAAGTCTTCAAGGCTTCCGGTTCGGTTGTCGTGGCCCACTATGCTGGTGTCACAGTTGCGCAGATGAACGACTTCCGTTCGAAGATGCGCGCTGCTGGCGGCACCGTCAAAGTCGCGAAAAACCGCCTGGCCAAGATCGCTCTTCAGGGCACGGAGTCTGAAGGGATGACCGATCTCTTCAAGGGACAGACGCTGATCGCTTACAGCGCCGATCCCGTAACGGCTCCGAAGGTCGTCGTGGATTTCGCCAAGACCAACGACAAGCTCGTTGTTCTGGGCGGCGCCATGGGGACAACCACGCTCAACCCCGAAGGTGTCAAGTCGCTCGCGACCCTGCCTTCGCTGGACGAGCTGCGCGCGAAGCTGCTGGGCCTTCTCAATGCCCCGGCAACCCGCGTCGCGACGGTTGTCGCAGCACCGGCAAGCCAGCTTGCCCGCGTGTTCTCGGCCTATGCCAAGAAGGACGAAGCCGCCTGAGGCGGAATTTCGCTGTTGTAATTAAAACCAGTTCGAACCGAACAAAAGGAAAAGTAAAATGGCTGATCTCGCAAAGATCGTTGAAGACCTCTCCTCGCTGACCGTCCTGGAAGCTGCTGAGCTTTCCAAGCTGCTCGAAGAAAAGTGGGGCGTTTCCGCCGCTGCTCCGGTAGCCGTTGCTGCCGTCGGCGGTGCTGCTGGCGGCGCTGCTGCCGCTGCAGAAGAAGAGAAGACCGAGTTCGACGTCATCCTGACGGATGCCGGCGCGAACAAGATCAACGTCATCAAGGAAGTCCGCGCCATCACCGGCCTCGGCCTCAAGGAAGCCAAGGACCTGGTCGAAGGCGCTCCGAAGGCTGTCAAGGAAGCAGTTTCCAAGGCTGAAGCTGCCGACCTCAAGAAGAAGCTCGAAGACGCTGGCGCCAAGGTTGACGTCAAGTAATTCGACCACATGCGAAGGGAGGGGGCCCCTTTGGGCCGCCTCTCTTTGACCGTTTTTGGAACATATTACCCAAAAGCCTGTCGAAAACGGCTTTTGGGTAATGGGTTCTTCAAGAGGATGGTCGCGATTGAAGGATAGCACAGCAATCCGTGCTGGCGTCTTTCGAAAGCTTGACGAGATTGAACGACTCATTTGATCGACGGGATCGACTGGCCATCGGTTCCCGTCCGTTGCAGGCCCGGATGCAAGATTGACAAGGAGCGACGATGGCTCAGACCCTTTCGTTCAACGGTCGTAGGCGCGTACGCAAGTTTTTTGGAAAGATCCCCGAAGTCGCAGAGATGCCGAACCTCATCGAGGTTCAGAAGGCGTCCTACGACCAGTTCCTCATGGTCGAAGAGCCCGCAGGCGGGCGTCCCGACGAGGGACTTCAAGCTGTTTTCAAGTCGGTATTTCCGATCAAGGATTTTTCGGGCGCTTCGATGCTCGAATTCGTGTCCTACGAATTCGAACCGCCGAAGTTCGACGTCGAGGAATGCCGCCAGCGCGACCTGACCTATGCGGCACCGCTCAAGGTGACCCTGCGCCTGATCGTGTTCGATATCGACGAGGATACCGGCGCGAAGTCGATCAAGGACATCAAGGAACAGAACGTCTACATGGGCGACATGCCGCTCATGACGGACAACGGTACCTTCATCGTCAACGGCACCGAGCGCGTCATCGTTTCGCAGATGCACCGTTCGCCGGGCGTCTTCTTCGATCATGACAAGGGCAAGAGCCATTCCTCCGGCAAGCTGCTGTTCGCCGCGCGCGTCATTCCGTATCGTGGTTCGTGGCTCGACATCGAATTCGACGCCAAGGACATCGTCCACGCCCGTATCGACCGCCGCCGCAAGATTCCGGTGACGTCGCTGCTGATGGCGCTCGGCATGGACGGCGAGGAAATCCTCGACACGTTCTACACGAAGTCGCTCTACCAGCGCGATGGCGATGGCTGGCGTGTGCCGTTCCAGCCGGATGCGCTGAAGGGCCAGAAGACGCTCGCCGACATGATCGATGCCGACACCGGCGAAGTGGTCGTCGAGGCCGGCAAGAAGTTGACGCCGCGGTTGCTGCGTCAGCTGCAGGAAAAGGGCCTGAAGGCGCTGAAGGCGACCGATGACGACCTTTACGGCAACTACCTTGCCGAGGACGTCGTCAACCTCGGAACCGGCGAAATCTACTTGGAAGCCGGCGACGAGATCGACGAGAAGACGCTGCCGGTCATTCTATCGGCCGGCTTCGACGAGATCCCGGTCCTTGACATCGACCATATCAATGTCGGCGCCTATATCCGCAATACCCTGACCGCCGACAAGAACGAGAACCGTCAGGACGCTCTGTTCGACATCTATCGCGTCATGCGTCCGGGCGAGCCGCCGACCATGGATTCGGCCGAAGCCATGTTCAACGCGCTGTTCTTCGACGCCGAGCGCTACGACCTCTCGGCCGTCGGCCGCGTCAAGATGAACATGCGTCTCGACCTCGACGTGCCGGATACGGTCCGTACGCTCCGCAAGGAAGACATCCTGGCGGTCGTCAAGATGCTGGTCGAATTGCGTGACGGCAAGGGCGAGATCGACGACATCGACAACCTCGGCAATCGCCGCGTCCGCTCGGTCGGCGAACTGATGGAGAACCAGTATCGCCTGGGTCTCCTGCGCATGGAGCGCGCGATCAAGGAGCGCATGTCGTCGATCGAGATCGACACCGTCATGCCGCAGGATCTGATCAACGCGAAGCCCGCCGCCGCCGCCGTTCGCGAATTCTTCGGCTCCTCGCAGCTGTCGCAGTTCATGGACCAAGTGAACCCCCTGTCTGAAATCACCCACAAGCGCCGCCTTTCGGCTCTTGGCCCGGGTGGTCTGACGCGCGAGCGCGCCGGCTTCGAAGTTCGCGACGTGCATCCGACCCATTACGGCCGCATCTGCCCGATCGAGACGCCGGAAGGCCCGAACATCGGTCTGATCAACTCGCTTGCGACCTTTGCCCGCGTCAACAAGTACGGCTTCATCGAGAGCCCGTACCGCAAGATCGTCGACGGCAAGGTGACCGGGGACGTGGTCTATCTGTCGGCGATGGAAGAGGCGAAGTATCACGTCGCACAGGCCAACTCGGTGCTGAACGACGACAACTCCTTCGCGGAAGAATTCGTCGTCTGCCGTCACGCCGGCGAAGTTATGCTGGCGCCGCGCGACAACATCAACCTGATGGACGTTTCGCCGAAGCAGCTCGTTTCGGTCGCCGCGGCGCTCATTCCGTTCCTCGAGAACGACGACGCCAACCGCGCGCTGATGGGCTCGAACATGCAGCGTCAGGCTGTGCCGTTGCTGAGAGCCGAGGCGCCGTTCGTCGGTACCGGTATGGAATCGGTCGTTGCGCGTGATTCCGGTGCTGCGATTGCCGCCCGCCGTGGCGGCGTCGTCGACCAGGTCGATGCGACGCGTATCGTTATCCGCGCCACCGAAGACCTCGATCCGTCGAAGTCGGGCGTCGATATCTACCGTCTGCAGAAGTTCCAGCGTTCGAACCAGAACACCTGCGTCAACCAGCGTCCGCTGGTCACCGTCGGTGACTTGGTCAACAAGGGCGACATCATTGCCGACGGCCCGTCGACGGATCTCGGCGATCTGGCGCTCGGCCGCAACGCGCTCGTCGCCTTCATGCCCTGGAACGGCTACAACTACGAAGACTCGATCCTGCTCTCCGAGCGGATCGTGCGCGATGACGTGTTCACCTCGATCCATATCGAGGAATTTGAGGTCATGGCACGCGACACCAAGCTCGGTCCGGAAGAAATCACGCGCGACATCCCGAACGTTTCGGAAGAAGCGCTGAAGAACCTTGACGAAGCCGGCATCGTCTATATCGGCGCCGAAGTTCAGCCGGGCGACATCCTGGTCGGCAAGATCACGCCGAAGGGTGAAAGCCCGATGACGCCGGAAGAGAAGCTTCTGCGCGCCATCTTCGGCGAAAAGGCGTCGGACGTCCGCGATACGTCGATGCGCATGCCGCCGGGCACCTTCGGTACGATCGTCGAAGTTCGCGTCTTCAACCGCCACGGCGTGGAGAAGGACGAGCGCGCCATGGCGATCGAACGCGAGGAGATCGAACGCCTCGCCAAGGACCGCGACGACGAGCAGGCGATCCTCGACCGCAACGTCTATGCGCGCCTGATCGATATGCTGCGCGGTCACGTTGCCGTTGCCGGCCCGAAGGGCTTCAAGAAGGGCACCGAGCTTTCGAATGCCGTCGTCAGCGAATATCCGCGCTCGCAGTGGTGGATGTTCGCCGTCGAAGACGAGAAGGCTCAGGGCGAGATCGAAGCGCTTCGCGCCCAGTACGACGAATCCAAGTCGCGCCTCGAACAGCGCTTCATGGACAAGGTCGAGAAGGTCCAGCGCGGCGACGAGATGCCCCCGGGCGTCATGAAGATGGTCAAGGTCTTCGTCGCCGTGAAGCGCAAGATCCAGCCGGGCGACAAGATGGCCGGCCGTCACGGCAACAAGGGCGTCGTGTCGCGGATCGTACCGATCGAAGACATGCCGTTCCTCGAAGACGGCACCCATGTCGACGTGGTGTTGAACCCGCTCGGCGTGCCGTCGCGCATGAATGTCGGTCAGATCCTCGAGACGCATCTGGGCTGGGCTTGCGCCGGCATGGGCAAGAAGATCGGCGCAATGCTCGAGGCCTACCACGAGAGTGGCGACATCAAGCCGCTGCGTCAGACGATCGACGACGTCATCGGATCAGGTCCGAAGGGCGAGCCGATCAAGCAGTACGATGATGAATCGATCGTCCGCTTGGCCGAGCAGACCCGCCGCGGCGTTTCGATCGCGACGCCGGTCTTCGACGGCGCGGTCGAGGCCGACGTCAACGAGATGTTGGAAAAGGCCGGCCTGAAGGTGACGGGCCAATCGACGCTCTATGACGGACGTACCGGTGACGCGTTCGACCGTCAGGTGACGGTAGGCTACATCTACATGCTGAAGCTCAACCACCTCGTCGACGACAAGATCCACGCCCGTTCGATCGGTCCGTACTCGCTCGTCACCCAGCAGCCGCTGGGCGGCAAGGCGCAGTTCGGCGGCCAGCGCTTCGGCGAAATGGAGGTCTGGGCGCTCGAAGCCTACGGCGCCGCCTACACGCTGCAGGAAATGCTGACCGTCAAGTCGGACGACGTGGCCGGCCGCACCAAGGTCTACGAGGCGATCGTCCGAGGCGACGATACGTTCGAGGCGGGCATTCCGGAGAGCTTCAACGTTCTCGTCAAGGAAATGCGCTCGCTCGGCCTGTCGGTGGAGTTGGAAAACTCCAAGGTCGACGATGTCGGCACTGCGGCGCAGCTGCCGGACGCGGCGGAGTAAGTGGATATCCGGTGCGTGCCGCGAAGCGGCGCGCACCGTTTCCGCCGCCGGGCATTCGGTTTGCCCGCGGCAGGAACAGGGCCGCACGCGATGCGGTTTTAGCTGTTTATGGGGCAGGGGTCGGCGCCCGGGATTTGCCGGCACCCTCGCCAAGCTCAGGGCGTAAAGCCCGCAAAGGAGACAGGCATGAACCAAGAGGTCATGAATCTTTTCAATCCGCAGGTGCCTGCACAGACCTTCGATTCCATCCGGATTTCGATCGCGTCGCCGGAGAAGATTCTTTCCTGGTCTTACGGTGAGATCAAGAAGCCGGAGACGATCAACTACCGCACCTTCAAGCCCGAGCGCGACGGTCTGTTCTGCGCGCGCATCTTCGGTCCGATCAAGGACTACGAGTGCCTGTGCGGCAAGTACAAGCGCATGAAGTACAAGGGCATCATCTGCGAAAAGTGCGGCGTCGAAGTGACGTTATCGCGCGTTCGCCGCGAGCGCATGGGCCATATCGAGCTCGCCGCGCCCGTTGCCCACATCTGGTTCCTGAAGTCGCTGCCGAGCCGCATTGCGACGCTGCTCGACATGACGCTGAAGGATATCGAGCGCGTCCTCTATTTCGAAAACTACATCGTCACCGAACCTGGCCTGACGTCGCTGAAGGAGAACCAACTCCTCAGCGAAGAAGAGTACATGATCGCCGTCGACGAGTTCGGCGAAGACCAGTTCACCGCGATGATCGGTGCCGAAGCGATCTACGAGATGCTCGCCTCGATGAATCTCGAGAAGATCGCCGGTGATCTGCGCGCCGAAATGGCCGAGACGAGCTCGGATCTGAAGCAGAAGAAGCTGATGAAGCGGCTGAAGATCGTCGAGAACTTCATGGAGTCCGGCAACCGTCCGGAGTGGATGATCATGAAGGTCGTTCCGGTGATCCCGCCGGACCTGCGTCCACTCGTGCCGCTTGACGGCGGCCGTTTCGCGACCTCGGACCTGAACGACCTCTACCGCCGCGTGATCAACCGTAACAACCGTCTGAAGCGGTTGATTGAACTGCGCGCGCCGGGCATCATCATACGCAACGAAAAGCGCATGCTGCAGGAATCCGTCGATGCGCTGTTCGACAACGGCCGTCGCGGCCGCGTCATCACCGGTGCCAACAAGCGTCCGCTGAAGTCGCTCTCTGACATGCTGAAGGGCAAGCAGGGCCGCTTCCGCCAGAACCTGCTCGGCAAGCGCGTCGACTATTCCGGCCGTTCGGTCATCGTGACCGGTCCGGAGCTCAAGCTGCACCAGTGCGGCCTGCCGAAGAAGATGGCGCTCGAGCTCTTCAAGCCGTTCATCTACGCCCGCCTCGACGCCAAGGGCTTCTCCTCGACCGTCAAGCAGGCGAAGAAGCTTGTGGAAAAGGAAAAGCCGGAAGTCTGGGATATCCTCGACGAGGTCATCCGCGAGCATCCGGTGCTCCTGAACCGCGCGCCGACGCTGCACCGCCTGGGCATCCAGGCCTTCGAGCCGATCCTAGTCGAAGGCAAGGCGATCCAGTTGCACCCGCTCGTCTGCACCGCCTTCAACGCCGACTTCGATGGCGACCAGATGGCCGTTCACGTGCCGCTGTCGCTCGAAGCCCAGCTTGAAGCCCGCGTGCTGATGATGTCGACGAACAACATCCTGCATCCGGCAAACGGCGCACCGATCATCGTTCCGTCGCAAGACATGGTTCTCGGCCTCTACTATCTGTCGATCATGAACCAGAACGAGCCGGGTGAAGGCATGGCCTTCTCCGACATGGGCGAACTGCACCATGCGCTGGAGACCAAGGCCGTCACCCTGCACGCCAAGATTCGCGGCCGCTACAAGAGCATCGACGCCGAGGGCAACCCGGTCTCGAAGATCTATGAGACGACGCCCGGTCGCATGATCATCGGCGAACTCCTGCCGAAGAACCCGAATGTTCCGTTCGAGATCTGCAACCAGGAGATGACCAAGAAGAACATCTCCAAGATGATCGACGCGGTCTATCGCCACTGCGGTCAGAAGGACACGGTGATCTTCTGCGACCGGATCATGCAGCTCGGCTTCTCGCATGCCTGCCGCGCCGGCATTTCGTTCGGCAAGGACGACATGGTGATCCCGGACACCAAGGTGAAGATCGTCGGCGACACGGAAGCGCTCGTGAAGGAATACGAGCAGCAGTACAATGACGGCCTGATTACCCAGGGCGAAAAGTACAACAAGGTCGTCGACGCCTGGGGCAAGGCAACCGAAAAGGTTGCCGAAGAGATGATGGCGCGCATCAAGGCGGTCGAATTTGACGACAATGGCCGCCAGAAGCCGATGAACTCGATCTACATGATGTCGCACTCGGGTGCTCGTGGTTCGCCGAACCAGATGCGCCAGCTGGGCGGCATGCGCGGCCTCATGGCCAAGCCGTCGGGCGAGATCATCGAAACGCCGATCATCTCGAACTTCAAGGAAGGCCTGACCGTGAACGAGTACTTCAACTCGACGCACGGTGCCCGTAAGGGTCTGGCGGACACCGCCTTGAAGACCGCGAACTCCGGTTACCTGACCCGCCGTCTCGTCGACGTCGCGCAGGACTGCATCGTCACGCATGTCGATTGCGGCACCGACAAGGGCCTGACCATGACGGCGATCGTCGATGCCGGTCAGGTCGTCGCCTCCCTCGGCCAGCGTATCCTCGGACGTACGGCGCTCGACAACATCGACAATCCGGTCACCGGCGAACGCATCGTCGACGCCGGCAAGATGATCCTCGAGGCCGACGTCGCCGTGATCGAAAAGGCCGGCATCCAGTCCGTCCGTATTCGTTCGGCGCTGACCTGCGAGATCCAGACCGGCGTCTGCGGCGTCTGCTACGGCCGTGACCTGGCCCGCGGTACGCCCGTCAACATGGGTGAAGCGGTCGGTGTCATCGCGGCGCAGTCGATCGGTGAGCCGGGCACGCAGCTGACCATGCGTACCTTCCACCTCGGCGGTACGGCGACCGTGGTTGACCAGTCGTTCCTGGAAGCGTCTTACGAAGGTACGGTCCAGATCAAGAACCGCAACATGCTGCGCAACTCCGATGGCGTACTGGTCGCGATGGGCCGCAACATGGCGATCCAGATCCTCGACGAACGCGGTGTCGAGCGCTCCTCGCAGCGCGTCGCCTATGGTTCGAAGATCTTCGTCGACGACGGCGACAAGGTGAAGCGCGGCCAGCGTTTCGCCGAGTGGGACCCCTACACCCGTCCGATGATGACGGAAGTGGAAGGTACCGTTCACTTCGAAGACGTCGTCGACGGCATCTCGGTTCTGGAATCCACGGACGAATCGACCGGCATCACCAAGCGCCAGGTCATCGACTGGCGTTCGACGCCGCGCGGCACGGACCTGAAGCCGGCGATCGTCATCAAGGACAAGAACGGCAGCATTACCAAGCTGTCCCGCGGCGGCGAGGCCCGCTTCATGCTCTCGGTCGATGCGATCCTTTCGGTCGAGCCGGGGCAGAAGGTCAGCCAGGGCGACGTTCTTGCCCGTTCGCCGCTCGAAAGCGCCAAGACCAAGGACATCACCGGTGGTCTGCCGCGCGTTGCCGAACTGTTCGAGGCACGCCGTCCGAAGGACCACGCCATCATCGCCGAGATCGATGGTACGGTTCGCTTCGGCCGCGACTACAAGAACAAGCGTCGCGTGCTGATCGAGCCGGCGGAAGACGGCGTCGAACCAGTCGAGTACCTGATCCCGAAGGGCAAGCCCTTCCATCTTCAGGACGGCGACTACATCGAGAAGGGCGACTACATCCTCGACGGCAACCCGGCGCCGCATGACATCCTGGCGATCAAGGGCGTGGAGGCGCTTGCGTCCTACCTCGTCAACGAGATCCAGGAAGTCTATCGTCTGCAGGGCGTTGTCATCAACGACAAGCACATCGAGGTGATCGTCCGGCAGATGCTGCAAAAGGTGGAAATCACCGACGCCGGTGACTCAAGCTACATCGTCGGCGACAACGTCGATCGCATCGAGCTTGAGGACGTCAACGACGCGCTGCTTGCCGAAGGCAAGAAGCCTGCCTACGGCGATCCGGTTCTCCTCGGCATCACCAAGGCCTCGCTGCAGACGCCGTCCTTCATTTCGGCCGCATCGTTCCAGGAAACCACCAAGGTGCTTACGGAAGCCGCGGTTGCCGGCAAGACGGACGGCCTGCAGGGTCTCAAGGAAAACGTCATCGTCGGTCGCCTCATCCCGGCCGGCACCGGTGGCACGATGACGCAGATCCGCCGCATCGCCACGGCGCGCGACGAGTTGATTCTCGAAGAGCGCCGCAAGGGTACGGGTGCGGATGCCGCGACGCCGATGCTCGCCGACATGGCGAACGAAAACGCTGCGGCCGAATGATCGGAAAGGAGAGGGTGGTTGCCACTCTCTTAGCCAATTGAAAAGCCGCCCGGACTAGGTCCGGGCGGCTTTGACGTTTCATCCATTAAAGTTTGCGTCAGCCGAATCGGATGATCGACACCTCGCCCTCGAGCGCACCCTGGTAGGCAGACGCATGCGGCTCCTCGTCGGGAATGTCGGTAAGCGTGCCGATCTGATCGAGATCCGCTTGGAAGAAGCCTTCCTCCGCAAGCGCGTTGAGAGCCTCTCGCACGGCGGTGTCGTCGTCCGGCGCCCGGAGCATCACATGAATTTCCACGCCCCCTTCGTCGCGGTCGTTCTCGTAGGCGCGGCCGATGATGACGAAGACCAGCGGCTCTTCTGGTGAATTGTCGTTGTCGGGCATGATGGGCATCGGAAAGTCCTCGTTCGGATTGCGGGTCACCTTAACCCGGTTTCCCCGCCTCGCGAAGGAAATAGGAGAGGCCATTCTTCTTGAGAAGCGGAATTTCGCCGGGTTGCAATGCGTCCGGAGAATTGGGCCGACTCACAGTTCGTGGAAACGCCGCTTGGTGTTACCGATTCTTTAACGGCAGAGACCAAGGCGATGTTCAATGCGCCACGTTCCTGCTCCGGAAGCAGGAAGCGTGCCGCAAAGCCTTGTTTCTCAGGCATATCAGGGCTGCAAGAGCGAGATTATTTGTTAATTGCCCTTGACGGATCGACCTGAAATCAGTACACCCCGCCGCATCAGAGCCCATGTGAGGCTGGCTGGTTCGGAACGTCGCGTTCTGGAGTTCGCCTCAAACAAGGTTCAAACGCACGCTGAAGACAAAAATGCTGCACGCAAGACGCGCGAAATAGTGCGTCCTCTGCTTTTGTTGGGGCCATCTGCGAAAAGGCGGATCGGCCCTCGTTTTGCGCATTTCATAGGCGTTCGGTACCGATCCGCCCGAGAGGGTAACGAGACAAGTTTTTGCAAGGGATGGTTACATGCCTACCGTAAACCAGCTGATCCGCAAGCCGCGTCAGGCACAGGTAAAGCGCAACAAGGTTCCTGCTCTGCAGGAAAACCCGCAGAAGCGCGGCGTTTGCACCCGCGTCTACACGACGACCCCGAAGAAGCCGAACTCGGCTCTGCGTAAGGTTGCAAAGATCCGCCTGACGAACGGCTTCGAAGTGATCGGCTACATTCCCGGTGAAGGCCACAACCTTCAGGAGCACTCCGTGGTGATGATCCGCGGCGGCCGCGTGAAGGACCTTCCGGGTGTCCGTTACCACATCATCCGCGGCGTTCTCGATACGCAGGGTGTGAAGAATCGCAAGCAGCGTCGTTCGAAGTACGGCGCCAAGCGTCCGAAATAACATCGCAACCGGCGCCATTTCGCTGGTCACTAGATAAAAAGTTGAGAGACGAAAAGTATGTCCCGACGCCATAGAGCAGAAAAGCGTGAGATCAACCCGGATCCGAAGTTCGGTGATCTGGTCGTCACGAAGTTTATGAACGCAATCATGTTGGACGGTAAGAAATCCGTCGCAGAAAGCATCGTCTATGGTGCCTTCGAAGCAGTCCAGTCTAAGCTGAAGCAGGAGCCGATCGGCGTGTTCCATTCGGCTCTCGACAACATTGCTCCGCATGTCGAAGTGCGTTCGCGCCGCGTCGGTGGTGCTACCTACCAGGTGCCGGTCGATGTTCGGCCGGAGCGTCGCCAGGCCCTCGCCATCCGCTGGCTGATCGCGGCCGCACGCAAGCGCAACGAAACGACCATGGTCGATCGCCTCTGCGGCGAACTCATGGACGCAGCAAACAACCGTGGCAGCGCCGTCAAGAAGCGCGAAGACACGCACAAGATGGCCGATGCCAACCGTGCGTTCTCGCACTATCGCTGGTAACGGCAACACGTCTCGAAAGGCAGTCACCCATGGCTCGCGAATATAAAATCGAAGACTACCGAAATTTCGGTATCATGGCGCACATCGACGCCGGCAAGACGACGACGACCGAGCGCATCCTCTACTACACCGGCAAGTCCCATAAGATCGGCGAAGTCCACGACGGCGCCGCGACGATGGACTGGATGGAGCAGGAACAGGAACGCGGCATTACGATCACGTCTGCAGCCACCACGACCTTCTGGAAGGGCCGTGACGGCAAGACGCGTCGCTTCAACATCATCGACACCCCCGGTCACGTCGACTTCACCATCGAAGTCGAGCGTTCGCTGCGCGTTCTCGACGGCGCCATCGCTCTTCTCGATGCCAACGCCGGCGTCGAGCCGCAGACGGAGACCGTCTGGCGCCAGGCCGAGAAGTACAACGTTCCGCGCATGATCTTCTGCAACAAGATGGACAAGACCGGCGCGGACTTCTACCGCTCCGTTGAGATGATCAAGACCCGTCTCGGCGCAACCGCGGTCGTCATGCAGCTGCCGATTGGCGCTGAAAGCGAATTCAAGGGCGTTGTCGATCTCATCGAAATGAACGCGCTGGTCTGGCGCGACGAGTCGCTCGGCGCCCAGTGGGACGTCGTCGAAATTCCGGCCGACATGCAGGCAAAGGCTGAAGAATACCGCGAAAAGCTGATCGAGACGGTTGTCGAGATCGACGAAGCGGCTATGGAAGCCTATCTGGAAGGCACCTATCCGGACAACGACAAGATCCGTGAACTGGTTCGTCGCGGCACCATCGACGTGAAGTTCCACCCGATGTTCTGCGGTACGGCCTTCAAGAACAAGGGCGTTCAGCCGCTGCTCGACGCCGTTGTCGACTACCTGCCGTCGCCCGTCGATATTCCGGCGATCAAGGGCATTGACGTCAAGACCGAAGGCGAAATCAGCCGTAAGGCCGACGACAACGAGCCGCTTTCGATGCTGGCGTTCAAGATCATGAACGACCCCTTCGTCGGTTCGCTGACCTTCGCCCGCATCTATTCCGGCAAGCTCGAAAAGGGCACGTCGGTGATGAACACGGTCAAGGAAAAGCGCGAGCGCGTCGGCCGCATGCTGCAGATGCACTCCAACTCGCGTGAAGACATCGAAGAAGCCTTTGCCGGCGACATCGTTGCTCTTGCGGGCCTCAAGGAAACCACCACCGGTGATACGCTCTGCGATCCGCTGAAGCCGGTTATCCTCGAGCGTATGGAATTCCCCGAGCCGGTCATCCAGATCGCCATCGAGCCGAAGACCAAGGGCGACCAGGAAAAGATGGGCCTCGCGCTCAACCGCTTGGCTGCAGAAGACCCGTCCTTCCGCGTCAAGACCGACGAGGAATCCGGCCAGACCATCATTGCCGGCATGGGCGAGCTTCACCTCGACATTATCGTCGACCGCATGCGTCGCGAGTTCAAGGTCGAAGCATCCGTCGGTGCTCCGCAGGTTGCCTACCGTGAGACGATCACGCGTCAGCACGAAGAAGACTACACGCACAAGAAGCAGTCCGGTGGTACCGGCCAGTTTGCCCGCGTCAAGCTTGTCTTCGAGCCGAACCCGGAAGGCGAGGACTTCGTCTTCGAATCCAAGATCGTCGGCGGTGCGGTTCCGAAGGAATACATTCCGGGCGTTCAGAAGGGCATCGAAAGTGTTCTGTCGTCGGGTCCGCTTGCCGGCTTCCCGATGCTGGGCGTCAAGGCGACCCTCATCGACGGCGCGTTCCACGATGTCGACTCGTCGGTTCTGGCGTTCGAAATCGCTTCGCGTGCATGCTTCCGTGAAGCAGCGAAGAAGGCCGGTGCTCAGCTCCTCGAGCCGATCATGAAGGTCGAGGTGGTAACGCCGGAAGATTACGTCGGTGACGTGATCGGCGACCTGAACTCTCGCCGTGGTCAGATCCAGGGCCAGGAATCGCGCGGCGTCGCCGTGGTGATCAATGCCCACGTGCCGCTCGCGAACATGTTCAAGTACGTCGACAACCTGCGCTCGATGTCGCAGGGCCGCGCTCAGTACACGATGCTGTTCGATCACTACGCGCCGGTTCCGTCGAACGTCGCGCAGGAAATCCAGGCGAAGTATTCCGGTCAGAAGTGACCGGAATATCCCCGCGCTGAAACAGAATGAAAAGATTTCCCCTCTAAGGGACAGGAAACGGAGAGCCGAAAATGGCAAAGAGCAAATTCGAGCGCAACAAGCCGCACGTCAACATCGGCACGATTGGCCACGTTGACCATGGCAAGACGTCG
>NZ_LNQC01000025.1 GCF_001651855.1 Sinorhizobium americanum | reverse complement strand
CTGTCTATATTGACGTCCATATAGACAGAACATCCAGTTCGCCTCACTTCTCAGCAAGGCGGCCCTCCTCGGATGCGTACGGTTCATGTCGCACCACGCCATGACGAGTGCGGCGGCCTTGCCGAACTTCGGGCAAATCGCACCGAATATACGCCGACCTCGTGCGCTGATCGTGCCGCGCAGAGGGTCGTGTTCCGCGCTTGGCCCATCGACGGTTGATCTTGTTCTTCTGGCCGATGCGGGCCTCGTCTTGTGGGATGGTTCGCCTCCTTCACGGCGAATACGCTTCTGCGGTGCAACAAGACAGAGACAGATCAAGCAAATCGGCATCGACATTGGCAGTAAGGTAAGCGTCCGGTGAAGCAGCCTTTGAGAATTTGCCCAGTGCGCTGAAGTTACGTCGCTAATTCCGTAGTTAGCGACGTCGCCAAGGGTGAACTTATGGGGCGAGTTGAGATTCTGACGGGCGTCGAGCGCCGCCGTCTCTGGACGCATGAGGACAACCTTCGGATTCTTGACGAGGTGGAGACGAGCGGCTCTTGCATCGCCGAGATTGCCCGCCGGCACGACATCCTCCCGCAGCAAATTTACACCTGGCGCAAGAAGCTTGGCCGGGATAACAGGCCGCCGGGTGGATCAGGCGTGACGTTGTTGCCGGTGGCGCTGCTCGGCATCAAGCCAGGCAAATTCCGCCCGCCGAATAAACTGATCGCGATGCTTGCCACACGATAGTGCAGTGTTATGTGGAGCGATGGATAAGCCCGACAATGCGTCTATCAGTGCCTTCGGCTCCGCAAAATTATCGTCGCCGCACAGTTGCGGAAGTCGACGGGATGACTGGCCAAGAAGACCTTCGTACCAGCCGGGATCATGCAGAGCGTACCGCGCGGATCAGCCTGACGAGATGGGACTCGTCGATCCCGACATTCACGCGGATCACAGCGTCGCCGATCATGATGTCCGCAGTGGAGCTTTCGCCCCGAGCCGTATCGACAACGGCCTCCGCTTTCAGACGGGCATTGCGCCGCCATGTGAACAACTGCGATGGGTCGATCCCTATGCGCCTCGCTATCGCCGAAACGCTCGCACCGGGCTCCATGCTCTCGGCTACCGCCTGAGCTTTGAACGCATCTGACCAGCGTCGAACCTCTCGCGGCGCGCCCTCCAGACGACCCGCAACGGCTTCGATCATATGGAACGTTCTATGTTCGGACATAGGTTCAGACATAGCAATTCATACCAAGCTCATTCCGTGAGCTCACACGAATAAGCCCGATAACCCGCTATCGCCAGACGGGGTCAATACACCGTTGTCAATGCTTTGGGCACGAGGAACCGACCGTCCAAACGAACGGCTGTTCATGATGATGATCGCGTATGGGTGGAGGCGGAACTGAAGGACGTCGGTGATCAAGCTCTGATGCGCGGGTTGGACCGCATTCCCGATTGTGCGTCCGGGGCTGTTCCGATCTTACTACGGGCGTCGGTCAATTGCCGGCCACAAAGCGTCTGACGGGTGTTCCCCTGCCGTTGTCCCGCCTCCGCCCATGCGCGAGGTGCAAGTTCGCTTCGGCGACTTATGATTTGATCGCCTGCGCCTCCCTTGCAACAGCCCACATGAAGCCGGTCAGCTCGCGGGCAATGGCGGTGCAAACCACTGTCGTTCGCTTTCCCCGAGTGGCGAGCATTCGATATCGAGATGTCAGCCGGCTCTGAGCCTTCCATGCAATCTCTCGAACTTTCGATGGGGCTTGCTCCATGAGGTAGAGCTTTCTCGTGCCGACCTTCGGCGGATGCCGATAGGTCCAGGCGCTCTCGACCAGCATGTGCCGAACCCGACCGTTGCCGGCCTTGGTGATCGAGCCCCGTCTGACCGTCTCACCCGTTGATCGCTCACCAGGGACCAGGCCGAGATAGCCCATCAGTTGGCGAGGGCTCTCAAATCGGCTCACGTCGCCGACCTCCGTGGCGAATGTAACGGCGACGATCAGGTCGACCCCTCGCAGGGTCTGCAGCGCTCGAATGACCGGCGCCAGCGACCAGGTTGGGACGAACTCCTCGATCACCTTCTCCAGTCGTTCGACGCGCTCTTTCGAGACGCGCACCGCCTCGACCATTTCCTGCAACGCAATCTGATGCGCCGGATGATCGAACTGTTGCTCCTGCAGCCAGCGCAGGTATCGCATCGTCCAGCCCTTCTTGCGTGGATAGATGCGACTGTGTTTGAGCATAAAGGCACTGATCTGTTGTCGGTGAACCCGCAACGTCTCGACAGCAGCAGCTCGAGCGCGAACGAGGTCGCGCATCGCCTCATGGCCCTCATCAGGAACCCACACTGCCGTGAGCTCGCCGGCCCTCAATAGCCGGGCGAGCGCGAGGGCATCTCGACGATTGGTCTTTACTCTGTCGCCTGGCTTCCTGGGGATCAATGATGGAGCGACCACCACACATTCATGGCCAAGCGATCGGATCAATCGATGCAGGCCGTAGCCGGTCGGGCCGGCCTCATAGCAGAAATGCACGCGGTCAAACTTTGCGGCTATCCGCTGGATGATGCGGCGCATGCTGGCATCCGATGCGTCAACCTCACCCCAAAAGCGGGTCTCTCCCTCCCGGCCGGATTCAGCGACAGCGATCGCGTTCTTCAGTTTGGCGACATCGATTCCTATAAAAGCTTCTCTATAATCTGCCACGGCTCGTCCTCCTGTGATGAGGATCGGCTCGGCCTGTCCGAGCAACCCTCGGAAGACCAGTGTAGGGCGAGCCACCTCAGGCACGAAGACGGACATACGGTCTTACCATTGGCAAGAACAGCTCTCACGTGATCGGGCTGGGAGAGGCCGGTGTCAATGCCGCCTGAAATTTCCCCAAAAGGTGGAGTGCGCCCCTTGGGGTGGACAGATCGGGATGAGGAATTGACCGGCCTACCGGGTTTTCGGCAAGAAGACCCGTGGCAGAGTCACAGCGTCGAATTCAAAAGTCAGGTCGCGCAGGAATTTCTCGCCGGCGAAACGCTGGGTGGTCTGGCAAAACGCCACGACGTGTCGCGTAATCATATCCGCATTTGGGTTCAGAAGTACGAGCAAGGTGCAGTTGACGAGGATGCGCAGGCAGTCGACCTCCTCCAGGTATACGAGACGCGGATCGTGGCGCTGGAGCGGCATAGACTAGTCGGCAGGTAGGCCTCTGGAGTTGGAGTTCCTAAAGGGGGCACTGAAAAACGCACCGCCGCCGAAAAGCGGGACTACGTCCGTCATCACCGGCCGCGCGGCATCTCCGTCGCGGAAGGATGCCGGCTGATGGGAATCGCGCGCTCCACTTATTATGACCGCCCAGAAGGGCTGGCCGACGACACCGCGATCGTCGAAGCGATGTTCGCGATCTGCGACGAATTCGAGTTCTACGGCTATCGCCGCATCGGTGCGGCCCTGCCGCAGCAGGGTATTGTCGTGAACCACAAGAAGATTCGCCGCCTTATACGCGAACACGATCTGCGTCCGAAGATCAGGCGACGTTTCATCGCCACGACCGACAGTGACCACGACGGCCCGATCTTCGCGAACTTGGCGCCGAGCGGCCCAACCAACTTTGGGTCAGCGACATCACCACGTCTCCTTGCCGGCGCGTTTCATCCGCCACCATCCTCGATGCCTGGTCGCGGTTGATCGTCGGTTATGCCATCGGTACGGTCGATCGACGCACGGCTGACGGTGGCTAAGGCGGCCATTGACAGAAGAAGGCCGCCGCACCGCGTGGTCCACCATTCGGACTGCGGCTCGCAGAGCAGATTTAACCGGTCGTCGCAACAGCGTCCAAGTTAGCATCTTCCAGTAATTGGTCGAACTTTTCGGCCGGTGTTTTCCAGCCCAGTGCTTTTTGCGGCCGCGTATTGAGCGAGTGAGCCATAGCTTCGAGTCCGCTCGGGGCAAACCGGCCAAGATCGGTGCCTCGGGGAGCGCGATGCCCTCTCAACAAGCGTACCGATCGCAGAGCTTCCAAGACCAAGAATGAGATCCCCTTCCCAGTGTCCCGGCATACTCGATCCTCAATCACCGGCGGTCTTTCGCTGATCATGATTGTCTCGCCGATGAAAGACTTTTCACGAATGCGTCCTCGTTCCCGAGGAGGGCAAAGCGCTCGACCAGTTTGCAAACAAGCACTGAATTCACGGCGCAGCGCTCCGCTTCCCTGGATATATAGAGCTTGATAGATCGCCTCGTGACTGATGCGCATGTTTGGATCCTCGGGAAAGTCGAACCGAAGCCGGTGTGCGATCTGCTCAGGGCTCCAGGCGTTCGACCATCGCCGGCTCCGACTGTGAACTGCGCGCCGTCCCCTCCATACAACGTCGGGGCCGCAGAAGCTGACGCCAGCGGGAGCGCTGACCTTGCCGGCCAAGCGCTCCTGTACATAATTCAGCGCTGCGTTGGCTGAAAGCTTACTTGTCTTCGGTCGCTGAGCTGCCCGATCGGCATGCCACCGTGCCGTGCTTGCCTTGTAATCAAAACTCCCGCTCCGCGTCGCAGCGTTCCGGCGTATTTCTTGGTGACCGATTGAGCTTACGGACAATAGTTCGAATTCCTGCCTGGTAAACTCGAGCGCGATCTCTTCACGCTCTTGGAATGTCAGTTAGCGATTGCTCATCGGCTTCGCAGAAGGTGCAAGGTGTGTGGGTGGCATTCCTCCAGCTCCTCGAAACCAGCGCACCCGCACGACCGGCGATACGCCCGCGTAAACGCCGGCATCCTCGCTCGTCATACCAGACGCAATTGCTCGCCAGAAGCGGCAGAGATTCTCGCGCTGCCACGCTGATGGCGGCCCGGTTGAAATCAGCTTGCTTCGCGTGCATCGAGCCGAGCGCCGTTTTCTCGACTGCATCGCAACCACCAAATTCAAAGGTGTTGCGACGACCGGTTGGATCTGCCCAGTATGCTGCCGAGCTCTACCGCGAGACACTGGCCGCCAACGGGCTAATTTCGATGGGTCACTGGGGAAACCCTTACTACAACGCCAAGGCCGAGAGCTTCATGAAAACGCTGAAGGTCGACGCGGTCTATCCGATGGCATTCGAAACCTTCGGGGACATCACTGAACATCTTCCCCACTTCGTTGAGGAGGTCTACAACAAGCGCCGGCTCCGTTTCAGCGCTCGGCTAGCCCCAAACAGTTCGAGGATCAAACACATCCGGCAGACCTCCATAAATGCGGTGACGCCGTCCCGCCGTTTCCAAAAGCGCCTTGCGCTGCTTGTCGTTTAGCAAGGGCTCCCGGTCCTTCACCTTCCCTGTCTTCAGGCCATCAGGACCGTGCGGATTGAAACGCTCAATCCGATCGCGGATGCAAACCACCCACACCGCCAATCGACGTCGCCTGGCTCCCGCCCTCGTAAATGACGGACAAAGTAAGCAGCCGGCGGGACCAATCCGAATCCCGGCTCCCCCGCCGACGCAATTTAGCCGCCGTACAGTCCTGGCTGATCCTCAGGGCTGTTCCCATGGCGAAATCCTTCCGCCATCATGAATCATGATTTGGTCAACCTCTTTCACCCTGGGCACTACTAATCGATAGAGTATATTTGGTATTTTTTCGTTACAGAATTGTTATCGTCCTCTTCGAAAAAACGTTTCAATACAAACTGATGTCTAATATATTGGATCGAATTTTATGTTTTATACACGATAATTGAAAGAAAGTTTCAACCAACCACAATAGGAAAGTGTGTACAGTTCTCTGCGAAAAGATGCGACCGAAGGAACCTCCGATGGATCATGTTGCCTGTCCACTATCACATGGCCAGATGGGCCTTTGGATACACCATAAAAGACGCCCGACCGGTAGCGAATATAATCTACCTGTAGAACTGCGCATTAAGGCGCGATTCGACATTGAAGCGCTAAGGCGCGCGCTCCAATCATTGATCGACCGCCATGAAATGCTACGCACGACCTTCCACCAAGAAGGCGAGAACGTAGTTCAGCTCATTCATGAGACAGCCTGTCTGAGTCTTCATGTCGTTCGGCTACAAGGTCACGAAGGGGCTGACTTGCATCGCTCTATCGCTGCGGAAGCTCGCTCGCCTTTCGATCTGGAACATGGGCCGGTGTTTCGCGCTCACTTGTTCATCACCGACGCCACGGAAGAGGTTCTTCTCCTCAATTTCCATCATATCATTTCCGACGCCTACAGCATTCGCACTTTCCTGCACGAGTTCGGCAGGTTCTACCAGGCGTTTTGCGGCAACACAGAAATATCGGATCTGGCAAAGCCAGCTTCTTACGGAGACTTCGTTGCCTGGCAGGAGCGACTCCTTGCTAGCGACGGAGAACGCATGTGGGCGTACTGGCGCAGCCAATTTGTCCGTCATGAGCCCGACTTGGCCCTTCCGACGGACAAACCACGAACTGAGCCCGCGACGCACACGGGGTCAGTTTTCTCCCTGGATATTGATAAGCCTCTGGTCGCGCGCTTGGAGCAACTGGCGCAGCAGGAAAAAGTAACGCTCGCCACAGTGCTGCTGGCTGTCTATTACGTTCTGCTACATCGTTATTGCGACCAAGACGACCTCACGGTTTACGTGCCACGCCTCGGTCGACCGGCAGAAGATTTTTCGGGGACCATCGGCTACTTTGTGACCCTGGCGGCCCTACGTCAGGACCTTTCCGGAAATCCGACTTTCCTCGACCTTCTGCAGAGGGTGCGTGACCTAATGCGCTGCGCGCGCAGCCACGAGTATTTTCCTCTTCCCCTGCTACTGGAGAAACTCAAACTTCCCCTCACACCTGCTCGCAATCCGCTGGCACAAGCAGTTTTCAACTTCACCCCGGAAGGGGTGAGCTCTCTTGGCTTCACGCCATGCGAGTTCAACCTGTCCGGCTTGCCTGCGCAAATTCGATTTTGCGAGACCGATGTATGGATCGATCTTGATTTTCGAATTCTTGCCAGCAAAGAGACTATCCGTCTTTACGCCGTATATAATGTGGACTTGTGGGACTCTTGCACCATCGAGAGGCTGGCGAAGCATTATCA
This sequence comes from Sinorhizobium americanum, assembly GCF_001651855.1. Taxonomy (GTDB): domain Bacteria; phylum Pseudomonadota; class Alphaproteobacteria; order Rhizobiales; family Rhizobiaceae; genus Sinorhizobium; species Sinorhizobium americanum. Next base: position 9,614 of record NZ_LNQC01000025.1, on the reverse strand, counting down.
ATCTTTGCTTGAGGTGATAGCAGATGCGCCAGCTCGACGAATAGGCGAATATAGTTTTCTGTCGCCAGTGGAGGAGCACCAGCTCCTGAAGACTTTTAACGACACAGCTTCAGTTTTTTCGCCCGACACCTGCCTGCACAACCTCATCGAAGCGAACGTTGCCACTTATCCGGACAATATCGCGGTCACCTGCCCATCGGAGGTGCTGAGCTATGCCGAACTTGATCAAAGGGCAAACAGGCTTGCCCGTCATCTGATTGCAAAAGGTATCAGGTTGGGAGACGTCGTTGGGATTCTCCTTGAGCGCTCGTGCGATCTCGTTGCCGGATTTCTAGCGATCTTAAAGGCGGGGGCTGTCTATCTTCCCCTCGACCCGCGCCTCCCTGCCCAGCGTCTGCGTTTTATGTTGCGTGATGCAGGCGCGACTATGGTCATCACCAAATCTGAGCTAAAAGAGCAGGCGTTCGGGGAAGACTCATCGGACTTACATATAGAAAGCGCGAATGGATGCGCGGTGGTTCTCATCGACAGGGACCGTACCGAAATTGCTTTGCATCAAGTCTTGCCCCCCCACAGTCTCGCCGGTCCTTCCGATTTAGCCTATGTGATCTATACATCCGGCTCCACGGGTCAGCCGAAAGGCGTGATGATTGAACATCGCAGCGCCTGCAACATGGCCGAGGATCTAAAACACACTTATCAGATGGGGCCGGATAGCCGGGTATTGCAATTCGCTTCCTGCGGATTTGACGCATCATTGTTTGATTTTATGCTGGCTTTTTCTTCTGGTGGTCGATTGTGCTTGGCGCCCCCATCAGCGTCGCTGCCTGGCACAGAGCTTGTCCAGTTCATGCTTCGTGAGCGCATCACTGCTGCGGGACTCACACCGACAGTGTGGAGCTCCTTACCGTCGACTGATCTTCCTGATCTGACTGTGATCAAGTCAGGCGGAGAGCCCTTGCCGTTGAGTCTTATTGAACGATGGGGCGAAAAGCGCCGCATCTTCAATTCCTACGGGCCAACTGAAACGACCGTTTACTGCATAAGGACCGAGGTGAGAGCCGACGGGCGAAAACCACCCATTGGGCGCCCCGCCAGCAATACCCAGGCTTACATCCTTGATCGCTATGGAAATCCGGCACCGATCGGCGCAATTGGTGAACTTCACATAGGGGGCGTCGGCATAGCCCGCGGCTACATCAATCGCGATGAACTTACGCGCGAGGTTTTCCGGGCAAACCCGTTCGATGATGAGCCTGAATCCAGGCTATACAAAACTGGGGATCGGGCCCGCTATCGGTCAGATGGCATGATTGAGTTCCTGGGCCGGAGAGACGGACAGGTCAAGCTTCGCGGCATGCGGGTCGAGCTTGCCGAGATTGAGCAGTGTCTGATGGAGCACGAAAACGTCAAAGCAAGCTGCGTCATACTGACAGACCGTCTCGACGAAAATGCGAGCCTCACAGCTTATGTGGTGAGGCGACAGGAAAGTTCGGAGGACATTAATGAACTTCAGGCTTTCCTGCGCGCCGCACTGCCTGGTTTCATGATTCCCTCGCGGTTCGTGTTCCTTCCGCAACTGCCGACCAATCCCAGTGGCAAGATCGACCGGCGCGCTCTTCCCGATGCGGGAAACGCCTCGAAATTAAAGGCCGCAACTCTTCCGACTGGCAGGTTGCAGACGGAAGTAGCTGAGATCTGGAAGGGCGTGCTGAAGCTGGATTCCGTTGGCATTGATGATAATTTCTTCGATGTTGGGGGACATTCTCTGGCCATCGTCCAGGTTCAGGCGCGCATCCACGATCGATTGGGCATTGATTGCAAGATTGTGGATCTTTTTAACCAACCCACCATAAGAGCGCTCGCTGCGCACTTGGCCGCAATCCAGGCCCCTCCTCGCCGTGCCCAACATTTTAAGAAACCAGTTGGCTTGGCCGCAATCGAAAACGCGCCCAAACAAGACCGCAATGATATTGCGATCATCGGGATGGCGGGTAGGTTCCCGGGGGCGGAGAACGTCGACCAATTCTGGCACAATCTGGTCAATGGCATAGAGTCCATCGCAGATCTAGATGAACAGAGATTACGAGAAGCTGGCATTGATCCCAGTACCTTTTGCAAGCCAAATTATGTGAGGCGCGAAGCCGTTCTCAGCGGCATTGATCTGTTTGATGCAGCGTTTTTCGGCATCTCACCTAAGGAAGCAGCGTGGATGGACCCGCAACAGCGAATCCTACTGGAAACGGCGTATCAGGCGCTTGACCATGGGGGATATGGATCACATGAGACGGCAGGACGCCATGTTGGCGTCTTCGCCGGCGTGGGAGCCAATCACTATCTCTCTGAAAGTGAAGCAGGCGGCGACCTGTTGGATTCAGAGAAGTTACAGCTCCGCATTCTTAATGGTCAGGATTTCACGGCGACGCGCATCGCCTATAAGCTCAACTTGACCGGCCCCTGCGTGTCAGTTCAGACGGCCTGCTCCACTTCGTTAGTTGCTGCCCACCTCGCGTGCCAAAGCCTGCGCCGCCGTGAGTGCGACATGGCGCTGGCCGGTGGTGCATCGATTTCCCTACCCCATGGAAAAGGCTATGTGCATCAACAAGGCCACATCTTCTCTCCTGACGGCCACTGCCGTGCATTTGATGCCAAAGCGCAAGGCACGGTGAGAGGCAGTGGGGCTGCGGTCGTAGTGCTCAAGCGGCTGAGCGATGCGTGCCGAGACGGCGATTATATCTGGGCAATCATAAAGGGAACCGCCATCAACAACGATGGCGCCGCCAAGGTGGGCTTCACCGCCCCCAGCGCCGAGGGGCAGGCTGCGGTGATCCAAGCCGCCTTAACCGATGCTGACGTCTCTGCGGACACTATTAGTTATGTGGAGGCGCATGGTACAGGAACTTCTCTTGGAGACCCCATCGAAATCTCCGGCCTGACTAAGGCTTTCCGTTCCCACACCGCGAGGAACCAATTCTGCGCAATAGGTTCGGTGAAGACAAATGTTGGCCATCTCGACACCGCGGCGGGTGTAACGGGATTGATTAAGCTTGCCACGATGCTGAACAAGGGCGTCATTCCCGAGAGCCTGCATCTCGATCAGCCCAACCCAAACATCGACTTTCAGGAAAGTCCGGTGTTCGTAAGCAAGGCTTGCACCGCTTGGCCCAAAGGTAGTGAGCCAAGGCGTGGTGGGATCAGCTCGTTTGGCATTGGTGGCACGAATGCACACATGATTCTCGAAGAGGCTCCGCCGCGAACGGGTGAGAAATGCGGTCGTAGGCTGCACGTCTTTCCAGTATCGGGGGCAAGCAGGTTTGCGCTAATCGAAATGCTCCGAAAACTGGCCGGCTTTATGCGGCGAAGCCACCTTGAGCACAGCGCAGCAAATATCGCGTACACCCTGCAAAACGGTCGAGCCGCTCTCAGATATCGCACAAGTTTCGTGGAATCCGATCTGATGCGACTAGCCGACCAACTTGATCAGGCGGCACTGAATGCAGGCGAGTCGCGAGAGGTGTCAAGCAGTGAACGCCGCAGTGTGTTCATGTTCTCAGGCCAAGGTGCACAGCAGATCGGAATGTGTCGGGAGCTTTATCAACAGGAGTTTATATTCCGCAGCGCCATCGACGAATGCGCAGAGTCGCTTAACGAATTCTCACACATTGATTTCCGCCCCCTGCTCTACCGCGAAATCAAATCTGATGATAGGCGTGAGCCTCAGCTCGAAGCACTCATACAACCTGTCATCTTTGCTACGCAATATGCAATGGCGAAGCTCTTCATCTCGTGGGGCATTTTCCCAGAAGCTGTGATCGGGCACAGCATCGGAGAGTATGCAGCCGCTCATATTGCGGGCATCATTTCGTTACCCGATGCTATTCGACTGACACTGATAAGGGGACAGTTAACGTCCCGTGTGCCTGCTGGCGGAATCGTTGCAGTCGGCCTATCACCTGAAGAGCTTCGGCCCTATTGGAACGAAAGCCTGTCCTTGGCCGCTGTAAATGGACCGCGTCAGTGCGTGGTTTCCGGCCCGTCGTTTGAGATCATAGCGTTTGCAGAGCAACTGCAGGCTAATTCTATTGACAGCAAACGAATAAGCGTTAGCCATGCCGGTCATTCAAGCTTACTGGATCCAATCCTTCCGGAGTTTAGAACTCACGCAGAACAAGTCACGTTGCACGCGCCGCAAGTACCTTTTATGTCAACGGTGACGGGTGACTGGCTTGGACCGGAACCGCCCGATAGCGGCTACTGGGTCCGCAATCTCCGCGAGACAGTGCAGTTCCTTCGGGCTTTCGATGGGCTGCTGCAATCTGGCCATGAGCTGTTTATCGAGATGGGACCCGGCGCAGCCCTAACCAGACATTCCAGGCAGGTCAAGGCAAACAGGAAATTACCCAGCCTCGAGGCCTTTGCCGCTCTGTCGGAAGACGACGAAGGGCAAGGCGATCGCGCGAGACTGTTACAGACGCTTGGCAAGCTTTGGACCTCCGGGATTGGGATCGACTGGTCTGGCTTGCATGGCCAACAACCGCCGCAGCGTACGCCCCTCCCTGCCTACCCTTTTGATCGCAAGCGTTACTGGCTTGATGCGGTAGCCATGAATGAGCCGAGACAAAATGCAAATTTGAAAATGGCGGACGATGATCGGGCAAGTGAAGGAGCGCGTGGTCTCATTGTCGCTGATGCGTCTGGTGACGCAGCTTTGGATAGCCAAATTGCGGCGACGTATCGGGACATTCTGGGCTTGAATGACGTTGTCATGACAGACAGCTTCTTTGATCTTGGTGGTGATTCATTGAGCTCATTAAGCGTCATCAACCGCCTTGAGCTCCTCACGGGTGAGAAATTGGCTGTTTCTCTGCTGTTGGAAAATCCGACACCAAGAGGGCTTGCAATAGCCCTATCGAAGACCCTTGGAGACGCACGTTCGCATGCCTTAGTGCCGATTCAGACCGGCGGCTCTCGCGCGCCTCTGTTTTGCCCTCACCCTATTGGCGGACAAGCGTTGATTTATATGCCTCTGGCTAAAGCGCTAGGCCCGGAGCAGCCGCTCTTCGGCCTGCAGGCACGCGGTCTGAACGGCGAGGCCAAACCTCACCGGAGCATTCCGGTGATGGCGCGAGAATATATTGACGCCATCAAAAGCGTACAACCACACGGCCCTTACCAAATCGTCGGCTTGTCCATGGGTGGCAGCATTGCTTGGGAAATGGCCTGCCAATTGAGTGATACTGGTGATGAGGTAACTATACTTGGTCTGCTCGATGCGAAAGCGCTTCACAATCAGGAAGATTACACAAGTGACCGCTATCACGGCCTGCTTGGCAATCGACCCATTCCGGCGTGGCTGAGCCAGCAAGCGGTCACAATGAGCCTCCTTTTTCCCGCGCTCAAAAAACATTGGCGACAGCTGAAATTCACCCAGCGCGACCGGCATGTAACTTCCTTGCTCGCTTTCGGAAAGGAGGCAGGGGATCTTCCAGATATGAGCGAACCGCAACTCCACTATCTTCTTACAGTTGCGGAGGCAAATAGCAATGCATTGCGTGATTATATTCCTAGGCGCAACGGCAGCAGGTCCGTTCTTTTTGCGGCCAAGAAGGGACTACGCATGGCGGCCAATCAACCAAATGGTGATCTCGGATGGAAGCAATTCTTGAGAGGGCGCTTGGAGATTCACGAGGTGCCAGGTGACCATTACACGATGATTAGTCCGCCGCATGTGAGTGTCCTGGCGAAGAAGCTTAGTACCTATCTCAATCGAAACCCCGCATGATGTATAGCTTGCACGCTTCGTCATCATCAGCTTTAGATGGCCAGTCGCGCTTTTTTTGAAAAGGAAAACCGGCGATGTGTAATTTTTCCGGCAAGTCGGCTCTCGTTACCGGCGTCGGGGGCAAGGGCGGAATCGGCCGCGCGATCGCCATTCGGTTTGCGCGTGACGGCGCCGATGTGGCTGTCACTGCTCGACGGCCACCTGGCTCAGAAGCCGTGACAAGTGGATGGCGGGGTGCAGCCTCAGTGGCCGACGAAATTGGCGCAATGGGCCGACGCTCGGTTGCCACTTTCGGAGATATATCAGATGCCGCTGCAGTTGATCGGCTGATCGAAGAGTCCGTCGCCGCTCTTGGACGGATCGACATCTTCGTTGCGAACGCTGCGTCTAATCCGGGCAGTGATCGCGTTCCGGTGATTGATCTTCGGGAGGAGGATTTCGATCTCGTTCAGCGCGTCAACGTAAAGGGCACATTCTTATGCTGCCGGGCAGTCGCGCGACATATGTTAGCGCGCGGCGGTGGTGGACGCATCGTCATCATGTCTTCCGTCTTAGGCAAACGAGGTCAAGCGCGTAACTCTGCGTATTCGGCCTCGAAGTTTGCCTTGAACGGCTTGGCCCAATGTCTCGCACATGAGCTTGCTCCTGAGGGAATTACTGTTAATGCTGTTTGCCCGGGAACTGTGGAAACAGAACGGTTGGTCAAAATCGCCGAGGGTATACGCGAAAGCAACGAGACCGTCGAGGAACGTCTAAACAAGACGCTTACTGGGGCGGTGGCCGAGACACCCCTCGGTCGACTCGGAACAGTCAGCGACGTCGCTAGTCTCGTGGCGTTTCTTGCCTCCGACGAAGCAAGCTTCCTTACTGGATTGTCAATCTCCGTTTCCGGCGGTGCGGTGATGATCTAGAGCACGTCCTGCGATCAATGAATCAATTGTGATGTGGCATGGGTCTTGGCGGGTGATTCAACATCGCCTTGGTGGATGATGGAAAGAGCACTGAAAAAAGCCGCTCGATCGGCTTTGGCTGAAATCGCAGAGATCGAGGCGCTGACGCGTCAAATCGACAAGCTCGAACGAGGGAAGCATCCGCGAGGCGAAGCGCGACGAGGACATGCGACGGCTGACCCCAATTCCGGGCGTCGGAGCGATCACGGCGGCTTCCGTCAAAGCGCTGATCCCAATCCCGGCGGGTTCAATTCCGGCCGTCACTTCGCCGCTTGGCTGGGCCTGACGCCAAACCCTCATTCAAGCGGTGGCAAGGAGCGGCTTGGCGGCGTATCTAAAATGGGCAACCCGACGCTCCGCTCGCTGCTCGTTTGTGGCTCGACGTCGGTCTTGCAGCGCGTTAAGGGAAACGACAAAACGCCGCTTGCCGCACCAGTATTTCGATATGTCCCGCCCTTGGCATTGGTGAGCAGCGCCCAGATAATCCTCGCCATTTTGTTAGCGAGCGCGATCGCGACGACCTAGAAAGGCCGCCGCGCCAAAAGGGCGACTAGCCATCGCGGCGCAGCACGCGCCTGAGCCGAACGACGACCAGGACGGACTCGCCGGCACGAGGCCGGTAGAGGCGAGGTGCACAATTAGACGATGACCCACGGGACGAAATCCCGAGGAGAGAGAGGCCGGCGCGACAATGTGCTTACAACGAGTCGTATTGATCAGCGCCTCGCATCGCGAATTTCATCGAAGCCAGCGGTCTTATACCGCGCTGGAGGAAATGTCTGAAAATGCGCTTGCCGGCATGGCCGTTCAACATATGTCGCGATATAAGTGCTCCGACAGAAGCGTTTAGAAGCCCGCCCAAGCAGCGCAAAACTTCGCCACGACGCTCAGACCGAGAATACCGACTTCCGGGCTGCACGCGGTCTAGACCGCAATCTGTTCGTGGCGCCTGCCCGCTGCGACTGGATCCGGAAGCACACAGACTTCTCATCACCGGGCCAGCCTGATCTGCGCGATTGGTCACAGGCCCCTGAACATTAAAGGGACACAGATATACGGTACGGGGTTTAGATCGTGAACGCGCGGTCAATCGGACCGCACCGGCAAGATCGCAGTCGGGCGGCGATCCGAGATCCGATGCGAACGCGTGACCCTATGCCGCCCACACCGGCCATTTGTAACGGTCACAAGACTCCCTATTCTGCGCTTTGCTGAGCAGGCGAGAATTGATTCAGAAATCGGGATTTTTGCAGTAGATTGGGGGCGACGATGGAGTGCAAGAAACAACGGCTGAACTATGTGCTGTTCCTCATAGCGGGGTCTGGTCTTGTGACCATCGCGCGTGCAATGACTCTCTCATTCCTCGCCATCAAATTGCAGCAGTCATTCGGGCTCGGTCCCGCCATGATCGGCGCACTGTTGGGGGCGGGTCCCCTGGTGGGTGCGATTGCTGCCCCCTTCGCAGGATCCCTGTCGGACAGAGCGGGGCGCAAGACTGTGCTGAAGCTTACCCTCCTTTCCATCGCTTTCGCTTTGGTTGGTATGGGGCTAGCCGAAACAGTTCTTGCATTCTGCCTCGCTCAGATCGTAGCTTCCGTCGCCGTCGCGATTTATGAGCCGATTTCACGCGCCCTGATGAGTGACGTATGTCCTGAACGGGTACGTCTCAAGTATTTCTCTTGGCGCTACACGGCTTCAAATGTCGGTTGGGCCGTTGGTCCGCTCATCGGAATCGCAGTAGGCGCTGCATCCACAACCCTTTTCATCATTGCCGGCATTGTCTATGCGACATTTGCGGTGGCCCTGCATCTGTTGCAGGTTCCCCTACATCGAGGGGATGTTCACCAGGCCTCCGCATCGGCGGTGCCAGTGTTTCAGAGCATCAAGGCGGCGTTTCGGGATCCGCGTTTAGCCTTCTTTGTCGGTGGCGGCATGTTGCTAATTGCCGTGTACGGTCAATGGTCGGCGACTCTTGCTCCCTATCTTTCGGACAATGTAGCTGGCGGCGTGGAGATTTTCGCTTATCTAGTTTCGATCAATGGCGCAGTTGTTCTAATCGGCAATCCTTTCGCGCGGCGATTTATTGAGCGCGCAGGCGCCCTAAATGCCCTCGTGATCGGCTGCGTGCTCTTCCTTCTGAGTGAGATCGGTTTCCTGAGCTCCACGGGATTTTGGAGCTTGGCAATCACGATGGTCGTTTTCACGATCGGCGAGATTCTGGTCGTCCCATCCGAATACTTGCTGGTTGACGGTATCTCGAATAATCGCAATAGGGGGAGTTATTTCGGGGCTCACTCATTCTCAACCGTCGGCAATTTCGTCGGCCCGACCCTGGGCGGCGTCATGCTTGGCGGACTTGGCGGTCCCGGCATGTTCCTTCTTTTCGCAGGGTTTGCGGCCGCCAGTGCAATTCTATTTGCGGTCGGCACGAGAATGCCTCCCCCTACGGCGACGACACAGCACGAACGAACAGAGGTGGCCGAGACGACACCTGGCTTACAGCTTCGGGGCTGCTACGCCTACGTGTAGCGGGTTGAGATCATCCGTGCTCGGGGGTTGGACTAGTCTAAGCCAAATTGCGATAGAGGGATGCTGTTCGCAGCGTTCCGGGAAATGGCCGTCCTGGATTGAAAAAGTAACTGAGAATGCACTTCATCACTCATCCAATGAAACGTAACCCTCCGGCGGGTGTTGAATTGCGAAGTTCGCGTGTGGCGTGAGTCTGCGCTCTTAAGAGTGGACTTAAGAGCGCACTGAATTGTGAGCGTCCGGCGAGCGCATTTTTTGCTCGAGGCGAGCTGTTAGCTAGTGCCCGTCCATAAACGGTAAACTGCTGAAATTATTGGGTGAATCGCGATATCTGCGCGGGCAAAGCCCGGCGG
>NZ_LNQC01000024.1 GCF_001651855.1 Sinorhizobium americanum | reverse complement strand
CGGTGCGGTGTCGACGCCGAAGTCGGCCGGGCTCTTCTTGTCGAGCGGCTTCTTCTTTGCCTTCATGATGTTCGGCAGCGAGGCATAGCGCGGCTCGTTCAGCCTGAGATCGGTGGTCACCACCGCCGGCAGCTTCAGTTCGACCGTCTGCAGGCCGCCGTCGACCTCGCGGGTGACGTTGACCTTGCCGTCGCCGAGCTCGACCTTCGAGGCGAAGGTGCCCTGCGGCCAGCCGAGCAGCGCCGACAGCATCTGGCCGGTCTGGTTGCTGTCATCGTCGATCGCCTGCTTGCCGACGATGATCAGCCCCGGCGCTTCCGCTTCGGCGACACCCTTGACGATCTTGGCCACAGTGAGCGGCTCGACCTGGTCGTCGGTCTCGACGAGGATCGCCCGGTCGGCGCCCATGGCGAGCGCCGTCCTCAGCGTCTCCTCGGCCTTGGCCGGGCCGATTGACACGACGACGACTTCACTCGCCTTGCCGGCTTCCTTCAGGCGCAAAGCTTCCTCGACGGAGATTTCGTCGAACGGGTTCATCGACATCTTCACGTTCGCCAGCTCGACGCCCGTGCCGTCCGCCTTCACCCGGATCTTGACGTTGAAGTCGACGACCCGCTTAACAGTGACCAGGATCTTCATGAAATACCTCTCTCTTTGGTGGTATCCAAGCCGGCTATGTCCCGGCACGTCTTGCCCTGTCGGACATTCGCCCGCCGGTCGTCGTGGTGGGTGGCTTCGCATTTGCCCGTGGGAATGAAGGCGTTGGCGAAGCGTAGCAGCGGCAATGGCCGTCCCATTGGCCTTCAATCAAGACAGAGTGTTCCCCAGAGAACGCGAGGCGAGTGCCTCCTCAATCAGATGTTCAAGGCTCTGTTTGGCAGCCGGTACATAGCGCTTGTAGTAGTGGGCATTGAAAGGCCCCACCCCATGTTCGGCGCTGAAACTCCCCCCGTGGGCGGCCACGAGGTCGTAGACGGCTGTTCTCAAGCGTTCGACCAGTTCAGCGTCAGAGGGTACCTCATGCGGCCAGATCATATTGAAATGGACGCCACCGTCTCCCAGATGCCCGAAGTCGGCGATCAGCACGAAGTCGGCGAGACGCTTGACCTCTTCGCAAGCCTTGTCGCGAAACTGAACGAAACGGTCGCGAGGAACGGAGACATCGAGCGCGATGACCTTTCCCTTGAGCTTCAGGCTGTCGGAAATGTGGTGGCGGATCGACCAGAGATTTGCAGCGTCTTGAGTGAACGCATTCTCGATCTTGCCGGCTTCGAATGCTCGTTCGAGCTCCCGCTCGAGTGCTTGGTCAAGGGTGAGGTTGCCATCGCCGCCCTTGGTCCAAGTGCTCACTTCCACGAGCAAGGAATAGTGCGGCAATTGCTCGTTCAAAAACGGGTTCCGCAGCTGAGGGACGCCAACCAGGACGGCGGCGAGGGCAGTTCTTGATATGCCCTCGAATGAGGTCAGCTGCGGACCGAAGTGCTCCTCCATATCGACCAGGATATCGAGTGCACCGGCAGGCGAACTGGGCACGATCAGCGCAGTCGCCGCGTTTTGTGGAAGAGGGTGCACCTCCAAAATGGCTCGGGTCACGATACCGAACCGACCGCCGGTGCCGATGAACAACTGCTTCGTATCGAGGCCCGTGTTGTTCTTCCGCACCTGGTCCATGAAGTTCAGGGTGGTGCCGTCGTTGAGAACCACTTCCAGGCCGAGCACGTTACGCCGGACATCACCATAGCGAATGAAGCGCGTCCCACCCGTATTCGTGGCTATCATGCCGCCGACTGTCGGGTCTGCGCCAAGGTCGATCGGAAACCAGAGACCGTAACTTTTCAGAAAGTCGTTCAGCTTGGAGAGCGATACGCCGGCAGAGACCTCAATTGACCGGTTGATGTGGTTCAATTGCAGAGTGGACGCCGCTCTTTCCAATGAGAGGACAGCCTGCTGACCGCTTTCGTCCGGCGTGGAGGCGCCCACGAGGCCGGTGTTCGCTCCCTGCGGCACAACGGTGACACGATGTTGTGAACAAATCTTCAGGGCGACGGCGACCTCCGCCGTCGACGAAGGACGCATGACAAAAGCGGCCTGGCCCGCCCCGTATCGCGCCCCAGTCTCATAGCGAACGAGATCTTCCCGTTTCGTGTAGAGGCCGTTGCCGCCGAGAGCCACGGAAAGAGCGGAGATGCACCCATCGATATCGGGAAGCAGTGCAGACGGCCGCGGGTTCATTGGGCAGCAACTACCGAGTTGACAAGCGTGCCGACGCCGGTGACCTCGACTTCCACGATATCGCCGGGCTTCATATAGAGCGGCGGGTCTCGCCGGTCGCCAACGCCGCCCGGAGTACCCGTGACTATAACGTCGCCGATCGACAGCTCGGTGAATGTCGAGATGTAGGCGATCAGTTCGGGGATCGAGAAGATCAGAAGGTCAAGGCCCGACTGCTGAACGACTTCGCCATTCAAACGCGTCGTCAGGGTGAGGGTGTTCGGATCGGCGATCTCATCAATGACGAGCCATGGCCCGAACCCGGCGCTGGCGATGAAGTTCTTGCCCGGAGTGAACTGGCTCGTGTGTTTCTGCCAGTCGCGGACTGACCCATCGTTATAGCAAGAGTAGCCGATGACGTGCGACATTGCCTGATCGGCGGGAATATGGCGTCCACCTTTGCCGATCACGATGGCCAGCTCCCCTTCATAGTCGAATCGAGACGGCTCCTTTGGGCATACCAGCGCCTGACTGTGCCCGACCTGGGTGTCAGGCCAGCGGATAAAGAGCGTTGGGAAGGCTGTTTCCGGACGCCTGGTCTCGATGCGGTGGTCGAGATAGTTCAGCCCGACGCAAATGATCTTGGCCGGGTTCGCAATCGGCGGCAGCAGGTCGGCATCCGCTATGCTGGTGGCCGCTACATCCTTGTATTTGATCCCTTCCAGGTCGGCCAATACCGCCTTTACATCAGCGTGGCTTGAAATCTCGTGGATGTCGTCACCAAGCACGATGCCTGGTTGAGCGCTGCCCTGACGGCGAAAGGTTACGAGGCGCATCTTTCCTCCAACTGCTGTTGCTCCGGTTGCAGCCAAAGCTCTCTGAATTCGCGTCGCCCCTATTAGCAGTCGGGACACTGTCTCGTCAAGTAGGACAAAAATGGGTCCTAGTTAGGCAGCTTGCTAACTTCATCGCGGAAATTTGCGGGACGATGTCCCTATTGACGGGACCGCGTCCCCGGTGATAAACAACTATCCATGGCAGTTCTTGTTAGAAGAGGTATTCATGGACAAGCTCATCATCACCGTGACCTGTGACAGCGACTCGGCCTTTCCGGGTAACCCGCACAACCCAACCCCGAAGGGGATGGAGACGGTTGTGAAGGAGTATCTGGGCGGCATCGACGCCGGCGCGGCCATCAGCCACATTCACGGACCACGGAAGCTCGATGACGCCCCGCAGCCGGACGGGTCGCGCCTGTCCAGCCTCGAGATCCCGGGCTGGGGAAAGATGCAGGACATGATCCTGTCCCAGCGCGACACGATCATGCAGTTCGGCATCGCTGGTGGGCGCTTCAACCAGCGCAAGGACCTGATCAGAACCTATGCACCGGACATGCTGTCTGTCGCGTTCGTCGCACACGACGAGTGCTTCGACTACGATCCGAGCCGCGTGCCGAAGGAGATTTATGGCATTCACTCGCGGACCGAGCTTGAAGAATACTGCACCTTGTGCAACGAGCTTGGCATCAAGATCGAGGTCGAGGCATTCCACACGGGAGGTTTCTGGAACGCGCAGCGGATGATAGACAAGGGCGTGCTCCCGCAGCCTGTCTGGATCACGTGTTTCTTCGGCTGGAAGGGCGGTGCCTGGACGCCGCCGACGGCCGACGCGGTCCTCTACATGAAGAGCCACCTGCCGAAGGGCGCGAACTGGAATGCAAGCACGATGGACCCTGCCGAGCACTGGAAAGTCCTCACCGCCGTTATCGCAGCCGGTGGCCATGTGCGTGTCGGGATGGAAGATAACCCCTTTGTCAGACCCGGCGAGTACGCTCGTACCAATGCAGAACTCGTCGACAAAATCGTCAAGATATCTCGTGAGCTTGGTCGCGAGATTGCGTCTCCGGACGAGGCGCGTGAGATCATTGGCCTAAACAAGAAGGCGGCGAAAACTGATGGCGGAATCAAAAGATACGGCAATTCCTGAAGAAGCCCCGACGCAGTCCATCGGCCTCGTCAACCTTGTCGTAGAGACGCTTTACGCTCTGGCCGCCCGGCCAGAGGGATCGAGTATCCGTGCGATTGCCCAGGAAACCGGCAACAGCCGGAGCTCCACTCATCGCATCCTTCAATATCTTGCGCGAAGCGGGTACGCGGAACAGACTGAAAATGGAAGCTACGTGGTTGGCTCCCGGCTCGTTTCGCTATCCGCCCGCGTCTTCGGTGTCGTTCCGGTCCTTCAAATCGCGCGATCCATCATGCGCAAGCTGGTCGATGAGGTCGGTGAAACCTGCTATCTGGCAACCTATCTCCCCAAGGACGACTTCTGCACCTACGTACATCGCGTCGAAAGCGATAACCTCGTCCGGCACGTGCAGCCACTGGGAGTAAGACTTCCACTCCACGCTGGCGCAGTCGGCAAAGCCATCCTGGCGTCCTTGCCCGCGTTCGATTTCGAGTTGCTCGATCTGGTACCCTATACTGCACACACGCTGACCACGGAGAGTGCGTTGAAGGAGAGCCTGGAACTGGTGAGGGAGAAAGGCTACGCCACCAGCGTTGAAGAACGCGTGCTGGGAGTGGCTGGCGTCGCGAGTGTCCTCAAATCCGGGGAAAGCGTCGTCGGGGCGCTGACCGTGTCGGTGCCGCTTTCGCGGGTCGCGCCGGCAGGTCTCGATCAGATCGGGGAATTGGTCAAGGCGCATGCCGAGGAATTGTCGTCCGCCCTTACAGGAATCGGAGTGACGCGCATCTAGGGCATCCGCGTCTCGATGATGAGAGCCCGGCGCGAGCACCGGGCTTTCATCTCGTCAGCGCGGGAGGATCTTCGCGTCCTGCATCCTCGTCAACCAGTAGAGGATGGCGTCCTCTGTGTCGTAGCAATCCGAGAAACCTTCCTGCCGGAGCTTGATGGGGCTCATCAGTCGATCGAACGGCCGCTCCTTCCCATAGCCCCACGTCAGATCAGCAGTCTGCCACGACGATCCGACAATATCGCTCATCTTAAGAGGCTGCAGTCCGTGTTTCGCGACGATCGCTTCCCAGCATTCATCGAGAAGGGGCATCTCATCGCTGAGCTTCATTGGTTCATCTCCAGCCACGGGCATATTGAAATGCGCAGCGATCGAAGGCCATAAGTCTCGCCAATTCACGGCGTCGCCGTTGACGACGTTGTAGGTCTCGCCCGCAGCCGTTTCGTGCATGAAGCAGAATTCCGCCGCACGCGCGATCAACCGGCTGTCGGCGCAAGCGGTGACATACTGTCCGCCACCCGGGAAGCTTAGAGGCCTTTTCAGTTCGCGCATGACGCTCGCATAAACGCCGAGCGCAGCAATGATGTTGATCGGGCTTGCCAGAGCATCGCCCAGGATCAGCTGCGGCCGCAGGATCGAGTAGCTCCAGCCGGCATCGGCAGAGCGGGTCTTCAGGTAATCCTCCTGCTGCCAATAGAAGATGTGATGGTCCATGCGGGGCCAACGTTCTTTGGCTGGGACGGGAACCCTTCCGAGATGGGATCCGTACGCCTTGCCACCCTGCAGAATAGTCAGATGCTTGAAAGCCGGGCGACCGGCGACGTTTTCCACGACGTTCTGAAGCATTGTGAGATTGATTCCCGCCTGAGATGTGCTTTTCCAGCCCTCCAGGAGATCCTCTTGCTCGTAGAGCGCAGCGTATAGGACATGGGTGATCGTAGGAGCTTGCGCAAAAGCCGCTTTGCAGGCATCAGTGTCCGTTAGGTCGGCGGAGATGTGATGGACTGGCTTGCCCCGGCGCGGTGAGCGCCGGGACAATGTTACAACTTCCCATCCGGGTAAGCCCGAAAAGTATTCTGTTGCTGCGGCTCCGACGAGGCCGGTCGCGCCAACGATCGCAATTCTCTTTGTGGTCATTCGGTCGTTCCTCCCGATGGCAAACCGGCGCTTGTCAGAGACTTGCTCCGGTCTCTTCCTCGACGATCTTCACCAGGTCACGAAAGCGCTCCGGAACGATGTTCGGGTGGCCGACAACCACAACCGACTGAAACAGGACCTCGAGCACTTCACGCGGCGACGCGCCCTGCTTCATCGCGGTTCTCATGTGGTGGCGCGTCTGAACGATCTCGCCGATCGCGAGGGTATTGCCGACCATGCACAGCAGTCTGGTTCTGTGGTCGAGGATCTGGCGTCCGTACATGTCGCTATAGCCGAAATCGTAGAATGCTTCGGCAAAGCCTTCGTCAAGGCCGCCAATGAAGGTGGCATTGTTCAGCGTATGGCGCGGACGCAGGACGAGGGCGATGCTGATGCCCGGCCAACCGTATTTCGCCATCAGTTCATCGGCGCGCGGGTCAGCCGTATCCTCGGGATGCCAGGTCGCACGTTCGGCGTCGAGACTGCGCTCGCTTTCGCGCTGGCCGGTGTGCAGGCTGCGCGTCGCCACGCCGTCGAACAGTCCACGTGCCTTGAGCTCTTCCGTGAAAATCGCGAGAGGCTCATCAACGATCGACTCACCACCGTAAATCGAGCATTGGAAGATGACCTCCAACACTTCCCGAAGGTCGAGTTTTTGTTCGCAGGCCGCGATGATGGTCTCGCGGAGGCGCGCATGACGGCGGCTCATCGTGAACTGTCCCGTCATGACGAGCAGTCGGGTGCGAACGTCCAGAGTGGGGCGGCCGAACAAGCGAGCAGCATATCGCAGGGACGCTTCGGCAAAGGCCGCATCGATCTGCCGGCGGCCTTCAAAACGCCTCCGAATACCGGGCTGAAGGCGTTCAACAATGGATAGCATTTCTTCGATTGAGCCTTCGCCGTCGAAGTTGACAGTATTGATGGGCATGACCTGATCCTTGGTTTGGTAATCGCATCGATGACGCAGTGAGGGGAATTCTTACGGGCGCTATGGGCGCGCGTGGCCGGCGGTGTCGGCCTATTTGATCGCAATCGCGTTGCATGGCGATCCGACGCCGCCGACAAGAGTAATGGGCTTGGAGACGACCATGCACTCATAGACCTGGTCGGTTGCGCAGTCCTTCGCCAGTTCGTCGAGCTTCCACATCTCACCCAGACATATGCCGAGCAGCGCGATCAAATCGGGGTGCATCATACCGCGGACGTTCCTGTCGAAAGGAGACGTCGGCACCGTGGGCATGACTTCGACGGCGACCGTGTCGCTGGCAACAACGGAGAAGTGGTTGTCCCAGAGCCACGCTAGCATCTCCTCGCTTTGGGCAAGTCCGCAGAAGGTCCGCTCCTTTATGAGGTGCTGCTGTGTCTCGATGTTCAGGGCAACGAAGTGCTCCGCCCATCCGGTGTGCAGCAAAAGCATGTCGCCCGCTCTGAGCGTGACACCTTGCGACTTCAGTGCGCCCTGAAGATCGGTCAAAGTGATGGGGTCGCCTTGCATGAGGTCTATCGGACGTCCGATCAATTGCCGGTAGCGTGCGACATCAACCAAGACGCCGCGCCCGACCATGCCTCGCCGCCCGATATGCTGGACGCCAAGGTCCGGCGTCCCGGAACCGACGAGATAGTCGTCGACATTATTATAGAAGCCGTGGACGCTGTGCTTATGGTGGCGGAGGCCGTCGATATGGGACCCCGCTTGAGGGAAGAAGTCATTGACGTAATCGTCATGCACTTGGCCGTCGAGCCGGCAAACCTCGCAGTGGACGAGCGCCTTTCTGTAGGGCGAAACCGGCGGGGTGAAGGCGTTGAGGTCATAATCCAGGCCGAATGACGTACCCTTTCGAACTAAGGTCGCGGCCTGCACAGCGATCTCTTCGGTGAGGAGGTTGACCGTTCCGATCTGATCATCCGCTCCAAATATGCCCCAGGCCGAGCCTGCAGGTGCGTCGCTGCGGGCCTTCAGCTCCGCATAGGAGGGCAACCTTTCTCTCCTCGAAGAATCCGAACTCATCGCTCCTCCTTCCCGCCACACATGCCGAGCGGTGTTCCAATCTTAGCGGCAGCTAATAGCAGCGGTATAACCAATATTGTCCCGCATGTAAAGACACCGTCCCGCATAATGAGCATTTCGGTGCTCGATCGAGCTTCGGTCGGCAACTTCCGCCGCTCTTGTTGGGACACTGTCTTGACAAGTGGGACAAAAGAGATCACAAAAAGGCAGTTGTTTGATCGGGAGGAGTATCAAATGAGATCGAGAAGTTCGCTGAACGCCCTTGCTGCCGCGGTTGCCCTCACAGCGCTGATGCCGCACGGAGCGCAGGCCCAAAGTACTGGTGAACCGCTGAGGGTGATCTTTGCGGGAGCGGTAAACAACGTGCCGATGATGGTCGCTGCTGAAAACGGCTACTGGCGCGAACTGGGGCTGGATGTGTCCGTCCAGGTGCTGGATAGCGGTTCGCAAATTGCCAGGGCGCTCGTCAGCGGAGCGGCTGACATCGGCGCCGGGGCGGCAACCTCGACGGTCATTCTTTCGCGAGCAGCTGGAAACGACCTCACATTGATCGGGCCGTACCACAACAACCCGATGGTCGTGAACGGCGTCCAGCGAGTGGCTGTCATCGCTCGAAATGAGGCAGGCGTGACGGACAAGAACCCCGGCGACATCGTCGGAAAGACCGTCGGGGTCACAGCCGGGAGCACGGGCGAATCGTATCTGCGAAGCTATCTATCCTCGATCGGCAAAACTCTTGAGGACATCAAGATGGTGAACCTCTCTCCGCCGGACATGTCGGTGGCTTTGCAGCAAGGCACCGTTGACGTGGCCGTGCCGTGGGAGCCCTATGTCAGCCAGATCATCAGGACGCAGGGCAATGATGTGAGCGTCGTCAGTCGCGGCGGGCCGTTTGGTGCCAGCGTTGTCGGGGTCATGGTGACCGACGACTACCTGCAGAAGCACCGCGATCTTGTCGAGAAATACGTTCTCGGTGCCTGGAAGGGCGTGAAGTTTACCCGCGAGCATCCGGCAGAAGCCGCCGAGCTCGCCCAGCGCTACATCCAAGGCGTGGACCCGCAGGACGCCACGTCCGCGATCGAGTTCATGAAGTCGGAGTTCGATCCTCGAATCTCCGTCTGCACGGAGGCGGCAATCCTCCAGGAGCAGAAGGCGCAGATCGCTGCAGGAAATATGAAGGTGGATGAACCATTTCCCTACGATCAGATCGTCCAAAAGGCGTTCATCAACGACCTCCTGCAGAAACATCCGGACCTGACAAGTGGTCTCGCTCCTTTGCCTCAAGCCGTGGAGCAGTGCGGTGGTGGCACCAACTAAAATGGATATGAGACGTAAGCAGGAGCCGTCACGAATGATACAGCTGAACGAGCGAAAACCGATTCTGCAAGCAATCAACTTGCGCCACGAGTATGAAGCTCGCGGACAGAAGATCGTCGCATTGCAGGACGTAAATCTCACGATTAATGCCGGTGACTTCGTGACGGTCGTTGGCCCCAGTGGCTGCGGTAAATCCACCCTCGCCAAGATCTTCGCCGGTCTTGGAACGCCAACTTCCGGCGAAGCGCTCTATGCAGGCAAACCCATCAAGGGTGCTTCCAGTGAACGCGGCATGGTTTTCCAGGAATTGGCCGTGCTGCCGTGGCGAACCGTGGTCGGGAATATTGGCCACGGGCTCGAGATTGCCGGAATGCCGAAGGCGGAGCGGGAGCAGCGGGTCGCTGAACTCGTTCGGCTGATCGGCCTCGAGGGCTTCGAGAAGAAGTACCCTAGCGAGCTCTCTGGCGGCATGCGCCAACGGGTAGCGGTTGCGCGAACGTGGGCAACCAGGCCGCCGGTAATTCTCATGGACGAACCCTTTGCTGCAGTGGATGCCATCACTCGCTTGACGCTCCAGGAGGAACTTATCCGTCTGGCGCGTACGACCAAGCAGACGGTGGTCTTCATCACCCATAGCGTGGAAGAAGCCGTCTTCCTGGGCGACTACATTGTCGCCATGTCCTCGCGCCCCGGCCGCGTTCTGGAAATCGTGCCGGTACCCGATATGGGGATCAATCGCACATGGGAGCAGATGATCCGCGACCCGCGCATCGAAGCCATCGTTTCGCGTGTCTTCGAGCTTGTTCGAGGCCGAGCCGTTGCCCCTTCGACGGAGCGCCAACATGCATAGATCTTCCTCGCTCATGCACCTGCCGGCCTGGGTGGTGCAGACCAGCTCGATCTTCGGCCTGTTTCTGGTGTGGACGGTGGCCTCGCGCTTCGTCGCTGAGCCGGCGATCCTGCCGTCGCCCGCAGCGTCGTTTCAGGCAATGGCCGACCTGATTGCCCGCGGCACCCTGACTTCTGCGGTTCAGGAAAGCCTTATAACGCTGGTGATCGGCTGCGCCATCTGCATCATCTGCGTCGTGCCGTTTGCGCTGTCGATCGCGCAGAGCCGGCAACTCGCCATGATCCTCCAGCCGATGGTCCGCTTCATCAGCTGCGTTCCGGCCATCGCCCTGATCCCCCTGTTCATCGTCTGGTTCGGCTTCAGCACGAAGGCCGTGTACGCAACGCTTTTCTATACATCGGCGATACCCTTGCTGTTTTCGGTTATCACCGGCGTGCAGAAGATTCCCCGGGTATATGCCGACGGCTTGCGACCGCTTGGCGCAGGGCCGTTCCGTATCGTCCGCGACGTGTACCTTCCAGGCGCCATGCCAGGCATCGAGGTCGGCATCCGGCTGGCGCTCTCCTATGGCTGGCGTGCCGTGATCGCGGGTGAACTCATCATCGGAAGCAGCGGCCTGGGAAGAGTGCTCGCGCAGGCGCGTGCCGCCAACCAGGTAGACCAGATCGTTGCGGTCATGATCGCAATCGCTGTGCTCTTCCTCATCATCGACCGGCTCATTCTGTTTCCTTGGAACCAGCTCATCTCCAGTCGTTGGTCTAGTTTCTGAACGGTGCTGCCATGACAACGCTTCGACTAACGTCTCCGTTTATCCCGTCAAAAGGCGTCCCCGTCTCTTTGGTCGCGATCCTCCTGTTGGCGCTCTTTTGGTGGGCACTGACGAATGTATTCGGCGTTCCCGAATACATTTTTCCAAGTCTCAGTTCCGTCGCTGCGGCGCTGTGGGAGGCCCTGTTGAGCGGTCGTCTGCTCGACGATACCCGGATCAGCATCATCCGGCTGTTGCTGGGCGCCGTCGTCGGCATCGTCTCCGGGATCGCGCTCGGTTTCCTCGTGGGGCTGAGCAGAACCGCACGCATCGCCGTCGAGCCATTGATCAACGCCTTTTCCGGGATCGCCGGGATCGCATGGATTCCGCTGGCGCTGGCGTGGTTCGGTACGGGATTGGCGATGTCGACCTTCGTCATCTGGAACGGCATGTTCTTCGTCGTCTTTGCGAACACCATCCTCGGCGTTTCGAGGGTGCCGCCGACCTATGCTCAAGCAATTTTCACGCTGGGTGGAGATCGCCGGGAGGTGTTGCGGTCGGTCATACTGCCGGGGGCGCTTCCGGATATCCTGACCGGTGTCCGGGTGGGATTGGCGTTTGCCTGGCGCAGCCTGATCGCCGCTGAGTTGATGGGCTCTCCGATGGGGCTCGGACAATGGGTCAACGAGGCCGCCACCTACCAGCGGACTGACCGTATCCTGGCCGGATGCCTTACGATCGCGGTTCTTGGCGTGCTCCTGGAGGCGCTGATGGTATCTTGGATTGCTCGCCGGACGGTCGTGCGGTGGGGAACCGTCGCCGTTGCCGAGGAAAGGAAAGCACGATGACTTCTCGCGCAGCAATGACCCGTATTGCAATCGGCTTCGCGCTTCTGGCGCTCGTCTACGTCGCCCCCTGGTTCATCGGCTACGTCTCGGCGGGATCACGCATGATGAAGTGCCCAGGCCAGGAGACGGCACCGGTGGACGTCGTGGTTTCCCTGGACTTTCGCCCCGGACCTTCGGAGCTCGAGGCTCTCCAACAATATGGTCGATATGGTGGTGGCGGCGGCGAGGCTACGAACGTCATCCTCCTCCGCACAACGCCAGACGATCGAGTGCGTCTTTCGCGACTCTATTGGATTAAGGCAGTTAAACCTCTGAAGGGCTGTTCTTGAGGGTGGCACGCACGGTAAGAACATCTGGATCGCGCGTTCGGTGCGTCAAGGCCAAAAAAGCTAGGGGCCACTGCTGAATGGCCTTGGTTCCACCTGCGCAGGGTCAAGCTGTCCGTCTACATCAACGTCGTGAAGCTGCTGCGCACGGTCAGGTCGGCGGGCCTGGACGTTTTTCGTTCCCTTCATATCCCTGGGCAGTCGGACCCGGTCGCTTCAGATACTTCATGAACTCCCTGAAGTGGGGCCATAGTTCCTTAAAGAGCGGCTCGCGATGATGCCGGACCATGACTTCAGCAAGGAGCTTCAAGCCAAAGGTGAACTCGGCCACTTCTTGCTGCGGCAGAATTCTGCGCTGTTGGACACGGGCTACTAAACTTAGCAAGTCGTCATGGTTGGTGACATCGAATGTGAGCGTACGATCGGGCCGTACGCAACCGTAGTCTTCTTTTGGCTGGATCGTGATTCGATAGGTGTGGGGCAAGAGCGGTGTCCAGGCATTGATGGTGAGGGAGCCGATGCGATGCAAGTCCGCGAAAGGGCAGTGTCGGCTTGGGCGAAGGTATCCTGGGGCCGCCAAAGTTAACGGCCCGACGGATCACCCCGTCAGGTCTCAAACTGATAGCTGGCCGGAATGTAGTTGTAGCCGCTCTCTCTCCGTTCCAGGAAGCCGACGGACGGATGCGGCATATGATAGCCCAGCAAAGGCACACGATCTGTCGCGATCATGTCCAGAACGCGTTTGCGGCTGACGGCCGCGGCGGCCTTGTCCATGTCGAACCTCATCTCCCAGTCGGGTCTTTGCAGGTTCAGGGCATAGTGGACCGCGGTGTCGGCCATTGCGATCGCTCGCTTCCCGTCGGACTCGATGTTGAGGATCGTGTGACCCGGGGAATGCCCGTACGCGGCAATGGCCGTTATGCCCGAGACGATGTCCTGACCGTCTTTCAAAAAGGTCGTTTTCGCCGCCAGCGGCTTGACGTGCGACAGGACCATGCGATGGTTGGCTTCCGCGGGTGTCCCCCTGCGCTCGTCGGATACCCAGAAGTCGTACTCCGTGGCATTGACGGCGTAACGGGCATTCTTGAAGGCCGGCGCGCCGGCCTCCATCAACCCCCCGATGTGGTCCCGATGAAGATGCGTCAAGACGACCATCGTGACCTTGTCGGCGGTGTAGCCGGCGGCCCTCAGGCTCTGCAGCATTTTGCCTGCGCCGCCTGAGCGAAGGCTTTCCCCGAAGCCGGTGTCCACAAGGATCACTTCGCTGCCGGTATCGATGATCGTCGGCGCGTAGCTCACCGCAAATCTGTCGGTCGGAAGGAAGTTGCGCTGCAGCAGGCTCTTCACGGTCTCCTGCGGCTGATCCGTACCATAGGTCTCCCAGGGCTTCTCCTGAACGGTCGCTCCGTCGCTGATGATCGTGACCTTGAAGCTGCCGAACTTGTACTGCTTGACCTCGAAGCCACTGCCCGAAGCCGTCGGCTGCTCTGCGAAGGCGGGCGAGAGCGACCCGGCTCCCGCAAGCAGGAGCGGGCTGGCCAATCCGACGCTCGCCATCTGAAACATTCTCCGCCGGGAGGGTCTGACAATGTCTTTCATCTGCCGTCTCCATTGTTGCAGTTGAGTGGTGAGAGAAGCACGTCAGACCCGGCCAGCGTATCGCTGCTCAATAGCGGCTCGACACCGCGCACGTCGTTCAGAGCCTTTCGATCTTGTGAACGGCCTGGTCGATGATTTCCGCCACGGCAAGAAGCAGGTCCTTGTCGGGCTCACCAGCGAGTTTCTGTCCGAGTGCGGTCTTGAGGTTCTGCATCGCGCGGCCAACAGGTCCGGCCGCAACAGAGCTTCCTCGGTAGCGCAGGGCTTCTATACGCGCCCGTACGCCGTGCGCCTCTTCCAGGTGCTCCATCAGGAATTCGGCTCCAGCCGCAGTTAGCTGATAGGCACGCCGCTTTCCCTTGGTTTCTACGGTGACGTATCTGGCCTCCACTAGCATCGCCAGTCGCGGATATACGATCCCGGAACTCGGAATGTAGTTGCCTCCGGATCTGGTCTTGAGGTCCTTGATGAGGTCGTAGCCGTGGCCTTGTCCTTCCTTCAACTGCAGCAACAGCAGCAGCCCCAGTTCGTCCCCATCCAGCATTCTTCTTCCGTCGCCCGATGGCACGGCGTCATTTTCGCCCTTCATATTCCCGCCCTCCCAAGACTGTCCAAGACATATCTTGACAATATCTTTATGTCAATCCATTTCTACACGGGAACCGACACAGTGCAGTCGGAAAAGAATCTGGGACTGGGGCAGGGACCTCGGGCCGCTCCTCACTCAGGCGCAACAGGCCACATCGTCGAAACGGCAGAAAAGGATAGGAGCATGATTTCAGAAAGAGACGTCGTCGTTCTAGTGGGAAGTCTCCGCAGGGCATCGATCAATTTGAGGCTCGCAAAGGTGCTGCAGGCGATCGCGCCTACGAGGCTGACACTTGACATCGTGCCCATCGGCGACCTGCCGCTCTACAATCAGGACCTCGACACAGAAAAACCGCCGTCGGCCTGGGCCGCCTTTCGCGACAGGGTGCGCAGATCAGATGCGGTCCTGTTCGTCACGCCGGAGTACAACCGCTCGCTACCGGCGGCTCTCAAGAATGCGCTGGAAGTCGGGTCGAGGCCCTATGGCAAGAGCGTCTGGGAAAACAAGCCCGGAGCCGTTACCGGGGCGTCACCTGGCCTACTGGGCGGATCTGCAGCGGCGCTGCATCTCCGCCAGATATTGGTCAGTGTCAATGTCGCCGTGCTACCACAGCCCGAGGTCTATCTCAGCAGCGCCGACAAGTTCATCGATGAGGCCGGCTTAATCTCCAGTGATGCGACGAATGCATTTCTCGGAAACTTCCTGGATGCCTTCGGGGCATGGGTTGACAAGCTGGCGTAAGCAGAAGTGCCGACATTGTCAGCGGATCGGTCAGGGAGACTTGTTTGTCCGGTGCGGCCTCGACCTGCTTGCCGATCTCCCTGAGGGACTGCATCTGCCGGCGCAGGCCTTCGATCTTCTCCTTGAGGCGCACCGTCTTGGCCTCGGCGACATCGCCGTTCTCCCGGTCAGCTCGGTCCAAGTCCGTCAGATAGCGCGCGATGCTGGCCTCCACCTGCTCGATGCGCTTGGCGATCTTGGCCACAGTGAAGTTCTTGTCGCGGTTGTTGACCGCCTTGAACTTGCTGCCGTCGATGGCGACGACGGCTCGGGTGAACAGGTTGAGTTGGCGGCACAGCACCACGAACCGCGCGCAGGCGGCGCGGATCGCTGCCCCGTTGTCGCGTCGGAAGTCGGCAATCGTCTTGAAGTCCGGCATCAAGCGGCCGGTGAGCCACATCAGTTCGATATTGCGCTGGCTCTCCCGT
>NZ_LNQC01000023.1 GCF_001651855.1 Sinorhizobium americanum | reverse complement strand
GGAGCCTGCCCGGAAGACCGATCTCCCGCTACTCCCATGCAGGGAGGCCGCCGGAGCCCCAATCATCCGATCTTTTTTGTTGCGTCCAGATTTGCCCCTGGCCAAAATTGTGATCGAATCGCATGTTGACATAAAGATATCTTTATGTGACTTAATCGGCAAAGCATTTGTCGTTTTCAGAACGGGAGATTTCCCATGTCCGCCGCGTCCCTCTTCGGAGATCTCTCCCCCAGGCCCGACGGCTCGGAAGTCTTCCGGGCCCTGAAGGAGGCGGCGAGCGAACGCATCCTCATCATGGATGGTGCGATGGGGACCGAGATCCAGCAGCTCGGTTTCATCGAGGATCATTTCCGCGGCGAGCGCTTCAGCGGCTGCGCCTGCCATCAGCAGGGCAACAATGATCTGCTGACCCTGACGCAGCCGAAAGCGCTCGAGGAGATCCATTACCGCTACGCCATCGCCGGCGCCGACATCCTCGAAACCAACACCTTCTCCTCGACGCGGATCGCCCAGGCCGATTACCGCATGGAGGTCATGGTCTACGAGCTCAACCGCGACGGGGCGCGGCTGGCGCGCCGGGCGGCGAAGCGCGCCGAGGCGGAGGATGGCCGGCGGCGATTCGTGGCCGGTGCGCTCGGGCCGACCAACCGCACCGCGTCGATCTCGCCCGACGTCAACAATCCCGGCTATCGTGCCGTCAGCTTCGACGACCTGACGCTGGCCTATGCCGAACAGGTCCGCGGCCTCATTGATGGCGGCGCCGACATCATCCTGATCGAGACGATCTTCGACACGCTGAACGCCAAGGCGGCGATCTTCGCGACGCAGGAAGTGTTTGCCGAGAAGGCAATCCACCTGCCGGTGATGATCTCCGGCACCATCACCGATCTCTCCGGCCGAACGCTCTCCGGCCAGACGCCGACTGCCTTCTGGTATTCGGTGCGCCATGCGGCGCCCTTCACCATCGGGCTCAATTGCGCGCTCGGCGCCAATGCGATGCGCGCCCATATCGACGAGCTTTCGAGCGTTGCCGACACGCTCGTCTGCGCCTATCCGAACGCCGGTCTCCCGAACGAATTCGGCCGTTACGATGAAACCCCGGAGGCGATGGCGGCGCAGATCGAGGAATTTGCCCGCGACGGCCTCGTCAACATTGTCGGCGGCTGCTGCGGCTCGACGCCGGCTCATATCCGCGCCATCGCCGAAGCGGTCAAAAAATACCCGCCGCGCCAGGTGCCGGAGATCGAACGCCGCATGCGGCTTTCCGGCCTCGAGCCGTTTACGCTCACCGATGAGATTCCCTTCGTCAATGTCGGCGAACGCACCAATGTCACGGGCTCGGCGAAATTCCGCAAGCTGATCACCGCCGGCGATTATGCCGCGGCGCTCGATGTGGCACGCGACCAGGTGGCCAACGGTGCGCAGATCATCGACATCAACATGGACGAGGGGCTGATCGATTCGACCCGTGCCATGGTCGAGTTCCTGAACCTGGTCGCCTCTGAGCCGGATATCGCCCGGGTGCCGGTGATGATCGATTCCTCGAAATGGGAGGTGATCGAGGCCGGCCTCAAATGCGTCCAGGGCAAGGCGCTGGTGAACTCGATCTCGCTCAAGGAAGGCGAGGAGGCATTCCTGCATCATGCAAGGCTGGTGCGCGCCTATGGCGCGGCCGTTGTGGTGATGGCCTTCGACGAGAAGGGCCAGGCCGACAGCAAAGCGCGCAAGGTCGAGATCTGCGGGCGCGCCTATCGGCTGCTGACCGAAGAGGTCGGCTTCCCGCCGGAAGACATCATTTTCGACCCGAACATCTTCGCGGTGGCGACGGGCATCGAAGAGCACAACAATTACGGCGTCGACTTCATCGAGGCGACGCGTGAGATCATCGCCACACTGCCGCATGTGCATATCTCGGGCGGCGTATCGAACCTCTCCTTCTCCTTCCGTGGCAACGAGCCGGTGCGCGAGGCGATGCACGCCGTGTTCCTTTATCACGCCATCCAGGCGGGCATGGACATGGGCATCGTCAATGCCGGCCAGCTCGCCGTCTATGATGCGATCGATCCGGAGCTTCGCGAAGCCTGCGAGGATGTGGTGCTTAACCGCCGCGCCGACGCGACCGAGCGCCTCCTGGAAATCGCCGAGCGCTATCGCGGGCAGGGCGGTGCACAGGGCAAGGAGAAGGACCTCACCTGGCGCGAGTGGACGGTTGCAAAGCGGCTCGAACATGCGCTCGTCAACGGCATCACCGAATTCATCGAGGCCGACACGGAAGAGGCGCGGCTTGCCGCCGAGCGCCCGCTGCATGTCATCGAGGGTCCGCTGATGGCCGGCATGAACGTGGTCGGCGACCTCTTCGGCGCTGGCAAGATGTTCCTGCCGCAGGTGGTTAAGTCGGCGCGCGTGATGAAGCAGGCGGTCGCGGTGCTGCTGCCTTACATGGAGGCCGAGAAGCTCGCCAATGGCGGCGAGGGGACCCGCGAGAGCGCCGGCAAGATCCTGATGGCGACGGTCAAGGGCGACGTGCACGATATCGGCAAGAACATCGTCGGCGTCGTGCTTGCCTGCAACAATTACGAGATCATCGACCTCGGCGTCATGGTGCCCTCGGCAAAGATCCTCGACGTGGCGCGCGAGCAGAAGGTCGACATCATCGGGCTCTCCGGCCTCATCACCCCGTCGCTCGACGAGATGGTGCATGTCGCCTCCGAACTCGAACGGGAAGGCTTCGACATTCCGCTGTTGATCGGCGGGGCGACGACCAGCCGCGTGCACACGGCGGTCAAGATCAATCCGCGCTACAATCTCGGCCAGACCGTCTATGTCACCGATGCCAGCCGCGCCGTCGGCGTCGTGTCGAGCCTGCTCTCGCCGGAGGCAAGCGACGGCTACAAGGAGACGATTCGCGCCGAGTATCTGAAGGTTGCCGATACCCATGCGCGTAATGAGGCTGAGAAGCGTCGCCTGCCGCTGTCGCAGGCTCGCGCCAATGCGCAGAAAGTCGACTGGAATGCGCATCAGCCGACGACGCCCTCCTTCCTCGGCACGCGCGTCTTCGAGAGCTGGGACCTGGCGGCGCTTGCCGGCTATATCGACTGGACGCCCTTCTTCCAGACCTGGGAACTGAAGGGTGTCTATCCGCGCATTCTCGATGACGAGCATCAGGGACCGGCGGCGCGGCAGCTCTTCGCCGACGCCCGGGCGATGCTGGAGCAGATCATTGCGGAAAAATGGTTCGCGCCCAAGGCGGTGGTCGGCTTCTGGCCGGCAGGCAGCGCCGGCGACGACATCCGCCTCTTCACCGACGAGACGCGCAAGCACGAGCTTGCCACCTTCTTCACGCTTCGCCAGCAGCTGACCAAGCGCGACGGGCGGCCGAATGTCGCGCTCGCCGATTTCGTCGCTCCGGTCGACAGCGGCAGGCGCGACTATCTCGGCGGCTTCGTGGTGACGGCCGGCATCGAGGAGGTGGCGATCGCCGAACGCTTCGAGCGCGCCAATGATGATTATTCCTCGATCCTGGTCAAGGCGCTCGCCGACCGCTTCGCCGAGGCCTTTGCCGAGCGCATGCACGAATATGTCCGCAAGGAGCTCTGGGGCTACGCTCCGGACGAATCCTTCACGCCGCAGGAATTGATCGCCGAGCCCTATCAGGGCATCCGGCCGGCGCCCGGCTATCCGGCGCAGCCGGACCATACCGAGAAGGAGACGCTCTTCCGGCTGCTCGACGCCGAGGCGGCGATCGGCGTCAGCCTGACGGAGAACTACGCGATGTGGCCGGGCTCGTCCGTTTCCGGCCTCTATGTCGGCCATCCGGACGCCTTTTATTTCGGCGTCGCCAAGATCGAGCGCGATCAGGTCGAGGATTACGCGGCACGCAAGCGCATGGGTGTTCGCGAGGTCGAGCGCTGGCTCTCGCCGATCCTCAACTATGTGCCGATGCCGGAGACTGAGGCCGCCGAATAGGCGGCTACCGGTTCGTCGCGAGGATCATCGCAGCCGCCTTCTCGGCGATCATGATGGTCGGCGAATTGGTGTTGCCCGAGGTGATCGTCGGCATGATCGAGGCGTCGGCGATGCGCAGGCCTTCAAGGCCGCGCAGGCGCAACGCGGGATCCACCACGCTCTCCGCATCAGCCCCCATACGGCAGGTGCCGACCGGGTGGAAGATCGTCGTGCCGATCTCGCCTGCGGCGCGTTTCAGCTCTTCCTCCGTTTCGTAGCTCGGCCCGGGCTTGAACTCGACCGGCTGGTAGCGGGCGAAGGAAGGCTGCGAGACGATGCGGCGGGTGAGGCGGATCGCCTTCACGGCTACGTCGCGATCGGCTTCGGCCGTGAGATAGCGGGGGCGGATGTCGGGCGCGGCGGCAAAGTCCGGCCCCTTCAGGTGCACGGAGCCGCGGCTTTCCGGCCTCAAGTTGCAGACGCTGGCGGTGATCGCCGGGAAGGGGTGCACCGGTTCGCCGAATTTTTCGAGCGTCACTGGTTGCACATGATATTGCAGGTCCGGCGTTGCCTTCTCCGGTCCCGAGCGAGTGAAGATGCCGAGCTGGCTCGGCGCCATGGCCATCGGGCCGGAACGGCGGACGAGATATTCCAGGCCGATCGCCGCCTTGCCGAGGACCGAGCTCGCCTTCTCGTTCAGCGTCGGAACGCCGGTGACCCTGTAGGCAAGGCGCAGTTGCAGGTGATCCTGCAGGTTCTCGCCGACGCCGGGCAACGCGTGATGCACTTCGATCCCGTTGGCGCGAAGGATTTCGGGATTGCCGATGCCGGAAAGCTCGAGAATGTGCGGGGAACCGATCGCGCCGCCGCAAAGCACCGTGTCGCGGCGGGCGCGCACGCGCTTGGTCGTGCCGTCGTGCTGGAACTCGACGCCGGCGACGCGTCCCGCTTCAAGGATCAGCCTGCGGACATGCGCTTTGGTGAGGATCGTCAGATTTCGCCGGTGTTTAGCCGGCTTCAGGAAGGCCTTGGCGGTGTTCCAGCGAATGCCGGAGCGCTGATTGACGTCGAAATAGCCGGAACCCTCATTAGTACCGCGGTTGAAATCATCGGTCTCGGGAATGCCAGCCTCGGCTGCCGCCTTCTGAAAAGCGTCGAGCACCGCCCAGCGGACGCGCGCCTTTTCGACCCGCCATTCGCCGCCGGCGCCATGTATGTCGTCGGCGCCGCGATAGTGATCCTCGGATTTCTTGAAAAAGGGCAGCACCTCGTCCCAGCTCCAGCCGGTGCAGCCGAACTGGCGCCAGAGGTCGTAGTCGCGTGCCTGGCCGCGCATGTAGATCATGCCGTTGATCGAAGAGCAGCCGCCGAGCACCTTGCCGCGCGGATAGAACAGCGACCGGCCGTTGAGGCCTTCCTCGGGAGCCGTGGTGAAACACCAGTCGGTGCGCGGATTGTTGATGCAATAGAGATAGCCGACCGGAATGTGGATCCAGTGATAATTGTCGCTGCCGCCAGCTTCGAGCAGTAGCACGCGATGAGCCGGATTCTGCGACAGGCGGTTGGCGAGGACGCAGCCGGCGCTCCCCGCTCCGACGACGATGTAGTCGAACGCTTCCATGGGCTTTCTCTTGTCAGACCGCGCGTCAGTGCTTGTGCCGGTGCTCGAAGCCGAGCCGGCGGCCGAGGCGGGAATTATAGAACTCGCCGACGATGCCGCGGCGGAACAAAAGCACGCAGATCATGAAGACGACGCCGGTGATGATCGTCACCGGAAATTCCGAGGTCGCTAGATAATTCTGCAGCGTTACGACGAGAGCTGCGCCGAAGAGCGGCCCGATCAGCGTGCCGATGCCGCCGAGCAGCGTCATCAGGATCACCTCGCCCGACATCTGCCAGCCGACGTCGGTCAACGTCGCGAACTGGAAGACAAGCGCCTTCAGGCCGCCGGCAAGCCCGGTCAGTGCGGCCGACATGACGAAGGCGGCGAGTTTGTAGTTCCTGACCGAATAGCCGAGCGAGATCGCCCGCGTCTCGTTTTCGCGGATTGACTTCAGGATCATGCCGAAGGGCGAATTGATGATCCGCCAGATGATCGCGATGCCGATCACGAAAACGGCAAGCACGAAGTAATACATGTTCGACGACTGCGAGAGGTCGAGGAAGCCCAACAGATGGCCGCGCGGCACCGACTGGATGCCGTCCTCGCCATGGGTGAACTCGGCCTGCAGGCAGAAGAAATAGAACATCTGCGCCAAGGCCAGCGTGATCATTGCGAAATAGATGCCCTGGCGGCGAATGGCGAAGAAGCCGATGACCGCGCCGAGCAGGGCGGCGCCGAAAACGCCGACGAGGATGCCGAGTTCGGGCGGCACGCCCCATTCCTTGACCGCATGCGCGGTGAAATAGGCCGCGCCGCCGAAGAAGGCGGCATGGCCGAAGGAGAGCAGCCCCGTATAGCCGAGCAGCAGATTGAAGGCGCAGGCGAAGAGTGCGAAACACAGGATCTTCATCAGGAAGACGGGGTAGAAGAACAGCGGCGCGAGCAGGAGAAGCGCGAGGCCCAGCCCGAGAAACACCGTCTGGGCGACGACCGGGGTGCGTTCCTTCTGCTTCTGAAGTTCGAGTGTCAGCGTCATATCAAGCATCCCGGCCGAAGAGGCCTGCTGGCCTCAGCAGGAGAACGATGGCCATGATCACGAAGATCACGATATTGGAGGCCTCCGGATAGAAGACCTTGGTCAGGCCTTCGGCCACACCGAGCAGGTAGCCGGTGACGATCGCCCCCATGATCGAGCCCATGCCGCCGACGACGACCACGGCGAAGACGACGATGATGATGTTCGATCCCATCAGCGGCGAGACCTGGTAGATTGGTGCGGCGAGCACGCCGGCGAGCGCCGCGAGCGCCGCGCCGAGGCCGTAGGTCAGTGTCAGCAGGAAGGGCACGTTAATGCCGAAGGACTGCACCAGCACCGGATTTTCCGTCGCCGCGCGCAGGTACGAACCGAGCTTGGTCTTCTCGATGACGAGCCAGGTGCCGATGCAGACGGTGAGCGAAAAGACGATCGCCCAGCCGCGATAGACGGGCAGGAACATGAAGCCGAGATTGGCGCCGCCGGTCAAAAGCGCCGGTGTCGCATAGGGCTGACCGGAGGCGCCGTAGAGATAGCGGAACGTGCCTTCGACGGTCAGCGCCAGGCCGAAGGTGAAGAGCAGGCCGTAGAGGGGATCCAGCGAATAGAGCCTTCTCAGCATGGTGCGTTCGATAGCGGCGCCGAGGAGACCGACGAGAAGCGGTGCGAGGATCAGCGCCGGCCAATAGCCGATGCCGAAATGCGCGAGCAGCAGCCAGGCGACGAAGGCACCCAGCATGTATTGCGCGCCGTGGGCGAAGTTGATGACCCGCAGCAGGCCGAAGATGATGGCGAGGCCAAGGCTCAAGAGCGCATAGAAGGAGCCGTTGATGAGGCCGATCAGCAACTGACCGAGAAACGCCTGGAGCGGAATTCCGAAGATCATCGTCATCACTTACACCCCGAGCACGTCATGCAGCATGTCCATGCGTGCGGAAAGCTCCGAGACCGGAAACTCGCCCGCCACCTTGCCGTGATCCATCAGATAGAAGCGGTCGGCGACCTTGCTGGCGAAGCGGAAATTCTGTTCGACCAGCAGAACCGTCATGCCGCGCTCCTTGAGTTTCTTCAGCACTTCGCCGATCCGCTGGACGATGACCGGGGCGAGGCCTTCGGTCGGCTCGTCGAGCAGCATCATCCTGACCCCGGTGCGCAGGATCCGGGCAATCGCCAGCATCTGCTGCTCGCCGCCGGAAAGCTTGGTGCCCTGGCTGTTGCGGCGTTCGTGGAGATTGGGAAAGAGCTCGAAAATCTCGTCGATCGTCATGCCGCCTTCAGCGACGGCCGGCGGCAGCAACAGGTTCTCGTAGACGGAGAGCGTCGAAAAGATGCCGCGCTCCTCGGGAACGAAGCCGATGCCGCGATGGGCGACGCGATGGAGCGGCACACGGATCAGGTCTTCGCCGGCAAAGGTAATCTCGCCCTTGCGCTCGCGCACGATGCCCATGATCGCGCGGAGCGTCGTCGTCTTGCCGACGCCGTTGCGTCCGAGCAGCGTCACCATCTCGCCTTCGCCCACGGTCATGTCGACGCCGTGGAGAATGTGGCTCTCGCCATACCAGGCGTTGAGGCCGGAGACCTTGAGCAGCGGTTTCATCTCAAGCCTCCTCCGTGCCCATATAGGCGGTGCGCACGCGCGGGTCCTCCGACACCGTCGCATAGTCGCCTTCCGCCAGGATCTCGCCGCGCTGCAGCACGGTGACGTGGTGGCAGAGCGTGGCGACGACGGAGAGGTTGTGCTCGACCATCAGCACGGCGCGCTCGCGAGCCACCTCACGAATGATCTCGGCCACCATGCCGACATCCTCATGGCCCATGCCGGCCATCGGCTCGTCGAGCAGCAGGACCTTCGGGTCGAGCGCGAGCGTCGTGGCGATCTCGAGGACGCGCTTGCGGCCATAGGAAAGATCGGCGGCTACCGCATTGCGCTCCTTTTCGAGCCCCACGGCGCGGATCAGTTGCTCGGCCTTGCCGTTCAGCGTATCGAGGGCCGAAAGCGGCTTCCAGAACTGCGTCGCCAAGCCGTTCGGCCGCTGCAGGGCGACGCGGACATTGTCGAGGACCGTCAGGTGCGGGAACACCGCCGAGATCTGAAACGACCGGACCAGGCCCATGCGGGCGACCTTATCCGGCGCGGTGTTGGTGATGTCCTCGCCGAGCAGCGTGATCGTGCCGTCGGTCGGCTGCAGGAACTTGGTCAGCAGGTTGAAGACCGTGGTCTTGCCGGCTCCATTCGGGCCGATCAGCGCATGCACGCGAGCATGGTGGACGTCAAGGTCGACATCCTTGACGGCGGTGAAGCCGCCGAAGTCGCGGCGGAGACCGCGGGCGGACAGAACCACCCGCGGCGCTCCATTTTCCAAAGGCGCGGCAACGCTCATCGCTCGGTGGCCGGGTCAGGATTTCACGAGATCGCAGCCGCTCTGGGCCGGATCGATGAAGGCCTCCTTGCCCGGGATGGTCGCCAGAACCTTGAAGTAGTCCCAGGGCTCCTTGCTCTCGTCCGGCTTCTTGACCTCGAGCAGGTACATGTCGTGGATCATGCGGCCGTTCGGCGCCACCGTGCCGTTCTGTGCGAAGACATCGTTCACCGGCATCGCATGCAGTTCCTTGGCGACCGCGTCGGCATCGTCGCTGCCGGCCTTTTCGATCGCCTTCAGATATTGCGTCACCGCGGAATAGGTGCCGGCATGGACCATATTCGGCATCTTGCCGGTGCGCTCCATGAAGCGCTTGCCGAACTTGGCGCTTTCGGCGTCGCGGTTCCAATAGAAGCCCTCGGTAAGCGTCAGCCCTTGCGCGGCGTCGAGCCCGAGGCCGTGGACCTCGGCAAGCGTGAAGAGCAGCGCCGCCAGGCGCTGACCGCCCTGGACGATGCCGAACTCGGCCGCCTGCTTGATGGCGTTCGAGGTGTCGAGACCGGCATTGGCAAGACCGATCACCTTCGCGCCGGAGGATTGCGCCTGCAGCAGGAAGGACGAGAAGTCGGTGGTCGCCAGCGGATGGCGCACCGCTCCAACGACCTTGCCGCCGTTTTCCTTGACGTAGTTGCCGGTGTTTTCCTCGAGCGAATAGCCGAAGGCGTAGTCGGCGGTCAGGAAGAACCAGCTGTCGCCGCCCTGCTTGACGAGCGCGCCGCCCGTGCCGACGGCAAGCGAATGGGTGTCGTAGGCCCAGTGGAAGCCATAGGGGCTGCATTGCTTGCCGGTAAGCTCCGTCGTCGCCGCGCCGGTGACGATGTCGATCTTTTTCTTCTCCTTCGAGATCGCCTGAACGGCGAGCGCCACCGACGAGGTGGTGAGTTCCATGATGCTGTCGACCTGCTCGGTATCATACCATTGCCGCGCGATATTGGAGGCGATGTCGGGCTTGTTCTGGTGGTCGGCGGTGACGACCTCGACCGGAACGCCCAGCACCTTGCCGCCATAATCCTCGACCGCCATCAGCGCCGCCTCATAGGAAGACTTGCCGCCGAAATCGGCATAGACGCCGGACTGGTCGTTCAAGATGCCGATCTTGACCTTGCCGTCGGACGCGTCGGCAAGAGCGGCGGTGCTGCTGGCGAGCAGCATTGCAAGCGTGGCGATCACTTTCTTGTTCATCTGTCCTCCTCCCAAGGGATGTTCAGGGCGACGCTGGCCGTCATGCGCAAACACATAGGACTCGCCCGTGACCTTTCGAGGCCCCGGCCGCTTCTCGCATCGCTCTGTTCAAAATTGGCCAGACATGCTCCTCAACTGCCGGCCTCGACGTTTACCATCCGGAAAATTCTACTTGGAAGCAAGCGGCTCAAACCGTAAATTGCAAACAGCATCTGTTCATTTTTGAACAGAAGGGAGGCGGAATGAATCCGAATTTCACCTGGGACGACCTGCAGTTCTTCCTCGCCGTGGCGCGCACCGGCCAGCTTTCGACCGCTGCGCGGCGCCTGAGAACCAGCCATGCGACGGTTTCTCGCCGTATCGACCGGCTGGAATTTGCCCTCAAGGTCAAGCTCTTCGAACGCAATCCGCGCGGTTACGTGCTGACCGGCATGGGCCAGCGCTTCGTCGAGACCGCCGAACGGATCGAACGGGAAACGGAGCAGCTGCAGCTCGACATCAGCGACGGCATGACCGCCCAGCGCGGTGTCGTGCGGCTGAGCACGCTCGAGGGCTTCGGCAATTTCTTCCTTTCGGACCGGCTTGCCGACTTCGCCGGCCGCTATCCGAACATTTCCCTGGAGCTGGTGGCGATCCAGCAGATCATGTCGCTGTCGCGCAAGGAGGCCGATATCGCCGTCGCGCTCGCCGCGCCCAAGGCAGGCCCCTATCATTCCGAGGTGCTGACGCCCTATACGCTGCACGTCTATGGGGCGCGAAGCTACCTCGCCCGGCATCCGAAGATCCGGACCCGCAATGACCTGAGCTCGCACCGGTTCGTCGGCTATATCGAGGATATGATCTTCACGCCCGGGCTCGACTATCTCGGCGAGATCCAGCCGGGCCTGCGCGCCCATTTCCAAAGTTCGAGCATCCTGACGCAGCTGAAGGCGGCCCGTCAGGGGCTCGGTCTCTGCGTGTTGCCCTATTTCATGGCTAAGGACGAAGCCAATCTCGAGATCGTGCTGCCGGACGAGATCGAGCTGAAACGCACCTATTGGCTGATCTGCCATCGCGACCTGATGGCGATGCCGCGCGTGAGAGCCGTGCGCGATTTTCTCGTCGAAGCGGCGAGGGAGAGCCGCGGCTCTTTTCTGAGGGAAGGTCGGCCGACGGTCAGCCGAAATGCGCCCCTTGAAGAGCAATAGAGCGTTAACCATATATGCAGCAGCCGCGGAGGGCCTGTCTCCTTGCGCGGCCGGCGGAAGGCGCCGCCGATTTCAAGCGGCTATTCGCTCGTATCAAATTTCGAGCGCAAAATCAGCAACTTACAAAAATCTGCCGAATTTTTAAAAATCGTTGTTGACTGGGGAAAGGGAGCGGGTCTATAAGCCCGATCACTGACGAGGGCGGCGGCGCTGCTGGCG
>NZ_LNQC01000022.1 GCF_001651855.1 Sinorhizobium americanum | reverse complement strand
TTTCAGTACGCTGCGGCGGCGATAGGTCTGACTGAAAATGGGATTGGACATGCATTCCTCCATCGGGATCCTGTTTGCGGCCACTGACCGACGGGCGAGCTGCTTGCCTGCGGCCTTCGTTCTGCATGATGCGACAGGCGAGGGGAGCAATATACATATATTGAATAGATTTTGTGTGCTACTCGGGAATAATTTTCCCTCGAGGACGGGGCCTATGGAGCACGACATTCTCCGACGCGTGCAGCGGCACGGGAGACGTGCACGAGTGAGCTTTTTTGCTGGGCTCAAATGCGAAGGGCATTATGAGACGGCGCGCTGAAGGCCAGCTCGACCAAACCATAACTCGACCCGCCTGATAGCACTCCAGTTTTGTTCGCATCGATCCACGACGTTAAGGGCGGCCTAAATTAGGCGTGAAATCGCGCCGGCGCCCTCCGATCAGAATTTTTGAATTTTCCGCGTCGACAAAATTGGGAGAATTTTTCTTACGGTAGTACATTAAATTGGTAGAGTAAGTCAGCAACATGGAACCGCGACGCAAATGAAGATCCTCGGACTTTCCGGCAATGTAAAGCGACCCTCGCGGACAGCATCGCTCGTCGATGTCATGGCGTCAGCGGTTGAGAGTCGCTTCGGTGGCGTGAAGCGCGTCATCAACCTCGCCGATGCCGCGCCGGTCTTGTTTCGGGCGTTGAGGGCCGATCAGCTCGAGAGCGAAGGACGCGAAATCATTGATGCGGTCGAAACCGCCGACGTTCTTGTCGTAGGCTCGCCCGTCTACCGCGCCTCCTATACCGGCGCTCTGAAGCATCTATTCGACCTGGTGGACTACCGCGCCTTGGCCGGACGGCCGGTGCTCCTCGCCGCGACCGGTGGCAGTCCGCTGCATGCCCTGATGATTGAGCATCAGCTCCGTCCGCTCTTCGGTTTCTTCAACGCGCTGTCGCTACCGACCTCCATCTACGCGGTCGAGACTGATTTTGTCGATAACCGGCTCACCAATCCGGCGGTGCTCGAGCGCGTCGATCGCGCCATCGCTGACCTCGCGCGCTTGCTACCCGTGAGTCCGCAGCGAACCACGTTGTCTGCCGGTGAACATGGACCGGCACTGGTTACCACCAAAGCATGAAACCCTGGAGAGGAAGACAAATGTCGCATGCAAATAGAGAGCCGGTGAAATTCGCCTATTGGGTACCGAACGTTTCGGGCGGGCTGGTCATTTCCAATATCGAACAGCGGACAAGCTGGTCGATCGACTACAACCGAAAACTGGCGCAGATCGCCGAAGAGAACGGTTTCGAATACGCTTTGAGCCAGATTCGCTTCACCGCCGGCTACGGTGCCGAGTTCCAGCATGAATCGGTTTCCTTCAGCCATGCGCTGCTGGAAGCGACCAAGACGCTGAAGGTGATCGCGGCGATCCTGCCGGGACCGTGGAATCCGGCACTGGCTGCCAAGCAGATCGCCACGATCAACCACCTCACCAACGGGCGCGTCGCCGTCAACGTCGTCAGCGGCTGGTTCCGCGGTGAGTTCGCCGCTATCGGCGAGCACTGGCTGGACCACGACGAACGCTATCGCCGTTCGGAAGAGTTCATCCGGGCGCTGCGCGGCATCTGGACCGAGGACAATTTCACCTTCCGCGGCGATTTCTACCGCTTCAACAATTATTCGCTGAAGCCGAAGCCTATCGATCCGCAGCCGGAGATCTTTCAGGGCGGCTCGTCGCGCGCCGCGCGCGACATGGCGGCACGCGTTTCTGACTGGTACTTCACCAATGGCAACACGCCGGATCAAATCGCCAAGCAGGTGAGTGACATCCGCCAGAAGGCCAAGGAAAGCGACCACTCGGTTCGGGTCGGCGTCAACGCCTTCGCAATCGTCCGCGAGACGGAGGAAGAGGCGAAGGCCATCCTTGCGGAGATCGTCGAGAAGGCCAATCCGGAGGCAGTCAACGCCTTTGGCCATGAGGTCAAGAATGCCGGCAAGGCTTCGCCGGAAGGCGAGGGCAACTGGGCGAAATCCTCCTTCGAGGATCTGGTCCAATACAATGACGGCTTCCGCTCCAACCTGATTGGCACGCCCCGGCAGGTGGCTGAGCGGATCCTCGATCTGAAGCGCGCCGGTGCCGACCTCATCCTGCTCGGCTTCCTGCATTTCCAGGAAGAAGTCGAATATTTCGGCAAGCACGTCATTCCGCTGGTGCGCGAACTGGAAGCGGCAGAAGCGCTGCAGCCGGTTGCTGCGGAGTAATCCGCAGAAGAGCACCTGAACATAAGAAGGCGGACCGGAATGCCGGTCGTACCACTAAGAATGACCGGGGTTTCTGGGATCGCCGGCGGAGCTGTGCGCCGCTGGCAACGGGTTGCCGTGGCCCCTGGAAGCCGTCTGAGAGGGAAAATATGCACGCGATGACATTTGCCCTTGGGGGGCTGGGCACGTCCGCCTTCCCGTCAGAGGTCCAGGAGCACCTCCTCGACCTTGCCGCCAGGCCGACGCCTCAGCCGCATGCGGCGATTTCCGGCGACGTGCTGCTTGGCCTTGAAGGCGTGAGACTTTCTTTCGGCGGCGTCACAGCTCTGGACAATGTCGATCTCGCCGTGCGGCGCGGCGAAATCCGCGCCATCATCGGTCCGAATGGCGCCGGCAAGAGCTCGCTTATCAATGTCATCAGCGGCGTCTACCGGCCGGATCGCGGCCATGTGCTGATCGGCGGCCACCGCTATCGTGCGGTGCCGACCGACAGGCTGGCGCGCCTCGGCGTCGCACGGACGTTCCAGAACCTCGCCCTCTTCAAGGGCTTGAGCGTCCTCGACAACGTGGTGGCCGGGCGAGCGCACACGGTCCGCTCGACGTTCCTCGGCCAGATCGCGCGTGTCGGCGCCGCGCGCCGCGAGGAGGCGGACGCGCGCGACCGGGCCCGGCGCATCCTTGCCTTCCTTGATCTCGAACACGTCGCCGGCCGGCTTGCCGGTACACTGCCCTATGGGCTGCAGAAGCGGGTTGAACTCGCCCGTGCGCTGGTGGCAGAGCCGGAGATTCTGCTTCTCGACGAGCCGATGGCGGGCATGACCGCCACGGAAAAGCAGGAAATGGCCGGCTTCGTGCGGGCTACGCGCGACGCCTACGGCACCACCGTCATCCTCATCGAGCACGACATCGGCGTCGTCATGGAGCTTTCCGACCGGATCGCGGTGCTCGACTATGGCCGCAAGATCGCCGACGGCACTCCGGAAGAGGTGAGGGCCGACCAGCGCGTCATCGACGCCTATCTGGGCGTTGTGCCCGAGAACGAAGACGGAGCGGGGATCTGATGTCGGACTTCGATTGGCTTTTCTTCACCGAGGTGCTCGTCGGCGGGCTGCTCTCGGGCGTAATGTACTCGCTGGTCGCGATCGGCTTCGTGCTGATCTACAAGACCTCTGGTGTCTTGAACTTCGCGCAAGGGGCGCTGCTGCTCTTCGCGGCTCTGACCTTCGTCAGCCTCGTCGAACGCGGCGTGCCCTTCGCGCTGGCGCTCGCCGTCACCTTCGCGCTGATGGTCGTCATTGGCATCGCCATCGAGCGCACCGTCTTGCGGCCGCTCACCAACAAGCCGCCGATCACCCTGTTCATGGCAACGCTCGGTCTCTCCTATGTCATGGAAGGGGCCGCCCAGCTTGTCTGGGGAACGCAGGTGCATGCGCTCGAGCTCGGCATCGAGGACCTCCCCTTCGATGTCGGCGGCGTCTTCATCAGCCAGTTCGACATCTTTGCCGCGGCTGTAGCGGCAGGAATGGTGGCGCTGTTGTCGGTCTTCTTCCGCTACACCCGCGTCGGGCTCGCCTTCCGGGCTGTCGCGGACGACCAGTTCGCAGCGCTCGCCGTCGGTCTGCGCCTGCCGTGGATCTGGGCGACCGTGTGGGCGACCGCCGGCCTGGTGGCGTTGGTGGCAGGCCTCCTTTGGGGCGCACGGCTCGGCGTGCAATTCTCGCTGTCGCTTGTCGTTCTCAAGGCTCTGCCGGTCCTCGTCCTCGGTGGCTTCGATTCAATCCTGGGTGCCATTGTCGGCGGCCTGCTGATCGGCGCGAGCGAGAAGCTCGCCGAGGTCTATCTCGGCGACTATTTCGGCGGCGGCATCGAAAGCTGGTTCGCCTATGTCGCGGCACTTGCCTTCCTGCTCATTCGTCCCTCCGGCCTGTTCGGCCAGAAGCTCGTGGAAAGGGTCTGACCATGGCCTCCATCGCAACCGTCCTTCCCGCGTCTGCGACGCTTCCGCGCTGGCTGGCACCGGTGGCGCTCCTTGCCGTTGCCTACCTCTTCGTGCCGTTTGTCGGCACCAGCTATCTCTTCGAGGCCATTTTGCTGCCGTTCCTGGCGCTGAGCCTCGCCGGCGTTGGCTTGAACCTCTTGACCGGCTATGCCGGCCAGGTCTCGCTCGGCAGCGCCGCCTTCATGGCGGTCGGCGCCTTCGCCGCCTACAACTTCAACCTGCGCGTCGAAGGCCTGCCGCTTGTCTTAAGCATCGTGCTTGCCGGCTTTTCGGCCGCTGCGATCGGCATTGTCTTCGGCCTGCCGAGTCTCAGGCTGAAGGGCTTCTATCTGGCGGTCTCAACGCTTGCCGCACAGTTCTTCGTGCAGTGGGCTCTGACGAAATTCGGCTGGTTTTCCAACAATTCGGCCTCCGGCGTCATCGACGCTCCGCCGCTGGCGATCGCCGGTATTACCTTCGAAAGCGCCGCCGACCGCTATCTCTTCGCGCTGACCATCGTGACGGTGCTGACCTTCGTGGCGCTGCGGCTCGTCGCTTCGCAGACCGGGCGCAACTTCATTGCGGTGCGCGACAACGAGACGGCCGCCCGCATCATCGGCGTGCCGGTGCTGAGGACGAAGCTGCTCGCCTTCGCGATTTCGTCCTTCATCATCGGCGTTGCCGGCGTGCTCTGGGCCTTCGCCTATCTTCGAACCGTGGAGCCGGCGGGGTTCAATCTCGACCGCTCCTTCCAGGTGCTGTTCATCATCATCATTGGCGGCCTCGCCTCGATCCGCGGCGCCTTTTTTGGAGCCGCGCTGATCGTCGTCTTCCCGCTTGTTCTGTCGCGGCTTGGAGCCTTCTTTCTCGGCGACATCTTCGATTCCGGCGTCCTCGACATGAGCCAGCGCATCGTGCTCGGCGGCCTGATCATCCTCTTCCTCGTTCTTGAACCGGACGGACTCGTCGCCCTCTGGGACAGGAACATGAGACGCTTCGGCTCCGTTTTCGGACGGCGCTGACGAAGACCGGAGCGGATGCGCTCCCAAAATCAAGAAATCCACTTTCCATCAATCAGGTACGGCGATCGCGCCGGCCAACACCCGGAGTTTGTCCAGAAATGACCATCCTCAGCAAATTCAAGATTGCGGCGCTGGCCGCGGGCGTCGCGCTTACGAACGCTCTCCCCGCAGCCCACGCCGACGAGCAGTATTTTCCGCTGCAGAGCTACCGCGTCGGTCCCTATGCGGCCGGTGGCACCGGTTTCTTCGGTGGCTTCATCGATTATCTCAACCTGATCAACACCCGCGACGGCGGCGTCAACGGCGTCAAGCTCACCTGGTCGGAAGCCGAGACGCAATACGAGGTCGAGCGCGGTGTCGAAGCCTATGAGCGGCTGAAGAGCAATCCGAACGTCGCCGCCTGGAATCCGCTCTCCGTCGGCATCGCCTATGCGATGATCGACCGGATCACCGCGGACAAGGTGCCGCTGATCACCATCAATCACGGCCGCACCGATTCCACCGACGGCCGCGTCTTCCCCTACGTCTTCCCGCTGCTGCTTAATCCATACAGCGAGACCTCCGGCATCGTAAACTACATCGCCTCAAAGGAAGGCGGCCCCGAAAGCCTCAAGGGCAAGAAGATCGTCGTGCTCTATCACGGCTCGCCCTACGGCAAGGAGACGATCCCGATCTATGAACTGCTCGCCGAGAAATTTGGTTTCGAACTGCAGCAGATCGAGGTGCCGCATCCGGGCAATGAGCAGCAGTCACAATGGCTGACGATCCGCCGCGCCAAACCCGACTATGTCGTGCTGCGCGGCTGGGGCGTGATGAACCCGGTGGCGCTGAAGACCGCCGCCAAGACCGGCTTCCCGGTCGACCATATCATCGGCAATGTCTGGTCGAACTCGGAGGAGGACGTCATCCCCGCCGGTGAGGCCGCCAAGGGCTACACGGCAATCACCATTCAGGCCTCGGGTACCGAGTATCCGGTGGTCAAGGAGATCGTCTCGGCCGTCTACGACAAGGGCCTGGGCAACCTCGAAGACAAGAACCGCATCGGTTCGGTCTACCACAATCTCGGCATCGTCAACGGCATCCTGAACGTCGAGGCGGTCC
Organism: Sinorhizobium americanum; assembly: GCF_001651855.1. Lineage (GTDB taxonomy): Bacteria > Pseudomonadota > Alphaproteobacteria > Rhizobiales > Rhizobiaceae > Sinorhizobium > Sinorhizobium americanum. The sequence goes on along the minus strand of NZ_LNQC01000022.1, from coordinate 5,098 downwards.
GCATCGCCCAGGAGAAGTTCGGTAATCGGACGCTGACCGGAGACGAGGTCCGCTGGGGCTTCGAGCACCTTGAGCTCGATCCGGCCCGGGTCGAGGCGCTCGGCGCGAAGAACCTGTTCCACTCGATCAACGTCACCTGGGACAATCACGAGGGCAACGGCTACGTCACCTTCCAGCAATGGGACGGCAAGAAGTGGAACGTCGTTTCCGACTGGATCGCGCCGGACTGGGCGCTGCTGCGTCCGATCATCGAGAAGTCGTCCGAGGCCTATGCCGAGGAAAAGGGCATCAAGTTGCGCACGGCCGAAGATGCGGAGGCCGCGACCAACTGATGGGGGCGGGCCGGACATGCGGCGAGGGGGATCCATGCCGACACCATGTCCGGCCCGAACTCCAACGAGAAGGAGAGTGACATGACTGAAGCGGATATCCTGCTCACGGTTGAAGACGTCAAGGCAACCTACAATCACGCAATCAGGGCGCTGGACGGCGTCAGCTTAACATTGAAGCGCGGCGAAATCGTCGCACTCCTTGGCGCCAACGGTGCCGGCAAGACGACGGCGCTGAAAGCCGTATCCAACCTGCTGCCGGCGGAGCGCGGCCAGATCGTCGCTGGACGCATCAGGTTCGGAGAACTCGATGTCGCCGCGGTCTCGCCCGACGCACTCGTCAGGGCCGGGCTGGTGCAGGTACTCGAAGGCCGCCATTGCTTCCGCAGCCTCACAGTGGAGGAGAACCTCGTCTCCGGTGGCATCGGACGCAGCGCAAAACGGGGTGAAATCGCAGCCGACCTCGAGAGGATCTATACCTGGTTCCCGCGCCTCAAGGAAAAGCGCCGCTTGGCAGCGGGCCTTACCTCCGGCGGCGAGCAGCAGATGACGGCGATCGGCCGGGCGCTGATGTCGCGGCCGCGTCTCCTCGTCCTGGACGAGCCTTCCATGGGACTCGCTCCGCTCGCCGTCCAGGACATCTTCCGCACCCTGCGTCGACTCAACCGGGAAGAGGGCCTCTCCATCCTGGTCGCCGAGCAGAACTCTGCCGTGGCGCTCACCTATGCCGACAAGGCCGTCATCCTCGAAAACGGCATCAGCGTGTTGTCCGGTTATGCCCGTGACCTCAAGTCCCGCGACGACATTAAGGCCCTCTATCTAGGGCAAAAGCCGAGCGCCGCCGTTCTCGCCGCCTACTGACAACAACCCATCGACAGGGAGAAACCCGAATGACTATTTCCAACATCAGTACACGCGACGCCGCCCGTGGCGTTCCGGCGGTGCCCCGGCCAAGCGAGCCGGCGCATGTCATCAAGAGCGATGCCGAGGCGATCGAGGTGGCGAAGAAGCTCGCCGCTGAATTCGCCCCCGGTTCAGCCGCCCGCGACCGCGACCGTATCTGGCCTGTCCGGGAACTCGATGCCTTTTCGCAGAGTGGGCTGTGGTCGATCAATGTGCCGAAAAAGTTCGGCGGTCCCGAAGTCTCCTATGCGACGCTCGCCAAGGTGATCGAGATCATTTCCGCCGCCGACTCCTCGATCGGCCAGATCGCCCAGAACCATCTCGGCGTCGTTGCTGCGATCCGCACCGTCTCCGACGAGAAACAGCAGAAGCTGCTCTTTGCCGAAGTGCTGCGCGGCACCCGCTTCGGCAACGCCTTTTCGGAATTCGGCTCGAAACGGGCAGTCGATTTCGAGACGAAGTTCGTTGATGTCGGCGATCATGTCATCGTCAATGGACGGAAGTTCTATTCATCCGGTGCGCTGCTCGCTCACCTGGTGCCGATCGTCGCCATCGACGACCAGGGCCGCGCCTGGTACGCGATTGCCGAACGCGATGCGCCGGGGCTGACGGTTGTGGACGACTGGTCGTCCTTCGGACAGCGCACGACGCTCTCCGGTACGGTCATACTCGACAATGTCAAGGTGCCGAAGACGCACCTGGTGCCAGGTTACAAAGGTTATGACAAGCCGACGGCGGACGGAGCGATCTTCCAGATCATTCAGGTGGCCGTGGATACCGGCATTGCCCAGGCCGCGATCGACGAGACAGTCGCCTTCGTCCGCACAAAAAGCCGTGCATGGGTCGACAGTGGTCTCGACAACGCCTGGGACGATCCCTACACCATCCAGGCGGTGGGAGACCTGACGCTGCGCCTCCATGCGGCGCAGGCGCTGCTCGAAAAGGCGGGATATGCGATTGACCGGGCGGTGCTCAATCCAAACGCGGAGACCGTGGCGGAAGCCCAGATTGTGACGGCGGAGGCCAAGATCCTCTCGACGGAGATCGCCATCGCTGCCACCAACAAGCTTTTCGAATTGGCCGGGACGCGCTCGACGCTCGCCGAACACAATTTGGACCGCCATTGGCGCAATGCGCGCACTCACACACTGCACGATCCGGTGCGCTGGAAATATGCCATTCTGGGCAAGTATTTCTTGAACGGCGAGAACCCGCCGCTCCACGCCTGGAGCTGAGCTTCGGTCGCGCGTGTTCTCACCCGTGGCGATCGTCGCTTTCGCTCGTAAATCCGCTCAGCAGAGCCTTGATCGCCGTCATGATGGTGACGGTGAGGAGAAACGAACGGATCTGGCCTGTCGCACTGAGGCTTGGGCTCCACGTGACGACTGTGAGCCAGCATGCGAAAGCGACGGAATCCAGAAAATGCCGTTCGAAAAAAGCCGCGCTCCAAGGTTTGCGGTATGCATCGGTCGTGAAGATCGCATCGAGACCGCGACTGGCGAGAAACAGCAAGGGGACGGAAGCCGTTTTCATGGCTATCAATCCGGCCTGATCGCCGATCAGGAAAGGGCCCGCAGCACTCACAGCCGTGAACAGCAACACAAGAACATATCGACCTGCGGTGCCGTGCCGAAAAGCCGAGCGATCGTCGTTCATTTGGATCCCAATCATCGATCAAAGGTCCGCTGTGCGCGTCTACGGTGGTGCGTAATACGGCGTAATCGGTGCAGTTGCAGCTTAACTCAAAATCGATCTTTTTTATAGAGATGAAGCAGCATTTGGCGTGATACTATTCTCCGGGATTGCAGCAGGCCGGCCGCCGCCGCAGCAGGCAAAGCGGGTCACTGCCGATGAGGAGGCGCCCTTGCTCTACGATGTCGCGGTTGTCGGTGCAGGATTTTCTGCGATCGCAGTAACCATCCATCTTCTTCGCTCGCTGCCACCTTCTGCTTCAATGGCCGTGGTTGGAGACGATCCGGGGTTCGGCAGGGGAACCGCCTATCGAACGGAGTTCTATATCCATCGGTTGAATGTCCCTGCGGGACGCATGAGCGTCTTTCCAGAAGAGCCGGAAGATTTCGTCCGCTGGCTCGAGCAGCATGCGCGAAAGGTTTCGTCGGAGGGCTTCGCATCGAGGGGCGACTATGGTCTTTATCTGCGCGATCGGCTTGCGTCGCTGCTTCGAGATCACGACCGCCGCGTGACGTTCGATTTCATCAAGGCGAAGGCGCAGAATTGCAGTCATTCCAGCGAGGCTGGCCTTGTCTTCAAACTGGACAATGGGACGGAGCTTAGCGCGCGCAACGTAGTGCTCTGCCTTGGCGTCGGAAACGCCGATCTGCCGCTAAAACAGGATCATATCGCGATAGGCGCGCAAAAGCGCATCGTGCGCAATCCATGGCGGCTGAGCTGGCTTTCGAGGGTCGGCCGCAGCGACACCATCTGCATTCTCGGCTCCGGATTGACGATGGTCGATCAGGTGCTTGCATTGCGGGTACACGGTCACCGCGGACCGATCCGTGTCTTGTCGCGACGTGGGCTGCTGCCGCATCCACATGCGCAGGCGAGCCACCTCGCGAAGCCGATCGAACCGGAACTTGCGGGCTCGCGGGAAATCAGTGCCTTGCTTCAGGGATTTCGCAGGCAGGTTCGCAACGGCGCGGACTGGCGGGGCCTGATGGACGGTCTCAGGCCGATGACGCAAGGATTGTGGCAGCAGCTTTCGAGCGATCAACGTGCCCGATTGCTGCGCCATGGGCTTGCGTGGTGGAACATCCATCGTCATCGCATCGCTCCGGAGATATTCCTGCGGTTCGAGACGTTGAGACGCGACGGCATTGTCACGGTCCATGCCGGTTTCCTCGAGGCGATCGAGGAAGGACATCGTGGCGCGCTAGTGAGCTACAGACAGCGGCAGAGCCACCGCTCAAGGTCATTCAACGCAGATTGGATCGTTAACTGCACCGGCATGGAGCGCGCCGGTGTCGCCCATTCTCCGCTGCTTAAAGGAATGCAACGACAAGGATTGATCGCTGCCGATGAGCTCGGGCTCGGCCTCTCGGTCGACAAGGACTCCTGTGTGATTGATTGCGAAGGAAGGCCGCAGCCGGGGCTCTACGCAGTCGGTGCTCTGACAGCCGGTCAGTTCTGGGAAATTACTGCGGCTCCCGATATTCGCGTGCAGGCGACAAACGTCGTAAGCGCTATCATTTCGAGGCTGCCGCACGACGTTCAAGACTAAGTCTGCGGTGCCCGGAGCAAGGCGGCATGCCGCACTAGGCAAGCGCGCCGTCCGGGCGTCTTCTAGCGGCGTCGATCGGCGATCAGCTTCGGTCATGCCGTCTGCGCGGCGGCGCATCGAATTCGCGATCGTGGTGTGGGGCGCGCCACTGGCTCGTTCCATGCGGGATCGGCCCCGGTGATTGGTTTTGCTCGCACGAGGGCGAATAGAAGAAAAAACTTCCATCCGTAAATACATTAAAATTATGGAATAACTGTATTGCTGCAGATGACCTGCGATGCTTGAAGCGAACCAATCTCGGCCGTACCGGACGGAGCCTCCAATGAGCAAGACCATTCGCTTCAACGCCTTCGACATGAACTGCGTTGGCCATCAGTCGCCGGGACTGTGGGCGCATCCGCGGGACAGGTCTTTCAAATACAAAGACCTGGACTATTGGCAGGACCTGGCGCGCACGCTTGAGCGCGGCGTCTTCGACGGCATCTTCATCGCCGACGTGATCGGCTATTACGATGTCTACAAAGGGAACAATTATCACGCCATACATCAGGCGGCGCAGATTCCGGTCAACGACCCGCTGCAATTGGCGGCGCCGATCGCGCTTGCGACCGAGCATCTCGGCATT
>NZ_LNQC01000021.1 GCF_001651855.1 Sinorhizobium americanum | reverse complement strand
TTTCAGTACGCTGCGGCGGCGATAGGTCTGACTGAAAATGGGATTGGACATGCATTCCTCCATCGGGATCCTGTTTGCGGCTACTGACCGGCGGGCGAGCTGCTTGCCTGCGGCCTTCGTACTGCATGATGCGACAGGCGAGGAATGGAATACACATATAGTATATAGAATATGTGTAGTAATGTGGAATGATTTTCCTTCGATGACGGGCCCCACGGAGCACCACATTCTCCGAAGCGTGCGGCGGCACGGGAGATGCTGCACGAGAGCATTTGAGCCCGGCGAAAAGTCGACCGCAGCCTGATAGCACCCCGATTTTGTTCGTACCGATCCCCGACCTTTAAGGGCGGCCTGAGGTTTTCCTCTCCCATGTCCGCCAGGAATGCGCGTCGGTTCCGGGGCGGGTCTGGCGCTCGATCCATTACGAACAACTTGCCTATGATCCAGCTCCGTTGTTGTAGGATATTTCAGCACCGACGCTTATTCTTCGCGGTGAACTGCGAAGCATCAGAATCAGTTGAAAGGCGGAATCATCGGGTCACGGCTCATTTCGCTTCCGGGTCGGGGCCACAACATGCATTGGGAAGATGCCCCGAGCTTGGAATGCCTGGTCGGCACATTTCTCAGGGAGTCGTAGTCGTGTTCATCCCGAAGCCATCTCGCGGACCGAACGTGGGCGAATGACGTCCATTCCACCTGTGAAGCATTCTGGGAGCTCAAGGCAGGTCTGGCGGGATGAGGAATACTCCGAAGGCCAGAGCCTGCTGACCTGCTTGCAGATGCCCTCGCTTTGAGGTGGTTGACCTATGCCGTAGCGTGCGACGATGCAGGCTTGATCTTCCTTACTTGGACGCCCCTGGCGAAAAAAGTCGTAAATCAGGACCCAGCTTTGCCGCCGTACAGCAAGAAGTGGCGGATCGTTTCGCCCTGCTTGCCAGGATTGCTGAAGTTTGCGATAGCCTTCTTTTCACCCATCACGCTTACAAGGTAGGTCCAGACGACATCGGAGCGTCCACGACGACCGCGGGCGGGTCTTATATTACCAATTAAAGTATTGTGGGTAGCATATCGACGAAACGAACTCGTCCGTTCCCATCCGGAAGGCAATGCAGCATCAAAATGGGGCGTCCCGCTCCGGCAGATGTTACGCGGTAGTGATCCATTACCACTCTGGCGTATCCGCTTGAGCCAGCGACTGCGACGGGATTTCTCGGATCAGTTTCTTCCTGATGGCGGATGCGTAGTCAGAATAGGTATCTATACTCATAACAAAGGCGTTGTTCCCGACGATCACTTTTTGCTTGTAATAGCTAGCGAGATCGCGTTCCTCATCAGCCAAAACAAGCGCATTGACGGTTACGTCCATCTCCTCCGCCCGTCTACGTGCCATGTCCAAAGTGGCCACATGCCGTCTTTTTGGCGCGATAGTTTCCTTTCCATCTCCCGAAACGTTGACGATGAGCCGGGACGCGCATAGCCGCGGGTCGGTAAGCATATCCAGGGCGGCCCAGATGCCGCTGCCGATATCGGTATTGCCGAACACCGTGCGTTTGTTGCTTTCGACCTTTTGTGCAAAGCCTTCGGCATCATCGCTTCCCTCGATTATGGTCCAGTCGATCCGTTGCGCCGGAAACTCGCCGTCGCCCCAAAACATGACTCCAGCCGCCATGACACCGACGCTTTTGATGGCGGCAACTACGTGCTCGTCGCGAAAGGCCGAAGCGATCGCTTCTCTCTGGAACGCATATTCCGTGTCGTCGATGCTCCCTGAGGCGTCGACGGCCAACACCAGAGCCACGTCCACGCAAGGAGACAATCCGGCGGCAGGGGATGCGGCGCAGAGAAGCACTGCGGCAAACGCACAGATTCGTACCATTTCCCTCATGTGAGCCCCCTCGTTCCAAGAACATGCTTATGTGGAACACCCCCCTTGCCGGGGTCCTGAAGTCCAGGCGGTATTTCGGCTCGCGGTAGGCATATCGACCCGTCGCGCGAGATCGGTGCGGAAGTTACCGGAATCGAGATAGGCTTCTGCTTTGGCTATGGCGGCGACGCGGGACATTTTGAAAGCCCCCAGGCTTTTTGAAGTGGTCTGTTCCGGCAGATACGTTCGTGGCCTATCGCGGGTCCCCGGCGTGCCGATCAAGGTATGTGTCGCTGCTGATAGAATTCCGCGGCGAGAGCATACTCCTAGTTGCCGTAACTTGGGATTACCCATTCGGGCTATGTCGCGCCGTGGGCCCACAACAGACTGGGATACGCACGACAACTATCCTATAATTGTAGAGACGCTGTCTTGCACCGGGGAACCCATCCAATGCAGCGGAAGCTCGCAGCAATCCTGGCCGCTGACGTGGTGGGCTACAGCCGTCTCATGGAGATCGACGAGGCCGATACCGTAGTGCGGCTTGGAACCACTCGCGAGAACATGATCGATCCGAAAATCGCCGCCCACAATGGCCGGGTGGTCAAGCTGATGGGCGATGGCGAACTGATCGAGTTTCCCAGTGTGGTTGACGCCGTAAGATGCGCCGTCGAAATTCAGCAGGCGATGGCCGAGTGCAACGAGGAGCTGCCCCCCGAGAAGCGGCTCGAGTTCCGCATCGGTGTCAACCTTGGTGACGTCATTGTCGAGGGACAGGATATCTACGGCGACGGCGTGAACGTCGCGGCACGGCTCGAAGAACTGGCCGTCCCGGGAGGCGTCCTGATCTCGGGAACGGCGTACGATCAGGTCGAGAGAAAGCTGGACTACGGGTTCGATTTTCTGGGTGAGCGCCAGGTCAAGAACATCGAGAAGCCCGTCCGTCTCTACCGGATTCGCCTGGGCGATCATCCCCGAACCGCGGCCGCCTGGATGCGGGGCAAGTCCCGTCGTTCATGGCTCTGGCTCTCGGCCGCCGCAGCAGCTCTGGTGCTGACAGCCGGAAGCGTGGTTTTCTGGAGCTATTCCCGCGCACCGTCGGTGGAGCCGGCCTCAAGCGCAAGGATGGAATTCCCTTTGCCGGACAGGCCATCGATCGCGGTCATGCCGTTCACCGACATGTCCGGCGATGATGCGCAGCAACATTTCGCCGACGGTATGACCGACAGCTTGATCACCGACCTGTCGAAGAGTGCCGGTCTCTTCGTCGTTGCTCGGAACTCAACATTCGCCTATCAGGGCAGGTCCGTGGCGGTCAGCCAGGTCGCCGAAGAACTGGGTGTACGATATGTGCTGGAGGGCAGCGTTCAGCGGGCGGGAGATCGACTGCGGGTCAATGCGCAACTGGTTGACGCGCTCTCGGGAGGTCATGTGTGGGCCGACCGCTTCGACGGCAACGTCGCCGATGTTTTCGGCGTTCAGGACGCGTTCGTCACCAGGATCGTCGAGGCGCTGAACGTCAATCTCACGGGAACGGAGAGGACGGAGATCGCCCGCGGCAGGACGGATAGCCTCCGGGCGAAAGAGGCGTTCGACGAGGGCTGGAGCCTCTATCTTCGTTTCAACGCCGATGACAACGCGGCGGCCGTCGAGCCGCTCAAGAGAGCAATTAGGATCGATCCGGAGTACGGACGCGCCCAGGCCGCGCTCGCCTTGGTCTACTTCAGGATCGAAGACTACGCCTGGCACGAGGAGGTCCTCTTCAGACTCGATGAATATGTTTGGAACCAGCAATATGGAGCGCCTCCGCGAGTTGCCGTGTGCCGGGCTTTCGAGTACCTGGAAAACGCCACGAGATACCCCACGGCGCTCGGATATACGGCCCAAGCGCTGGCCCATCTGCGTTTCGGTCGAGCAGAGGAGGCACGCCGCGAAGCCGGCCGGGCGATTGAACTCGGTCCTAACGATCCTGAAGCGCAAATCGCCATGGCTTGGGCCCTGACGACTTCAGGTGAGCCGAACGCGGCCCTCGGCTTCGTCCAGAAAGCGCTTCGCCTCAATCCGAACTTCCCGAGCCATTACGTGCTTGCCCACGGGGTTGCCCTGTTTGCCGCAAGCGATCTGGAACAGGCGGCGGAGGTCTTCGACCAGGGAGCCAGGAAGAACCCGAACGCAACCGCACTCATGCCGCCGTTCGCATCCGTGTTGGCTGGCCTTGGTCGCCGGGAGGAGGCCAGGCGCAAGCTGCTGGCGTGGCGGCCGGGTTCTAATCAGGCCGCTCTCGAAGACCTCGCACGCGACTATAAGTTCCCGATACGATGGGCACCTGAATACAAGCGCATGCGGGAACGCTTGCTCGATGGGATCCGTGTTGCAGCCCTGCCACTGGACGTCACCGTTTCGAGCCTCACAGCCGAACTGAAGCAGGACGATGCCGCTGACAGACGGATTGCCGCAAAGCGTCTTGGCTGGTTCGGGCCGTCGGCAGCGGAAGCCGTGCCAGCCCTGGTTATGCTGCTCGGAGAGGACGGCGTCCGCGAGGAGGCCGTCCAATCTCTGAGAAAGATCGGTTCTGGGGCCAAGGCTGCAATTCCGGCGTTGGCGGCAATAGAGAAGGACAGCTTCATCGGCGGCCACGCCAAGGATGCGTTGAAGGAAATAAGGGGCGACTGATGGCAGCACATCAAATGCAGCGGCGATCTATGCACCGCCGCCGCGTACGGATGGTCGGCCGACGAGCCGATCACGACCCGCCAAGCGCCCAGATGAACCGTGCGAAATCCCCTGCCCAAAATTCCCATGCAAGGGATTTCTGAACGCGTCAGATGTATGTGCGGAAAAACAACATCATGCGACGTCGATCGCCTGGGCAAGATCGGCAATAAGATCCTCGGGATGCTCAATGCCGATCGAAAGGCGGACATATCCCGGTTTCACCCCGGTTGCCAGTTGATCGTCGGGCGAGAGCTGCGAATGGGTCGTCGTCGACGGATGGATGGCCAGCGAGCGCGCGTCGCCGATATTCGCGGTGTGGTAGAAGAGTTGCAAGGCATCGATGAAACGCCGGCCGGCCTCGCGGCCGCCGTTCAGTTCGAAACCGACCAGCGCGCCATACGAGCCGGATTTCAGGTATTTCGCCGCTCTCTCGCCGGCCACGCCGGTCTGGAATTTCGGAAAGACGACGTTAGCAACCTTCGGATGGGACTTCAGGTATTCGGCGATCCTGACCGCATTGTCGTTGTGCTGGCGCAGCCGCAAAGGAAGTGTCTCCAGGCCCTGGATGAGTTGGAAGGCGTTCTGCGGGCTGATGGCTGCGCCGATGTCGCGCAAGAGCACGGCCCTCGCCCGTAGGATATAGGGGTGAAAGGCGATCGCTTCCGCTTTCTCGATCCATGTCTTGCCCTGGTAACTCGGATCCGGCTCGTTGAGGTTTGGCTGGCGCTTCTTTAGCTCGGCCCAGGGGAAGTTGCCACCATCGACGATTGCGCCGCCGATCGAGGTGCCGTGGCCACCGATATATTTGGTAGCCGAATAGACGACGACGGCGGCGCCGTGGTCGAGCGGCCGAATGATCAGCGGGGCGGCGGTGTTATCGACGATCAGCGGGATTCCGGACGTCCGGCCGATGGCAGCCACTTCGGCGATCGGGAAGACCTCGAGTTTCGGATTGGGCAGCGATTCGGCGTAGTAGGCCCGAGTGCGATCGTCGGTGGCACGGGCAAAGGCCTCCGGATCGGAGGCATCGACGAAGCGAGTTTCGACGCCAAAGCTCTTCAACGTGGCCGCGAAGAGCGCCCAGGTGCCGCCGTATAGGCCGGCGGAGCTGACGATGTTGTCGCCGGCACGGGCGACATTGAGAATCGCGAAGGCGGACGCTGCCTGGCCCGAGGAAAGCGCGAGCGCGGCCGCGCCGCCCTCGAGTTCGGCGAGGCGCTGCTCGAAGGCGTCCTGGGTCGGGTTTGATACACGGGTGTAGAGATGGCCGGCGGCCTCGAGCGCGAAGAGCTTGTCGGCGCCCTCGGTTCCGGGAAGCTGGTAGGACGTCGTCTGATAGATCGGCACGGCGACCGCGCCCGTGGTGGGGTCGAAACGGAAGCTGCCGCCGTGCAGCGCCTGGGTCTCCGGATGACGGCTCCTGTAGGTCGAGGCGCCGGGTGCCGCATGCGGTGCGGCGGACTGGACGATGGCTTCTGTCGACTGCTGGACGGTCATTGCTTTCTCCATCTGGGTTGGGTTTAGCGAAGGCGCGGGCGCGCGCCGGATTGGATGAGGGCGACGACGAGGAGAGCCGCGGCGGCCCAGAGCAGTTCGGGCCCATATCCGGGTTTAGAGCGGCAAGACTGCTGGGAGCCTTTGCCCATGGGGACAGGCGGCAGCATATTAATAGGCGGAGCCCAGCGAGTCGCTGGCCAACTGCTCCGTGCCCAGTAGATCGGCATGATGGGCGCGTGCCACATCCGGGTGAGAACGCAGCCGGCTTTTCAGGTGGTTCTGGCCGATTTCACGGAATATGGGATTAAGTGGATCGACAGTGATGCCACGCTCGGCACTTTTCAGCTCTTGCGGCAGGTCGATCACCGGGATCGTGGCGTTATACCGGGCGCCGAGGAAGAAGGCCACAGAATAGCGTTCCGCACCCGGCGGAGGCGCGAGGACGCCATGCACGTCGGCGCGGACGAAGCCATTGGTGGCGAGTTCCAGGAGTTCGCCGGTGTTGACGACGAAGGTTCCCGGAACCGGCGGCGCGTCGATCCAGACGCCGTCCTCGGTCTCAACCTGCAGCCCGGCAACACTGTCTTGCAGCAGCACCGTGACGAAGCCGCCGTCCTTGTGGGCGCCGACGCCCTGGTCAGTCTCGGCAATGTCCCGACCGGGATAACGAATGATCTTGAGGAGTTGCGACGGCTGCGGCTCGTATATCTCAGCGAAAGCGTCTTCGGGCTGCCCGAGGGCTACTGCGATGGCTTTCAACACGTCGATGCTTACGCGGGTGACCTCCGCCTGATAGGCGAGCAGCAGGGGTTTCAGCTCCGGCAGCGCGTCAGGCCACTGGTTCGGCCCGATGAGGCGCTTCCAAGGCGGAGTGTCGGGCCCGATTTCGACCGGGGTGCCTTCCGTGTTGATGTCGAGCTGCTCGCGCCAGTCCTGCTTGCCCCGCGTACGCTCATAGCCGGCGCGATTATAGCCGCGGAAATGCGGCGACTTGACCATTTCGATCTTCAGCTTCTCTTCGAGCGGCAAGGCGAAAAAGCGTTTCGACGTCGAAAGCACATCGGAAATCAGGTTGGGATCGACGCCATGACCCGTAATATAGAAGAATCCATGGCGGTGTAGCGTCTGGCGGAGTTCGCCGATGAAGCGGCTGCGCTCCTGCGGGCCAGCGTGGAAACGGGCGATGTCGATCAGTGGCAAGTCGGTCGGTATGGAGTGAATACTCATGTTGCTCTCCTGCTTTGCGCTTCCGAGAAGCCTATAGTCCACAATTTTAGTAGACAAAGCACGTTTGTGCCGTGAAGCTCCTCGTTGAGGAAATCGTTTTGCGTTCGATCCTCACCTGCCAAGCGCTGTGCGCTCTTCTGCTGGGCGGCCGTCGCGTGACGGCGTTCCACGAAAGCGGTCGATCGCAGAAAAACCTTCTCGCACTTAGTACATAAAAATGATAGAATAACTGTATTGGTGCTGCCGAACTGCGATGCTGAAGGCCATCGCATCGCCCGAACTCGACGGAGCCTACGGATGAGCAAGACCATTCGCTTCAACGCCTTCGACATGAACTGCGTTGGCCATCAGTCGCCGGGGCTTTGGGCGCATCCGCGTGACAGGTCTTTCAAATACAAGGACCTGGACTATTGGCAGGACCTGGCGCGCACGCTCGAGCGCGGCATCTTCGATGGCATCTTCATTGCCGACGTGATCGGCTATTACGATGTCTACAAGGGCAACAACTACCACGCGATCCATCAGGCGGCGCAGATTCCGGTCAACGACCCGCTGCAATTGGCGGCGCCGATCGCGCTTGCGACCGAGCATCTCGGCATT
>NZ_LNQC01000020.1 GCF_001651855.1 Sinorhizobium americanum | reverse complement strand
AGCTCACAGCAGCTCATCGTGTCCGTTACCGATACCTGACCGCTCACCCGCTCCGCCAGACGGGGTCTGCTTGCCGCTTACCACCCGCGTTTCGTCGACGCCAGTGTATCAGCGAGAGTCGAACAACCGAAAAGTCCCAATGCCCGTGCGCCTGGTGGCGTTCGATACGATGCGGGATGGTGGCAGGCCGATCTACGTCACGCAGCAGAGGAACGAGGCGCTCTACATCAAGCTTGACGAGCAGCGCGTCCTAAAATGGCTCGACAAAAACAATGTCGAAGGCCTCCCAGACAACGGATCAGACCTTGCAAGGGCATATCTCGAGTCATATGAGGACTTCGGCCAGTTCCTCGACCGGTACAAGAAAAAGGAACGCCAAGGCAGGTCGCGCGAGCTTGCGCCGTTCGTCTACATGCTGCTTCACTCGCTCTCTCATCAGCTTATACACGCGCTGGCGGATGCGTCTGGGCTCGATCGCGATGGCATCGGCGAGTACATATTCCCCGCCGATCTTGCTTTCACGATCTACCGGAAAGGCATGACTCCGGATCTCGCGAACATCTCGGCCATGTGGCGCAATCACGCGATGGACTTCCTGCGCCGCGCAATTGATCCACGCATGCTGCGCTGCGGATCGGGCAGTCTCTGCGACAGCCGCGGCGGTGCCTGTCCGGCCTGCATCATGGTAAGCGAAGTATCGTGCAGCGCATCGAACCTCTTGCTTTCCAGGTCGGTTTTAAAAGGCGGCGCCGCACCCGAATGGGAGTCTCCAGGTTCTGCTGACATCGTGGGTTACTTTGATTCGGACTTGGACCGATGACCGAACAATCCATCGCGCCGCAAGGCAGGGCTCGTCTGGTCGCAACCCTGCCGCTGTCTGCTATTGGAGGGGCGGTGTGGATTTTGGCTAGTTACTCACTCCAATTTGCGGGTGCCCGAGTACCTATGAGCTTCTTGAACTGGTCCTGCTCCACATCTTGGTTAAAAGAGTAGATCGCCAATGATGTCTCTCCCAGGACGTGAAGGTGATTCTCATAGCGCCGTGAACGTGGGAAGACACGCCAATTTACTGGCTCACCATCTAAGGCGTGAGCTTGGCCGTCACTCGTCAAGACCAGAAGGGAGTCGTCAAACTCGAATACCAACCCGAAAAGGGAAGTCTTGACCGAGACGAGATTTGTCAGGTTGGCCGGCAAATCCAGCTTTCCTATGAACTGCAGTTTACCGTTGTATAAGAGCCTATATACTACAAGGTTTTTACCTTCTACCTTATACAGCTTGTCCTGACTTCCCCACGTGAGAGGCTTTCGATCGCTAGGGTCAAACTTGGAGCGTACAACCTCTTCGAGACGATCCACTGAGCTGAAGGAGCGTTGCCAATTAATGTCGGCCTCGCGGTCATCTGATTGAAAGGCATCTGCCCCATCCGGGCTTGTCCGATCGTTTAACGATCTAGTTCTAAAACGAGCTAAGACGCTCCCTTCCTCAAAGGACATGCCTATAATGTTGCCAAACATCCAATCACAAGCTTCGCAGGTCCTCGCGGAAAGATGGTCGCCTTCCTGTTCCTTGGGCCATTCGCGGTCCTGGACCCGTATGTCGATCTGATACAAACCAGCATTACCAGCTGCGACAGCCACGTTACCGTACGCCGGCCAAGCTTGGTTTGCCCCAACCGGGGAGAGTCTTACAACTTCTGATCGGTCTTGGGTATTCGTGTTATAGTGTGAGCCAAAGATTCCTCGCGATGTCGCTACGATCATTCGGTCATAATGAAACGAGCTTGTGGCATGAGGGAAAGGGAAGCCGCTGTCGGCTTGACTGACCCGATACTTAGCGAGCTCCTTAGAGCTGATATCAAACTCGGTTGCCGGCAGCTCGTCAAAGCAACGTCGAACATCCTCCACGTTCATCGTAGAACGATAGACTGCATTGCTCTCACTGAACGCAAACCGAAGCGCCTTCTCCGCTCCGGCAATGGATTGGGCGAGCTCGGAAACTAACGTCTCCCAAGCGAATACAGAAATCGAGCCATCTGTACCGAAGAGGTGCAGATGGCCCTTGTACAGCAGCGAATCCCACCAACTTCCCTCAATATTAAGTTTCAGATTGCGCATCTTTGGCCCGACGCTATCTTCCGGATCTTTGCCGGAGGTAAGAAACTCTGATCTAGCCAGTCCCGCAGAACCGTTTCGGGCGGGCGTTGTTGTGGCTCCTTGTAGTTACATGGATATCCGTGCCAGGCAGGTGATGCATGTTCATCGAATTTTGCGATGAAAAGTTCAGTGGTGTGATCTCTATCGACCCCGAGGTTAGTGACGAGGCCATCGGGGCAATACAATGACCATGCGAATTTGCGCTCGATCCACTGATTTATCATCGCAAGCCTGAAGATTTCGCGCTCTTCTGGAAGCAAGATTCGCCACTGGGCTTTCCCCCTTGTCTTATCTCGATGGTCCATCTTATGGCCGTATTGTACGACGGATTCCGGAGCTGACGGTGGATGGCATTTGGCGCGAAATATAATGTCGTGGAGATCCATGGCAGTCCTGAAAATCAAAGTTAAAAGATGAATCGACGAAGCGTGCGGATCGAACCTGCGCGCGATACCGCTCCGAAATCAACTGGTGAACCGGAAGTGGATCAGCCTCAGATAAAAACTTAAAGGTTGCGAACGCATTAAGATGGCTTGCTAGTTGCGTTTTCCGTTCTAATTGCGTTCAGCTTCGATGAGCCAGAAGGAAGTGGTTTCGATGCTGAAACATACTTTTCGGAACTAACCTATTTTTCGTCGAACACTGAGAAGGCGTTCCGAATACCCGTCGTCATTCACGCCCATCACATGGCCACCGAATACATACTCATTGTTGTAGCGGATCGTATGCTTCATCAGGCCGTCCAAGGCGAAGCGATACACGAGCTGATGCGCTTCGGTATCGAAGGAGGTTTGTACCAACTCCGTAGACGGGAGCCAGTCATAAAGATACCGGCAAGTATCAAACGGGATGACATCAAGGAACATCTCCGTGCTCCTGCCCTCCGCCACATATGTGTACCGCCGGGTTTGCTCAGCATTGTAGTGGTAAGGCATCGCGTACTGAGCGAGTACTGGAAAAAGAGCCAGTTCGGATGTTGGGACGTCGCAGAACATGTACATATTTTGCATGTAGGCGTACCCAGCCACAAGTTCCTTCATTGCGGGTTTTAGCCACTGACCACCACCCTCATTTCTGAGCAGCAGATAGGCGTGAACGACATCATCCACCGGGATATTGGGCAAGCCGCCTAGCTCTCTACGCCACGTGTCGATCAATTTAAACGACGATACGTCCGGCGCGAGATAGTTCTCGTCCTTGTGCTTGTTCAGCGACGCCAGCGTCCACCCGACGGTGTTCATGTCGGCGTCGACTATGTAGTCACCACCACCGAACTCCAAGGTCTCATCGAACGATTTTAGCGCTGCGGCATGGGGAGCCAGTTCGACGGGAGACTTGGTAAAAAAATGCGGCCACAGTCCGGACGCCGACAGGCGAGCCATGGGCACTATGAACGACGCCAGATCGAACAGTTGCCTCGTAATGTACTGACCGTAAAAATTCGAAAAATCGGCCTTGACTTTATGGAAAAAGGACTCGTCTTCAGGCAGCCCTTTCGGGATCATCCCGTGCGCCACAGCGCCGTCGGTCATGTTCCATTCCGGGTTCCCGGATTCGAGCATTCCCTTCGGGTACAGATAGGCACTGACAATGTCGGAATAAGCATGAAGTTGACCGACGTCGCCGATGTCCGGTTTGGCGAAGTTCGTGATCAAGACGCCTAGTGGATTGAGGCGCTGGTATCGAAATATGTTCGCGACGGTTCTTAGTGTCGCCTGAGATGTGCTGGGAAGCGGCCCACACGCATCGAAGTAGATAATATCAAACATCATCGGAACGGCTTGCAGGTACCGATCCATGGGCATCTTTATGATCTTGATGAGGGGGTAGTGGGAAGCTTTGGCACTCGCCAGGGCTTCGTTGAATGTCTTATTTTCGGACTCGAATGCATAGATGCTATGTGGGTGTACGCCAAGTGCAACAAGCTCGTCAAAATCATTCATTGGCTCGGGGCCAGCCAGATAGGCGACGACGAGGTCTCCTGCTGTTCTGGTACCAACTTTGCCTAGCCAAAAATTCTGCCATGCCTGAATGGCCTGGTCGTCGCATTTTTCCGCTGCGTATTTATCGTGACCTGTCCGCTTTGCAAGGTCATCTCTAACCTGCCGGACATAACTCTGACTTACTATTGCGCCAATTTCCCGCTTCTCCGTAAGCACCTCAACGGCATGTCTCAGAGCAGCGGTCCGCGCGGTTTTCTTCTGTGGCTGATTATACATATGCCCCTCTTAGGAAGAATATGGCGGAGATCGTCGGTTCGCCCAAATGCCGATTGAACTTCGCAAAGAACACCGAACATGCCGAATTTAGATAGTGCGCGTTGTATGGTGTAGCGCTGCAACCTTGGCAAGGGGGATCGTCAGCGCCGCGCCCCCTTCGCATCCCCAAGCCATGTGGCGATCAGGAATCAAGCCGTCCGTGCACCACGAAACCGTCCTCCGCTTTGTTGCGCTTGTGAAGGCCGTCTGGCCCCTCCTAAGCCCTACCGAGACCAACGTCGGAGCCTCTGAACCTCAACGAGGCAGAATGTCCCGCCCCCTCGATCCGCACCGGGCCTTTAGCGCCTGGATACACCCAAGTGAGACTTCGCTATCCATCGAAGCCTTCCCTTAATCGTTCGCCGTCGGCGACGCCGGAAGATATCGGCGTCCCCAGGACTTCATCGAACGGCAGCTTTAAGGGAGCTCTGAAACAAGTGGCAAATTGCCGGAATGGAGGCGCAATGCTCCCGTTCACTGACTTAGGCGTGGACGCCGCAAAGAAGCCTGCTCTCGTGTGCCCTGTACAGCTTGTTGCCCTGATGTTCACGTTCTGGGCCAAAAACGTCGCATAATGTATCATCGGGAACGTCGGAGATTTGATAATTCGCTCTTCGCCAGGTGCCTCCTGCCGCACCGTCTGGGCTGTCTTTCTCGTAGGGACGAAGGTGGCGGTCCGGACATAATGATACAGCATACCAGATAACATCCCTTTATGGATCTTCGAGTTGGCGGCGCCAACGCCATCGGGGCAACGCGGCGGCTTGCCAGGGCTTCAGCGATCCGCTGGACAGTCACGGCGTTCCTGGCCGGTCGAAGCAGTATCTGATACATTCTGCCTCTACGGGAAAAATCGGGGGTGTTGCCATGGCCTATGTTGATTGGGCGATCAAGGGCCCCAAGATCGCATCGTGCAGCTGCGATTACGGCTGCCCGTGCGAATTCAACGGCAAGCCGACCGAGGGCCTGTGCGAAGGCCTCGAATGCATGCTTATCGAAGAGGGATGGTTCGGCGATCTGCGGCTCGATGGGCTGAAGGTTGCTGCCGTCTACCGCTGGCCTGGTCCCGTGCATGAGGGCGGCGGTGTCGTTCGCGGGTTCTTCGATGCCAATGCGAACCAGGCGCAGATCGATGCCCTGTTCGCCATACTCGGCGGCAAGGAACAGGAGCCGACGACCGTCTTCAATATTTATGGCTCCACCATCGCCCAAGAGCTCGAGCCGATTTTCGCCCTGATCGAGTTTCACAGCGACATAGAGAAACGCACCGGCGGCTTTCGCATAGACGGCCATCTCGAGCTCGAACTCGAGCCGATCAGGAATCCCGTGACCGGCGCCCTCCATCGCGCGCGCATCGTCCTGCCGGAAGGCTTCGAGTTCCGCGAGGCGGAGATCGCAAGCGGTACGTTTAACGCCAACGGCGAAATCGCAATGGGGCGGCAGAAGCGCTACGGCGCGCTTTGGCGCGCCGCCTACGGGCCGTACGGCATCATCGAAGAGTGAGCAAGCGCACGCTGCAACCATTGAAGTCGGATCGTCCCTTCCCGTCGAGCATTAATGCGGCATGGCTAGATTTGATTTTGGCCGTGCTTGCACAACCGCAGGGGTCGCCAAGATACTATCTAAAGTTGTTGAGATAACGAAGCTGATGGCGATCATCACCTCTTTGCGAGGCGGGGCGGTAGATCGCTGAATCGGGAGGTTGGGTCCCAGAGCGGGGCAATTTTCGGGCTGCTCTGGGACCTCTCGCCAACGGCAGGGGTCTCGCGGTGCCGTCAGCGCTTTGCAACCTCATTTTGCACCCCGCGATTGGTTCCGCAATTGGGGTAGGACCTTTGCCGCTCTCAACGGACCAACGTCCTAAGGGGTCGGTAATCTTCTCGGAAGAAAGCTATAGGCGTGCCGAAGCGCTCACCTGCGGGACCGGCGTCGGTCCCTCGCTCATGCGAATTTCGACTATCTGCAATTCCACATGCAGACCTCGGTACGCGGCTTGGCGAACCGTCTCATTGAATATCCGCATCGCTTCGTGCAAGTTCTCGGCGGCCTCGCGCTGCTCGTCTGTCATTCTCGTATGAGCCCCTTCATTCTGCGCCAACATATCCTCCGGGGGCGGAGCCACCGTCAAGGGTGTGCACTTGCCGTGCCATAAACTGCTCCTATCCTTCTATCATCGATGGAGGAGAACCATGGCAGACGATCCGAAGAAGCAAGGCCGCGACCGCAAGCTTGCATCGACGCAAGAGCACGAAGTTGCCTATATCGTCAATGCAGCAAAGGTTACGCGGCAGAAGGCTCTGGAGGCGATCCGCGCGGCCGGGCCTAGCCGGGAAAAGGTGATGGAATATCTTGGGAAGAAGTGATTTGGAAAGCCTAGTCTTAGTCTAGTGCCCATCCATAAACGGTAAACTGCTGAAATTATTGGGTGAATCGCGATATCTGCGCGGGCAAAGCCCGGCGGCTTCAGGTATACTT
>NZ_LNQC01000019.1:0-2500 GCF_001651855.1 Sinorhizobium americanum | reverse complement strand
AGAGCGTCGACCGAATACCCCCGGGGGTAGAGCACTGGATGGGCTATGGGGACTCACCGTCTTACTGATCCTAACCAAACTCCGAATACCGGGGAGTACTAGTCGGCAGACACACGGCGGGTGCTAACGTCCGTCGTGAAAAGGGCAACAACCCTGACCTCCAGCTAAGGTCCCCAAGTCATGGCTAAGTGGGAAAGGATGTGAGGATCCCAAAACAACCAGGATGTTGGCTTAGAAGCAGCCATCATTTAAAGAAAGCGTAACAGCTCACTGGTCTAAATAAGGGTCTTTGCGCCGAAAATGTAACGGGGCTGAAGCCATGCACCGAAGCTGAGGATTTGATCGCAAGATCAAGTGGTAGCGGAGCGTTCCGTAAGCCTGTGAAGGGATACCCGTGAGGGGTCCTGGAGGTATCGGAAGTGCGAATGTTGACATGAGTAACGATAAAGAGGGTGAGAGACCCTCTCGCCGAAAGACCAAGGGTTCCTGCTTAAAGTTAATCTGAGCAGGGTTAGCCGGCCCCTAAGACGAGGCGGACACGCGTAGTCGATGGGAACCACGTTAATATTCGTGGGCCTGGTGGTAGTGACGGATCGCTTAACTTGTCTGGACTTATTGGATTGTCCAGGCTTGGACGCGGTCCCGGGAAATAGCTCCACCGTATAGACCGTACCCGAAACCGACACAGGTGGTCAGGTAGAGTATACCAAGGCGCTTGAGAGAACTGCGTTGAAGGAACTCGGCAAATTGCACGCGTAACTTCGGAAGAAGCGTGACCCCATGATGGGCAACCATTGTGGGGTGGCACAGACCAGGGGGTAGCGACTGTTTATCAAAAACACAGGGCTCTGCGAAGTCGCAAGACGACGTATAGGGTCTGACGCCTGCCCGGTGCTGGAAGGTTAAGAGGAGGGGTGCAAGCTCTGAATCGAAGCCCCAGTAAACGGCGGCCGTAACTATAACGGTCCTAAGGTAGCGAAATTCCTTGTCGGGTAAGTTCCGACCTGCACGAATGGCGTAACGACTTCCCCGCTGTCTCCAACGCAGACTCAGTGAAATTGAATTCCCCGTGAAGATGCGGGGTTCCTGCGGTCAGACGGAAAGACCCCGTGCACCTTTACTATAGCTTTACACTGGCATTCGTGTCGGCATGTGTAGGATAGGTGGTAGGCTTTGAAGCGGGGACGCCAGTTCTCGTGGAGCCATCCTTGAAATACCACCCTTATCGTCATGGATGTCTAACCGCGGTCCGTCATCCGGATCCGGGACAGTGTATGGTGGGTAGTTTGACTGGGGCGGTCGCCTCCGAAAGAGTAACGGAGGCGCGCGATGGTGGGCTCAGAGCGGTCGGAAATCGCTCGTCGAGTGCAATGGCATAAGCCCGCCTGACTGCGAGACTGACAAGTCGAGCAGAGACGAAAGTCGGTCATAGTGATCCGGTGGTCCCGCGTGGAAGGGCCATCGCTCAACGGATAAAAGGTACGCCGGGGATAACAGGCTGATGACCCCCAAGAGTCCATATCGACGGGGTTGTTTGGCACCTCGATGTCGGCTCATCGCATCCTGGGGCTGGAGCAGGTCCCAAGGGTTTGGCTGTTCGCCAATTAAAGCGGTACGTGAGCTGGGTTCAGAACGTCGTGAGACAGTTCGGTCCCTATCTGCCGTGGGTGTAGGAATATTGACAGGATCTGTCCCTAGTACGAGAGGACCGGGATGGACATATCTCTGGTGGACCTGTTGTCCTGCCAAGGGCATAGCAGGGTAGCTATATATGGAAGGGATAACCGCTGAAGGCATCTAAGCGGGAAACCCACCTGAAAACGAGTATTCCCTCGAGAACCGTGGAAGACGACCACGTTGATAGGCCGGGTGTGGAAGTGCGGCAACGCATGAAGCTTACCGGTACTAATCGTTCGATCGGCTTGATCGTTCCCATTGCTTATGCTCATCAAACGAAGTTTGATGATGCTATCTTCTGTCCTCACGCTGTCGCGATCTGAAGATCGCTACGCTGCGGACGGCGCGCCGGACGTCCGGCGGCTCGGCTCTGCCGGCTGCTGCAAATATCCGGATAAGACGCAAAAGACGTGTTCAAAAACGAAGCAATGCTTCACCAGCTTCTCACAATTTGCTCCTCCGGGAGCAAACTTGCGCTTTGCCGACCTGGTGGTTCTGGCGGGGTGGCTGCACCCGTTCCCATTCCGAACACGGCCGTGAAACGCCCCAGCGCCGATGGTACTTCGTCTTAAGACGCGGGAGAGTAGGTCGCTGCCAGGTCTGCAAATCGCAAGAAAAAGCAATCTTCTCTTCAAACTCGGCCCAAGCCGAAACAACGGGCCGCCTACAAGCGGCCCTTATGCTTTGAAGATAACGCGGGGTGGAGCAGCCCGGTAGCTCGTCAGGCTCATAACCTGAAGGCCGCAGGTTCAAATCCTGCCCCCGCAACCAAATCACAAGCAACATCAAGGGCTCCGAGATTCTCGGAGCCCTTTTTGCGTTC
>NZ_LNQC01000018.1 GCF_001651855.1 Sinorhizobium americanum | reverse complement strand
TTGCAAATGGAGTAATAATGAATAGGATGATGTCGCGTTTCTAAGTTGATTACTTTGTCTCAGCTTTAAATAGCTGTGACAGTTATTGTAGCCGCAAAGTTGAAGTGTCCTGTTCCTGCAAAGTTGGAATGTCACTCTCCCCGGGTTTTGATGACCTGGGAGATTGCGGATGGGATTGATTGCGATGAGCGAGCGTGACCTGCAGCGGATTGAGGTTTTGTCGAAAGTGACCGCCGGGCGCATGACGTTGGTTTCGGCAGCGCATGTCCTGGGCTTAAGCACGCGCCAGGTGCGTCGTCTGCTGGATCGGATCAGCGCTGGCGGTGCGGCGTCGATCCGGCACAAGGCGATCGGTCGGCCATCGAACAATCGGATTTGCGACGGCGTGCGCGATTATGCCATGGCGATCGTGCGCGAGCGCTATGCGGACTTTGGTCCGACGCTGGCGGCCGAGAAGCTCGCCGAGCACGACGGATTGCCGGTGTCGCGCGAGACGTTGCGCCAATGGATGGCGGAGGCCGGCCTGTGGCTGTCGCGCAAGCAGCGCCGCACCTTTCACCAGCCACGATTGCGGCGCGAGGCCTATGGTGAACTGGTGCAGATCGACGGTTCCGAGCATCGCTGGTTCGAAGATCGCGGTGACCCATGTTCGCTGCTGGTGTTCATCGATGATGCGACCGGCAAGCTGATGCAGTTGCGGTTTGTACGATCGGAAAGTGCGTTCAGCTATTTCGAGGCGCTCGAACTCTATCTGAAGGCGCATGGTGCTCCAGTCGCCTTCTATTCCGACAAGCATTCCGTGTTCCGAGTGGCGAAGAAGGATGCCAAGGGCGGTCAGGGCATGACCCAGTTCGGCCGTGCACTTTCAGAGCTAAACATCGAGATTCTTTGCGCAAACTCGAGCCAAGCCAAGGGCCGGGTCGAGCGGATGAACCGGACGCTACAGGACCGGTTGATCAAGGATCTGCGCCTGGAGGGCATCTGCGGCATGGACGACGGCAACGCTTTCCTGCCTCGGTTCATGGAGCGCTATAACCGGCAATTCGCCATTACCCCTGCCCGATCTGATGATCTGCATCGGCCGCTGAACCTTGCCCCGGATCGACTGCACGACGTCCTGTGCAAACGTGAGCAGCGTTATGTCGGTGCCCAGTTGACGTTTTCGTTCGAGCGCCAGCGGATCATGCTGGAGGAGACCGAGGTGACGCGCGGGCTGGTCGGTCGCTATGTCGAGACCTACGCGCTTGCCGACGGCCGGCTGGATGTGCGCTGGAAGGGGCATTCCCTGCCCTACCGGGTGTTCGACAAGGACCAGCGGGTGACGCATGCGGCGATCACCGAGAACAAGCGGCTTTCCGATGTGCTGGCCTACATCA
This sequence comes from Sinorhizobium americanum, assembly GCF_001651855.1. Lineage (GTDB taxonomy): Bacteria > Pseudomonadota > Alphaproteobacteria > Rhizobiales > Rhizobiaceae > Sinorhizobium > Sinorhizobium americanum. The sequence continues at coordinate 4,789 of NZ_LNQC01000018.1, read as the reverse complement.
AGGAGCGCCAGGACGAGCGGCCGGCGTTGAAGGTCAGGACCAACAGCGAGAAGAACGGCTACACGCCGCGCGGTCGCAAGCCGGGCAAGCGGACGGATTTCATGACCGATCCGGCGGTCGTTGCTCGGCGGCGGCAGGCGCTTTCCCAGCAAAGTGCGGTGGAGCAAGGGCAACCCTACCCGGCACAGTTCAATGGAGAATAAACTCGGAATGCATGTCTGATTCCAGCTTTAAACAGGCAGGCCACAAGGGTGTCTTGTGGTAGGTTCCGTGCTGCCAAATAGTCAGCCCCTCGCGTTCTTCGTGCAGCAATCCCAGCCAGCACAGCGGGCGAATGATATCGTAGCGGAGCGACGACCTTTCCGCCCAGGTTTCGACAGTCATTTCTGCTGGCTCCGGGTACGATTCGCTCGGGTATAGCTCGTTCGCCAGTTCGTCCAGCGAACAGCCCGTTTCTGCTTTCATATTGATAAGATTGAGAAAGACGTGCCACCAACGCATCCGATTGCGGACAGCCTCCTGCGTCTGCCCGTGGTGGATATAGGCATAAAGATAATCCGTCGCGATCAGATCGAAGAAGGCCTGCGGTCTCGCCAAAAAGTCCTGGCCACGTTTTGTCGGCAGCAGGACGTCTTTTTTCCGGCGAAGAAGCTTTAGATGTCGGACCATATCCCGCACCACCCAGAGCGGCGGCATGTCGGCTTCATTGAGGACCTTATTCATCCTGTACAGGTCTTCGGATGTGTACCCGGGCCAATTGAAATGAACGGCGGCCCAGTGCACGAACTTGCGGTTCATGGCGCCCGTCGCTGTTAATCCAATGCCATTGTGAGTGTCGGCATAGGATATCGTCACGATCATCCCGCGAAGCAGCGGCGACAGCGCGGCTACATCGACATCACCCATCAGCCTGATTTCCGGAAGCATCGCGAGATCCTGGCCCTGCACATACAGCTGCCTGCAACATCTACCAGGAACGCAATAAATGAAACTGGGAAAGCTAAAGCCGAAGGGGTGCCCTTCAGCCGCCCCCTCCCTTCCCTTGCAACCCGGCCCAGCCGGTCCGGTCGGGGGCTTGCCTCAGCGCAAGTGGAGATGCCGAGTGTCGTATTTCTAAATGGCTGAAGACGTGTCCAAAGTGACATTTTAACTTTGCGCCGGAACGGACAGTTCAACCTGGCCGCCACAGTTATAACATAGCCCAACTTCATTGACGACTAGCGTGTTCGACGCAATATTCGACACGGGACACCGCCGCCGACACAATCGACAGCAGTGTGGTCTCAGCACATTATTGTGTATCAGCATTAGAGGGAGACTCAGGAAACCGATGTGCTTGGCCGACCGCGAGGGGCTTCCAAGACGGAATTCATCTCATTGGCGTTCAGGGTGCCACGTGTCGCGATCAGGTAAGCCGCCATATAGGCCAGCTTCAGCCTCGATTCCCGATCGCCCCGCGGCCTGTAATTGACGATCGCCAGCCGGCCGGCTTCTTCATCCCGCGCAACATCTAACAGTCGGTTTGCATAGGCTACATTCGTAACCTCGCTGGCCGCCCTGCGTTCAGCGGTCGCCAGTTGCACCGCAATATGCTGATCCATCAAGTCGCAAAGGGAAACCGCAGTTTCCGCCCCACTCTCCTCTTTTTGTCCCGCCTTGCGCTCCGGCGCTGACGCACTCAAATCCGCGCTCGGGCGCGGAGAAATGGACCCGGTACCACGGGACGAACGCGAACTGGATGACGACAACAGTAGCATGGTGGAATGCCTCACCGATCAAGTTGCATTGCGGGCGTAAAACCATTGATTGAGGCTGAAGGCACGATAGGATACGAAATGAAACGAAATTTGGGCATTTAAGCCATTGGAAAAGAACGGAAAGATTTTTGTTGCACCGCCCAAGGACGGGAGCGATTTCAAGGAGCTGTTCAAGCAGTTAGCCGCTGCGGGAGCAGGCCGGCCATTAGGCAGTGACGGGTTTCCGCAAGGCCCATGGACGCCGGAGCTTTTGGCAGAGGCGATTTCACAGATCGACTCCAACCGGATCGGGGTCGATTTGCGGACGGTGCAGCTCTGGTTTCAAGAGAACGAGAAGGGGATTAGCCCGTCCAACATTCGTTGGCTGGCGCGGATCTTTGGGTGCGACGATCCGGAAGCGACCAGCGAATGGCAGATGGAGCTCAGCGGCGCGCAAACACGGCTAACCGCCAAGAGGCGAGATTCGAAGAAGGCGGGTAGCAGCACGGCGCTGCGGGTTCGAGATATGCCGCCGCCTGTGACGGCCGATGATCAGACGCAGCCTGCGGGCGATCTGCCACAAGGCATTGATGCCACCCGGCGAAGACAGGGTTTCGGCTTGGCGAGAATATCGGAGGCGCTTTTTAGCCATGGATCTCCCTTGAATCTACCGGCGTCGATATTCGCGGGTGCCTCCGCCCTTGGGTTTTTGTCGTATATCGTGGGGATTCACAGCGCCACCCATAGCCGGGCGGATGGTGTCGTTAAGCAGGTCGGTTTTCTATGGGCACCGAACTGGACGTTCCTCTTCATGGTGCTCTTGCCGCTATTTTTCGCGTTCGTGATAGAGCTGCTGGTCTTCTGGAAACATGACGCGCGCTTCAGGCTGGTAGCGCAGGGCGACCGGCTGGAAAGCGACGATGCCTGGACGCGCAACGTTCAAGCTTATTCGTACACATACTGGGCGGTTTTCTTGATCTGCGTTTTGTTCGCGGGACTTTTTCAATGGATCGGCGTGTGCTTGATCCCGTTGATCAACGGCGGTGGCAACTATGCAGTAGATTGGGGCAAGCTACCCATTGTGCGCCCTGAAGTCATATCAGTGCCGATGACCATTGTGTTCACAGGTCTCGCATATCTCTACATGTGCCTCTGCTTTTATCTTTTTTTCGCGGGCCTCATTCTGCTTCATACGATCGTCCATGATCTCTGGAGAATTGAAGACGCATCAACGATGCGACCGGTGCAACATCGGCGCGAGGGCGGTGAAATCGGCCTTAGGGTGATGCGGGGAATTTTCCGGTGTACTGTCCTGGGTGTTCTGGTCGCCATATGCATGAAGGTCCAAAGCTCTTACCTGAGCTCGAACGGAGGAGATATCGTGACCTGGATAGCCCACGATATGTCTTCGGTCCTGTATGAGCGCCACGACGGCGGCAATAGCTTCAGCTATAGAATGCCAACGCATTACAGCAGCCTCCTAGTCGCCGTTTCGACCTGTATCGTTTTTCTGTACGGTTTCATCCGCTTGGGTGTCGGAAAGCGGTTTCGCGTGCCTCTACGGAGGATGTCTGCAGTCGTAGGGTTGCTCTTTGCCAGCTACTTGTTGATCGATGCCTTTGAGGGCTTTTCGATCCTCCTCGGCGTTGGAGTGCTGCTCGCGACATACGGCCTCTTTGATCCAGAGTTTGGGCGATGGCGAGCAAGCGAGTTAGGAAGCAACCAGAGTGTATCATAATTGGCTTGATCGTTGGGACGAGCGGCGGGCGCGGCGCGGTGAGGAAGCGAAGAAAGTAACGGATTTCATCCTCGACGCCGGCCGGGCCTTCCCGGGCGAGAAGAGGATAGAAACTCTCGACGAGTTTTGTGCCCTTGCGGACCAGGCCCTGTCTGATTCAAGCTTTTACGATGAGCCGAGCGGGAGCGGTCAGGGCTTTGAAAGGCACGATGGGTGGCTCAGATTTCCATCGGACATTTCTACTGACGTCGAAGAGAACAACGTCGTTTGGGCAAACATCACCGAGAGCGCCTCGCTCGATCAGGCATTGGTGATTTTTCATCACTGGAATGCCAGCGCCCGAAATCGTCAGATTGCCAAGTTTTTCTCGCAGCGTGGGATCACGGTTGTCGAGATTGCTATGCCTTATCACTTCGAGCGCAGCCGTCCCGGCTCGCTGTACGCCGATTATATGCTTAGTTCGAATCTCGGCCGAACGATCCAGTCTGTAAGGCAGGCCGTATGGGATGGGCGAAAGCTCATCCGCTGGCTGAAGAGCGAAGGCTATCGAGAGGTCTCGGTTCTCGGCATGAGCCTTGGCTCCTGGGTTGCGGGATTGATCGCTGCGCATGATCCGGCCGTATCGAAGGCCTCGTTATTTTTGACGGCGGGTAGTCTCGCAGACATGGTTTGGACGGGGCGCGCGACCCGATCGATACGTGATAGCCTTGAGCCTGTAATTGAGCTCACCGATCTCCGAAGGGCATGGGGTCCGCTCAACTTGGAGAATTACGCGCATAATCTGGCACGGTCCGATCTCGAACTTCACGTCGTGTTGGCTACGAGGGACAAGGTGGTGTTGCCCGACCTATCGAGTCGCTTCATTCAGAAGCTGAAGGACGTCGGAGTCAGGCCGAATGTTTTGGAACTGAACTGCGGTCACTATTCGCTCGCCATGCCGCCTTACATTTTACTGGCGGGTTTGAGCTTGAAGCGGTTTCTATCGTGTGCGGGCAAATCTGCCCGGCGAATATGAAGCGTCGGCCGCGTTACAGTGACACTCACAAAAGGTCGAGAGCCGCCTAGTGAGGCGGCTCAACGCTGATCAGCGCGTCGAATGCGGCCTCTTCCTGCTGGTGCTGTGTGACGGCGCGCTCCAGCTCGGCCGCGATCTGCTGACGCTCGCCGGCGTCGATGGATGCCGCCAACTCGGCCCGCAATTCCTCAATGTGCTCGTAAATGGTCATCGTCAGCTCCGTATCCATCCGAGCAGTGCCGCGGGATTTTGGGTGCCGCGCGTGGTAACGTCGGTTCATGGAGATCGATGAGGACAAGA
>NZ_LNQC01000017.1 GCF_001651855.1 Sinorhizobium americanum | reverse complement strand
CTGCCCCCGCAACCAAATCACAAGCAACATCAAGGGCTCCGAGATTCTCGGAGCCCTTTTTGCGTTCTGCCCCGCGCGACCCAAGCAATCCGGCGAAGCCGGCACAAGCAGATCCGCCGAACCTCTCATCGACCCGCCTCGCTCGCGCCGATCGACGGCTGTGGATTGCCGGAGCCCATCCGCGAGCGCAATATAAGCAACGGAGAATATTAATCCGGGGGAACTCGGGGATCATGTTACGGCACCGCTTAATCCTCCTCGTCGCAGGCGTCGTTCTTGTTCTATGTCTCGCATTGGCCGGTTTGTGGATTTGGACCGGGAACTTTATCGTCTCCATCACGTCGGAGCGCCTGATCCGAGAGGTGACGCAAGCCGTCAATCGCGACGTGGGGCATCGGGTGCGCACCGCCGAGAAGGCTGTGTCCCGCCTTGCCAACGATCTTCTCCGCCGCGATGTAGCGCTCCGCGATCGGGAGGCGGTCGCACGGGAGCTCTATGCGCTGCTGACCGACGAGCCCGATGTCGATTGGATGTTCTTCGGCAACGAGGATGGCGGCCTCGTTTCGGTCGGACGGCTGGCGGATTCGAGCGTCGTATTTTTGATGACCGATGATTTTCGCGCCGGCGTCGTGCGCGAGTTCGAAGCCCTGGAAGGCGGCAGGATCGGTCGTTTGCGCAAGTCGGAAGCGCCGTTCGATGCGCGCGGGAGGACCTGGTACGCTGAGGCGAAGAAGACGGGTGCACGCTATTGGACGGAGCCCTATCTGGGTGTGGCCGAGCCGATTCTGGGCACCTCGGTTTCCGCCCCGGTCTTCGACAAGGACGGCAACGTCGTCGGGGTGGGCGGGATCGATCTCATCCTCACGCAACTTTCCAGGTCCCTGCAGACGCTCGATGTCGGCGACAATGGCCGTGCCTTCATCATTGACGCCAGCGGACATTTGATCGGAGCGTCCGGAGGCGTGTCGCCCGTCACCATCGGCGCAGATGGTGGGCATGTGCGCCTGCTGGCATCTGAAGCCACCGATCCCATCGTCGGCGCGGCCGCCGACTACCTTGCCCGCTATCCAGCCGTCGCCGGGTCCTCGGCTGAGCCGAGCGTGTTTTCCTTCAGCGATCCTGAGCACGGCACGATCTTTGCGGCGGTGGATCGGGTCGAACCGGCTGCACTCGACTGGACGATCGTCTCGGCCGTGCCGGCTTCGGATTTCTTGACACCTGTGTTCCGCGCGGCCCTTCTCTCCATCGGCATCGGCGCCATCATCATCGCCGGCTTCGTGGTGCTTGGGCTTGTGGTGGTCGGACGCACCTTGCGGCCGCTGACTGCGCTGACGCAGGCGGCGCATGCGATAGCGAGCGGGGAGTGGCGGGACGTTCCAAAGGTTCGCCGGAAGGACGAAGTCGGACTGCTTACCGAAGCCTTCACTCTCATGACCTCCCGCCTCAAGGAGACGCTGGAGGGGCTGCGTCGAAGCGAGGCCAACTTCGCGGAAGCGCAGCGCGTTGCCCATGTCGGCTATTGGGAACGCGATCTCGGCACGGATTGTCTCACCTGGTCGGAGGAGACATACCGCATCTTCGGGCAGACGCCGCGCGCAGGCGCGGTCAGTCTCGCCGAAGCGGTCGAACGGATACATCCGGAGGATCGGTCGAACTGGAGCAAGGCGGCCACCGAAGCCGTACGTGGCGAGTCACGTTACGACCTCGAGTACCGCATCGTCCGGCCGACCGGCGAGCAGCGCATCGTGCACAGCCAGGGCGATCTCACCAGGGACATGTCGGGCCGGCCGCTCAGCATGTTCGGAACGATCCAGGACATCACTGAACGCAAACGTGCGGAAGAGGCGTTGCGCGACAGCGAAGAACAGTGGAGGGCGGTATTCGAGAACAATCCGACAATGTATTTCATGGTGGACGCGACCGGCACGATCGTGTCCGTGAACCCCTTTGGGGCGGAGCAGCTCGGCTACGCGGTCGGCGAACTGATTGGCCGTCCCGTGCAGGACGTCTTTTACGAGGCGGACCGGGACGCCGTGATGAGGCATGCGGCCGCCTGTCTCTCACATCTCGGCGAGGCGATGAGCTGGGAGCTGCGCAAGATCCGCAAGGACGGATCGATGCTCTGGGTTCGCGAGACGGCCCGATCGATGGTGATCAGGAAGCGGCCCGTCATCCTGATCGTGTGCGAGGACATTACCGAACGCAAGCGTGCGGAAGAGGCCGCCCGGCGCAGCGAAGAGGAACTTCGCGAGGTGATTGAGACAGTTCCGGCAATGGTGTGGACCGCCTTGCCCGATGGCCGCATCGATTTCATCAATCGGCGGTGGCAGGAGTTCACCGGCCTGTCCCTCGACGGGGTTCCGCCGGCAGACTGGGAGCCCGAAGCCCGGTTCCACGCGGACGACCTCGAGCACTACATGTCCAAATGGCGTGCGTCCCTGGCGACGGGGCGCCCCTTCGAGGCTGAGGTGCGGATCCGCCGGGCGTCGGACGGCGAATATCGCTGGTGGTTCGAAAGTGCCGTGCCGCTCAGGGACGAGCACGCAAACATTGTCAAATGGTATGGTTTCCTCGTCGACATCGAAGACCGAAAGCGAGCCGAGGAAGCGCTGCAGCAGGCGCAGGCGGAGCTTGCCCATGTGACCCGCGTGACGACGATGGGCGCCCTGACCTCCTCGATCGCCCACGAGGTCAACCAGCCGCTGGCCGCCGTGGTCACCAATGCCAACGCCGCGCTGCGCTGGCTTGCAGGCCAGCCCCCGAACCTTGAGGAAGCGCGGCAGACGCTGGGGCGCATCGTGCGGGACGGCCACCGCGCCGGCGAGGTGATCGGCCGGGTGCGCGGCCTCCTGAAGAAGACGGCGACCGTCACGGCGCAGGTGGACCTGAATGGCCTCATCGAAGAATCGATAGCGCTCGTCCACGGTGAGGTCCGCGGACATCGCGTCCTGCTGCGGACCGAACTGGCTGATAGCCTTCCGCCTGTTGCAGGCGACCGGGTGCAACTGCAGCAGGTCATTCTGAACCTGGTGATGAACGGCATCGAGTCCATGAAGAAAGTGTCGGACCGGCCACGCGAGTTGCTGATCACGTCCGGGCCCGATGCATCCGGGACGGTGTTGGTGGCGGTGCAGGACACCGGCGTCGGACTGGAGCCGAAGGATGCGGAGCGTGTGTTCGAGGCGTTTTATACGACGAAGGCCGAGGGCCTCGGCATGGGCCTAGCCATCTGCCGTTCGATCATTGAGGCGCATGGCGGGCGGCTATGGGCCGAAGCGAAGGAGCCGTGGGGAGCCGTATTTCAGTTCAGGCTCCCCTCGGACTCGGGCGAAAGCGCTTCTACTGCGGTGGATGCAGAAGGACCGCCGTAGGAATCGGGCCGTGCTCAATCACTGTCGACGTTGGCCCCACGTTCCAGCGCTGAGTGGATACAGCTCAGCAGTTCCTGCTCGCCAAACGGCTTTTCCAAATAGCCGACGATGTCCGGGCCGAGCCCGCGCGCCCGCAGATTCTCGTTCGGATAGGCGGTGATCAGAACGGTCGGCATGCTTACGCCGAGATCGACGAGCCGGCGGTGCAACTCGAGCCCGCTCATGCCTGGCATGTGGATGTCCGTAACCAGGCAGTCCGTGTCGCGAAGCCGGGGAAACGCAAGGAAATCGTCGGCGGATGAAAAAGCCTCCGCGTCGAGCCCCAGCGATCTCATAAGGCCCGTGGTCGCCTCGCGCATCGACTGGTCGTCATCGACGATCGCAATGAGAGGCTTCTTCATTGGCACTGCCGCCTCCAAATACGCGATGGCGTCGAGCAGAAATCGAGCGTTGCGGAGCAGGTTGTAACTTACAGCAGCAAGCGGGGGCGACAAAGGCAGAGGAACCTATACAATGGTATAGCTCCTTCGGGAGGGGTCGTCGCGACGCGACTGAATTCCGGGCTCGCGGGTGCCGGCGATCCCACCCGGCAGGAACCCGGACGCTATGGCCGGCGGCCCCGGTCGCCCGCGTAAATCACCTTGTGGCCGGGATAATTCGGGCGCATGCTGAGCTTAGGAGACCACTTCGTTCCGCGACTGGCTGAGGAGAGGGGAGTGTTGACATCGCGTCACCGGCGCTCTGTCGTTTCGGCTCCGCGCGCTGCCGCAGCAGATTGCTTCCGCAAGAGCGGGTTCCCTGTTGGGGAGCGATGACATGACCGAGGGGCCTGCAACCGTGATCGTCATCGATGATGATCCGTCGATTCGCGAGGCGCTCGGCAGCCTGCTGCGATCCGTCGGCTTCGACGTGCAACTCCTCGCCTCGGTGAGCGACCTGCTCAGTTCAGGGCGACCCCGTGGGCCGGCCTGCCTCGTGCTCGATGTCCGGCTTCCCGGGCAAAGCGGCCTCGAATTTCAGCGTGAGTTGTCGCGGAGAAACATTCAGCTCCCGATCATCTTCATCACCGGGCATGGCGACATTCCCATGTCCGTGCAGGCGATGAAGGGAGGTGCGATCGAGTTTCTGACGAAGCCGTTCCGCGACCAGGATCTGCTCGACGCCGTTCATGTCGGCCTCGCTCGCGACCGCGCCTGGCTCGAGAATGAAAAGGCGTTGTCCACCTTGCACGCAAGTTACGAGAGCTTGACGCCGCGGGAGCGCGAGGTGATGGCTTTGGTGGTGACGGGGCGGCTCAACAAGCAGATCGCCGGCGATCTAGGCGTAAGCGAAATCACGGTGAAGGTCCACCGCAGCCAGGTGATGCAGAAGATGCGGGCGAAGTCCTTGCCGGAGCTCGCCCGCATGGCGGACAAGCTGAAGCTCGTGCCAGAAAATCCTCAAAGCTCATAGGTTCGTATAGGGCATGATGGCTTCCGGTATAGGTCATCCCCTCCGCGCCGGTATCCGAGCCGTCCTCCCGGCCAATAGCCGTAACGGACGCTTGCTGTTACCCTCAGAATACTTCTTCCCGTCGGGCCATTTGCTTCCAGATAGGCCCGCTTTGTGCCCCTCCCCGTTCCGGAGGGGCTTCTCTTTTTGGGCTGGGTCTGTCAAGCAAAGGACATCCTCTCCGCGCCTACAAGGCGCGGCGTCGGTCGTTGTCT
>NZ_LNQC01000016.1 GCF_001651855.1 Sinorhizobium americanum | reverse complement strand
CCATATCGAAGATCCTTGTTGCCAACCGTTCCGAAATCGCCATCCGCGTCTTCCGCGCGGCCAATGAGCTGGGGCTTAAAACGGTCGCGATATGGGCGGAGGAGGACAAGCTGGCGCTGCACCGCTTCAAGGCGGACGAGAGCTATCAGGTCGGGCGCGGCCCGCATTTGGCCCGCGACCTCGGACCGATCGAAAGCTATCTTTCGATCGACGAGGTGATCCGCGTCGCCAAGCTGTCGGGCGCCGACGCCATCCACCCGGGCTACGGGTTGCTTTCGGAAAGCCCGGAATTCGCCGAAGCCTGTGCTGAAAACGGCATCACTTTCATCGGCCCGAAGCCGGAGACGATGCGCCAACTCGGCAACAAGGTCGCCGCGCGCAACCTGGCGATCTCGATCGGCGTGCCGGTCGTGCCGGCGACCGAGCCGCTGCCGGACGATGCCGACGAAATCAAACGGCTGGCCGACGAGATCGGCTATCCGGTGATGCTGAAGGCCTCCTGGGGCGGCGGCGGCCGCGGCATGCGGGCGATCCGCGACCCGAAGGACCTGATCCGCGAGGTGACCGAGGCCAAGCGCGAGGCGAAGGCCGCCTTCGGCAAGGACGAGGTCTATCTGGAAAAGCTGGTCGAGCGGGCCCGCCACGTTGAAAGCCAGATCCTTGGGGACACGCATGGCAATGTCGTCCATCTCTTCGAGCGCGACTGCTCGATCCAGCGGCGCAACCAGAAGGTCGTCGAGCGCGCTCCGGCCCCCTATCTGACCGAGGCCCAGCGCCAGGAACTTGCCAATTATTCGCTGAAGATCGCCGAGGCGACGAACTATATCGGCGCCGGCACGGTCGAGTATCTGATGGATGCCGACACCGGCAAGTTCTACTTCATAGAGGTCAATCCGCGCATACAGGTCGAGCACACCGTGACCGAGGTCGTCACCGGCATCGACATCGTCAAGGCGCAGATCCACATCCTCGACGGCTTTGCGATCGGCACGCCGGAATCGGGCGTGCCGAAGCAGGAAGACATCCGCCTCAACGGCCATGCGCTGCAGTGCCGCATCACCACGGAAGATCCGGAGCAGAACTTCATTCCGGATTACGGCCGCATTACCGCCTATCGCGGCGCAACCGGCTTCGGCATCCGCCTCGACGGCGGCACCGCCTATTCCGGCGCGGTGATCACCCGCTATTACGATCCGCTGCTCGAAAAGGTCACCGCCTGGGCGCCGAAGCCGCACGAGGCGATCCAGCGGATGAACCGGGCGCTGCGCGAATTCCGCATCCGCGGCGTCGCCACCAACCTGACCTTCCTCGAGGCGATCATCGGCCACCCGAAGTTCAAGGACAACAGCTACACGACCCGCTTCATCGACACGACACCGGAGCTGTTCCAGCAGGTCAAGCGCCAGGACCGCGCCACCAAGCTCCTCACCTATCTCGCCGATGTCACCGTCAACGGTCACCCGGAGGCGAAGGGCCGGCCGAAGCCGAACGACGATATCGCCGCACCGGTCGTGCCGTTCATCAATGGCGAGGCGAAGCCCGGCACCAAGCAGAAGCTCGACGAGCTCGGGCCGAAGAAATTCGCCGAATGGGTGAAGGCGCAGAAACAGGTGCTGCTGACCGACACGACGATGCGCGATGGCCACCAGTCGCTGCTCGCCACCCGCATGCGCACCTATGACATCGCCCGCATTGCCGGCACCTATGCGCGGGCACTGCCGAATCTGTTCTCGCTCGAATGCTGGGGCGGCGCCACCTTCGACGTGTCGATGCGCTTTTTGACTGAGGATCCGTGGGAGCGGCTGGCGATGGTGCGCGAGGGCGCGCCGAACCTGCTGCTGCAGATGCTGCTCCGCGGTGCCAACGGCGTCGGCTACAAGAACTATCCGGACAATGTCGTCAAATACTTCGTTCGACAGGCGGCCAAGGGCGGCATCGACGTGTTCCGCGTCTTTGACTGCCTGAACTGGGTCGACAACATGCGCGTCTCAATGGACGCGGTCGCCGAGGAGAACAAGATCTGCGAGGCGGCGATCTGCTACACCGGCGATATCCTCAACTCCGCCCGGCCAAAGTACGATCTGAAGTACTACACCGATCTTGCGGCGGAACTCGAAAAGGCCGGCGCCCATATCATCGCCGTCAAGGACATGGCGGGGCTTTTGAAGCCGGCCGCCGCCCGGGTGCTGTTCAAGGCACTGAAGGAGGGGACCGACCTGCCGATCCACTTCCACACGCATGACACGTCCGGCATCGCCGCGGCGACGGTGCTGGCGGCGGTCGAGTCGGGCGCCGATATCGTCGACGCGGCGATGGATGCGCTTTCCGGCAACACCTCGCAGCCCTGCCTCGGTTCGATCGTCGAGGCGCTTTCCGGCACCGAGCGCGATCCCGGCCTGAACCCGGAATGGATCCGCCGCATCTCCTTTTACTGGGAGGCGGTGCGCCATCAATATGCGGCCTTCGAGAGCGACCTCAAGGGGCCGGCCTCGGAAGTCTACCTGCACGAAATGCCGGGCGGCCAGTTCACCAATCTGAAAGAACAGGCCCGTTCGCTGGGTTTGGAGACCCGCTGGCACGAGGTGGCGCAGGCCTATGCCGACGCCAACCAGATGTTCGGCGACATCGTCAAGGTGACGCCGTCGTCGAAGGTGGTCGGCGACATGGCGCTGATGATGGTCTCCCAGGACCTGACGGTCGCCGACGTCGAGAACCCGGCCAAGGACATCGCCTTCCCGGATTCGGTCGTGTCGATGCTGAAGGGCGATCTCGGTCAGCCGCCGGGCGGCTGGCCGGAGGCGCTGCAGAAGAAGGCGCTGAAGGGCGAGGCGCCCTATACCGCGGTGCCGGGCTCGCTGCTGCCGCCCGCCGATCTCGATCAGGAGCGCAAGACGATCGAGGAGAAGCTCGGCCGCAGCGTCGACGACTTCGAGTTCGCCTCCTACCTGATGTATCCTAAGGTCTTCACCGACTATGCGCAGGCCTGCGAGACCTATGGTCCGGTCAGCGTGCTGCCGACGCCCGCCTATTTCTACGGCATGGCGCCGGGCGAGGAGCTCTTCGCCGACATCGAGAAGGGCAAGACGCTGGTCATCCTCAACCAGGCGCAGGGCGAGATCGATGAGAAGGGCATGGTCAAGATGTTCTTCGAACTGAACGGCCAGCCGCGCTCGATCAAGGTGCCGGACCGCAACCGCGGCGCCTCCGCCGCCATCCGCCGCAAGGCCGAAGCCGGCAATGCCGCCCATCTCGGCGCGCCGATGCCAGGCGTCATCTCGACCGTCGCGGTTCACCCCGGCCAGCCGGTCAAGGCCGGCGACGTGCTGCTCTCCATCGAGGCGATGAAGATGGAAACAGCGCTGCATGCCGAAAAGGACGGCGTCGTTGCCGAGGTGCTGGTCCGGGCCGGCGACCAGATCGATGCCAAGGATCTGCTG
>NZ_LNQC01000015.1 GCF_001651855.1 Sinorhizobium americanum | reverse complement strand
CAAGATCGAGATCGACCCGATGATCACCCACACCCTGCCGCTCGACGAGATCAACAGGGGCTTCGAGCTGATGCATTCGGGGACAAGCATCCGGAGCGTGGTGATCTACTAAGCGTATCTGCGGGGCGCTGGGACCAACCGAAGCGCCACAGCACCCGAGAGGATTTGGGCTTCGGCACAACAGGGAGGACACGCAATGGACAGTTCTATTCGGATTCATCCGGCAGTCGACGGCGGCATCAGGGCGGCGAGCCCGGGCTTTACCGGCGGCACGCTTGTCTGCGCCTGCACCGACAGGCCGGTGAAGGTGAGGATTGAGGGACAGATTGCCCACAACCACGCCTGCGGCTGCACCAAATGCTGGAAGCCTGGCGGCGCCTACTTCTCCATTGTCGCCGTTGTTCCGCACGACAAGGTGAGCGTGCTCGAGAATGGCGACAAGCTGCAAGTGGTCGATCCCTCGGCGCTGATCCAGCGGCACGCCTGCCGGGAATGCGGCGTTCATATGTACGGACCGGTGGAGCGCGAGCATGCCTTCCAGGGCCTGGACTTCATTCACCCCGAACGCTTCCAGGAGGCGGGCTGGGCCCCGCCCGGCTTTGCAGCCTTCGTGTCCTCCATCATCGAAGCGGGCGTCGATCCCAGTCGCATGGATGGCATTCGAGGCCGCCTGAGAGAGCTTGGGCTGGAGCCCTATGATTGCCTGTCGCCAGCCCTGATGGACTACGTCGCCACCTGGGTCGCCAAGAAATCGGGCGCACTCTCCGGCTAATCGGCACACACAGAGTCATGCCGTCTACAGCGCGCTGGGCAAGGCGCGCTGTAGACGTGTGTTTGCGCAGGCGTCGCGCCCGCATGACACTCAAATGCAAATCCGTGAGAATTAAAGCGCGAGTTGAATTTCAAGGTGGCAGTTATCGAGAGGGAACTCTTTGCGCAGAGCTTTGTTTGACTCCCACAGCGCCCGCGTCCGTTTCGATTCAATGAATCATGTAGTGGCGCAACGGGCGCATGGCGCATTACGTCCCCCAACAGCGAGCGAAGATCAAAATGTCGATACGTCTGATAGCAGCGACCGCCGTCCCCATTCTTCTGGCTGCGCCGGCCTTCGCGGATTGCCGCCAAGAACTCGAGAAGCTCGACCAGGCTGTCGTTTCCGCGGAAACGGGCGGGTCCGGCGGGCCGGTTACGGAGCACCAGGAAGAGGTTACTGCCGGCGAGCAGAAGAAGGGCGTCGGAACGGAGATAACCGGATCGACCGGCACCCAGACCGAAGCGATCTCGCCTCATCAGGAGCAAGTAACCGGAACGCGCACCGGTGAAAGCGCCGATAAGCCAAGTGCCTTGGCGGCCGACGCCCGCAAGATGGCGGAAGCCGGCGATGAGGCGGGCTGCATGAAGAAGCTGACGGAAATCAAAGGCCTTATCGGCGAGAATTGAAGCTCGTCCCCACGATGATGGGCTGACGGGTTTTCCGGCTACTGCATGTGTCCTTAAATCGTCCTCGATTCACGGACAAAGACATGCAACAATTCAAAGTGCTACAGCGACCTTTGCGCGTCTGATAAGACGCGCGGCGCTGTAGTACCGTTGGGCTTTCTTTGGGGAGAGCTCCCGACGTTTAGTTCCGAAGAGCGGAGCGCGTGCCCGTTCCCCCTTCAACGTGACCCCTATAGGAGGCGCCTCAAGCGCGGCGCATCCATCCATAGCGGCTCACGCGCGCCCTGCTCTCGGTCGTTTCGACCCGTTTCCCGAAACCGGCGCACACTTTGGGCGACGTGCATTAGACCGCCGTATAGGGAATCCCCTCCTCGTTGATATCCGATCCGTCCTCCCGATCAATAGTTCGAGCAGGGAGCCTGCTGCTATGCTCAGCCTGTACATACTCCCGCGGAGAGCCGTTTCCTCCAGGCGCCATGATCAAAATGCGGTGCTTGAGAGGCGGAGAGCCAGAAGGCGCTGCGACAGCGGCTCAAATTGAGGTGTGGATGGTGAGCAAGCCAGCAGCGGTTCTCTTTGCCGTCGCGACAGCCCTTCCGGCAGCTGCGCATGATGCAATGCCGACGGCGGCGCAGCCGAACGGGTGGACCTATCCGTTCTCCTGCTGCAGCGGAATGGACTGCCGCGAAATCCGGGATCAGGCGGTGCTCGAAGGCCCCCGCGGTTATGTCATCAAGCTCACTGGCGAGCTCATCATGCCACGGGACACTCGCATCAAGAACAGCCCGGACGGGCAGTTTCACCACTGCACCGTGGCGGGCGAGCCCGCCGGGCGCACGATTTGCCTCTTCGTTCCTCCGCGTTCCTTCTAGGGATTGTGACCATGACACAGGAACCCAACAGCATCGAAATCGATCTGCTGCCGTTGCAGCTTTTCTCCGAGCGGGTATCGGAAGGCTGGACTGCTCTGCCGGGCCATCCGCTCTACATGCCGCCCGACTATGCGCCACGGCCGAATCCGCACTCGGAAGCGCATTTGATGACCTTTTGCGTCACGCCCCGGGAGCCGACCGAGCATCATGGGGGCCGAGCTATGCGCGCCCGGACATCCGCCTTTACGCTATATGTGACCGGAACACGCTTCGGCCTCTCCTGGTACTCGCTGGAGCTCGTCCGCCTGGTCGAGGAAGAACTCAGCCCTCCCGTGCAGACCTTGACCATACATTAGGGTCAAGGCGCGCGCATCGGACTTTACGGCATTCTCTATCTGGCCGCGACCGGCTTGAAGCTGACGCTCGCGGCACCTTCCTCTCTCTCACCACTTCAGAAGAGATCGATCCGGTCAGGTGTTCCGCCGCGGCCATCCGGGTGCTCGCTCCCGCACGGCTCCCGGGCGCCGGGCTATGAGCGCACAACTCGATCCTGACAAAAAAGATCGGATGATTGGGGCTCCGGCGGCCTCCCTTGATGGGAGTAGCGGGAGATCGGTCTTCCGGGCAGGCTCCAAT
>NZ_LNQC01000014.1 GCF_001651855.1 Sinorhizobium americanum | reverse complement strand
GTATCCATCCGAGCAGTGCCGCGGGATTTTGGGTGCCGCGCGTGGTAACGTCGGTTCATGGAGATCGATGAGGACAAGATCGACGATGCCGTTTTGGCGCTGCTATGGCTGACGCTGCATAACGAGCGTTGTGCCTGGAAGGGTTTCGACTGGGCAACGACGGATCGGCTTCACAAGAAGGGCATGATCGGCGACCCAGTCAACAAGTCGAAGTCATTGATCCTGACCGATGAGGGCCTGGAGCGTTCGCAAGCGTTGTTCCGGGAACTGTTTACGCGGCCGCCGCAATAGCCGCCCCTTTGTGTGCCTTCCATTGCCAAGGCAGCAGTTCGTGCAGGCGGGAGACGGGAAGATCGGCGATGCGGGCGAACACATCGGCGAGCCACGCCTTTGGGTCGACGTCGTTGAGGCGGCAGGTCGTGATGACGGAGAGCATGATGGCGGCTCGATCGGCCCCACGCTGGGAACCGGCGAAGGTCCAGTTTCGACGCCCGAGTGCAATTCCTCTCAGCGCGCGCTCGGCCGCATTGTTCGTGAGACAAATCCGGCCATCTTCGAGGAAACCGGCAAAACCATCCCATCGCTTCAGCATGTAATCGATCGGCTCGATCACCTCGGACGATTTGCTGAGCGTGGCGCGCTCGCGTTTCAGCCACGCGTGCATGTCATCGAACAGCGGCTTGCTCTTTTGCTGCCGCGCGGCCAGCCGTTCTGCGGCGCCCAATCCGTTAATCTGGCGCTCGATCTCGAACAGCGCGTCGAACCGTTTGACGGCCTCCAATGCGATTGGCGAGATCGGCTTGCCCTTGCGTTTGCGATCCCGCGCACTTTTCTGGATATCGGCCAGCTCAAAGAATTTGCGCCGCGCATGCGCATGGCAAAAGGCGAAGGTGATAGGCACCTCTTTCGTTGCGGCAACAGCGATCGGCTCAAAGCCATTGTAGCAATCGCTCTGCAGAATGCCGCCGTATCCGGCGAGGTGTTTCTGCGGGTGCTCGCCGCGGCGGTCGCTCGACGCATAATAGATTGCGGCTGGCGGCGCCGTTCCTCCGTAGGGCCGGTCATCGCATACGTAAGTCCAGATGCGTCCGGTCGTGCATTTGTCTTTGGCCTGAATGGGAATGGTGGTGTCGTCGCCAAAAAGCCGCTCGGCCGCAAAGACATGCGCCTCGATCAGATCAAACATCGGCAGGAGCGCGGCTGTTCCATACCCGACCTGGTCGGCCAGCGTCGAAGTCGAAAGCGCGATGTTCTCGCATTTGAACCGGGTGCTCTGGCGGTTGAGCGGGCTATGCATGCCGAACTTGTCAAACAGGATCGTCGCCAGCAGATGCGGACCGATGAAGCCGCGCGGCGTGGCATGGAAGGGTGCCGGCGCCTGGCTGATCTTCTCGCAGTCCCGGCAGCTAAATTTCTCGCGTACGGTTTCGATCACGATAAACCGGCGCGGGATCTCCTCCAGCGTTTCGGTCACATCCTCGCCCAGCTTGGAAAGCCGGGATCCGCCACAGCATGCACAGGTGCCGGGAGGATCGATGACCACACGCTTGCGTTCGACATCCTCCGGCCACGGCTTTCGGACCGGCCGCTTGCGTGTGAACGAACGTACGCTCGCGGTCTTGGCGGCAGCAGCCTGCGCTGCAACCTCGTCCTCTGTCGCCGCCATCACCAGCTCTTCGAGCTGCAATTCCATCTGGTCAAGCAATCGCGCGGTGCGCTCGGAACGCTTTCCGCGAAGCTCCCGCCTCAGCTTTTCGATCGCCAGCTCCAGTTTGGCGATCAGCGCCTCGCTGTCGGACAGCATCGCCTGGGCATTGGCGGCTTGCGCCACCGCAATGTCCCGCTCGGCGACGACGGTATCGCGCTCCGCAACAACGACATCACGTTCAGCCTGCAACATCTCACGCTCGGAAAGCAGCGCCAGATAGGCGCTCGCAAGGTCCGCAGGAAGATCCACAGGCTTCGAAGTCATGAAGCCATTCGATCAGATTCACTCAATATTTTCAATGCAATAATGCTATCCGATCCGTGTCGGACGCCAGGTTTCCTGCGGATTGCGCCAGTCGATCCCGGACAACAAATAAGACAATTGCGCCGGTGAGATCGCTACCGCGCCGCCCTCCATATTCGGCCAGATAAACCGGCCCTTCTCCAGCCGCCGGGTAAAAAGGCAGGCACCCAGACCATCATGCCAGATGATCTTCAAAATATCCGATCTGCGCCCCCTGAAGACGAAGAGATGCCCCGACAACGGATCATGCTGCAGAACCTCCTGCACCCGAAGCGCCAGGGAGGGAAAGCCACAGCGCATGTCCGTATACCCCGTCGAAAGCCAGATCTTGACCCCTGTTCCCATCGGAAACGGATTCACCGCAGCGCCTCCAGTCCGCGCAGGATCCGAAGCAGTGCTTCAACGTCGACATCGCGTCCCACGATCACACGGCGACCATTGGCGCTGACAACCTCCATAAGCCCACTTTGTGCCGTCGAAGAATTGGTCGGCGCAACAACCGGCATTCCTGGCTCCGGGACTAACAGTGCAGGAACAAACCCTTCACTCCCCCGGCCATTGCCGAGCCGTCCCTCCCGAGCTGCTTTACGCCAATCGTTCAACTGAAAGCGTGTGATCCCATGGCGACGTGCCGTTGCCGTGACCTGACGCGGGGCGGAATAACTCTCCGCCACGATCGCTAGTTTGGCCTCGTTGCTGAAACGGCGACGCCGCCCGCTATCGACAATCTCCATACGGCTGACTTGCGGCCGCTTCTCTATCGTTAAATCCACGGTTCTCACACTGTCTATATTGACGTCCATATAGACAGAACATCCAGTTCGCCTCACTTCTCAGCAAGGCGGCCCTCCTCGGATGCGTAC
>NZ_LNQC01000013.1 GCF_001651855.1 Sinorhizobium americanum | reverse complement strand
CACATTGCCGACCTGCGCAAGGGCATGCTGGGCGCCAACGGCATCGTCGCGGCGGGGGCGCCGATCACCTGCGGCGCGGCGTTGAGCGCCAAGTTGCTCGGGACCGGTCAGGTGGCGGTCGCCTTTGCCGGCGACGGCGCCATGAACGAAGGGGTGATGTCGGAAAGCTTCAACCTCGCCAAGATCTGGATGCTGCCGATCATCTTCGTCATCGAGGACAACGGCTTCGGCGAGGCGACGGCGAACGCGCATGTGTCGGCCGGCAGCTTCACCCGCCGCGCCGAAAGCTATGACATCCCGACCATCGAGGTCGACGGCACCGACGTCTTCAGCGTCTATGCCGCGGCCGGCGAGGCGGTGGAGCGCGCCCGGGCGGGCGGCGGCCCGACGATGCTGCACGTCCACGTGCCGCGCTACTACGGCCACTATAGCGGCGATCCCGACACCTACCGCACCCCCGAGGAGAAGGCGGCAATGCGGCGCGATCGCGATTGCCTCGGCAATTTCCGCAAGCGCGTCAAGGACGTGTCGCTGGTCGAGACGGCCGAACTCGATACCGTCGACGAGGAAGTCGAAGCCGCAATCGACCGTGCCGTCAGTGCGGCCCGAGCAGCGCCGTTCCCGCCGATGTCCGCGCTCACCACAGACGTCTATGTCAAGTATTTGTAAGGAGCCGGAACAATGGCACAAAAGTCTTTTCGGCAAGCCCTGAACGAGGCGCTTCATTTCGAGATGGGGCGCGATCCGCGCGTGATCATGATGGGCGAGGATCTGACCGGCGGCGCCGGCGCCAACGGCGTGAAGGATGCCTGGGGTGGTCCGTTTGGCGTCACCCGCGGGCTGCTGGACGCCTTCGGGCCGGAGCGCATTCGTGACACGCCGATCAGCGAGGCGGCCTTTGTCGGCGCGGCTGCAGGGGCAGCGCTCACCGGCCTGCGGCCGATCGCGGAAATCATGTTCGTCGACTTCGCCGGCGTCTGCCTCGACCAAATCATGAACCAGGCGGCGAAGTTCCGCTACATGTTCGGCGGCCGCGCCAAGACCCCGCTCGTCATCCGCGCCACCTATGGCGCCGGCAGCCGCTCGGGGTCGCAGCACACCCAGGCGCTCTATCCGATCTTCACCCACATTCCCGGTCTCAAGGTCGTCATCCCGTCGACCCCCTATGACGCCAAGGGGCTGCTGCTGCAGGCGATCCGCGACGACGATCCGGTGATCTTCCTTGAGCACAAGATGCTCTACGACACGGTGGGGGAAGTGCCGGACGGCGCCTACACGATCCCCTTCGGTGAGGCGCGGGTGGCGCGCGACGGCAAGGACGTGCTGATCATTGCGATCGGCCGCATGGTCCAGGTCGCCGAAGAGGCCGCCCGCAAGCTGGCGGCGGAAGGGATCTCCGCCTGTATCATAGACCCGCGTACCACCTCGCCGCTCGACGAGGACACGCTGCTCGAGTTCACCGAGACGATCGGCCGTGTCGTCATCGTCGACGAAGCCAATCCGCGCTGCGGCGTCGCGGCTGACATCTCGGCCCTACTGGCTGACAAGTGCTTCGATGCGCTGAAGGCGCCGATCAAGCTGGTGACGGCGCCGCATTCCCCGGTTCCCTACGCCCCCAATCTCGAGGACGCCTACATCCCCTCGGCCGATGCCGTGGTGAAGGCAGCGACCTCCATTATCAAGAGGTAGACACGATGTCGTCAATCGAGGCAGTCACCGTTCCCAAATGGGGAATGACGATGACCGAGGGCAAGATCACCCAGTGGATGGTCGGCGAGGGCGGACATGTCACTCGCGGTCAGGAAATCCTCGAGATCGAAACCACCAAGGTCACCAATGTCGTGGAAGCCGCCGCGACCGGAACGCTGAGGCGCATCGTCCTTGGCGAGGGAACGACGGCGCCGGTCGGTGCGCTCGCCGGCGTGATCGCCGACGCGGCGGCGACGCCGGAAGAGATCGACGCCTTCATCGCAAGCTATGCCGACCGGCTTGGTGCGGGTGAGGAAGGCGAAGGTGGCGTCTCGGCACCACGGACGATCGCTGTGGATGGTGGTGTCATCAACCTTCTCGAAGCGGGGCCGGAGAGCGACGAGACCGTCGTGCTGCTGCACGGCTTTGGCGGCGATCTCTCGACCTGGCTGTTCAACCAGTCGGCGCTCGCCGAAAACATGCGGGTGGTTGCCGTCGATCTGCCCGGACACGGCGCCTCGTCGCCGATCGCGGGCGAGGATGTCCTCCCGAAGATCGTCGCTGCCGTCGAGGCGGCGGTCGAAGCCGTTGCACCCGGCAAGATCCATCTGGTGGCGCACTCGTTTGGCGGCGCTGTCGCTGCGGCGATCGCCGCCAAGCGGTCCTCGCGCGTCGGTTCGCTGACGTTGATCGCCCCGATCGGGCTGAGCAAGCAGATGAGCCGGGATTTCCTCGTCGACTTCGTTGCGGCGGAACGCCGCCGGCCGCTGCTCGGCGTATTGGAGCGGCTGTTTGCCGATCCGTCGAAGATCACCAGCGACATGGTCGAGGGAACGCTTCGCTTCAAGCGGCTCGAGGGCGTGCCGGAGGCGCTGTCGGCGATTGCCGACACGATCGCCGACGATAATGGTCAGTTGCAGTCGATCGCCGGCCAGCTTCAACAGCTGACCTGCCCGGTGACAATCCTGTGGGGCGAGCGGGACGAGATCGTCCCGCTCCCGCAGGCGGCCGATCTACCCGAAAATGTTCGGCTGCGCATCATCCCGGCCGTCGGCCACATGCCGCAGATGGAGGCATCATCCGCCGTCAACGAAGCGGTTCTGGAGAACAT
>NZ_LNQC01000012.1 GCF_001651855.1 Sinorhizobium americanum | reverse complement strand
GGTCGTCGCGAAATGCTTGATGCCGACGAAGCCACGGAAGGGTTTCCCGAGCGTGCTTTTGCTGAAGGCGAGTGCCAGCAGGAAGACGGTGGGGTAAAGCGTCGTGACGCTCAGCGCGAGGATGATCGGCGCGATCCACAGCATCCTGCCGAGCCGCGCCGGAAGGAGGCGCCAGCGCTCATGGCGGGTTTTGCCAAATTGCAGGCCGTCGGCGGTGAAGGCGGTCATGCGGCCTCCGAGAGATCGGGACGTGTTGGCCCGCTGCCGGCCCGCGTCGCGAGAAGCATGTCTTCGATATCGTCGAGGTCGCGGGGCGAAAGGGCGATTGTTGCGGCGTCGATCCAGCCGTCAATGTGCTCCGGCTTGCGTGCTCCGATGATGGCGCCCGTGATGCCGGGCCAGGCGAGAACCCAGGCGGCCGCGACCGCCGCAACGGTGGCGTGGTGCCGCGCTGCAATCGGCCTGAGCCCATCCGCGAAGGCAAGGTTGCGGTAAAGTGCCTCCCCTGCAAACTCTTCGTCGCGCGACCGCCAGTCGTTCTCGGGCAGAGCGCGAGCGCGTGACGGAGTGAAAGCACCGGTGAGCAGGCCCGACTGCAGGGGACTGTAGGCAAGGACGCCGCTGCCATGCGCCCGCACCCATGGCAGGCCCTCCTCGGCGAATCCGCGCTTGATGGCGGAGAAGGGCGGCTGCACCACGTCGACGGGGGCAACCGTCGCGGCGCGCTGCAACAGTTCCCGATCGTGGTTCGAAAGCCCGATGGCCCTGACCTTGCCCTCCGCCTTAAGGTCGGCAAAGGTGGCCCAGTATTCCTCTATCGGCGTACCGTCATTGGCCGGCCAGTGCATCTGGTATAGGTCGATGACCTCGACATCGAGGCGCCGCAGCGAATCCTCGACCTCGCGACGCAAAGACTTTGCATCACCGATACGGGCGGGAAGGGCATTGCGCTTTTCGGGGTCCCAGACGAGACCGGCCTTGGTGAACACCAGCGGACGCTCGGATCTCGGGATCGTCGAGAGTGCCTCCCGCACGATCTCCTCGGAATGGCCGAGACCGTAGACCGGGGCCGTGTCGATCCAGTTGATGCCGCGCGCAACCGCATGGCGGATGGCCGCGATCGACTGGGCATCGTCCTGCGTCCCCCAGCCCCAACCCCAGTCAGGACCGCCGACGGCCCAGGCGCCAAAGCCAACCGGTGTGATGTCGAATCCGCTGCGGGCGAGCCTGCGCTTCGGCAAGGAATGTTCGCTCA
Organism: Sinorhizobium americanum; assembly: GCF_001651855.1. Lineage (GTDB taxonomy): Bacteria > Pseudomonadota > Alphaproteobacteria > Rhizobiales > Rhizobiaceae > Sinorhizobium > Sinorhizobium americanum. The sequence continues at coordinate 1,443 of NZ_LNQC01000012.1, read as the reverse complement.
TTGTCTTTGCCTCTTTTGAAGAATTGCCGGTGCGCGCCGGGAGGAAGCGATGGGGCGTACCCCGGGGCGCAATCAGCCGTTCACCTCGATGATCTCGGTCCAGGCCCGATGGGCATCGGCGATCGCCTGTTCGGCGCTCTTGGTACCGGCGAGCGCCAGCGCCAGTTCGTCGGTCAGCGCGTTTTCGAGCTTCGGCGCATAGACGGCCGCCGGCCAGGCCAGGCTGTTTTCCAAGGCGCCGCCGTCGAGCAGCGGCTGCACGAGTGGTTGGAAGGCCTTGAACTTCTCGGATCTCAGACCCGACTGGCGGTCGGGGTCGATGCCTGAACCGGTGAGCGCCAATAACTGTTCGTGATAGCCCTTGCCGGTGACCAGCTTGATCAGTTCCCAGGCCACATCCTTGTTCTGCGATCCGGTGGTGATTGCAAAGCCGAAGCCGGCGTTGAAGGCCAAGCGCGGCGTCTTGTTGCCGCCGCCGATCGGGATGCGGGTCACGCCCCATTTGTCGACGATCTTCGATCCGTTGGGATCCTGAGCATAGCCGCCGAGGTCGGTCCAGAAGTCGATCTGCGCCGCCTTGCCGTTCAGGAACGCGGGCAGGCCTTCCTCGAAACGGGTCTCGAGCGGCGTCGGGAGGGCGTGCGGTGCGGAGGCGAGCAGCGACTTCAGCGCCTCCACGGCCTCTGCGCTATCGAGCGCGGACGAACCGTCCGTTTTGAGGAAATTGCCGCCGAAGCCCGTCAGTCGGTTGGCGTAGGTGGACAGGATGATGACCGGGATCTTCGCTCCAAGCACGGCGGCACCATAGATACCGTTCTTCGACTCGGCCTCGGTGATGACTTTGGCGTTCTCGTTGTATTCGTCCCAGGTCGTCGGCGCCTTCAGTCCATAGCGGTCGAAAAGCTCTCGGTTGTAGAAGAGAAGATGGCTGTCGCCGTCATAGGGCAGGCCATAGCGGCGGCCGTCATGCAAGGTGTACTGGTCGTAGATGGTCCGGATGAAATCTTCCGGCTGGATTTCAGCCTTATCGCGCTCGATGAGATCCGTCACGTCCTCGATCACGCCGTCTTCGGCGAGCTGACCCTTGTAGGTATAGAAGTAGTCGATGACATCGAACTCGTTGGCGCCTGATTGTACATCGAGCGTCGCCTTGACGCTGACCTGGTCATAGGGCACCGCAGTGACGTTGACCTTGGCGCCGGTCAACTTCTCGAAATCCTCGGCGATCTTCTTGCCGGTTACGACGTGCGGCTGGATGATCAAGAGGTTGATGGTGCGGCCCGCAAACTTGTTGCTCGAGGCGAGTGCCGTTGACGAGGCGAGCGGCGCGATTAAGGGCAGCGCGCCGGCGGCTGCGAGCGATTTCAGTACGCTGCGGCGGCGATAGGTCTGACTGAAAATGGGATTGGACATGCATTCCTCCATCGGGATCCTGTTTGCGGC
>NZ_LNQC01000011.1 GCF_001651855.1 Sinorhizobium americanum | reverse complement strand
TGTCACAGCTATTTAAAGCTGAGACAAAGTAATCAACTTAGAAACGCGACATCATCCTATTCATTATTACTCCATTTGCAAGAGAACATATTTGCATAATATGCAGACGATAGCCGCCGGCCGGGTGGAGCTGGTCAGGGTTGCGCAGCCCGGTCGGCGGCGGATGGCTCCAGCTGCAAGATAAACTTTAGCTTTGACATCCCGATCACTCCGCCGCTTTCAGCTGCGCAAGGGCTTGCTGGCGCTTGGCGATGACCACCGGATCCTTGGTAAAATCCGTCCTCCGGCCGGGCTTGGTGCCGCGCTTCTGGTAGCCATTGCTCTGGCTGCCGTCGCGAATGCCGAACATATGGTCCGTCTGGCCGGTGCGGCGCGGCCCGCCCTTGCTGCGCTGTTGCTCTCGTCCGGCCTGCATCTCGGCCACCACCGCCAGCATGTCATCAAGGCGCTTGTTCTCAACCACCTCGCAGCGGTGCACCGAGCGCAGCGTGTCGAAGGTTCTGTAGGGCAGGGACGTCCCCTCGTGGGTGATCTCGAGGCGACCGTCGGGATAGTCGCAGACAATGACCTTCTTGCCGGCGAGCGCCGTGGCGAAATCGGTCGGATCGAGGATGAACATCACCTTGTCATAGCGCAGCGTCAGCGACTGCGACAGCTTGCGGATCTCCTTGCGGCACATCGCACCATCGAGGTTCTCATGCGCGGCAAACGGCCGATGCATGTCCTTCGGATTGCGCGGCGCCTTGCCAAAGCGACGATTGAAGTCGGCCATGAACTCCGGCGCGTAGGCGTTGGCCGCCGCGATCGTGTCGATGCCGCGCAGCCGCAGTTCCTTGACGAGGCGATCCTGCAGCGTCTGGTTGGCGCGCTCGACGCGGCCCTTGGCCTGCGGGGTGTTGGCGCAGATGATGTCGATGTTGAGTTCATAAAGGGCCCGCCCGAACTGCGTCAGGCCAGTGGTTCTGTCCTGCTTGGAAGCATGGGTGGTGCGGAAAATGCCATGCTTGTCGCTGTAAAACGCGATCGGCTTGCCCCATTGCTGCAAGTAAGCCTTCGTCGCGTGCAGATAGTCGAAGGTGTTCTCCGATCCGGCAAACCGCAGATGCAGCAGCTTGCCAGTGGCATCGTCGATATAGACGAGCAGGGCGCATTTGGGGCCGCGGTTCTCGAACCACCAATGAAGCGAGCCATCGATCTGAACGAGTTCGCCGAAACAATCGCGCCGGCCGCGCGGCTGGAAGACCCGCTTCTTGCGCTCGCGGCGTGACGTCCAGATGCCGGCTTCCATCATCCATTGACGCAGCGTCTCCTTGCTGACCGCTATCCGGTGGCGTTCGAGCAGCTTCTCGGCCGCCAACGTTGGTCCGAAATCCCCATAATGCTCACGCACCAGGTCGAGCACCAGGTTGCGGAAATCCTCGCTATAACGCCGGTTGCTCGGACGGCCGCGCTTCTTCGAGACGAGACCGTCGGCGCCGGCCTGGTCATAGGCCTGCAGCAGCCGATGCACCTGACTGCGGCTAAGACGAAGCAACTCGGCCGCCTGGACGACGGTCAGGCTACCACCGCGAATCCGCTGGATCAGTTCAAGACGATGCAATTCCTTCTGCGACATGGTGATCAAACAAGACATGACGACTCCGAACGCTCATGGTCTCAGCCACGCTTCACGTCGCCAGTCTTCCTTCCAAACGTTGACGTTTGACCAGCATCCCAAGAGGCGACGACTGTCGCATCTCTAACTGGCTCATATGTCGCATCTCTAAAATGCCGCTACA
>NZ_LNQC01000010.1 GCF_001651855.1 Sinorhizobium americanum | reverse complement strand
GAGGTATCGAGGGTGCCGCCGCGCCGGCGCGTCCGCTATGAGCCGCTCCAGGAGATCGGCCGCTTCTCCGTCTCGCCCGAGCCCGAACAGGATGTGCGAAAGATAAAAATTGTACCAGTTGGGGTGACACGGATTTAGGCGGCAGGCGATCTCGGCCGCGGGCAAGGCCCGCTCCGGCTTTCCCAGGCACGACTGTATCCAAGCCCAAAGGATCTGGATGAATGGATCGTTCGGGTTCATGGCCCGTGCAAGGTCCATGTGCCGCTCGGCCCGGTCGAAGTCGCGCCACATCAGGCACATGTATCCGAACACGGAGTGCACCCGCGGATCGTTGGGATCCTTCGCCAACGCCTCTTCGGCCTGGCGTAGCGCGTCAATCCGGTCCTGGTCCTTCGCTCGCGGCACTCCGACACTGTTCTCGACCGAACGGTTCAGGCAAATCCAGGCCAGCCCCGTATGGGCCCGCGCAAAGCTCGGGTCGATCTGGAGCGCACCCTCGAAAAGTGCCTGCGCCCTCGCCTGGGCCTCGGGCGTGAACATGTCGGAAAGGCGGTTCCCTTGGAGGAAGAGGTCATATGCACGGATGTCCTCCGGTTGACGCCGTCGGGCAGCAACCTCGCTGTCCTGGATGATCCGCTGAGCCACCGTCGCGACGATGCTCCGGGAAATCTCCTCCTGGACGGCGAATACATCCTCGAGGGCGCGGTCGTATCGCTCCACCCAGAAATGAGCTCCACTGGCGGCATCGACGAGTTGTGCCGTGATACGCACGCGACCTCCAGCCCGCCGGACGCTGCCCTCGACCAGGTATCGGACCCCGAGTGAGCGGCCGATGTCGCGCGCGTCCATGCTTTTCCCGCGGAACGAAAAGGATGAGTTGCGAGCTATCACCATGAGCTCGTGGAAGCGCGAGAGTTCAGTGATGATGTCTTCTGTGATGCCGTCGCTGAAATATATCTGCTCGGGATCGCCGCTCATGTTCTCGAACGGCAGCACCGCTACGGCAGGCTTGGCGGCAGAAGGCCAAGCGACCGTTCCGGCGTCAGGGGCGCTGTCGAGCACCATCGAATAGGCCCTCACAGGGCGCGCAATATTCTTCAGGCGCTGCTCACCCGCATACGCGAACCGACAATCGAGCTTGCCCGAGAGCTGGTCGTAGGCTGTTCCGGAGATCAGGACGCCGCCCGGCGGGCAGGCTTGCTCCAATCGGGCCGCCACGTTGACGCCGTCGCCCAGGAGGTCATCGCCATCGACCAGAACGTCGCCCAGGTTGATGCCGATACGCAAGATAATGCGGCGATCAGCCGGTATCTCCGCCTGCCGATCAGGAAGCTGCTTCTGAACTGCAGCGGCACAGGCAACAGCCTCGACGACGGACCCGAACTCGGCGATCAGGCCGTCGCCGGTGAGCTTGACGAGGCGGCCATGGTGCTCCAGCAGCAATGGCTCGAACAAGGCCCGACGCAAATCTTTGATCGCCGCGAGCGTTGCCGTCTCGTTCAGTTCTACAAGGCGTGAGTAGCCCACCACATCGGCAACGAAGATTGCCGCCAGCCTGCGTTCTCCGTGGGTAGTCATTTCTTCGGCCCCTGGTACGGCCCGGTACTCATGGCCAGCCACTCCGAAATCAGGGAAGGATAGCTTAGTGCCGCCTCCGCGACCATCTCCCAGTTCGGAGATTGGGCGGGTCGTGGCTACCCGCGGAGAGTCCGCTTTTCAAGCATTACTCCCCGATTACATCTAGTGAGGAATGTCGCAGAAGGGTCG
>NZ_LNQC01000009.1 GCF_001651855.1 Sinorhizobium americanum | reverse complement strand
TGACCGGATGACGATCACTTGCGCCGAGATCGGGGCTTTCTGAATGTGCCATTGAACGAGCAACAGAAGGGAAGCTCTCATGGCAGGAAAGAAGTTTATCGGCCTTGACGTTCATCAGGACACTATTGCCATTGCAGTTGCAGATGATGGCGTTGACAGTGAGGTCCGTTATTTTGGGACAATTGCCAATCGACCTGAAGCCCTGCATTCGGCGCTGAAGAAGATCGGGCAAGGCGGCTCGGAGCTTCGCGTCTGCTATGAATCCGGGCCATGTGGGTTCATCATCTATCGCCTCCTCGCAAAACTCGGCGTGGACTGCATGGTGATCTCACCGTCTTCAATGCCGCGGCGGCCGGGAGATCGGGTGAAGACCGATCGTCGGGACGCGCAAACGCTAGCCCGTCTGTTGCGCGCCGGCGAGCTGGTCGCGGTGTGGGTGCCGGACGAAGCGCATGAAGCGGTTCGCGACGTCGTCCGCGCTCGGCGGCAGGCGAAAGATGAACTCGGTGCGGCAAAGTCCACTCTGAAGAGTTTCCTTCTGCGTCACGGTCGACGGTTCAACGGCAAAGCGATCTGGGGCAAGGCTCATTGGGGCTGGCTGTCGGAACAGAAGTTTGCCTTTCCGCACCAGCAATTTGTGTTCGAGGAATACAAGCGGCGCATTCATGATCTGATCGCCCGTTGCAACCGGTTGGACGACGTTTTGAAGGAAGCCGTCTCTGGCTGGGTGCTAGGTCCTCTGGTCCATGCGCTTCAGGCTTTGCGAGGTATCAAGTTGACGGCGGCCGCCACGCTCGTTGCGGAGATCGGCGATCTGCATCGGTTCGACAGCCCCAAACAGCTGATGGCATGGCTCGGCCTGGTACCGGCCGAGCATTCCAGTGGCAAGAGGATCAGGCGCGGAGAGATCACCCGCAGCGGTAACGCGGCGGCTCGGACGATGCTGATCGAATCGGCATGGCATTATCGTTTCCCGGCCCGCGAGGGGCGAAGCTTGATAGACCGGAATGCCGAGATTCCGGAAGATATTAGAGCCATTGCATGGAAAGCGCAGGTTCGCCTTTGCGCCAAGTTCCGGAGACTTGTCGCTTCTGGAAAGCAGACGGTCAAGGTAGTGACCGCCGTTGCTCGGGAGCTGGCCGGGTTCATCTGGGACATCGCCCGGCAAACACCGCCCGTCGCTGTGGAACCACGGCGCTAGCGCGCGCAGGGCGAAGCTGGTCTGGGTTGCGCAGCCCGGAGCGCGCGGCCTAGGCACAACAGGGGGTAGTTGCGAACGGAAAGAAACACTGGACTTGGTTGGCGTGCTGCGCGGTCTGATTGATGTAGGATAATCCTCGATACGGCGCTGGGGCAGATATGATCAATGCCCGGTCAATTGAAGGAGGAAGGTCCGCGACGGAAAAGGGTCGTGTGGTAGCCAATCCGCGAATAGGTGCTTGATCAATCGTCGTCAGGCAACAGCCGCGCAGCACACCTGCCAAGTCCCCGATCTTGTAACGGCATCAATTTTGGTGCCAGAATTACTATGAGCACAATCAGTCGTGATCGTCATAGGAGCGCCGTAG
>NZ_LNQC01000008.1 GCF_001651855.1 Sinorhizobium americanum | reverse complement strand
GGCGGCGCGGACCGACGCCCTGGAGAGCGAGGTCGCTGATCTCAAGGCGCGAAACGCCGATGCCGATGAGCGCATCGAGCGGCTGACGCAGATCCTGAAAGCCTTCGATCGCGCCCGCTTCGGCCGGCGATCGGAAAAGCTCGGCTCCCCAAGCACCGACGACGAGCAGCAGGCCTTTGTCTTCGAGGAAATCGAGACCGGCATCGCCGCGATCAGGGCACAGGTCAGCAAGGGCCGCGAGCGTCCGGACGGCAAACGTCCGCCGCGGCCACGCAAGGGCTTCGCACCCCACCTGGAACGGGTCGAAGTCGTGATAGAGCCGGAGGAACTGCCGGAGCATGCCGGCAAGCAGAAGGTGCTGATCGGCGAGGACGTGTCGGAGCGGCTGGATATCATGCCGGCGAAGTTCCGCGTCATCGTCACCCGCCGGCCGAAGTATGCCTTCAAAAACGAGGACGGCGTTATCCAGGCACCGGCGCCGGCACACATCATCGAGAGCGGCATTCCGACGGAAGCGCTTCTGGCGCAGATTGCCGTCTCCAAGTATGCCGATGGCCTGCCGCTCTACCGACAGGAGGCGATCTACGCCCGCGACAAGGTCGAGCTCGATCGCAAGCTGATGGCCCAATGGATGGGCAAGCTCGGCTTCGAGCTGGAGATCCTCGCCGACTACCTCTTCGATGAGATCAAGAAGGCCGAACGGATCTTCGCCGACGAAACCACCTTGCCGACGCTCGCTCCCGGCTCCGGATCGACGAAGACAGCCTATCTATGGGCCTATGCCAGAGATGATCGACCATTTGGCGGCAGCGGTCCGCCGATGGTCGTCTATCGCTTCGAGGACAGTCGAGCCGGCGAGTGCGTTGCCCGCCATCTCAACGGCTACCGCGGCATCCTGCAAGTCGACGGCTATGCCGCCTATAACAAGCTGGTTCGCTCCGACGGCGGCAATGACGGCGTCACATTGGCTGGCTGCTGGTCACACAGTCGGCGCAAGTTCTATGAGCTGCATGTCGGCAAAAGCTCCGAGATCGCAACGACGACGGTCGAGCGGATGGCAAAGCTCTGGCAGATTGAGGAGACCATCCGCGGCAAAAGTCCTGACGCCCGTGTCGCGGCGCGTCAGGAGGCCTCCGCGGCGATCGTCACCTACCTCTTCGCCCTCTGGCAGAAGACCCTGCCTCGGGTCTCCGGCAAATCGAAGCTCGCCGATGCGCTCCGCTATGCCATCTCGCGTCGCGCCATCTTCGAGCGCTTCCTGACCGACGGCCGCATCGAGCTCGACTCCAACATCGTCGAGCGAGCAATCCGGCCCCAAGCGATTACGCGAAAGAACTCACTCTTTGCTGGCAGCGACGGCGGGGGACGGACCTGGGCAACCATCGCGACGCTGCTGCAGACGGCGAAGATGAACAATATCGATCCGCTTGCCTGGCTCAGCCAGACCCTTGAGCGCATCGCCAATGGCTGGCCGAGCAGCGAAATCGACGCACTCATGCCGTGGAACTACGTCGGCTGAATGGCCTCAGCTTGCCGCTTAC
>NZ_LNQC01000007.1 GCF_001651855.1 Sinorhizobium americanum | reverse complement strand
GCGAGTTGCTCGGGCTGGTAGCGGGGGACCTGCGCCGGCATGGTCTCAGACAGACCGGCCGCGAGGGGCTACCAGCCGAGGCTGTGCTGCGCTGCGCGCTGCTCAAGCAGCATCGCCAGTTGAGTTACCAGGAACTGGCCTTCCATCTCGAAGACTCCGCCTCGTTCCGGGCGTTTGCCCGGCTGCCGTGGGGCTGGAACCCGAAGAAGTCGGTCTTGCACAAGACGATCAGCGCGATCCGGGCGCAAACCTTTGAAGAGATCAACGGGGTGCTGCTGGCGAGCGCCCGGCAGGAGAAGCTGGAAAGTGGCAAGGTCGTGCGCGTGGACAGCACCGTCACCGCCGCACCGATACATGAACCGAGCGACAGCAGCCTGTTATGGGACGCTGTCCGGGTGACGGTGCGGCTGTTGCAGCAGGCCGAGGCGCTGGGTAGCGCCATCCCATGGCACGACCATCGCCGCGCGGCAAAGAAGCGGGCTCGGGCGATCGAATATACCCGCGGCCGCCCCAAACGAATCAGGCACTATCGCGAACTGCTCAAGATCACGCGCACGACTTTGAGTTATCTGCAGCAGGCCAGTGAACAGGTGCCGCTGACGGCGGGCCCGGCCGGCGAACTGTGGCAGGCCCAACTCCGCCATTACCGGCCGCTGATCGAGCGGATCATCGCCCAGGCCGAACAGCGGGTCCTGGTCGGGGATACGGTCCCTGCCGGCGAGAAGCTGGTGAGCCTGTTCGAGCCGCATGCCGACATCATCGTCAAGGGCAGCCGCGACGTCGACTACGGCCACAAACTCAATCTGACCACCGGCAGAAGCGGACTGATCCTCGACCTCGTCATCGAAGCCGGCAACCCGACCGACAGCGAGCGCTTGCTGCCGATGCTGGAACGCCACATCGCCTTTTACGGCGAGCCGCCGCGTCAGGCGGCGGCCGACGGCGGCTATGCCAGCCGCGAAAATCTGAGCGGAGCCAAAGCCCGCGGAATCCGCGACATGGCCTTCCACAAGAAGCGCGGCCTCAGCATCGAAGACATGGTCAGCAGCCGCTGGGTCTATCGCAAGCTGCGCAACTTCCGCGCCGGCATCGAGGCCGGCATCTCTTGCCTGAAACGCGCTTATGGCTTGGGGCGCTGCACCTGGCGTGGGCTCGACCACTTCAAGGCTTATGTCTGGTCCTCGGTGGTCGCTTACAATCTCGCCCTCTTCGCCCGCCTCAGGCCGACCTGACGCTCCTGATCCGGTGGCGTTCAGAGCAAGGCCGGCGAGCGTCGGCCGATACCCCATGACCCATTGCCGCCAGATCGCTCTTCGGGCCATAACCTGCGCCGCCTTGTGCCATCACGCGTCCCAAGAAACGATGTCAGCCGGCAAACAACCTTGCAAAACCGCAGAAAAACAGGCGTTTATGGATGGGCACTAG
>NZ_LNQC01000006.1 GCF_001651855.1 Sinorhizobium americanum | reverse complement strand
AGGAGGTGGCATGAAAGAGGCCGCGCCCGCTGAGAGAACGGATCACTGAGATGCAATCGATGATCGAGGGACAGTCACGCTTCGAGCCTCTCGGCTTACCTTATTGGGGTTCGCAAGATCTCAATAAAGGAGTTGGAAGCATGACTGCCTCTTATGATTACCATATCGGCGTCGATTACCACAAATCCTACAGCCATCTGGTCGTGCAGGACAGTAGCGGCAAGACGCTCAGATCCGGGCGGGTGAAGAACGATCGTCAGTCGCTTGGTGGATTTCTGGAACCGTACCGCGAGAATTCCCATGCCGTTGTCGAGGCCACTCGCAATTGGATGGTGATGTACGACTGGCTCGACGACATTTGCGACGATGTCGTCCTCGCCCATCCGTTGAAGGTGAAGGCGATCGCCGACGCCAAGATCAAGACGGACAAGATCGACGCGACGGTGTTGGCGCATCTACTCAGAGCCGATCTCGTTCCTGAAGCCTGGGCACCGAGCGACAAGGCCCGCGAATTGCGCATCGCCCTTCGCGAGCGGATGTTCTACGTGCGACTGCGCACGATGACAAAGAACCGGATCGTGACGGTCTTTGATCGCTATCCGGAGCAAGCGGCACTGCTGAAGAAGCTCGCGGATCTGTTCGGCAGTGCCGGCCGCGTCCAGCTTGCAGAATTGAAGGTCTCGCCGATCGACCGCATCCAGATCGATCGGGGTCTCGCCTTCATCGGCGACATCAACGAACGGATCAAGCAGTCGGAAGCGACGATCCGGGCGATGACCAAGGCCAATGCCGATGTGAAGCTGTTGAAGACGATCCCCGGTATCGGCGAATTCTTCGCCCGGCTGATTGATGCGGAAGTTGACGATATCGGCCGGTTCCGCACGCCGAAGAAACTGGCGGCCTATGCCGGGCTCGTCCCCTCGACCTATTCGAGCGGTGGCAAGACTTACCACGGCAAGATCATCAAGCAGGGCAACAAGTGGCTGCGCTGGGCTTTCGTCGAGGCCGTCGCGCCCGCCATCGCTACCGATCCGCAGCTGCGCGCCCAGTACGAGCATCTGAAGAACCGAGGAACCAACAAGGCGCGTGTTGCGATCGCGCGCAAGCTTTTGACGATCGTCTTTCACATCCTGCGCGACCAGCGCGCTTATCAGCGACGCGGCACCAGCACCATGGAAGGCGCATCGACGATATCCCGGTCGTCCTGATGATCGCCTAGCGAGCCTGGCAATGCCGGGCGGCGCTCCTTGAGGAGAATGGGAAACCGGGAGCCGAACGCCACTATGTGACCGAAGCCAACAACGGCATCAGGGTCACGGATTGGAGAATGGTTCAGAACCGAAGGGCAGAAACAACCTGTCCAACGGAAGGGAAGAGACTTA
>NZ_LNQC01000005.1 GCF_001651855.1 Sinorhizobium americanum | reverse complement strand
TTATGGGATGGCCCGCCCCTCTCCGGAGCGATCGGTTAGATTGCTCTTGTTGCAAACGAGAGAGGAACGGACCGATGTCTATATTCGTGCTTGGAATTGATCTCGGCAAGAACGTGTGCAGCCTCGTCGGGTTGAATGAGGCTGGTGCCGTTGTTCTACGCCGTCGCCTTCGTCGTGACGGCGTTGCGGATTTTGTCTGCAAGATGCCGCCTTGCATTGTGGCGATGGAAGCCTGCTGCGGAGCGCATCACGTCGGTCGGGTGCTCGGCGCCATGGGCCACACGATCCGTCTAATGTCGCCGGAATATGTCCGTCCCTATGTCAAGGCCAACAAAAACGACGATCGGGACGCCGAGGCGATCGCAGAAGCCGCAACCCGGCCGACGATGCGCTTCGTGCCGGTCAAGAGCGAGGCGCAGTCGGACATCCAGGCGCTGCATCGTGCGCGTGCGCGCCTGGTGGCCGAACGTACGGCGCTCATCAACCATCTGCGTGCCCTTCTTCTGGAGCGGGGGATCGTCGTGGCACAGGGACGGCGCAAACTCGAGGATACGCTGGCAACCTTCGCCGACGAGGAGGACACGCGACTGTCGCCGCGCATGCGCCTTCTGATCGGGGATCTGCGTGCCGAGTGGCGCGGACTCGATGAGCGGATCGCTGCCTTTGACGCCGAGTTCGTGCACATGGCGCGCGAGGATGCCTCTGCCCGACGTCTGGCGACGATCCCCGGCATCGGGATCATCAATGCCACCGCGCTTACTGCGGCGGTCGGCGATGCACAGAACTTCGGTCGCGGACGTGATCTTGCCGCTTGGCTGGGTCTGACGCCGCGGCAAGCGACAACGGGTGGCAAGCCGCGGTTGCTGGGAATCTCCAAGCGCGGCAATCGCTACCTGCGAACGAACCTGATCCATGGCGCGCGAGCGGCGCTGCCGCATATCGCGGCACAGGATACGCCGCTGGGCCGATGGGTGCGCAGCCTCTCACAAAGAGTGCACAAGAACATCGTCGTTGTGGCGCTGGCAGCCAAGCTCGCCCGCATCGCGTGGGCAGTGCTGCGGAAGGACCGCGGCTTCGAGCCAGCGATGGCGGCGGCATAGGACTGTGACGAGCATTGGCGGCCGACGAACGGTCGCGGCAATCTGCGGGTGGTGATAGGAAGATGGCCTGACAGTCGAACGGCAGCTTGGAAACCTGGGCAACTTGAACGGTCGCCTGAGACCGGTCAGATTATGAGGACCAAGCTGCGCGGATCTCCATCTTGGCCGAGGCGAGACCTCGAGACCGGATACGTTGACGCAGACTGAACAGAGCTGTCTTTCAAAAAACCCCTTGCGGACGGGGCGGGCCATACGTT
>NZ_LNQC01000004.1 GCF_001651855.1 Sinorhizobium americanum | reverse complement strand
CGAGGACGTGTGAAAACGCGGGTGCGTGACTGTCAATGACTGCTACTTTTTTCGCGTGTCGTGACGGCGCGCGCTGTCGGCCGAGCGTGGTCAGGCGGCGATCGCCTCCATCAGCGGCTTGACGCCGAAAATATTGATCATCCGCTTCATATTGTAGGCGAGCACCTGCAGACTCATCTCGGTTTTGACCTGGTCGAGGGTTCTGGTCAGGAAATGGGTACTGCCCATCCATGCCTTGAGCGTTCCGAAGGGATGCTCGACAGTCTGCCGACGGATGGTCATGGCCTCGAGCATACGGTCGAGTCTGGCCTGCATCTTGTCGAGGACACTCTCGTGCTGCCAACGCTTCAGGCGCTTGATCTTGTCGGGCGTGCATCGGGACTTGAGGGCGCAGGTCAGGCAGGCGGTGAGGTTGCGATACTGATCGATGTTGTCCCGGCGGTCTGAGCGCACCTTTCCCCTCGTCAGGTGCTCGCCCGCCGGGCAGGTGTAGCGGTCGGTCTCGGCGTCATAGATGAAGTCAGCGACGGTGAAGAGGCCGCGCTTGGCGTTGCCGGAGGTCCGCGTCTTGGGGATTATGGGCAGAATGCCCGTGCCCTCGCAGGCCAGCACCTCGTCACCGTTGTAATAACCCCGGTCTGCCAGCACTGTGACTTCCTCGCATCCCGTCGCATCGCGGGCCTTCTCGGCCATCGCGCTCAGTTGCGCCCGATCGCTGCCGAGATTGGTCACCTCATGCGCAACGATCAGGTGGTGCTCGGCGTCGACGGCGATCTGGACATTGTAGCCGACAATGCCGGTGCCTTTGCCGCTGGTTGCCATCGACCGGGCATCGGGATCGGTCAGAGAGACTTGTTTGTCCGGTGCGGCCTCGACCTGCTTGCCGATCTCCCTGAGGGACTGCATCTGCCGGCGCAGGCCTTCGATTTTCTCCTTGAGGCGCACCGTCTTGGCTCCGGCGATATCGCCGTCCTCCCGATCAGCTCGGTCCAAATCCGTCAGATAGCGCGCGATGCTGGCCTCCACCTGCTCGATGCGCTTGACGACCTTGGCCACAGTGAAGTTCTTGTCGCGGTTATTGACCGCCTTGAACTTGCTGCCGTCGATGGCGACGACGGCTCGGGTGAACAGGTTGAGTTGGCGGCACAGCACCACGAACTGCGCGCAGGCGGCGCGGATCGCTGCCCCGTTGTCGCGGCGGAAGTCGGCAATCGTCTTGAAGTCCGGCATCAAGCGGCCGGTGAGCCACATCAGTTCGATATTGCGCTGGCTCTCCCGT
>NZ_LNQC01000003.1 GCF_001651855.1 Sinorhizobium americanum | reverse complement strand
GTGTCAGCGCCGAGGCCGCCATCGATATAATCATTACCGGCCATGGCCCGGAAAGAGTTATTCCCTGCGTTTCCGGTCAGCTTATCGGCGAAGTTGGTGGAGCGAACGGCTTCGATGCTCACCAGTGTGTCGGTTTTTCCGAAACCGTCGATGGCCGTTCCGGTGGCGAGATTAACGGTGACGCCCAGTGATCCACCATTTTCCGCGTCGCGATGGAAGCGGATCTCATCGAAGCCTCCTCGACCATCAATATAGTCTCGTCCACCAAAGCCGACGAATTGCTCATCCGCGCTCGAGCCGCGTATCGTATCGGCGAACTGCGTCCCGCCGAACGACTCCATGCTCGTGAACGTTTCGGCATTGCCGTATGGGTCGGTTACCGTCCCGGCTGCCGCATCCAGGTTGATGCCTTGGATTGCGGCCGGGTCGTCGAAAGCGTCGCGGAAACTGAGGTAGTCATTGCCCGCCCCGCCGTTGTACGTATCCTTGCCTTGGCCGCCGACCATGAAGTCGTCGCCCAGTCCTCCGGAGAAGGTGTCGTTGCCGCCCCAACCGAACATGTCGTCGTTTCCGGCGGAACCAACAAGCGTGTCGCTGCGGTTCATCAGCCATTGTTCGAGTTTGAACGGGTCGTAGGTTTCGGCGGCGTTTTCGAAGGCGACTAGAGACAAATTAAGGCTCTCGAGCCGCTGGACCAGCGTGGTGCCGTCGTTGAGCAGAAGGTCGATTCGGGAAATCGTGCCGCCCGTTGCGCCATCCGAATCAAAGGCAAAGCCCGTTCCGATGATTTTGAGCTTCAGACCGTTATCGAGCTGAAAGGTTATCGTGGTCGAGCTCGGCGTTCCAACCAACGTAGCTGTGTCCAAATCGACGAAATCTCTGAACGACGGATTGTAGTCGTAACTGCCTATCGGCGGCGTGTAGTCCATCGGATACTTACCGCCTGGAAAGAAGTACGTCAGTTTGGCCATGTCCCCTCCTATTGCCCCTATGCCGCCCAACTCGCCAATTGCGAGTGCGAGTGGAAATTGTGCCTTGCCGTTGCGTTACACCAGATCGGGCAAAGTGTCATTCACCCAAATGGGGGACGTGAGCGAT
>NZ_LNQC01000002.1 GCF_001651855.1 Sinorhizobium americanum | reverse complement strand
GTAAGCGGCAAGCAGACCCCGTCTGGCGGAGCGGGTGAGCGGTCAGGTATCGGTAACGGACACGATGAGCTGCTGTGAGCTTCTATGTCTGCACCTAGTTCTGGAACTAGAACCTTCCATATGATCGAAGCCGTTGCCGACCGCCTTGAGGGCGCGCCGCGGCAGCTTCGCCGGCGCTGGTCGGATGAGTTCAAGGCACGGGCGGTGGCGGAGGCATTGGAGCCAGGGGCGAGCGTCTCGGCGATCGCCCATCGGCTCGGCATTCACCCGTCGCAGCTCTTTGGCTGGCGTCGTGCGGTCCTAAACGCTCGGAAGGTTTCCACGGAACCGGGGCGTTGTGAGGTAGTCGCGGCGTATGCTGGCGAAGCGGTGATCGAGGTTGTCATTGGCGACGTGATCGTGCGTGCTCGCGCAGACGTCAGCGAGGCGCACTTGCAACGGGTGATCCGGGCGGTGCGGTCGGCATGATCCCCTCCGGCGTGAAGGTGTTCCTCGCCAGTCATCCGGTCGATTTCCGCAAGGGACCAGACAGCTTGCTGTCGCTGGTGCGGGATGCCGGCAATGATCCGTTCAACGGTGCGCTTTACGTCTTCCGGGCCAAACGGGCGGACAGGGTCAAGATCGTCTGGTGGGATGGCTCTGGGGTCTGCCTTTACGCCAAGCGGTTGGAAAAATCGCAGTTCTGCTGGCCCCGCATCGGTCATAACCGGGTTCAGCTCAACCATGCCCAGCTTCTGGCGCTCATCGATGGCATGGACTGGAAGCGGGTTCGATCTGTGCCGGTGAAGCCGCCGGAGATTGTTGGGTAAAAGCCCTGCGGCGAAGTGAATCAGCAGCCTGAAAGGGCAGGAAAACCGGAGCAAAATGTGCTCTGGTCGAACCGATGACGCCGCCCGATCTCAACCTCCCAGACGACGTTGAAGCGCTGAAAGCCATGGTGCTTGCCATGGCCGAAAAGGCGGCGCGGACCGACGCCCTGGAGAGCGAGGTCGCTGATCTCAAGGCGCGAAACGCCGATGCCGATGAGCGCATCGAGCG
>NZ_LNQC01000001.1 GCF_001651855.1 Sinorhizobium americanum | reverse complement strand
GTCACGTCCGTCGTGCGGAAGTAGAACTGCGGGCGGTAGTTGGTGAAGAACGGCGTATGACGGCCGCCTTCTTCCTTCGTCAGGATGTAGGCTTCGGCCTTGAACTTGCGGTGCGGCTTGACCGAACCCGGCTTGCACAGAACCTGACCGCGCTCGACGCCGTTGCGGTCGACACCGCGCAGCAGCGCGCCGATGTTGTCGCCGGCCTGGCCCTGGTCGAGCAGCTTGCGGAACATTTCAACGCCCGTGCAGGTCGTCTTCGTCGTCGGACGGATGCCGACGATCTCGATTTCCTCACCGACCTTGACGATGCCGCGCTCGACGCGGCCGGTCACGACCGTGCCGCGGCCGGAGATCGAGAACACGTCTTCGATCGGCATCAGGAACGGCTGGTCGATCGGACGCTCCGGCGTCGGGATGTAGGCGTCGACCGCGGTCATCAGTTCGCGGATCGCGTCTTCGCCGATCTTCTTGTCCGAATCTTCCAGAGCGGCGAGCGCCGAACCCTTGATGATCGGAATGTCGTCGCCCGGGAATTCGTAGGACGACAGGAGTTCGCGCACTTCCAGCTCGACGAGCTCGAGAAGCTCGGCGTCGTCAACCTGGTCGACCTTGTTCAGGAACACCACGATCGCCGGAACGCCGACCTGGCGGGCGAGCAGGATGTGTTCGCGGGTCTGCGGCATCGGGCCGTCGGCAGCCGACACAACCAGGATCGCGCCGTCCATCTGCGCCGCACCGGTGATCATGTTCTTGACGTAGTCGGCGTGGCCGGGGCAGTCGACGTGCGCATAGTGGCGGGCCGGCGTCTCGTATTCGACGTGTGCCGTCGAAATGGTGATGCCACGCGCCTTCTCTTCCGGCGCCGCGTCGATCTGGTCATACGCCTTGAATTCGCCGAAGTACTTGGTGATCGCTGCAGTCAGCGACGTCTTGCCATGGTCAACGTGGCCAATCGTGCCGATGTTGACGTGCGGCTTGTTGCGCTCGAATTTGCTCTTTGCCAT